>JAFABV010000028.1 GCA_023425865.1 Bacteroidota bacterium | reverse complement strand
GCTTAGAGCTGGCCGCAAAACTTTTCACCCATGGCGAACCCTTCTTCGTAGAGGCGCTCCAACTTCACGGTGTCTTTCTCTATGCGGCGTACGTCCATGGGATATGAGGGGCGGATGCATGCCACTGCCCCCTGCGACTCCAATTCATCCAATGTCTCCAACTGCTTGTTGTAAGCCTCTATTCGGTGACTCAACACCACGCGCAGCCGTGGGTAATTCTTATATATAAGGGGAGGAATACGCCTGTCACGACTGACCTCACGAAATCCCTTGTATCGCGTAGAGATCACTATATTATGCGGATGCCCCGTCTCTATCGCCCGCATCACCGGAATAGAATCAACAATACCGCCATCAAGCAACGGCTCGCCGTCTACCCACGTGATTTTGCTGACATAAGGCAAGCTGCTGGAAGCCCTGACAATATCGCAAGCACGCTGCCGGTCTGAGGTTTCGCTCAAATAGACCGGCCTTCCGGTATTGCAGTTAGTGGCCACAATCTCAAATCCCTTGGAGTGGCGAAAATACTCGTCATAGTCAAAAGGCACCAACTCGTTGGGATAACGGTCGTACAGCAGCTTCTGATCAAAAATACATCCCTGGGTGACCAAGTGGCGCAACCCAATATAGTCATAGCGGGCCAAAAAATCAATATTGGCAAGGCGTGCCCTTCTCGGCTGTCGAGAGATGTAACTCATGCCATTACAGGCACCTGCAGATACTGCCACAACATAATTGAAATAAAGTCCGTGCTTCATGAAGGCGTCGAGCACACCACTGGTAAACACGCCACGCATGCCCCCGCCTTCAAGCACAAGCCCAGTATTTCTATCAAAATGAAACATAGATGTTATTTTTACAGGCAAAGTTAATCATTTTCTAACTAATCTTTCGTATCTTTGCAACAAACATGTAAATAAATCCAACTATGTTTTACAAAGAGACCTACGTGAGCCGACGCGCCGAGCTAAAGAGACTCGTAAAGAGCGGCATCATTATACTTTTTGGGAACAACGAGTCACCTGCAAACTATCCCAACAATGGATATCATCCTTTCAGGCAGGATTCGACATTTCTATACTACTTCGGCCAGATCAGAGATGGCTTGGTGGGTGTCATCGATATTGACAATGACACCGAAACGCTGATTGGTAACGACATCTCTATAGACGACATCGTATGGATGGGCCCTGTAGACAGCATGGCAGACATGGCCGCCCAAGTGGGTGTGGCCAACACTGCTCCGATGAAGACGCTGAAGACGATCTGCAACGACGCCATGCGAGAGAAGCGTACCATACACTTCATTCCTCCCTACCGCCACGACATCAAAATCCAGATCTTCGATCTCTTGGGCATACATCCCAACCAGCAAAAAGAGAGCGCCTCTTTGCCACTGATCAAGGCCGTTGTAGCGATGAGATCTACAAAGAGCCAAGAAGAAATCGAGGAGTTAGAGCGTGCCGCCGTCATTGGTTACAAGATGCACACCACAGCCATGCGGCTCACTAAACCTGGCGTTACCGAGAAATTTATTGCCGGTCAGTTAGACGGTATTGCCAAAAGCTATGGCGCCATGGTAAGTTTCCCGACCATCTTCACCCAGCATGGCGAGATTATGCATGGAAGTCCATCGATGGCAGAGCTTGAGAGTGGACGTCTGGCGCTCTGCGACTGTGGCGGTGAAACCATCAACCACTACTGCTCTGATAACACCCGCACATTCCCTGTCAACGGCAAGTTTACCACAAAGCAATTCGAGATTTATTCGATTGTAGAGGCTTGTCATGACTTGGCACTTGACATAGCCAAGCCCAACATGAAGTATGCCGACGTGCATTTTGCCGTGTGTCGCCTCATGTTCGATCGCCTGAAAGAACTTGGGCTGACCAAGGGCAACACCGAGGAAGCCGTGGCTGCCGGGGCCCACGCCCTTTTCTTGCCCCATGGCTTGGGACATATGATGGGAATGGATGTACACGACATGGAGAATCTCGACCAGATCAATGTTGGCTTCGATGATGAAGTACGTCCTAACCTCGAACAGTTTGGCACGAGCAGCCTACGTATGGGTCGTCGCCTGCAAGAAGGTTTTGTCGTTACTGACGAGCCAGGCATCTACTTCATTCCTGCCCTCATCGATGACTGGAAAGCAAGAGGACTTTATACTGAGTTCCTCAATTACGACAAGATTGAGACCTACAAAGATTTTGGTGGCATACGTATCGAAGACGACCTACTGATTACAGCAGACGGTTGCCGCTTTATCGGAAAAGACCGCATACCCTACCACCCCGCTGACGTAGAAGCCTATATGGCAGCTGAATAAGCGGTGAGCACACGATTGACAAATCATTAATTACAAACGCAAAATCAAATAATGAAGAAAACGATGCTATTGGCTATCGTCGCCTTAATGACCTTAGGCGCACAGGCAGCCGACAACAAGAAAGACGGTAATAACCCCAACAAGCCCGTATTCACGGTGGTGAAAGAAAATCCCATCACGAGCGTGAAAGACCAAAATCGTTCAGGTACGTGCTGGGACTATGCCACGCTGGGCTTCTTCGAGGCCGAGATTCTCAAGGCAACCGGTAAGACTTATGACCTTTGCGAAAGCTTTATCGCCAACAAAAACTATATGGACCGTGCCATTCATGTGGTACGCCTGCATGGTGACGCTCAGTTCGCGGAGGGCGGCAGTTGCTACGACCCACTTTACATCATCCAGAACCACGGTATCTGTCCAGAAAATGCCATGCCTTTCCCCGGCAGTCTCTATGGTGACTCACTCAACAACTACCAGGAGTTTTTCTCGTTGATGACTCCTTATGTAGAAAGTGTTGCCCGAAACAAGGCCAAGAAACTCTCCAACCAGTGGAAGGTGGGACTTCAGGGCATTCTCGACGCTTACCTTGGCAAGTGTCCTGACCAGTTTACTTATCAGGGTAAGACCTATACACCGCAGTCGTTTGCCGCCAGTTTAGGTCTCGATTGGAACAACTACACCAGCTTTACCTCTTATACCCACCATCCGTTCTGGACTGGCTTTGCCGTGGAGGTACAGGACAACTGGCGCAACCCACACTCTTGGAATGTACCCATCGACGTTTTGGGACAGATTATCGACAACGCCATCATGAATGGTTATACCGTGGCATGGGGCGGTGACGTCAGCGAAGACGGCTTTACCCGCCAGGGCTTGGCTTACATGTACGACACCAAGAAGATCGAGAGCCTCGAAGGTAGTGACATGGCACGCTGGTTGAAACTCACCAAGGATCAGAAAAAGAACATCGTAGACTCACTCGGCGTGAATGTTCCTGAGGTGCCTGCCACGCAGAAGCAGCGTCAGGACCGCTACGACAATTGGGAACTGACCGACGACCACGGCATGCTGATTTACGGTATTGCCAAGGATCAGAATGGCAAGGAGTATTACATGGTGAAGAACTCTTGGGGCGAAACCGGTGACTATAAGGGCATTTGGTACATGACCAAGAACTACATCATCGCCAACACCATGGACTTCATGGTCAACAAGAATGCGGTGCCCAAGGATGTGCGTAAGAAGTTAGGCATCTGATTGACACGCAACAGCTGAAATATCAGTAATAATAAGCCCCGAAGTGAAATGCATCACCTCGGGGCTTATTCATTCTGCTGACCAATGCTCCCTCCCACTATTACTCCGGAATCCGACCCATAAGCAATAGTGAGAAACAGCGGCGATACTCTTCAACCATCGCCTCATGACCTGCTCTCTCATTGTTCTCCAGAAATACGCTTGTCATCGAGAATCTGGGGTATATTTCCTCATAATGATCGAGCATTGCCAGCTTCACCGCCTTTGGATTATTGGGGTCAACATGTGCTTCGGCAAGCACTTGCAAGGCGAAATCACGAAAGAATGCCGTGATTTCCTTTTGCATTGGGGTTTTTGTTGTTTTCATATCTTCACAGGGTCTATTATGATTGAGGGGTATTATTGGTATCACACTCATTTGTAAAAGCGCCGGCCGCTTGGATGTTGCGCATGAGTCCTTCATACTTTGCGCGTTTCACGGCAGAGCCTTTGAACAGTCTACGGTAATCTTCTACCGTGAGACCGCGCCACTTTTCCATAGTCATTTCCAGCAATTCCTCCTTCGGCTGAAACTCAGGGACGGTCGTAGGAGTAGCAAATTTGTTCCAAGGACAAGCTGTCTGACATTTGTCACATCCATAGATACAATCGCCCATCGTTTTACAAGCCCGCTCGCTCAGCGGCCCTCTGTTTTCGATGGTTTGGTAAGACAAGCATCGAGCTGCATTAAATTCTCCTGTTGTAGTCAATGCGTCAGTGGGACACTGGTCAATGCAACGATGGCAATGACCACAGCGATTGGACATCGGGGTATCGTAGGGCAACTCGAAATCAAGAAACAATTCTCCAAGAAAGAACATGCTTCCAGCGCGCGGAATGATGAGTTGAAGATTGCGCCCAACCCACCCTAAACCGGCCTGACAGGCCCAATAACGCTCCAAAACAGGCCCGCTGTCTACAAAAACCCTATAGTTCAGACCTCGGGAAATGTGATCGGCCGATATTCCAGGAATCATGGGCCATATCATGTCTTGTACATACGCAGCAAGACGGTGCAACCGGTCTTTCATCACCTCATGGTAGTCTTGGCCAAGCGCATAAGCGGCAATCTGGGGTTCGCCGGCAGGCAAAGTTCTTGCAGGGGCATAGTTCATAGCTACAGAAACTATACTCTTGAGCCCATCCATCAGCAACCGTGGGTCTAACCGTTTGTCTAAATAGTTGGCCATATACTGCATGTCCGCATACTGACCGTTGTCAAGCCAGTCACGAAGATGGCGCTCCTCGTCAGCAGACACACGACCAGCTTTGGCTATGCCACAAGCCGAAAAGCCAAGGCGTTGTGCCTCGGCTTTAATCATTGAGCCCAAATTCGTATTTGCTGTCATCTCCATAGCTCAATATGATGATACACCAAAGGTTGGTATAAACTACTCGATAATCTTGAACTCATAGCCTTGATCTTGAAGCCATTGTAGCGACTCAGGCAGAGCGGTCTTTAGCTTCTCAATGGTTTTCAGCGAATCATGAAAGGTAATAATCGAGCCATTGCGCGCAAACTGTTTTACATTGCGTACAACATCTTCAGCCGTCAACCACTTTGAGTAGTCACGCGTGACCAAATCCCACATCACTATCTTGTATTTGCGCTGAAACCACCAATACACTGAGTGACGCATCCACCCATGAGGCGGCCGGAAGAGGTGCGACTTGATAAGTTCGTTGGCCTTCTCCGTATTGACGGCATAAGTGAGTGGCCAGTGCTTCAACGACCCGATATGGTTGAATGTGTGATTGCCCACTTGATGCCCTTCAGCCACAATTTGATTATAGAGATCATGGTAGCGAAGCACATTCTCTCCAACCATGAAGAAAGTGGCTTTAGCGTTAAACTGGCGCAACGTATCAAGGATAAAAGGTGTAGACTCTGGTATCGGTCCATCATCGAATGTGAGATACACCGCATGCTCCTTGGGATCCATACGCCACAGAGCATTTGGATAAAGCCAACGAAGCCAAATAGCGGGTTGCTCAATAAACATATCCTTGCACTATATATAAAAAATGTGATACTATATCTTGCGCTCGTCTACAGAAAATAATGTAGAACGATTCAAGCTATAGTATCACACCCTAATCTATATTTAATTCTCCATGACCTGACCGCCCTTGCCTATATAGAGACGATAGAGCTGGTCGATCTGGGCACGCTGCTTAGTGGCCAACTTTGCGTCAACCATTCCGGTGATTTCAGCAATCTGCGAGAGAATGGAGATTTGAACCATACAGTCGCGCTGCGACATATCAAACTGTACGCCCGTCAAAGACAAATAATAAGACGCATACTGGTTGGCATCCTTCCAAGAAGCATTGATCACCTCCAGTGCTTTCTGCCTCTGGCCAAGCAAAGCATAGGCTTTCGCCAAATCAGTACCACCACTCATATAGTTCATCGGAACATTATAAGTTGGGATGACCTGACTGGCCTTCTGCAGAACCTTGAGTGCCTTGTCGCGCTTGTTCTCGGCTATAAGACGCAGTGCCAACTGTCCAAAGAGACGCCTGTGTGTATAGCACATGCGCATGACAGTCTCGTCAAGATAGAGTCCGGGCTTATCCAAGCCACCATACTTGTAACGGAACATCATATTGTTGTAGGTCTTCTCCGTATCAAAGTTCTTTGCGCCGGGCTTGTTTGTAGTAAACGGCGTGATGCGGTTAGCCAACCCTTCCTGTACAAAGTTGTCACCCAGGTTCATGTAGTTTTCAGATCCTACAGTAAGAGCCACATATACCGGACGTACCCAGTTGGTATTGGCAATCATCTCCAACATCATCAGGTCGCCCTTATACAGAGCGTTCTTGCCCTTGAGCGAAATCACCATCCTGTCGGGAATGGTATCGCTGGCCATGAGCATCCCACTCTTCTTCACCGCCTCCTTGTCAATGGTAACATACAGCGTGTCCGTAGGAATAACGTGCATGTCACTCTGGCGAGAGCGCACCCAATGCTTCATAATATTTGAAACCTCGAAGGGATTATCACCAAACTGAGCCTTGGCCTCCTGTGGGTTTTGCTTGTAGAAATCCAAGATCTGCTGCTTGAGTTCGGGCTGTACTTCCACATACTCATTGGTACCCGAGCAGTAGTCAAGTCGCGGCCAAGTGATAGGCACAGAAGGAGACTTAAACGCCGGACGCTTCATCTGGTCGATATACCAGTCGGTTTGCAAGTAACTGAGATTGCAGACACGTGCGTCAGTACGCACACCCTCTACGTCTTGGTTGTACCACAAGGGGAAGGTGTCGTTATCACCATTGGTGAAGATAATCGGATTGCCCTGGTCCTGAAGTGTCATAAGATAGTTCTGGCCGAAGTCACGACAAGTGTAACGTCCCGAACGGTCATGGTCATCCCAAGTCTGGCTGGCCATCTGAATGGGTACCAGCAGACATGCCAAGCCTACCACAGCCGTGGCGATGACGCTGTCCACCTTAAGATATTTCTTCATCAGGTCAATCAAGGCCGCTACACCCATGCCACACCATATAGCGAACGCATAGAACGAACCTGCGTAAGCGTAGTCGCGCTCACGTGGCTGCACCGGCGTCTGATTTAGATAGATGACAATGGCCAAACCTGTCATAAAGAACAAGAAGAAGACCACCCAGAACTGACGAATACCGCGACGCCCACGGAAAGCCTGCCAGAAGAGTCCAAGCAAGCCCAATAGCAGCGGCAAACAGTAGAACACATTGCGCCCCTTGTTGTTCTTCAAGTCGTCCGGCAGTTTGCTTTGGTCGCCCAAACGCGCATTATCGAGTGGAGCAATACCCGTAATCCAGTTACCGTGTTCAAGCTCGCCATTGCCCTGAATATCATTCTGACGACCAGCAAAGTTCCACATGAAATAGCGCCAGTACATGAAATTGCACTGGTAGGACAAGAAGAAGCGGATATTATCTATCTGTGAAGGAACCTTCACCATTATCGACTCACCGCAACGATCATAAGGCACCTCAGTACCATCTACCCCTCCCATCCATGACTCATAGTCGGCAGCGTGCGCCGCGTCGTACATTCGGGGGAAGAACATATTCTGAGCATATACGTACTTATTCTTGTGCGACACCACAAAGTACGAGTCCTTCTCATCGGCCGACTCCTTCTCCTTACGGCTATAGATAGGCGCTCCCTGTTTCATATCGGGGCGACACATATTGCCATCGGTCTTTAGCGATACCTGAGAAGTATACGCCTGACCGTACAGCAGTGGCCGGTCACCATACTGGTCACGGCTGAGATAGTTGCCCAAGGTGAAGATGTCCTCCGGAGAGTTCTGGTCCATGGGAGGATTGGCATCCGAACGAATCACGATAAGCGCATAGCTCGAATAGCCAATCATCAGCATGAGCATACATAGCAACGCAGTATTCTTGAATCTCGAAGTAACCAAATATACAGGTTTCTTGTTGACCACCTTCTTGCGGTTAAGCAGCACCCATACCACGGCCAATACGATAACGCCAATGATCACAGCACTCCAACCGTAGCCATAGAAGGGAATACCAATAAGGCCAAACGCGATGATGGCAGAAAGGTTCTCCATCTTCTTGTTTTGCCCCACATAGCTCTCATATATCGCCCACAACACGGCAGCCACGAGCAAAGCCACGTAGATGATGAGTCCGGTGTTGAACGGCATACCGAGCATGTTGACGAACAGCAACTCGAACCAGCCGCCCACGGTAATGATGCCTGGGACTACACCGTACAGCACAGCAGCCACAATGACAAAAGAAATAAGCAAGGCAACCAACGAACCTTTCACCTCGATGGTGGGGAACCGCCGGTAACAGTATACCAACACGATAGCTGGCAAACAGAGCAGGTTCAGCAGGTGAACACCAATACTCAAACCCGTCATATAGAAAATCAGTACCAACCATCTGTCTGAATGTGGCTCGTCGGCATGGTCTTCCCATTTCAGGATAAGCCAGAACACGATGGCGGTAAAGGCAGAAGAGTAAGCATATACCTCTCCCTCGACAGCTGAGAACCAGAACGTATCAGAGAATGTATAGATCAAAGCGCCCACCATGCCACTCGCCTGGATAGCAATCGTTTTGCCCAATGTAAGGCTGTCCCAGTCTTTAACGATCAGCTTACGGGTAAGATGGGTAATGGTCCAGAAAAGGAACATGATGGTGGTGGCCGAAAGCAACGCGCTCATGGTATTGACCATGCGGGCCACCTGGGAAGGATCACTTACAAACTGACTAAAGAGGTTGGCTGTTAGCATGAAGAATGGCGCCCCGGGGGGGTGACCCACTTCCAACTTATACCCAGTCGTGATAAACTCAGGACAATCCCAGAAAGAGGCTGTCGGTTCGATCGTGGAACAATATACTACGGCGGCAATCACAAACGCGAGCCAGCCCAGCACATTATCCACAAGTCTGTACTGTTTCATCTATTATTTATAATTGTGTTATTGCAATAATAATGGTGCAAAGATAGTAAAAACTAAATAGAGTTGCACTGAATGTTGAGAGTTTTTTAGATATTTCTCCCGACCACGTAACCCATTGTCCACGCAGCCTGCAAATTAAATCCTCCCGTTATCGCGTCAACGTCTAACACCTCACCGGCAAAATAAAGATGTGGGCATCGCTTACTTTCCAAGGTGTTGTAATCAATATTTTCAAGGGCTACCCCTCCGCAGGTCACAAATTCCTCACGACAAGTGGCCTTGCCTGTGGTTTGATAAATGTCATGACACAGCGTTTCAAGCAATTTGTTCTTGGCTTTTTTGCCCAACTCGCTCCAACGTTTGTCCTCCGGCAAGCCATTCTTGTCGAGGATATACTGCCATAGGCGTGCCGGCAATCCGCAAGGGCGTTGCGTGGTGAGTTGCTTATGAGGATGCAACCTGATTATATCATCCATTTGCTCTTCCACCTCATGGCGTGCCATCCTGCCCACCCAACTCACTGCCACAGGCACTCGGTACCCCTGCTCATGTAGCCATGGGGCTGCATGAGAAGACAATTTGAGAATGGCCGGACCGCTCATCCCCCAATGAGTAATGAGCAACGGACCGCAAGCAGTGTATTTTGTAGAAGGCAGTGACACCACGACATCTTCCACTACAGTACCCATCATTGCCGTGAATTTAGGCTCCTTTATATTAAAGGTAAACAGTGCAGGCACCGACTGGACAAGACTGTGCCCCAGCTCGGCGAGATATGTGAGTTGCTCTGTACGTAGCGCCCCCCCTGTCGTGATGGCCACCCGGTCGAAACATTGCGACTCGCGTCCCTTAAAGTGTAGCCTCAACCTTCCATCCTGCTCCACGCTGACTCTTTCGAGCCATGCATTTGTAACAACCTTCACACCCAATCGCCGCGCCTCACCCATCAGACAATTAACAACGCTCATCGCATCCTGCGAACGCGGAAAGACGCATTGGTCAGGCTGGGTCACCAAAGACACGCCATGCTCCTCAAACCAGCGACAGACGTCATGATGGTCGAATTGTTTGAACAGCCGCTTCATCAGATTGAAGCCGCGTGGATACACCTGCTTGAGGTCGCCCACCTCTTCAAACGAATTGGTGAGATTACAACGGCCTCCGCCCGTAATCGACACCTTGGCTAATGCCCGACCACTTCTTTCAAAGATAGTCACCGAGGCATCCGGATGACATTCGCGCGCCGTGATGGCCGCAAAGAAACCAGCAGCCCCGCCTCCGATGATAGCGATGTTGTGACTCATACGTACAATCACTCTTCTGCGCCGTCGAAATAATAACTGCTGCCATCGAAGCAATGCGTACAAACCTCACACTTGGGTAAGCCTATGCTCTCCACCAACGACTCTAACTTGGCAAACTTCACGGTAGTCAGTCCAAGACGACGGGCGATTTCTTCTACCATACGCTGATATTCGGGAGAATCGGTAGTGGCATAGCGGTCGAGATGCTTTGAGTCGTCGCCCTCAAAATCTTTGATAATGCGGCGAGTAATGAGTTCCAAGTCGCTTTTTGAAGCTGTAAAACCTATAAACGGACAACCATATACCAACGGTGGGCAAGAAATGCGTCCGTGTACTTCCTTGGCTCCGCAATCGAAGAAAGTCTTAACATTGTCACGCAACTGCGTTCCCCGAACAATAGAGTCGTCGCAGAACACCACCCTCTTGTCTTGCAGTATCGCCTTGTTGGGGATAAGTTTCATCTTGGCCACCAAGCTGCGACGGCTCTGGTCACTGGGCGTGAAGCTTCGAGGCCAGGTGGGGGTATATTTCAATACAGCCCGCTTATAGGGAATGCCATGGCCTTGTGCATATCCCACTGCCATTCCTACACCAGAATCGGGAATGCCACACACCAAGTCGGCTACGGTGTCGTCTTGCTGTCCCATCATCTGCCCATTGCGCTCTCGCACTGCCTCTACGTTGATTCCCTCGTAGGAGCTGGCCGGAAAACCATAGTACACCCATAAGAAGGAGCATACCTGACGCCGTTTGATGGGCGCTTTGAGTATCTCAATGCCGTCAGCGCGCAATTTGACAATCTCGCCCGGGCCTAAGTCACGTATTGTTTCAAAGTCAAGATTAGGGAAACTTGAGGTCTCGCTCGAAACAGCATATGCACCATCCTTGCGCCCAATGACCAATGGCGTACGACCCAATATATCACGAGCGGCAATGATGCCATCCTCTGTGAGCACAAGCATGGAGCACGATCCCTTTATTGTACGAAACACATGGGTGATGCCTTCCACAAAACTATTGCACATATTGATAAGCAGTGCCACCATCTCGGTCTGGTTGAGCGTATTGGCCGACATCTCGCTCAGGTGCATGCGCTGCTTGAGCAGTTCATCGGCTATCTCACTAAGATTATTGATATGCGCAACCGTCACCACAGCATAACGCCCCAAGTGAGAGTTGATGATGATGGGCTGCGGGTCGGTATCACTGATGACACCAATACCCTGATTACCCGCAAAATTATCCAGTTCGTCCTCAAACTTCGACCGGAAATAATTTCGTTCCAAGCTATGGATGGAGCGGCTGAAACCCTTCTCCTCGTCAAAAGTTACCATACCAGCACGCTTAGTGCCCAAATGAGAATTGTAATCTGTACCGTAAAAAAGGTCATTGACACAGCTTTTTACTGAGATTGTTCCAAAAATGCCACCCATGTTGTTTAGTTATCTGTAATGAGCTTCAAAGATACAAAAAAGCCATAGCACCTCCTTGTAGCGCAAAAGAGGGAAGCGAACCTTTAACTTTCTTTAACCGCATGGCGGACACATTTGTTACCAACCCAAGGCTTGACAAAAGCTTACCTTTGCATCAGAATTTTAATATCAACAAAATACAGAAACATAATGGAAAATCAGATGTTTTGTTTCCAGTGTCAGGAAACAGCTAAAGGTACAGGTTGCACCATCAAGGGCGTATGCGGCAAACTCCCCGAAACCTCACGTTGGCAGGACCTGCTGATCAGTGTGGCTCGCGGTATCGGTGCCATTGCGCACGCTCTGAACGAGGCCAGCGTTGCTTATAACTTTGAAGAGACCGGCGACTACATCGTCGATGCACTGTTCATCACCATCACCAATGCCAACTTTGACGACGCCGCTATCTTAAATAAGGTAGACAAAGGTATCGCCCTGAAAAAGAGCCTCTTGGAGATAGCCTCGGCCAACAATGTTGCCTTGCCTGATTTTCAGGAAGTAAAATGGGGTGGCGAGAAGAGCGACTACCTTGCCGAAGGCGACCGCCAGAGCATCCTGCGCATCGAGAATGAAGACATCCGCTCACTCAAGGAGCTGACCGTACTTGGTCTTAAAGGCATGTCGGCCTACTACGCCCACGCCTCTCACTTGGGCAAGCGCAACGAGAACATCATCCGTTTCCTTGAGAAGGCACTTTCATTGGTAAGCGACCCCAACGCCGCTCAGGACGCTCTGCTGCAGGCTGTGATCGAGACCGGCCAAAACGGCGTAAACGTAATGGCCCTGCTTGATGATGCCAATACCTCTGCCTATGGCACACCCGAGATGACCAAGGTGAACATCGGCGTTGGCACCCGTCCCGGTATCCTGATTTCCGGCCACGACCTTAAGGACATCAAGCAACTGCTTGAGCAGACCGAAGGCACTGGCGTAGACGTATATACCCACAGCGAAATGCTGCCCGCACACTACTATCCTGAGCTGAAGAAGTACAAGCATCTTGTAGGTAACTATGGCAATGCTTGGTGGCAGCAGAAAGAAGAGTTTGAGACATTCAACGGTCCCATCGTCTTCACCACCAACTGTATCGTCCCCCCCACCTCTAAGGCTACCTACAACGACCGCGTATACACCACTAACGCAGCTGGGTTCCCCGGATGGAAACGCATTAAGGTAAACGAGGATGGCACAAAGGATTTCTCTGAAGTGATAGCTCAGGCCAAGACCTGCCCCGCACCTACAGAGATTGAGACTGGTGAGATTGTCGGTGGTTTCGCCCACGGGCAGGTATTCGCCCTGGCCGACCAAGTGGTAGAGGCTGTGAAGACCGGTGCCATCAAGAAGTTTGTCGTGATGAGTGGATGCGATGGCCGCATGAAGAGCCGCAACTACTACGAGGACTTCGCCGCCGCTCTGCCCAGCGATACCGTCATCCTGACCTCTGGCTGTGCCAAGTACCGTTACAACAAGTTGCAGCTCGGCGACATCAATGGCATACCCCGCGTGCTCGACGCTGGACAGTGCAACGACTCTTACAGCTGGGCAGTGGTAGCGCTGAAGCTGAAGGAGATCTTCCAGGCACAGGACATCAACGACCTGCCCTTGTTCTTCAACATTGCCTGGTATGAGCAGAAGGCGGTCATCGTGCTGCTGGCCCTGCTGAGCCTCGGCGTGAAGAATATCCACATCGGCCCAACGCTCCCCGGTTTCGTGTCACCCAACGTGCTGCAGGTGCTCATCGACACCTTCGGCCTCGGTACCATCACCACCGTTGAGGAAGACATCAAGACTTACATCACCGCGTAAACTGATTTCGCTTTCTTACATATCAAAATCCGGACCATGCTCCATATAGGATGCAAGGTCCGGATTGTTATTTTTTGTAAGGTACTACACAACATAGAAGTACCGTATACGGCCAAATCACTGACTGTCGGCCCGACAGTGGCAGATAGCCGATTGGCCTACGCAGTTTAATACTCCATTACTACAGGAAGCTCCTTGGCCAGGTCGATCATCTTTTGCAACTCTTTTACAGAGGGCACACGATTGACCAAATTCTTCGCGGCATTAACTTCTTCCAGCTTGGGTTGTAGATTGTCAGCTACACGATGACGAAATTCCTTCACGGTATCAACGCCGGCAGCCTCTAACAGCTCTGAAAATTGCGGACCGACACCGTTGATACGCATCAGGTCGGCATGATTGGTCCAGGTAAGAATCAGTTTACCACTGATACCCGTCTGCTCGGCCAATTCCTTGCGGCCTGCCGGTTTCTTGCATTTTTCAAGCAGCTGTGCGGCAGTTTTGATACCAGCGTCTTCGAGCTTCTTGGCATAAGTCTCTCCAATTCCTTCAATGTCAATGATCTTGTATTCCATATTTTACGAGTTAGTTAATGGTGTTTCTTCAATAGCAAAAATAAGGGAAAAACACAAACAACCAAAATAAATTATCATTTTTTATGGCTTTTCTTGGTTCAGTAGAAAAAATATGACGACCCGGCATTTCACTATTGCCTACGCATATAGACACCATTATCCAAAATCCACAACAGCGCTCATGTCAAACCTCGGTGGTGGGCTATATCGTCATGCCTTGTTGAGGCACCACGCCCAGAGGATGTTCTATTGTGGCTTCGTGTGCAGGGCAGCGGCTAAACGGCTGGCTACTCTCCTGAGGAGAGAAGCCAGCCCCAATCCTCTTCGGGAAGCCGACATGGAGTGATAACGTCTCGGTGGGTCTTTCGTCATGCCCAAACGGTTTGACAAGAACGCTCGTGTACTTTTATGCTTCGGGCTGAATGATGAGATGGTTTTATATAGAATCATCGAATGGTTTTATATAGAATTATCCGATAGTTTTATATAGAATCATCCAATGGTTTTATACAGAATTATCCGATGAATCGATACCGTGTGCGCTACGGCAAAATGCTCGATTCAGCATACCTACAGCGCATATCATGCCGCGCGGAGACGTTCAGACGGCTAAAGTAACGGCTTGATGGAGTCCCCGCGAAGGAGTGTTGTGGATGAGAGGCCATTGACATGCTGGCAAATGCGAACACATGCCTCGCCCACAGAATATCGGCCGACTGATATTCCCCACCGTCTGCCACGTTGTATCTAATGATGCAATAGGCTTCGCCCCCCCTACATAGCAACAAGCGCACAAGGAAAACCCTGTACGCTTGTTTGATTTGTATGCAGCCCATCAATGGCGCTGACACGTAGACATTACTCTTCGTCGGGCACAATGAGCTTATACCCCTGACCATGGATGTTGATGATTTCAATCTGGTCGTCATCTTTCAAGTGCTTACGCAACTTTGTGATATATACATCCATAGAACGAGCATTGAAATAGTTATCATCAATCCAGATGGTGCGCAATGCATCGTTACGCTTCAATATCTCATTGGTGTGCGAGCAGAGCAGCGCCAACAACTCATTCTCCTTGGTGGTGAGCTTGGTCTGCTTGTCACCAATGGTCAGCAACTGCTTCTGGGTGTCGAAAGTGTATCGACCTATCTTGTACATGGTGCTCTCCTTGTTTTTCTTGCCACGCACGCGACGGAGGATAGCCTCTACACGCTTCACGAGCTCTTCCATAGAGAAAGGCTTGGTGATGTAGTCGTCGGCACCCTTATCAAAGCCTTCCAGCACATCTTCCTTCTGTACGCGAGCAGTAAGGAAAACGATGGGTACCTGGGAGTTGATCTGACGGATATCTTGTGCCAATGAGAAGCCGTCCTTCTTAGGCATCATCACATCAAGAACACAAATATCAAACTTGTCTTTGGTAAACTCTTTGTAACCGGCTTCACCGTCAGGGCATAGCACAGCATCATAACCCTTGGCTATAAGATATTCACAAAGCAATGTGCCGAGGTTCTCATCATCCTCACAAAGGAGAATCTTTACTTTTTCGTCCATAACTGTATCGTATTAAAATTAATATTTCTCTCTATATTTTTTTCTTTATCATCCAGCCAAAGCCGTTACGACTTTATTACCGGTAACTTGATGGTGAACGTAGTCCCTTTGCCCAGTTCGCTCTCTACTCTAATATCGCCGTCGTGCAAGTCAACAACCTTCCGCACATAAGCGAGTCCGAGCCCAAAGCCCTTGACATCATGCACATTACCGGTATGAACACGATAAAACTTCTCAAAAATTTTCTTGAGGCTGTCTTTCTTCATTCCCATACCCGTATCTGCCACGGATAGATAGAGCCAACGCTCATCATTCCAAGTCTTGAGGGTAATATTGAGTGGCTGGTCGGGCTTGCGATACTTCACCGCATTGTCCATGAGATTGAATATCACGTTTTGGAACTGTACCTCGTCTACGTAGATGGCCGAATCGACAGCCCCCACGTCTACGAAAATCTTTCCCCCCGTATGTTCCACACGCAACAGGAACGAGTTTGCGATACTCTCCACCATTTCGTTGAGGTCAAGCTCCTTCTTCTTGAACGACGCCTTCTTGCGGTCGAACATTGACATCTGCAGAACCTTCTCCACCAAGAAGCGCAAACGCTTAGACTCGTCGCTCACCACACTCGTAAGGTGCTTGAGCATCTTATCTGACTTGGGTACAGAGTCATCGCTAAGCATCTGGGCAGCCAGCGAGATACTGGCAATAGGTGTCTTGAGCTCGTGCGTCATATTATTGATAAAATCGTTCTTGATCTCTGAATAACGCTTCTGGCGGAAGATGACCATGATGGTGAAAATAAACGTAATCAGCAAGATAAACGTAAACACCACACTGGGAATCATAAAGCGCACGCTGGAGAAGATGTAAGTATTGATGTCGGGGAAATGCACGCGCACAACGCCCATCTTCGACGCAGGGTCATTGCGGAAGAGCACCTGCGAGTAGGTGTATTCTATACCGTCGTCAGTATAGTCGGGGCAGCGATACACCTCACGCCCGTCTTGGGTCGAGACGGTGAAGTGGTAAGGTATATTGATACCGTTGTTCATCAACTCCGCCTTGAGGTCCTGATCGAGAATCTTGAAGTTCACACGCTCTTTCAACGGCTTGTCTGAGGCAGAGTAGAGCATGTTCATCACTACTTCATCGAGCAGAGCCTTCTGGTAAACATACCGGTTCTTCACAATTTCCTGCAACGACTTGCTGGCCTCCGAATTAGAGTTCTTGTCGCTCTTCAGAATCATAGCCTTTGGCATTTGCCCGGGCTTGGTGGTCAATGTCTTGAGTTCAAATGAAGAGTATACCGTACCATCCTTGCCCGCTACCGAGTATTGGTGAGAATACTGCACCGTGCCGTCATTGGCGTTTCCTGACCGTGTACCGACACTATCCTTGACGAAAGCGCGACGCTCGGTTTCATTGACGTCTTTCTCCAAATAGCGCAATGTCTCGTTAAGTTCGAGATTACGCGAAGCTTGATAGAGGGCTCGGTTCACACTTTCGTCGAACTGCTCCTTCTTCATATTGGCCATCGACTGGATGTAAGTCAACTGTAGGCCAAGCAAGATAACGAACGCCACGCCCATGATGATGGCTATGGTCCAGATAGTTTTCTGCTTCATGTTGGCAAAGATAGGTAATTAATTAACACGTTAACAGTTAAGTGTTAATTATTTGAGCCGGATTTGCTTCAATTAACAAAACCAGCTATTATAAAAACATATATGCAACTACAACACAAACCCCGTAGCCCTTATTCAGAACCACGGGGGATTGATATTAAGGTGAGAATATCATCAAGATTCCTCTTCGGCCACTTCTGCCTCATGCTTTGCAATCAACGACTGCTGCAAGTCAGCAGGAACAAGCTCGTAACTGGCGAACTTTGTCGTGAAACTGGCGCGTCCGCCGGTAAGCGAACTTAAAGCCACACTATAATTCGACAATTCCTTCAACGGAATCTTGGCCGAAAGCTTCTGGTATCCGGCCTCAGCATCCATACCCATAATGATAGCGCGGCGACCCTGAAGGTCACTCATCACATCTCCCATATAATCAGAGGGCACATAAACCTCAAGATCGTAGATGGGCTCCAGAATCTTTGGACCAGCAGCCTTAAAGGCATCTGAGAATGCATGGCGGGCAGCCAAGGTGAATGAAAGCTCGTTAGAGTCTACTGGGTGCATCTTGCCATCATAGACCACAACCCGCACGTCGCGGGCGTAGCTTCCGGTAAGCGGACCACGCTCCATGCAATCCATGACGCCCTTGAGAATGGCAGGCATAAAGCGCAAGTCGATAGCGCCACCCACGACAGAATTGATAAAGACAAGCTTTCCACCCCAGGGCATCTCTTTCTCTTCCTTTGACTTGATGTTCATCTTGAACTCCTGCCCGTCGAAAGTATAACTTGTGGGATCGGGCATGCCTTCAGCGTAAGGCTCAACAATCAGATGAACCTCACCAAACTGTCCGGCGCCACCACTCTGTTTCTTGTGACGATATTCAGCCTTGGCCTTCTTGGTAATGGTCTCACGATAGGGTATCTTGGGCTCATCGAAGGTTACATGAAGTTTCTCATTGTTTTCCAAACGCCATTTTAAGGTACGCAGATGGAACTCACCCTGGCCATGCACGATGGTCTGTCGCAGTTCCTTGCTCTGCTCCACTACCCACGTGGGGTCTTCCTGACGCATCTTGAGCAATGCCGCCATGAGCTTCTCCATTTCCTGCGGATTCTCAGCCTTGATGGCTCTACTGTATTTAGAATTAGGATATTTGATAAAGTCGAAACGCTGCTCGCCACCCTTGCCGTTGAGTGTATTGCCAGTCTTGACGTCTTTAAGCTTTACCGTGCAACCGATATCACCGGCATTGAGCTGGTCGACAGCCACACGATTGGCTCCGGCGCAAGCATAGATCTGACCAATACGCTCCTTTGAACCGCGGTCGGCATTGCTCAGGTCATCACCAGACTTCACGCTACCGCTCATTACCTTAAAGTAAGATACCTCACCGATATGCGGCTCCATGCCAGTCTTGAAGAAATAAAGGCTCTCCACTCCATCAGACGATGCCTCGACCTCTTCGCCACGAGTATTGCGTACTTTGGGCATTTCGCTAACAAAGGGAACAACATTGCCCAAGAACTCCATCAGACGCTGCACGCCCATATCTTTATGGGCATCAACGCAGAACACCGGGAAAATACTGCGGGTAACCAAGCCCTTGCGAATGCCTTCACGCATCTCGTCCTCACTCAGCGTCTCACTTTCAAAGAACTTTTCCATCAAGGCATCATCATTCTCGGCTGCAGCCTCAACCAATGTCTTGTGCAGTTCCATCGCCTTGTCCATCTCTTCTGCGGGAATATCCTCGCGCGTGGGGGCGCCACCATCGGGTCCCCAGGTCAGCTTTTTCATGATGAGCACATCAATGATGGAATTGAATTTGGGGCCGGTCTCGACAGGATACTGTATTTGCACACACTTAGAACCATATATATCTTGCATCGAAGACATGATGTTGTCATAGTCGCACTTGTCTGAATCAAGCTGATTGACCAGGAAGATAACTGGTTTCTTGAGTTTCTCTGTATATCTGAACGCATTTTGGGTACCCACTTCGGGCCCATACTGACCATTAATCAGTATGACCGCCTGGTCTGTAACATTCAATGAAGTGATTGCGCCTCCTACAAAGTCGTCTGATCCCGGGCAATCAATGATGTTCAGTTTTTTATTATTCCACTCCACATGGAACACTGTGGGGAAGACCGAGTAGCCATACTCCAACTCTACTGGGAAGTAGTCGCTCACGGTATTTTTTCCCTCCACTGAACCGCGACGCTTGATGACCCCGGCTTCAAACAACATACTCTCGGCAAGAGTGGTCTTGCCGCTACCCGCACTGCCCAACAAGGCAATGTTTTTAATTTCGTTGGTTTGATATACTCTCATATCAAAAGATTTAAAGTGTTAGTAATAAAAAACGTTCGTTAAGGTTAGGAGTTTCAATCTCCAAATCGCTGTTAAAGATAGGGAAAATTCAAATAGACTCCAAAAGAAAGAATGAAAAACAACTGATAATTTAAAACAAATTAGTACTTTTACAATCCCAACAAATCAATTATGACTGGACTATATATTCACATACCCTTTTGTGCGAGCCGATGCATCTACTGTGACTTCTACTCCACTACCCAACCTCAGTTACAAGACCGGTATGTAAAAGCGCTCTGCCGGGAAATAGACCTGATAACAGAACGCCCCACTATAGGCACGATCTATCTGGGTGGCGGCACGCCAAGTCAGCTCACAAAGAAAAATCTCACGCGTTTGCTTGACTATATATATAAGGTATATGATGTAGACGCCGCAGCTGAAGTGACCATAGAGTGCAACCCCGATGATATTCGCGAAGGCATGTTTCGTGGCTTGCCCGTCAACCGCGTAAGCATGGGGGCACAGTCGTTCTCTAACGAACGCTTAAAGTTTTTACGGCGGAGGCACACGGCACAAGAGGTGGACGATGCTGTGAATATCTTGCGCAAGGACGGCATTCACAACATCAGTATAGACTTGATATATGGATTCCCGGAAGAAACGATAGCAGAATGGGAAGACGACATTGCGCATGTTCTCAAACTTAAGCCTGAACACATCTCTGCTTACGGGCTAATGTATGAGGAAGGAACACCGCTCTTCCGTCTTCTGGAGCAAGGGAAAGTAAAGGAAGTGGACGAGGAACTGAGCCTAACGATGTACGACAGGCTCATCGAAAAATTAGTAGAAGCCGGCTATGAGCACTATGAGATTAGCAACTTTGCCAAGAATGGATTTCGCAGCAAGCACAATTCAAGCTATTGGCACAACATTCCTTATATCGGGTTGGGGGCTTCCGCACACTCTTACGACCTCAAGACAAGACAATGGAATGTTGACAACATCAACAGGTACATGGCAAGTATAGAGAAAGGCGAACTGCCAAGAGAAATCGAGCAGATTGATGATGACACGCGGTTCAACGACATCGTCAGTACAGCCCTGCGCACCAGGGAGGGCATCAACATCAACGACGTACCTGTCGCTTATCAGTCGACGCTGCTGAAAGACGCACAACCCTATATCAACAAAGGTCTACTCCTGCACGAAGGCCATCGACTCCATCTCTCACGAGCGGGAATCAATATCAGCAATACCATCATGAGTGACCTTATGCGGGTATGAACACAAGGAATGACTTATAACTAAGCGCTTACACTTGTCTTATGCCGCACACTGCGTCGCAATGACTCAACTGAGCCCCCATTAATTCTTAGTTTCGATAAAAAATGCGTATCACCTTCATCTGCAACAGCCCCATACCATATACACCATTCAGGCCCGCATACGCTCTAAGGCCTCCAAACCTTTTGCACGGTAGATTTGATAAAAATGCTGCTTGACGTCTGCCTCAATGTCAGTATAACGTCGTTTACCTGTGACGTAGGGCTTCACGTAATCCATCAAACCAAATGCAAGTACGCCCACCACAATAGCAACAACCCAATTGAGCCACTCCTGGGCGAAGAGCCCAGAGTCGGACAGTACAACAAGTATGACTATCGGTATGATAAATATTAACCAGTCGCCACCAGTAGTCAGGCGAGTGTTATTCTTAAGCTCTTCTTGGAGTTGTGACGGCGCAACAGCCATGAGTGACGAACGGTGTTTCTTCCAATAATCTTCAAATTCCTGTTCCATCGCTTTTCGGTTTTTATTTCGCCTACAAAGATATAACAATCCTATTACAATATATAACTATATGAAATCTGATTTTAGCTTTCACTTCAAATTTGTATGCAGTAGGGGCGCAGTCCTTCAGCACTTCATCCTGTCACTTGCCATCGCCTTACCTGCGACATTGTGGGCCAAAGGAACAACATTGCCCTACCGTGACGCGTCTCTGCCCATCGCAGAGCGTGTCAACGACTTGTTGCAACGTATGACAATCAACGAGAAGGTTGGACAGTTGCGCTGCCTGCTCGGCTGGCCTTACTACGACCGTGACGGCAAAAACGTCATGCCGTCGGAACGTTTCGCGTCGGATGTCATCCAATCTAACGTGGGCATGCTCTGGGCCACGTTGCGTGCCGACCCGTGGACGCAGAAGACCTTGGACAACGGCCTCAATCCAGAACTGGCAGCCAAGGCCTGCAATGCCTTGCAACGTAATTATCTGCAACATTCGCGTCTCTACATTCCTCTTTTCTTTGCCGAGGAGGCCCCTCACGGGCATATGGCCATCGGCACCACTGTTTTTCCCACTGGTATCGGTGTCGCCGCCACTTGGAATCCAGACTTGGCGAAACAGATGGGTGAGGTTATCGCTAAGGAAATCAGATTACAAGGCGCACATATCAGCTACGGTCCCGTTATCGACCTCACTCGTGACGCCCGGTGGTCGCGCGTGGAAGAGTCGATGGGTGAGGATCCCGTGCTATCGGCCACTATGGGAGCTGCAGAGGTACGTGGATTAGGAGGATTCGATACCTCGAAACCTTATGCCACAATATCTACGCTGAAGCATTTTATCGGCTACGGAACTACTGAGGGCGGACAAAATGGCGGGCAGAGTGTTTTAGGTGAGCGTGACCTCAAACAAAACTTCCTACGTCCGTTTCGCGAAGCGGTAGAGGCCGGTGCCCTGTCGGTGATGACCTCTTACAACTCTATCGACGGTGTACCATCTACCTGCAACGAAGAACTCTACAACGGAGTACTGCGTCGAGACTGGAACTTCAAAGGCTTCGTCGTGTCCGACCTCTATAGCATCGACGGCATCTACGAAACTCACCGAGTGGCTGCCACGCTGCAACAGGCTGCGGTCATGGCCTTGACGGCAGGTGTAGATGTCGACTTAGGCGGCAAGGCTTACAGCACCTTGGCTGACGCCGCGCGCAAGGGTATGATTGTCCCCGCGCTCATCGATGAGGCCTGTCGCCGAGTTCTTACCATGAAGATGGAACTGGGCTTGTTTGAGAATCCCTATGTCGACACTAAGGCAACCCGTACCGTACACGACGCTTATGCGCAGACCGTTGCACAGCGCGTAGCGGAGGCCTCGATAACTCTGCTTAAGAACAACAACACATTACCACTACGGAAAGACATGAAAGTAGCTGTGGTTGGGCCCAATGCTGACAACGTGTATAACATGCTGGGAGATTATACGGCACCTCAGCCCGATGGCAAAGTAACCACTCTGCTGCAAGGTGTTAAGGAACTAATCACTGCCAACCATGTGAGCTATGCCAAGGGTTGTGCCATACGCGACACGGTCAATAGCGACATAGCCGGTGCGGTGGCGGTAGCGCGTGAGGCCGATGCTGTAATTGTGGCTGTGGGAGGATCGAGCGCACGCGATTTCAAGACCAGCTACAAGACAACTGGCGCTGCAGAAACCGACAGCAGGTCGGTGAGCGACATGGACTGTGGCGAAGGCTTCGACCGGGCTACACTCACACTGCTTGGCGACCAATTGGCATTGCTCAAGGCGCTCAAGACCACAGGCAAACCCCTTATCGTGGTGTATATCGAAGGACGTCCACTCAACATGAACTGGGCTAAAGATCATGCCGACGCCTTGCTTTGTGCCTACTACCCAGGAGAAGCTGGCGGAAAGGCACTTGCCCGTGTCATTTTCGGCGAGGTCAATCCGGCTGGCCGTCTGCCTTTCTCCGTTCCTGCCCATGAAGGACAGCTGCCTGTGTATTACAACAAACGAGTGCCCACGCCCCACAACTACGTGGAGGGGACGGCAGCCCCGGCCTATGCCTTCGGTGCAGGCATGAGCTACACTACGTTTAGTTATGCCAACCTGCAAACGAAAGCGCTGGGCAACCATCGCTATCACATTGCCGTCGACATTACCAATACAGGCGAATACGATGGTGAGGAAGTGGCGCAGCTCTATCTGCGTCATCTTGTGTCCAGTGTTTCGCAGCCCATAAAGCAATTGGCCCGCTTCCAGAGAGTAGCCATCAAAAAGCACGAGACTCGGACTGTGGAGTGGATCATTGACGACAAAGACCTGCAAATCGTCAACCGTGACATGGTATTTGCCGTAGAGCCCGGCTCCGTGGAGATCATGGTGGGTGCGGCATCGGACGATATACGTGCGAAAACCGTCATCAACATTCAATGACCATGCCTTGAACATCAATCTATAGTTTAGCCCATCACCTCCAGACGCCTAATCTGAGGTCGATGGGCTTAATTATACTTGTCCCCCGTGGTTTCAGCCCCATGTATCCGTATCCACTTATCCTCCGTGGCGTCTTGCCCAAGCCACCTTCTTGGCCACGGTGACCACCCCGCACGCCACCCCATCTCCATGCCTACGCCCAACCGTTCGCACCGAACAGCCCGATAATTCTATATAAAATCATCCGATAATTCTATATAAAACCATCCAATGGTTCTATATAAAACCATCATATCATTCTATATAGAATCATCTGATGACTTGGGGGGTCTCATTGAGCCCGCCCACCCTTGCCATAGGCGCGGAAGGCAGTTGAAAGGGCAGCTTTGAGGCTCATAACTGCCCCATTTATCATGACTAAACCTATGGTTTACGCCTGTTTAATAGGCGGTTTACGACAGACACCTCACTTTACAGGTGAAATTACCCGGTACAGATTGGTAAACATGCGCAATATGCGTTTGCATCGCACTTCGATAGACCTATGCCAATGACCCACTTCAGCCACTCACCCGAGGGCGACTGTTTGCATACTCATCTTATCCCGAACGCGCGTCTGTCTTTTGACTTTCTATGTTTCTAAAACTGCTGGTGACAGAAGAATATCGCGGAAGCGTTGGTGTCTACATAAGAAAAATTGAGTAACTTTGCAATCCAAAAATAAATAAACAGGATATGCAGAATCAATTTTCCCGCACACAGCTGCTACTGGGCAAGCCGGCGATGAATACGTTGGCAGGAGCCCGCGTGGCCGTATTCGGTGTTGGCGGTGTTGGCGGATATGTAATAGAAGTGCTGGCACGAAGCGGTGTCGGCGAACTCGACATCTTCGATGACGACAAAGTATGTCTGACCAATGTCAATCGTCAGCTCCATGCATTAATCTCTACCGTGGGCAAACAGAAAGTGGATGTGGCTGCCGAGAGAGTGAGAGATATCAACCCACGTTGTATCGTACACAAGTATCAGATGTTTTATATGCCACAGAATGCTGACGCTATCGACTTGACCAAGTTTGATTATGTGGCTGACTGCATCGACACCGTCACCGCCAAACTGGAACTTATCAAGCGCTGTCATGAACTTCATATCCCCATAATTTCATGCATGGGGGCTGCCAACAAGCTTGATATCACCGCATTCCGTGTGGCAGACATCACCAAAACCAAAATGGACCCTTTGGCCAAAGTTATCCGCAAGAAACTTCGTAAGTTACATATCCCACATCTCAAGGTTGTATATAGTGAGGAGGAACCGCTGAAGCAGATAGACGACGACACCATCTCTTGCCGATTTCATTGCATCTGTCCGGACAAGGATATGCGAAAGTGTACCGAGCGGCGTGACATTCCTGCCAGTAATGCCTTTGTGCCATCTACCGCAGGACTCATCGTAGGCGGAGAAATCGTGAAAGACTTGGTGAAGAAGGCTGGTACTATGCGCATCACACCCGAGGATGCTCATTCCAATATCCAAGCACAGCAAGCTGAAACAAAGGCAAAAGAACACCTTGAGAAATACCATCAGGTTGTCAAAGCAAAAAAAGAAGGGACGTGGACAGACGACAAGGTAATCATGACCTTAGAGTCTGCCGGGATAAAGCATGAAGGTTAGCAACCCTAACCAGCAATCGATAGCTTGCCGGAGAATGATGCATTGGCCCATTAAATGAAAACGGCAATGGGCCCCATATCTTGACCCGATGACTCATCAACCTAATCAGATATATGAAACTTTATCGTATTATTTTTCTTTCGACACTCTTGGCCTTGTTGCCACTGACCAACTTACAGGCTACCGACCGCGACCGTCTGGCCCCCACCCCTCCCATGGGTTGGATGACATGGAACATGTATGCCGGGCCAGGCCATTGGAACGACATGGATATGCTGGTTGTGGGACTGGAAGGAAAGGGTGGCCCTTCCAGCGATTTGGGCGGAAAAGAGTGCAGCTATGTGGAATATCAGTCACAAATGAGCATGTGGGCCATGCTGGCATCACCGCTCGCCATGAGTCACGACATCTTAAACACAAGTGAAGAAGCGCGCAAAATTCTGCTCAACCGCGAAATCATCGCCATCGACCAAGACCCATTAGGTATAGCAGCCAAGCAGGTGCTCACGCAGAGTGGGTGCGACATCTATATGCGTCAGCTTACCAATAATCGTACTGCTGTAGCCATTCTGAATGCCACCGACAAAGAAACACACATCAAACTTGCTTTTAGTTCCCTTGGTCTAAAGAGCCGCTATGCTGTACGCGATGTGTGGGCTAAGAGCAACGTGGGCAAAAGGGCGAAAGGATGGTCGGGTACATTGAAGGCCCACGAGACCATAGTCTTGGTGCTTCAGTAGCTCACAGCGATACACAGTCGAATCTCTAAAGACGGTAAGAGAGGCAACTGAAAGATGTCCACCCTTTATCAAACTGGGTAACACCGGGAGCATGTGATGTAGTAATCCTGTTTGGTGAAGCGACATAAAAAATATGCGGAGGCTCTCGCCCATAGTGGTGCGAGTCCTCCGCATATTGGTTATTTCATGCCGTGCATCAGTTCTGCATTGGTATCAACACGCTGCTTACCGCTCGTTGAGAGGGATGTAATCTTTCTGCTCAAGCAGTGTCTTGTAAGCCGGACGAATGATACGACGTCCCTCGAAGTTGAGTTCCTCAATACGATGTGCCGTCCATCCCACGATACGCGCCAATGCAAAGATCGGAGTAGAAATCTCCTGCGGCAAACCAATCATCTCATAGATGAATCCGCTATAAAAATCGAGGTTAGCGCAAACCGGCTTGTTCGATTTGCGGTGCGCCGTCACACACTTTACGCCTTCCTGCTCTATCAGCTTCAAAAACTCATATTCAGCCTCGCGCTTCTTCTCCTTAGCCAAGTCACCAGCCAGTTTCTTGAGTTCTACCGCACGTGGATCGCTCATGGTATACACGGCATGACCGATACCATAAATCAATCCCGACTTATCATACGCTTCCTTGTTCAGCATCCGCTTGAGATAGGTATCAATCTCGTCTATGTTGGTCCAATCAGAGATCACCTCCTTCAAATGATTGAACATATGAATAGCCTCTACATTAGCACCACCATGCAACGGGCCCTTCAAGGAGCCGATACCTGCGGCAATGCTTGAATAGGTGTCAGTGCGGGTAGATGAGGTTACGCGCACCGTAAAGGTAGAGTTGTTACCTCCTCCATGTTCTGCCTGAATCACAAGTAACAGATCGAGGACACGAGCATCGAGACGAGTATAGTCTTCATCCTTGAGCATATAGAGGAAGTTCTCGGCAATGGTCTTGTTCTCTTTCGGTTTGCGGATATTCAGGCTGCTACCCTGAACCCCATGCTGGTAGATATTGAAGGCATAGGCAATGACCGTGGGGAATTTAGCAATCAGCTCAATCGACTGACGCATCAGATTGTCGCGTGACAAATCATCTGGATTAGGATCGAAGGTATACATTTCCAGCACGCAGCGTGCCAGGATATTCATGATATTTGATCCTTCGAGGTCGATAATATGAACGATTGTACGGTGGTCGAGCGGCATATTCTCATTAAGCAACTCCTGGAACGCAGCCAACTCCTCTTTGTCAGGCAATCTGCCTGACAACAGCAGATAGGCAATTTCCTCAAAGCCAAAACGTTTTTCCTTAAGGAGCGGCGACACCAAGTCATCAAGTTCATACCCGCGGTAATATAGTCGACCGGGACACGGCTTAAGCTGGCCATCCTCGCCACGCTCATAACCCACAACATTACCGATATTGGTAAGTCCCACAAGCACACCAGACCCATCTTCGTTTCTCAGTCCACGCTTTACGCCATACTGTTGAAACGCGTCAAGAGGTATCTTGCATGTATTCTTCACTTCGTCACTCAGCTTATATATCAAATATTCTTTTTTCATGTTATTAAAGTTTAAACGTGATACGCTATTAAATTTAAAATCTCTCATACATCAAAAGTTCTTGTTGTTAAGGGATCTTTAGTTCAACAAGACATTACTTATTATCATTGAGTGCCGACCCAGCCTTAAACCAGCCTATTTGCGCCTCGTTGTAGGTGTGCTCCACTTCAAAACGGTCAGTAGTACCATCACTATGCTTTGCTATCACCGTGAAATGCGACCCTGGGGCGAAGGTTCTAAAACCTATAACCGAGATACGGTCGTCTTCCCGCACTTTATCATAGTCATCCTTGTTGATGAAGGTGAGTGCCAGCATACCCTGTTTTTTAAGGTTCGTCTCATGGATACGCGCAAAACTCTTCGCTAAGATGACCCTGACATTGAGATAACGCGGTTCCATGGCTGCATGCTCGCGTGAGGACCCTTCACCATAATTATCTTCCGCCACAACAATACTTGCCACCCCATGCGCTTTGTAGTCTTTGGCCGCCGATGACACTTCCTTATACTGACCATCGAGCTGGTCCTTAACCTTATTACTCTCCCCGTTGAAGGCATTTACAGCGCCCATGAGCAGATTGTCAGAAATATTCTGCAAGTGTCCACGGAACCTCAACCACGGGCCAGCCATCGATATATGATCAGTGGTGCATTTGCCCTGTGTCTTGATCAGCAAGGGCATATCCTCCAGTTCATTGCCATCCCAAGGCTTAAAAGGTTCCAGTCTCTGCAAGCGGTTCGACTGCGGATCGATTACCACCTCAATATCTTTATGCTCGTCCGACGGCATGATAAAAAGACCTTTCTTCTCTAACACTTCCAAGGTAGATACCGACGCGTCCTCCCCAGCCGCGAATCCCTTTGGCGGGAAATCGAAGCCATGTGGCTCGTCCAAAATCACGCTCTGGCCGTCGCGTGTGGTCAACTTATCTGTCACAGGATTAAAATCCAGCCTACCAGCAATAGCCATCGCGATAGTCAACTCGGGAGACGCCACAAAGGCGAATGTGTTTGGGTTGCCATCGGCGCGACGCCTGAAATTACGGTTGAATGAAGTGACAATAGAGTTTTTGCGATTGTCATCATCTATATGACGCTTCCACTGACCGATGCAGGGGCCACAGGCATTGGTCATAATAATCGCGCCAATCTTCTTGAAGTCATCCAAAAGGCCATCGCGCTCGGCAGTAAACCGAATCTGCTCCGATCCCGGATTGATGATCAATTGAGCCTTCACCTCTATATTCTTCTCTGCTGCCTGCCGGGCAACAGAAGCCGCACGAGCCAAATCTTGATAAGACGAATTGGTACAAGACCCCACGAGACCTACTTCTACGGTCATCGGATAATCATTGGTCTCAGCCTTTGCCTTCATCTGCGATATGGGCGAGGCGGCATCGGGCGTAAACGGACCATTGAGGTGAAGTTCGATCTGCGAAAGGTCTATCTCCAATACCTGGTCATAATACATATCAGGCTGAGCGTAAACTTCATCGTCGGCACGCAATTCCGCCTCATGCTGTTGAGCCATAACAGCTACCTCTTCACGACCTGTCATTCTCAAATACTCATCAGCATGGCTGTCGAACGGGAAGATAGAGCACGTGGCCCCCAACTCTGCACCCATGTTACATATCGTAGCCTTACCTGTGGTAGAAAGGCTCTCCACCCCTTCGCCAAAGTACTCCAATATCGCATTAGTGCCACCTTTAACAGTAAGAATACCCAGTATCTTCAGGATAATGTCTTTAGGCGAGGCCCATCCTGACAGTTTGTTCGTAAGGTGCACACCGATGAGGCGAGGCATCTTCAGTTCCCATGGCAGTGCTGTCAGTACATCTACTGCATCAGCCCCTCCCACTCCAACAGCCACCATGCCGAGTCCACCTGCATTAGGCGTGTGCGAGTCGGTACCTACCATCATACCTCCAGGAAACGCGTAATTCTCAAGCACTACCTGATGGATGATGCCTGCTCCGGGTGCCCAGAAGCCTATATGATATTTCGCCGATACAGACTGAAGAAAATCATACACCTCGCTATTGGTTTTTCTCGCTGTGGGCAAGTCGCGCTCTACTCCTTCATCCGCCCTAATCAGGTGATCGCAGTGCACGCTTGCCGGTACAGCCACCCTGCTCTTGCCCGCATTCATAAACTGCAACAAGGCCATCTGTGCCGTTGCGTCTTGCATAGCCACTCGGTCCGGACGAAAATCTACATAATCAACACCTCGTTTAAAAGGCTTCAGATCCGCGTCGTCAAACAAATGTGCGAAAAGAACCTTCTCTGTGTAGGTTAGTGGACGGTTCAATGCCTCACGGGCCATAGAAACCTTGGTAGAATAGGAAGCATAAAACTGCTTCAACATATCGATGTCAAGTATCATTTTATTCACCTTTAAATGATTGTTGAGATGCAAATATAAACAAAACAATTCAGTTTGTAGCTATAATAGCAAATTATTTATCATTCTGCAATTGAATTTTAAACATATCCATGTTTCATGCAAATAAATATACACGAACACGACCATAGAGAGTTATTCACTGTATTGTAGTAGCAAGCAGTGATGTTAGATCATTTTCATTTGCCATCTCCTACTCATGTCTTAGAGTATCAGGACTGAAGGTTACTGCCACTATTGACCGCTACCTCATAGAGATGTGTTGTTTCCTGTTATTCATAGTCATCAGTCTGATATAGGCATTTAGTAGGTACGGTCCCTTCATCATCTGATAGCAGGTCTTTATTGATGGCAACGATGGCCTTATTGGTTCAAGAAGCGGTAACGCGTAAAACCGCTCTGTATTATTTCCAAGTATCTAATGGCAAATATATGGAAAAAAATAATACACTACCCACAAATTAGGCAGAAAAATTATAATCTTTTCAATTTTTAGCACTTGTCGGGCATTTCGGTAGCGCTAAGCCTCGTTGCCAAAGCACCGCTACCACCATACAAAACCGCGAGCGGCATCTTATAACATAAGGTTTGCCCCCACGCAATGACACCAAACGATCATAACCACAAAAAGCGGACAACCGATTGGTTGTCCGCTCCATTATTTTCAGATATACCTTTATGGTATCTGTTACTTACTTCACCTTGTCTACGATGGCCTTGAAAGCCTCAGGGTTGTTCACGGCGAGGTCGGCAAGCACCTTGCGGTTGATTTCAATACCTGCCTTGTGAAGGGCGCCCATGAGCTGGCTGTAGCTCATATCCTGCAGACGTGCGGCAGCGTTGATACGCTGAATCCACAGTGCGCGGAAAGTGCGCTTCTTGTTACGACGGTCACGGTAAGCGTAGGTCAGACCCTTTTCCCAAGTGTTCTTGGCAACAGTCCATACGTTCTTGCGTGCTCCATAATAACCCTTAGTGAGCTTCAGAATGCGAGTTCTCTTTGCTTTAGATGCAACGTGATTTACTGATCTTGGCATAATTTTCTTCTTTAAAAGTTCGACTAAGTGTTATAATTAACGCAGACAGAGCAGGTCGCGCACCTGCTTCAGGTTTGTACCATCAACGAGTGTTGAGTGAACAAGGTTTCTCTTCTGCTTCTTGGTCTTCTTAGTCAGAATGTGACTGTGATAAGCGTGCTGACGCTTAATCTTACCTGTTCCGGTGAAACGGAATCTCTTCTTTGCGCCGGAATTAGTCTTTACTTTTGGCATTTTTTTGATTTTAAATGATGATTATTAAAAGGTGGCAACGCATATACCTGGCGGTACCACTCAGTTTTTCTTTTTATTCGGTCTGCTCCTCTACCAGTTTCTTCAAGGCGTCACCACCCTTGGCGTTGGCCAGCAATCCCGACTTTTCAGCCAGTTCCGCCTGCTGCGCTTTAGCGGCTTCCTTAGCAGCCTCCTCGGCTGCCATGCGGTCGCGCTTCTGCTGGCTCTGCTTCACCACACCCTGCTTTTTGGGCGCGAGATAAAGAAACATCTTTTTCCCTTCGAGCTTGGGCAGCTGCTCCACCTTGCCGTATTCTTCGAGGTCGTTGGCAAAACGCAACAACAGCACTTCACCCTGTTCCTTGAAGAGAATGGAACGTCCACGGAAGAACACGTAAGCACGCACCTTGTTACCTTCCTCAAGGAACTCCTGCGCATGCTTGAGCTTGAACTGATAGTCATGCTCATCGGTCTGCGGTCCGAAACGAATTTCCTTCACTTCCACCTTCACCTGCTTCTGCTTCATTTCCTTCTGACGCTTTTTCTGCTGGTAAAGGAACTTGCTATAGTCAATGAGACGACACACAGGAGGCTGGGCATTCGGTGATATTTCCACAAGGTCTACCCCTTGCTGGCGAGCCAGGTCTAAGGCCTGACGTGTGGGCATTACTTCAGAGCCCTCGTCGCTGACCAAACGAATTTCTCGCACATGGATTTGACCGTTTACCCGGTACTGGTTCTTAGGATTGTCTTTCTTCATTCAACTATTTTAAAAGTCTTTTTGTTAGGATACGGGCACAGTATGCCCAATTCAGCGTGCAAAATTACGAAAATCTTTTGATTGTTCCAAACTTATCGGCCAAAATTACAAGGCCTAAGTGTTGTTTTCTCAACATTTTCCGCACCGACGTCTAAGGATGGCCTCCCATGCATTACTTCAGGCGCAAAATGTCAGGTCAACAATCAGTCCAAACACCACACATCATTTCTTTCGGCCGTTTAGCTTCAGCCTCTCTTTCACCCTCCGATAGCCTTCCACGCCAAGTATGGTGATGCCACCATACTGACAGGTCTTGGCCAAACCAAAAAGTACCGCCCACAGCACTCCTTTGGCGCCAACCGACAGATACTGCTCGGGCAGTGCCATCTGGGCAAACGAAAGAATATAAAATGGTATGCACATCAACAACACGATCACACCCGTGCGGAATGACAGACGCTGCAACCAGTGCTTAACCTTGGTAATTACAGTAATATTCATAATAAAATCAGGCCTTGCCGCCCTGCCTGTAGGTATAGCTCAACGCGGCGCCGATAGCGGTACAAAATTCAGAATACTTGGGAATGATGAAGCGCACATTGTAGAGTTTCTCCATGGCAGGAAACACATCCTGACACTGGGGCAGCAGCGTGAGGTTGCCAATGAGCACGTACTCTTTGATGCCAGAATTGAGCGAGGCCAGGATACAACTTGAACCGATGGTCTGCAACACCGTGGTAATAATGCCCAACGCGATATCCTCGCGCGAAGCATTACTGCGGGCATTACCAAAGAGCGAAGCCGTGGCGGTCTTTGGCAAATTAGGCAGTGGGTTGGGACTGATGTCGCCGATTAGCACGTCAATATTAGAGATTTGCCCCTCTAAGGCCAGCGCGACAATTTGTTTTATGTCATCGGTCTTAAGCATTATACGGCTCAACCCCATCAAGGTGCCACCACCAAGACCGATGCCACCGATATGCCGGATGTCATCGCCATCGCACTGTACCAAACTGGTACCTGTGCCCATTGACACCACTATCATACGGTCGATATCGGTCTCATAGCGGGCACCCAGCCCGTCGGCGATAAACTCTTCTGCCTTTTCTGTAGGCAAACCGTAAACAGGCGCGTCGATATAGGCAGAACCCACGCCAGTGATCATTACCCTGTCGATTTCAGAAAGCTGAATCTTGTTGTCATACAGATACTTGCCAAAAGCGCCATACAGTGACGTCACAGGGTCTGTGGCCTTGATACGGATTGGCGATACCACCGTACCTGCATCATTAATGCCTACAATCTTCGTAGTGCTGATGCCAACGTCTATACCTATTATCATAAGTCCTTATTTACTATTTACACCAACGGGCTGAAAGCATATCGTGCCATGCGGGTTGTATATGGGCATTCACCTGATGATTCTTGCCATCAATGGGTCGAGGTCTTCAAACTCCTCTCCATCCCTATAACGCTCTGTGGCTGCCTGGAAAGCTGCCAACTGATAAACACATTCCGCGGCGATTTCTACCGTCGAGGCCTTTACTTGGGGAGCAACGACCACTTGGTGGCTCAGCACATCAGACATAGAGCCCAAGTGCATATTGCTGGCACGCAGCTTCCCGCCAAGCATCTTCACCTCGATGGGCGAAACAATATGCCCGAAGGTAGGCTTCAACGCTTTCACCTGTTCAAATATCTTCTCTACCTCTTTATATTTGGTATCAAAGGGGCGCATATCATTTTCGTTGTCACGCACAGACTGCTCAATATAAGGAGCGATATCTGCAAAGTTGACTTCGCTTATTAACTCTTTGAATGTCATATATAGTTACTTTTTGCCACAAAATTACAAAAAAAGACTCAATCCTATATCCTCCATTCCTATTTTATTCGTATATTCGCAGTGAGGAATCAGCTGATTTGACAACCATCATGGGAAGACACCTGAAAGCCATAACCTCGACCAATCGCCTTCAAGAGAAAACACAGGCAAAGTAATGAATAAAAACAGAAATAGATATGGACAAGAAAACCGATACCGTGCATGTTGTAGCCGCCGTGATCAAAGACGGCGACAAATACCTTTGTATGCAGCGCCTTCGCTCACGTGAGCCCCACAACTCAGAACGCTGGGAGTTTCCTGGCGGCAAAGTAGAGGACGGCGAAACAGAGCACGAAGCATTGCTCCGGGAAATCAGCGAGGAGATGCTTTGGGATATTTATGTGGGAAAAAAACTGGGTACAATAGAACATGTGTACCCCGACCTCAAGATTCAGCTGACAGCTTATCTGTGCAAACCCGGCGACGGCGACTTCACCCTACTCTATCATTTAGACGCCAAATGGCTCACTGCTCAAGAACTTGCCACGCTCAACTGGTCGGAAGCTGACCGTAAGATTATAGAGAAATACCTACCCAAAGACTGAAAAACCATCATCGCTATCGAGTACCACAAACTCAATGACAGCATAGCCGGTCTTTGCGCCGACACCGCAAGCGCCATATACCACAGTTATAACACCCTTTAATACTGTGCATTACAGCCTTCACACGCTACGTGTAAGCGCTCTACGCAAGATACTTCTACCCGAACCATTGTATGGTTTGGGTAGAAGCATCGAATGGTTCTATATAAAAGCATCGAATGGTTCTATATAAAAGCATCAAATGGTTTTGTATAGAAGCATAAGACTGCCCTACAAGAAACATGCGATAGTACGGGTAGAAGGATTATCCCAAACGCTTGCTGATGCAGCACCATAAATGGCGGGACGGCTACTCATATACCTTATATATTCCCCCGTCGCTTCCACAATACTTACGCAATAAAGCCTGAATGTACTTGGCATTGTCCACCACCCGTTCTTTGTTTCCATCATAGCCGTTGATAAGCACCACCAAATGGGTGGTATCGAGACTTATCTTCGTGCGCTCATTATCCGACGTGGGGGTACCTACCCCGCCCTTGGCGTCACGGTAGACGGGCAATCCAGCTATATTGATCATTCCCCTGCCAATGCCCTCGTAGGGCTCACCTTCGCGCCCAACCCCTAACACCAGCGTATCTCCCACAAACTTGTCTGCGTCAAAACCGCCAATGCTATAGCCGAAAGCCATACTGGACAGATTGATGAGGTCTACCAGGGTGTCTACCTGATAGAGTTGTTTGCCTTGCAGCATACGCCGTATCAGCGCTTCGGAGGCAGGCCGATAGCGCGAAGGGTCTTTGCCACAAGCACGATATACCCTTCGGGTGGCGGCTATTCCCGATATTTCCTTGAGCGTCTCGGTGGTCAATGTCTCTTGATAATGTGCGCCCAAGGCCGCAATCTCGTCCCATAGCGGCTGGCAATATGGGGTGTTCACCACCTTGGCTTCAAGACAAGCCCCTACAAAACCGGGGCATACTCGTTCGATGTCTTCTGATACAATGATTTGCATAAATACGATTTCTGACACTGCAAAAATACAAAAAACTACGTATCATTGGGAATATCTCAAAAAAAAAACTAACTTTGCCGAAGGTGTGCCATGACGGCTACATCTCACGAATAGACTCGCAACACATGGATAAGATACAGGAAATGCAGGCACTGATTGCGGAACTCAACCGTGCCTCAGATGCCTATTACAACGGTCGTGAAGAACTGATGACCGACTTTGAGTGGGACGCAAAGTTTGACGAACTGAAACTTCTGGAAGAAGAGACAGGACAGACCCTACCCGACTCGCCCACCCAGAAGGTGTCTGAAGACCATATCACTGGGCAGAAAGAGGAGCACGAATATCAGGCCTTGTCATTGGCCAAGACCAAGAAACCGCAGGAACTGGTGAAATGGGCGGAGGGGCGCCCCATCTGGCTGTCGTGGAAACTCGATGGACTGACCTTGGTGGTGACCTACGATAAAGGGCAGCTCACCAAAGTGGTGACCCGGGGAAATGGACATATCGGTACTAACATCACCCACCTGGCCAAGGCCATCAGGGGTATTCCTGCCAAGATAAACGACCGTGGGCATGTGGTAGTGCGCGGAGAAGCTGTGATTTCTTATGAAGATTTCGAGCAATTCAACATGGAGAACGATGAGAACTATGCCAACCCGCGCAACCTGGCCTCAGGGTCTCTCACACTGAAAGACCCTGCCGAGGTGGCACAACGCCACATACGCTGGATACCCTTCACCTTGGTACACTGCGATGAAGACATCAAGTCGTGGGGCGAACGCATGGATTGGCTGGCTCACAACGGATTAGAAAACGTGGAGCACGAGTGTATCCAGGTGCCGACCATTGAACATATAGAAGAGGTGATCGACCGATGGACTGACCGCGTGACCGAACGCAAGAATCCTTACCCGGTAGACGGTCTGGTAATCACTTACGATGACAACGACTATGCCCAAACAGGGTCGGTGACCGGCCACCATGCCACGCGTGCCGGTATCGCCTTCAAATGGCAAGATGAAAGCGCAAAGACCGAGCTCGACCATATAGAGTGGAGTTGTGCCGCGTCGACAATATCTCCAGTGGCCGTATTTCGCCCGGTAGACCTCGAAGGCACCACCGTACGCCGTGCCTCTCTCTGCAACATCAGCGAGTGTGAACGGTTAGGCATTGGCGACAAAGGGTCTGAACTGGAAGTCATCAAGGCAAACAAAATTATTCCGAAAGTCATTAAGGTAAACCGCCGTGTGGGCCAGTTGCTCATTCCGCGTAGTTGCCCCGTTTGTAACGCTCCAACCGAAGTGGTGGCAAGTACAGCCAGCGGCACGCGCACATTGCATTGTACCAATGTTGCCTGTCCAGCCAAACAACTTAAGAAATTCACCCGATTTGTTTCCAAAGAGGGGATGAACGTAGACGGCATGTCGGAGCAAACGCTGGCACGATTCATCAACTTGGGCTGGATTAGCGACTATGCCGACATTTTCAAGTTGAACGAACACGCGCAAGAGGCGTCTAAGCTCGAGGGCTTTGGCAAGAAGTCGGTGAGCAACCTCATGCAGTCATTAGAAAAAGCGCGCACCGTGGAGGCCCGCCGACTGCTCTACGCCCTGTCTATCCCCCTCTGCGGACAAGATGTGTGTGCCCGGCTACTCTCTGCCTATAGCCTCAACGACCTGGTAAAAATTGCCATCGGACAGGGCAACAACGACCTTTTCGGACCACGAGGCGCCGAACTTCTTGCTACCATTCCCGGCATAGGGCCAGAGAAATCGGCCTCGTTCGTGGCCTGGTTTTCCGACCCACACAACCGTGAAGCCTACGACCGACTGACGGCATTATTGACCATAGCCGAAACGTCACAGGCAGCGCAAGGAGTGCGCTGTCAAGGCCTTACATTTGTGGTGACTGGCGACGTGCATCATTACGCCAATCGCAATGAACTGAAAGCGTACATTGAGAGTCAGGGAGGTAAGGTAACAGGAAGCGTATCGAAATCGACGTCGTACCTCATCAACAACGACGTAACTTCGACCAGCGGGAAAAATCAAAAGGCACAGCAGCTGGGCATTCCTATTATCAGTGAGGATGAGTTTGTGGCTCAGTATGTAGACTGAGCCACAAACCACATGTCGTTAGTGTAGTCCGAACAAACTCCGTAAACCGTTGTCCACACCCGAAAAGCCCATAAAGGCTAAGGACAACAATCCGGCGGTGACCAACACGATGGCCATGCCGCGCATGCCCTTGGGTATCTCAACGAGGTCGAGTTGCTCACGAATACCGGCGAAGATGGTGAGTGCCAACGCAAATCCCACAGCTGTAGAGAACGCATACACCACGCTCTGCAGCAGAGAAAACTCTTTCTGGATGACAAGGATGGCCACACCCAACACGGCACAGTTGGTGGTGATGAGCGGAAGGAAGATGCCCAAGGCCTGATAGAGTGCCGGGCTCACCTTCTTGAGTATGATCTCCACCATCTGCACCAAGGCAGCGATGATGAGAATAAACGCTAAGGTCTGCAGGTATTGCAACCCAAAGACATTGAGCACATAGGTCTGTACCAACCAAGTGACCACCGTGGCAAGGGTCAGCACAAAAGCCACGGCAGCGCCCATACCTAATGCGGTATCAATCTGTTTAGACACGCCAAGAAAGGGGCAGATGCCCAAGAACTGGCTGAGAATGATATTGTTGACAAATATCGCGCTGATAAATATTAAGAGATATTCCATTGTTGTCTGATTTTAGAAAGTGTATCATTTGCCACGCAGGCCATTGAAGATGGCTACCAGATAGCCCAAGGTGATGAACGCTCCGGGAGGCAGTATGAAGAGAAGCACGTTGGTGGTCTCGGGCAGCAACGTCAGTCCGAAAATGCTACCGGCACCAATGACCTCACGAACACTACCCAAGAGGGTGAGTGCCAAGGCAAAGCCCAAGCCGATGCCCAAACCATCGCAGAGGCTTTCCATAGGCGTATGCTTGCAGGCAAAGCTCTCTGCACGCCCCAAGATGATACAGTTGACTACGATAAGTGGAATAAAGATACCCAACGACTGGTTGATGCTATCGGGGGCGTAGGCCGACATCAACATCTGCAAGATGGTGACAAAGGCAGCTATTACCACGATAAACACAGGGATACGCACCTGATCGGGGGTGATGTTTTTGATCAGCGAGATAACGGTGTTGGTGCAAATGAGCACTGCCATCGTGGCCAAGCCCATTGACAAGCCATTGATGGCACTGGTCGTAGTGGCCAGTGTGGGACACATACCAAGCAATAACACGAAGGTGGGATTCTCCTTGATCAGTCCATTGGCAATGATTTTCATATGATTCATGATGGTATCCTTTTTATTCTTGATAGTGTTCTTCGTTACTGTAATCGTGTGATGTAGCACCCGTTGTCGCGTCTTCTTCATGAGAAGTGGCACCTGTTGTAGCGTCTTGGTGCGAGTAGGCTGCGTATGCCTGATTGACGGCCCTGAGGAAAGCGCGGCTGGTAATGGTAGAGGCTGTGATGGCATCTACCTGTCCACCATCCTTTTTCACTTTCAGCTCTCCTTGGGCGGGATTCTGGCCAATGATGCTTCCCTTCCCGTCACGCTGAAACCACGTGCCTGCCTTAGCGCCGAGTCCGGGGGTTTCTGCATGTTGAAGCACGGTATACCCGAGAATGGTGCCATCAGCAGAGAAGCCTACCAACACCTTGAGGTCGCCGCCGAAGCCCATGGCAGAGCTTTCTACGGCTGCACCAAGCGCGTTGCCGTCTTTGTCGGTGGCACGATGCACCACAAACACCATCTCTTTGCCACTCACGGCTTGCCTGACGGTATCGTTGGCCGACACCGTCAAATCAGGCGTGCCCATCACTGTCTTTATACCCTCAGCCAGCGTCTTGCCCGCTTTCTCAGAAATGGGCTTTTCGGTGATATGATTGACCAAAGCCAGTAAGGCACCCACCACCAGTGACATGCCCACCAGCACAACGACCATATTGATCAGCGTCGATTTCATTTTTGCCATGGCTTTCAGTCCTCCTTCTTTTTAGCTACGGCCTCACCGAAGCGTTTGGGTTTGACATAGTTGTTGATGAGGGGTGTGAAGGCATTCATAATCAGTATGGCGAAAGACATGCCCTCGGGATAGCTACCCCAGTAGCGGATAACCACCGTGAGAAATCCTATAGCTACTCCATAGATCAGCTGTCCTTTGTGTGTCATGGGCGAGGAGACATAGTCGGTAGCCATGAAGATTGCGCCCAACATCAGTCCGCCGGTAAGGATCACCTGCACAGGATTGGCATAAATGGGGTTGGCTACATGCAGCAATCCACTAAAGACAAACACCGTGGCAATGATGCTCACAGGAATATGCCACGTGATGATTCTTTTCCAAAGCATGTACAGCAACCCGAGTATCAACGCTAACGCGCACACCTCGCCAAGTGATCCGGCACCCATGCCATTCACCGTATTGCCAAGCAAGAGGTCTATGGAACTGGGAAGCTTTTCGAGCAGACTGACATCACCCGAGTACATGACCCGCTTCATGATGCTTAAGGGAGTGGCGCCGGTCACGGCATCGGTATATGAACCAAGCTGTCCGGCCACGGGCCAGGAGGTCATCTCAGCCGGGAAACTTACCAGCAGGAAACAACGACCGACAAGCGCGGGGTTGAAAATATTGGTTCCAAGTCCTCCAAAGCTCATCTTACCAATACCAATGGCGACAAGGGCACCAATCAGAATCATCCAAATGGGGAAGTTGCTGGGGAGGTTCATGCCCAGCAGAAGGCCTGTAATGATGGCCGAACCGTCGGTAAGAGAAGATGGACGCTTAAGCATGTATCGCGTAATGGCCCACTCCATGAACATACAGGCAGCGACACTGGTCAGACAGACTACTACGGCTCCTAATCCAAAATAATAGAATGACACCAGCAATGCCGGCAGCAGCGCAATGATAACACCACGCATGTTGCGCTCAACACTGTCGTCGCCATGGACGTGCGGTGATAAAGAAACAACTAATTTTTGATTCATTGTCGTGATTCGTTTCTGGTTATTTTTTTGAGTTGCGTGATTTGATGATACCCATGACAGCCGCTTTGCCCTGCACGATATGGTCGAGCAAGGGGCGATGCGAAGGACAAGTGTACTGACACGAGCCACAGGCTATGCAGTTGACGACATCCTCACGCTCAAGACGGTCATAATGCTTCAAACTCGAAAGTGTCGCGATGAGATACGGTTCCAATCCCATCGGGCAGACGTTAACGCATTTACCACAACGAATGCAGGGTTGAATAGGTTTGCGATGGGCGTCGGTATCTGTAAGAACAGTTATCGAATTGGTGCCTTTGCATACCGGAACATCAAGGGTAAATACCGCCTTTCCCATCATTGGGCCTCCGGCCAAAACCTTGTTATCGCCCTCAGGCATCCCACCGCAAAATTCTATGAGCTGGCCAAAAGGTGTTCCCATACGTACCAGGAAGTTTCCGGGGCGGCTGATACGTTTGCCTGTTACCGTGGTGTAACGCTCGAAGAGTGGCTTGTTTTTCATGACAGCCTGATAAACGGCAAAGGCACTGCCCACATTCTGCACCACAGCTCCCACATCGACCGGAAGTCCGGGAGGTGCGGGCACCTGACGGCGTATCACGGCATCGATGAGTTGCTTCTCACCACCCTGTGGATATTTCTTCGCCAAAGCTACAATCTCTATGCTCGAATTGCGAGCCGCCTTGGCAGTCAACAGTTTGATGGCCTCGGGCTTGTTTTCCTCTATACCAATATAGCCTTTATCCACATTGACTGCTTTCATAAGCAGTTCCAGTCCCACGAGTATCTCATCGGCATGTTCCATCATCAACCGATAGTCTGAAGTGATGTATGGCTCACATTCCACGCCATTCAGGATAACGCACTCAGCCTTGGCTGTTGGGGGCGGAGTGAGTTTCACGTGCGTAGGGAAACCGGCGCCTCCCATACCCGTGACGCCGGCAGCCTTGACACGACTGATAATCTCTTCGGCGGTGAGCTCCGGATGCCCCTCAAGGGTTTCGAGGGTGTCTGTACGGTCTATACCTTCTTCCCAATCATCCCCTTCTACATCAATATAAATGGCAGGCACGCGATAACCTGTAGCGTCAACGGCAAAGTCTACTTTCGATACCTTTCCTGAGACTGACGAAAAAATGGGAGCTGACACGTAGCCACCGGCTTCGGCAATAAGCGTCCCCACCTTAACCCGATCACCACGCTGTACCACCGCCTTGGCTGGTGCGCCAATATGTTGGCTCAACGGAAAGATGGCTACTTTGGGCAACGGAACTGCTATTGTTGCCACTTCTGTGGTAAGTTTACACTCTTCAGGGTGTATTCCCCCTTTGCGAAAAGTATGAAGTTTCATGCTTTGGTCTCCTTTTCTTGTGATTCAACAACGGTTGCAGATGTAGGCTCTGCAGGCTCAACTACCTTACGCACTGGGAAATTTACCTTCGTAATGGCATGGGTTGGGCATTCTTCCACGCATCTGGTACAAAGTCGACAACGATTGTCGTCGATGTACGCCAAATTTTGTTCAATGGTAATAGCGGCAAACGGACACACCTTCTCACACTTGCCACAAGCGATACAGGCAACTTGACACGCCTTACGTGCGGCAGCACCCTTGTCGCGGTTCACACATCTTACATAAATTCGTCGATTCTTGGGACCACGCTTGCGAAGTTCAATGATGTTTCGCGGACAAGCTTTTACGCAGGCGCCGCATGAGGTACACTTTTCTTCGTCTACCTCGGGCAAACCGGTTTGGACGTTGATGTGGATGGCATCAAAGTCACAGGCTTTCACGCAATCACCGCAACCTAAACAACCGTAGCCGCATCCTGTTTCGCCCGCACCGGTGGAATGAATAGCGGCACAAGTCTGCAGGCCATCGTACACAGCCGTGCGTTCACGATACTCAGGGCAGCCGTTACAACGTATAACTGCCACCTTAGGCTCGGTCTTGACCGCTGCCATGCCCAACAGGTCGGCCACCTGACCCATCACAGATGGGCCACCCACCGGACACACCATGCCGTCGATAGACCCTTTGTCGGCTCCCTTGACCAAGGCATCAGCCAAAGCGGCACATCCAGCATAGCCACAGCCTCCACAGTTGGCACCGGGGAGCATCTCCTGCACCTGTCCGATACGTGGATCTTCCTCTACGGCAAAGCGTTTGGAGACCACATAAAGTACAACAGCAGCAATGAGAGCTATCAAGCCCAAAACAATTACTGCAGTGAAAAGAAAATTCATCATGTCTTAGTACTTATCTATTTTTGTTTATAGTTTGTTGATTTCTCATAAAGCTCATTTCTGCGATTAATCTATCTTAAAGGTAAATCGACTACGTATCTTGTCACGAAGTAGGTAGAGTAATATATAATAAGGTAATAGAGCCACAATCCCCACCAAGGCGGCCAACGCATCATTGTCTGTCCATAGACGCACAACGAAAAGCGACAGTACCATGACGACAAGCGGAATGCCGAATCCCCATGCCACGGCCCTATACCCTGTGCCTATGTCTGCAGAAACAACAACATGGTCGCCCACATTACGTTGCTGGTCGTTCTGACCATAAACATCTATCAATTTCTCCTTGCTTTCAGAAGCATTGCATTGGCCTGAGACCTTACAGCCAGCACAGGCTGCTGTCTGTATGATTCGCACAGTGATACACTGCTGGCTTATCTTATCAATGACCCCTGCATGCGTTATTCTGTTATTCATGATTTGTTTTGCTATGTCCAGGTTGCAAATGCAAAGGTAGAATAAATTATTTTATTGAACAATAAAAACCTACATATTTCTTCTTCTTAGCAAAAAAACAGTAGAATTGCCTTGCGCTTTTATTGTATTTTAGTACTTTTGCAAGTAATCGTTAATATATCATTTTAATCTTTCCCTATGAAAAAGTGGACTATTGGTGCTATGTTGTTATTGGGATGTATGGGTGTGAACGCTCAAGATCAGATTCCCGCCTGGATCAAGAATGTGAGATTATCAGGTTATGGCATGGCCAAGTATGAGTACAACGGACAGAAAGACAAAGAATCTAATGGCTTCTCAATCCGTTTCGCACGTCTCGCCCTTGATGGACGTATCGCCAAGGACTGGTACTGGAAGTTTCAACTACAGCTCAATGGCAACAACTCTAACCTCAGCGTATCCCCACGTATCGTAGACGTCTTCGCTGAATGGCAGAAGTACAGCTTCTTCCAGGTGAAGGCCGGCCAATTTAAGCGACCGTTTACTTTTGAGAGCCCCATGGCACCTATTGCCCAGGGCTTTATGGGCTTCTCGCAAAACGTCTCTCGCCTGTCGTATTTCTCCGACCGTTCCGGAGCGGTATCAAGCAATGGACGTGATCTGGGTGTACAGGTGCAGGGCGACCTTCTCAAGAATCCCAAAGGCAGGGCTCTCATGCATTATCAGGTTGGTGTATTCAACGGCCAAGGTATCAATACCAGCGATGTAGATCAGCAAAAAGACATTGTTGGTGGCATTTGGGTAATGCCAGTTGCTGGCATGCGCATCGGCGTATTCGGTTCTGAAGGCTCGTATGCACGTAATGGGTCATGGACTGATGAACAGGGTAACACACAAAATGGTGTTCGAAAACTGCCTCAGCACCGCTATGCCATTTCCGGCGAATATAAATTCGACGACTGGACCATACGGTCTGAGTATATCCACTCCACCGGTAAAGCCTTCACCGTAACCGCAAATTCATCGGCCGACATGAAGAACGCCAACGTCAATGAGAAGGTAGGCAGCAAGGCTGATGGTGTCTATGCCCTTGTCTTAGCTCCAGCCATCAAGCATAAGCTCTACGTGAAAGCCCGATACGACCTCTATCGTAACACCGCCTCGTGGAGTGACAGCCGCACGCAGTACGAAATTGGTGCCAATTATCTCTTCAACAAAAATGTTCAGTTGAATGCGGAATACGCGCTCATCAACGACCGCAGCCTTGCCGACGGACACAATTACAGCATGCTGGATATGGAACTATGTTTCCAGTTCTAAAACGTACAAGGCAAAGGCTAGCCATGTAACTCAACCATGAATATTGGCATGTTTACTAAAAAAATATGACCATCCTTTTGGCAGTTACAGAAAAACATTGTACCTTTGCACACGCAATTCAGAAACGCCGGCTTCCGGTAGACATATCGAGTATGCACCCTTAGCTCAGTTGGTAGAGCAACTGACTCTTAATCAGTGGGTCTAGGGTTCGAATCCCTAAGGGTGTACTCTTTATCATCTGAATGAAGCACCCTTAGCTCAGTTGGTAGAGCAACTGACTCTTAATCAGTGGGTCTAGGGTTCGAATCCCTAAGGGTGTACGACTAAAAGAAGGTCAATCTCGAAAGAGGTTGACCTTTTAATTTTACTCAAGAAACGTTATTATAGCATAAATTATAAGCTACCATAAGCCTATCTATTTCATTTTTCATTATATTTGCTTAGATTTGATATAGATTGGATTACATTTGCTAACCAACTATTCTTCCGCATCTTTAGGGCAAATAAGAATGAGACAACTTAAAATTCAAAAAAGCATAACCAATCGCTCAAGTGAAGCGTTGGACAAATATCTTGTGGAAATTGGTCGTGCGCCACTTATCACTATTGAAGAAGAAATAGAGCTCGCGCAGCAGATCAAGAAAGGTGGCCCCGCTGGTGAACGCGCCAAGGAGAAACTTGTTACCTCAAATCTTCGCTTCGTGGTTTCCGTAGCCAAACAATACCAACACCAAGGATTATCACTTACAGACCTTATCGATGAGGGCAACATCGGCCTGATAAAGGCAGCCCAGAAATTTGATGAGACCCGTGGCTTCAAGTTTATTTCCTATGCTGTATGGTGGGTACGGCAGAGTATACTGCAAGCCATAGCCGAGCAGAGCCGCATTGTGCGTTTACCCTTGAATCAGGTAGGCTCGCTAAGTAAGATCAATCATGAGATCAACCGATTTGAGCAGGCACATCAACGCAAGCCCAGCCTCGAAGAAATATCGGATGCCACTGGCGTAGAGACAGAGAAGATTACCCAGAGCATGATGGCCGACGGGCATCATGTCAGTGTGGACGCCCCTTTTCAGGAAGGCGAAGAAAATACGATGCTCGACGTAATGGCCAGCAGCGATGACTCGCGGGCCGATAAGGTTGTAGATCACGAGAGCATGGCACAGGAACTGAATACGGTGCTGAATAGCGTCTTGAAGGAGCGCGAAGTCACCATTCTTTGCAAATGCTTCGGCATTGGCTGCAACGAACTGGGACTGGAGGAAATCGGCGACCAGTTGGGATTGACCCGTGAGCGCGTACGCCAAATTCGCGAAAAGAGCATTGGTAAATTACGCGAAAGTGGCCATGTAAAGATTCTAATGAAATACTTAGGTTAAGCTATCACACCTCCCCAGAGAACTGTTTGATGCGCTGTTCCTCAGATAGGCTGCACACCAACAGCGTGCCATCGTGCTCTGCCACGATGTAGTTGTCGAGACCCTGTACGACCACCTGCTTCTCCTGCAAGGTGTGCACAATACAGTTGTGACTCTCGATCATCTTGATATTCTGACCAATCAAGCTGTTCCCATAGATGTCGCGTGGCGTCTGTAGGAGCAATGAGCCCCACGTACCCAAATCACTCCATCCGAAATCAGAGGGGCATACGAATATCTCCTCTGCCTTTTCCATGACAGCGTAGTCTATAGAAATATTGTCACAGTCACCATAACATTCGTCAATGACCCGCTGCTCCTCAGGTGTACCCAACACATGCTGTATTCGTTCAAACACCTTATTGATGCGTGGCGCGTAGATACGCATGGCATTGACGATGGTCTCTACGCTCCAAATGAAGATACCAGCGTTCCAGAAGTAATTGTTCTCACTGATATACTTTGTAGCCGTTGCTAAATCAGGCTTCTCCCGGAAATGATCCACCCGGAATATCTCTGCGTTACGCAAGGAGTTGGTCGTAAGGTCTGCCTGAATATAGCCATACCCCGTCTCAGGTCGCGTTGGCTTTATACCCAAGGTAACAATAGCATCTGTCTCACTGGTAAACTTCAAGCACTCAGTGACCACACGCTGAAACTCGATAACATCAGTCACGACATGGTCACTTGGCGCAACGACGATGTTTGCCTTTGCGTCTTGCATTTTGATACGCCAACTAACATAAGCAATGCAAGGAGCCGTATTGCGACGTGCAGGTTCCAATAAGATATGCCCAGCAGGAATATCTGGCAACTGTTCACGCACAAGATCCACATATATTTTATTGGTCACTACCCAGATGTTTTCTGGAGGACAAATGCCCTTAAAGCGGTCGCAAGTCATCTGCAGCAGGGTGCGCCCCACTCCGATTACATCAATAAACTGCTTGGGTCTCTCCGGGGTGCTCATCGGCCAGAATCTGCTGCCCACACCTCCAGCCATAATGACTAAATGTTGATGAACCTGTGACATTCGTATACCTAAAATTGATTATATTTTCGACAAATATAAAGAAAAAAACATGAACCAGCAAACTTTCCCATAATAGATTACTATCTTTGCCATGAAATCATGACATAAACCAAGATGGTACTACAATATATAATCATCACCCTCGTCTTACTGGCCTGCATCGGTTATGTGGGCTGGCGTATCGCATACCTTGTCAAAAACGCCGGAAGTCCTTGCCATGGCTGCAAGTTACACCAATCCTGCTCCAAAAAAGCCATCAGGCAATGGCAGCCTAAGGAACGTAACCATTGTTACACCCCAGGCCAGCCCGTTACACCAGACGACGTTACAAAACAACCTTAAAGATGATGCTCAGGCACAATGGCGAAGTACACCAAATCGTGGTCGGTAAGATTTTCCATATGATGTGAATGCCCTTCCGGACAGTAGTGGCATTGCCCGGCACGGCACTCCTCCACCTTACCATCGTAGTGGAACGTGGCCACACCACTGATTACAAAGATAATCTCGCAGTTACCTTCGTGCGTGTGCTCACCTGTAACCGATCCTGGGCGTAAGGTAGAATACATTATTTTTACCTTGTCATCTACATAATTGCGGGTGTCGAGCGGTCCATTGCCGCCCTTAAAGTCCATGAGGTGGGCTTCGGGAATGTTGTCAAAATCAATAATCATTGTCTATAAATGTTTAATAGCTAAACACAAAGGTAAGCAATTACTCGGGAATATGTCAATCATCCGCCGTTTTTTTACAATAGAAACACCACTAATATAAAAGAGGTACAATCCCTGTCGGATCGTACCTCTTTTATATCATAGTTATTCTATTGCTATCTTATCTTTGCAGATCAGTTGGCTGTATGCGAGAGATATACTCCCACAGCCTCGACCAAACCCTTGTAGCTGGTCTTGTAGGCAAGGATGGTCAGCGTGTCGCCCTCCTTCACACCCAGGTTACCGAAGGTGCCCTTAGCGCCGTTCCAGCCCTCAGTAACACCGTAGATGTACACCGAGCCAGTGGCATCAGTGAGGTTGAAGTTGCCATACTGTACAAGGTCGTACTTCGTGCCGCTCTCCGTAGGTGCACCCACCGTACCCGAGATGAGATAGTAGGCCGTCTTGTCGTCGGGCAGGTTACGGAAGTCGCTGATACTGATGGTGCTGACAGCCGATAGGCTCTCCAGCGTACCGTTTACCAGCTGGGCCACGCCCTTGTACTCACCGCGCTTACCCACCACGGTAACAATATCGCCCACCTTCACGGTCTTGCCGCCTACGTTGAGGTTGTAAGCGTATGTCTCACCCGTATGGTCCTTGATATAGAAACGTCCCTTGGCGGCATCCACAATCCTTGACACCACGCCATTCAGACGATACTGCGTATCGCTGACAGCGGCCGCATTGAAGTCGGCGACGGTCACGGCCAGGATGGCACCGGCCTGCGTGAGTGTGGTCTGCGAGGTATAATCCTTTGAGCCGTCAGTAGTGTGGAAGGTCAGCGTGGTTTTACGGTCGCCACCGGCATTGGCGGCAGCCTTAAACTTCACCACGGCGCTTGTACCCGACTGCTGTATCGACTGGATGCTGAGCCACGACTGTGCGTCCTCGGGAATGTCGACCGACACACCCTGACCCTTGCAGGTGAGGTAAGCCGTAGCCACGCCACCCTCAAGTGGCAGCTCCGCAGTCTTGACAGAGTCAACCTTGATAAGCGACTTGTTGATCTTGATCACCGTCACATTCACCAGCTCCACGGTAGTGCCATAGGTGGTCTTGGGACCCTGCACGGTCACCTCGTCGCCCACCTCAAGCCCGAGGCTGGAGAAATTCTTCTCGGCACCCTTGGCGTCGAGCGTACCATAGATATAAATGGTACCCGTCTTGTCGGTGAGATACCAGTTGCCGTAGGTGGTGTTGGCAATGGCCGTCACCGTACCCGTCACCTGGTAAGTCTTACTGTCGGGACCGGCAATCACCTCGGCACAGGTGGCCGACGATACCGTAGCCAAGCCCTGAATCACATTGATATGCTGTACCTTGCCGTTACATGTGAGCAACAGCTCTGCCGTGCGACCATCGAGCGTCTTGGGGGCTGAGAGCTTTACCTCCTTCTCACCCGCTGTTCCAAGTGTGTCAGAAATCGTCAGCCATTTCACCGAGTCCTTCTTGGTCATCACCTTCTCGATTTTCCAGTCACCCTTAGCCGTCACGGTAAATGTGGTGTCACCACCCTCCATAGGCAGCGAGATATAGGATGACGATACCTGCACCTCGTCGAGCAACGTAGGCGTTTCATCATCTGAGCATCCCACGAAGCACAGAGCCACGGATGCCAGCAGCGCAGGAATGATATTTTTTAATTTCATAATGTATGATCCTTAATATTAGTTGAACATGTACTTGATACCGATAGAGGCATACCAGCACTGGCCGAGTGAGTGGTTGGGCACGAAGGTCTTGGTGCTGCCGCTGATAGAAGCCGGCGTAGAGAAGATGGCATAGCCCTCAGCGTCTACACCCTCATACTTCAAGATGCGTGGGTCGGTGCCAATCTCAGGATTGAGATACTTGGCCACACCCCAGCTCGAGTTGAAGAGGTTCATCAGGTTCTTTATATCGAAGCTCAGCTGCAGGGCGTGCTTGGTGGCGCCAATGTTGAGCTTGAAGTCGTGCTTGTAGCTGAAGTCGATACGGTGAACCCAAGGAGAGTAGAGGCTGTAAGCCTCAGCATAATTGCCCTGACGACCCTTGAGGTAATCGTTGTTGTGTACATAGTCCATGAAGCGGGTCTTGTCGTCCTCGCTCTTGAAGCGGAAGAGCCCATCGGCCACCTGCTGATCGGTTGGCACATACAGAGCATCGTAGTTGTAACCGTCGCTATTCATGTCGTTTACGGTCATGTACGAGTAGTTGTAACCACCGCGCCAACCCTCATAAATCAGGCTGTAGTGGTTGCCGCTCTTATCGTGGGCAGTGAGCGAAGCCACCAGACGGTCGGGCGTCACATACTGCGAGTTGTGCAACTTGATATTGTTCGGTCCCTGCACGGTGGGCACATAGGTGAAGGCCGACTCCGCGTTCGAGCCCGGCATACCGGTCACCTCCTTATTCACCGTGTGCGTATATGCTGCCATCAGGCTGAGCCAATCAGTAGGACGGGCGTTAAGCTCGATGCTCGTAGACCATCCGTAGCCACGGCTGGTGTTCTCAAGCACGAATGCCTTGGTGTTGGTGCGATAGCCCGTGGGATAGATGGGACGGTTGTCCACACCGTTGAAGCGGGCGAAGCCACCCACCGAGGGGATACTCCAGTCGGAGATTGACACACCATTGAGGGTCTTGTTGAAGATACCTTCCACCGATACGGTGAAGGGGAACGACACGGGAAGGGCATAGTCGACAGCCACCGAGGTCTTCCACACCTGCGGCATCTTGAAGTCGGGGTCTACAGCGGCGATGGCTGAAGGCACAGTACCGTCTTCAGGAGAGATGGTGGTGGGATAACCCATCGAGGCGAGCTTGTCGTAGAGGGCAGCTATCGTAGCGCGGCCGTTGGCATCGGTCACCAGACCGCCAGCAAACTGGCTCATGTCCACATAGCTCTTACCATTAGAACCCGTAACCGTTGCTCCGGTATAGGTTTTGATGGGCGTAGAGGTGCCGTTGATCTGTGCCTGGTACTGCACCATACCGCCGTTGGTAGGCATGTTGGTGAAGAACACCAGAGGCAGGTTGCCTGCGAAGAGGCCCGTACCACCGCGCACCTTGAGGGTCTTGTCGCCCAGCACGTCCCAGGTGAAGCCCAGACGGGGCGAGAAGATGAGGTTAGCCGAAGGCCACTTGCCGGTGTCGATGTGACGACCGTCGTAGTCAAGGTTGTAGATGGCCTGATTGGTCATCAGGTCGCCGTTGTTGAAGAACAGACCGTCGATACGGATGCCGTAGGTGAGCTTGAAGTTGGGGTTGATGGTCCACTCGTCCTGTCCGTACACACCAATCTTGTTGGTGGTCACGCGGGCAGCGGGCGAGCCCTCACCGTTGTAGCCGTAGGTCAGGTTCACAATCTCAGGGGCGGCACCCGTGAGGAAGTCTTCGATACTGCTGTAACGGTAATAGCCCGTACCATTACGCATATACTGGTTGTCGGCCATCTTGTGCTCGTAGGCCACACCGCCAATGATGCGGTGATTGCCCTTATACCAGGTAAGCTCATCTTTCACGTTCCACACCTTATTATGTACGGCGTTGTTCCAAGTGAAGAGCTCGTAACCCAGAGACAGATAGGCCTGTCCATCTTTCAGGATGTCGATGAAGGGGAACTCGTCTGAATCAGAGGCACGCAGGTCGTTGAGCACCGAGTAGGTGGCCAGGAACTGGTTAGAGAGGCTCTCAGACAGACGGCTGTTGAGGTCGAAAGAGAACGAATGTACAATGTTATCCATGGCATACATCGAGTTGGCATACGACATGGAGTACTGCGACATACGCGCGCCGCTCATACGTGTGCCACCGTCCATCGACGAGGCGTTGGGCGAGTTCCAAGCGCGGTTCTTGGTGTAGTTGTATCGCAGAGCCAGACGGTGCATCGTGTTGATGTTCCAGTCGAGGCGGGCCAGAATCTTGTAGTTGTTTTCGTCAGCCGGGAAGCTGGTATATGAACCGGTATGGTAGCCGTACTTCTGCAACACATAGTCTGAAACGGTCTGCAGGTCGCTGAGCGTGGTACGAGAGATATAGTTGGTCTCGTCGGCCACACCGTCTTCAGAGCCCCTCCAGCGGTTCACCACCGTGGGTTTCTTCTGCATCTCACCGTTGACAAAGAAGAAGAGCTTGTCTTTCAGGATCGGACCGCCGAGCGTGAAGCCATAGGTTGTGCTCTGGTCCTTGTCGCGTGCACCGGGAATCTGCACACGCTCGATGGCGTCGCCACGCAGGTTCTCGTTCTGGTGATAGATGTAGGCACTACCCTTGTAGGTATTGGTACCCGACTTGGTGATGGCGTTCACGCCACCGCCGATGAAGTTGGTCTGACGCACGTCGTAAGGAGCAATCACCACCTGCAACTCTTCGATAGCGTCTAAGGAGATGGGGTTACCACCACCGGGGAGCCTGTCGCTCAGACCGAAGTTGTTGTTGAAGTTGGCACCGTCGACCGTGAAGTTGGCTGTACGTCCGTCAACACCCGCAAAGCTCATGCCGTTGCCGCCGTAGGGTGAGAGACGCGTCACGTCAGTGATGCTGCGGCTCACCGTGGGCAGATTGACAATCTGCTGGTTGGAGATATTGGTCGATGCACCTGTCTTCTCGGTGGTGAACTTGGTGGCCTTGGCGCTGACCACCACTTCGCCCAACTGCTGAGCGTCCTCAGAGAGTGAGGTGTTGAGGTTATAAGTCTCGGCCAGTTGCAAGGTGATATCCTTCACTACCTTGGTTTCATAGCCGATGTAGGCAATCTTCACCTCGTAGGGTCCACCCACGCGCATACCGTTGATGGCAAACATACCCTTGTCGTTGGTCACTGCAACATAGCGTGTGCCAGAAGGTGTATGAACGGCCTCGACGGTCGCGCCGATCACATTCTCTCCCTCTGCAGTAACCTTACCACTAATACCAGAAGTTGTGATCTGAGCCATCAGCGTGGTGGTAAACACCAGCATGAGGGTCATCAGAAAGTACAGTCTTTTCTGCATAAGATTAATAAAATTTAAATAAAACATTCGGGGTTACCCCTCTTACTACCTGTTGAGTGCAAAATTACTTAAATTATTCCAATGCGATATGAAAAGAGATATTAAAAATGTGTTACGTATGAAATATTTGTTACTTTACGTTGTCCACACCTCGATTAATGACTGTATACGGGATAGATTGTGAGACAAAGTTGCAGAGTAACGGCCCGAAGATGAGGGCATGAGACGGCATGGCAAAATAACACAAGGATAAGCCCACGCACTTGTTTACCAACGTCATGCACCGTTGGCAAACACCCTTTTGCGCGGATTCTACGGTCGAAAACATGCCTCGCCCCTACTTCCACGCTTTATGGTTCTACCCGAAACAACCTATCATTCTATATAGAACCATCCAATCGTTCTATATAAAACCATCCAATCGTTCTATATAGAACCATCCAATCGTTCTATATAGAACCATCCGGTCATTCTATATAGAACCATCCAATCCTTATATAAGGTTGGCAACCTCCGCACGGCCTCGGCGAATATGAAAATGTATGGGATGATGAGTTCAAAAGGGAGGTTTGTCGCTGGCTATCATCCCTGATCCGCCTGCGGATGCTATGGAAAAATACCATGCCGAGGATTGAACGTCCCATGCAAGCCGACGACCTCGCCAAGACACCGTGGGACCGACATCATGCCAACATCATGCCGGCATCACGGCGAAAATGCGAGGCATGAAGCGGTGGGGCGAAAGACCGGTGTTACCACAATCTTTGCGCCTCACCATTGAGAATGTCATGACATCATTTATCCTTGCGTTGCGCCGATGGCCTCTACTTCTTGCAGCCACAGGGCGGCAACAGCGTCAGAAGGCATGCGCCAGTCACCACGCGGACTGAGGCTCACCGAACCCACTTTCGGACCGTCGGGCAAACAGCTGCGCTTGAACTGCTGGGCGAAGAAGCGCGAGCAGAAGGTCTTGAGCCAGTGCAAGATGGTCTCGTCAGAATATGTGCCCGCACGACGCTCGCCCTGCCGGGTCTCACCGAATGCCTTCTGGGCCAGCAAGTAGATCTTGAAGGGACGGAAACCATGGCGCAGGAAGTAATAGAGGAAAAAGTCGTGCAGCTCGTAGGGGCCCACGAGGTCTTCGGTCTTCTGCGTGATGTTACCATCTTGGTCGGCAGGAATGAGCTCGGGCGAGATGGGCGTATCGATGATATCCAATAAAGTGGCAGCCGACTGCTCGTCGATGGTTTGCGCCACAAAGCGAACCAAATAGCGTATAAGGGTCTTAGGTATAGATACGTTGACACCGTACATCGACATGTGGTCACCATTGTAGGTGGCCCAGCCGAGGGCCAGTTCGGAGAGGTCGCCCGTACCAATGACCAGTCCACCCACCTTGTTAGACAAGTCCATGAGTATCTGCGTGCGCTCACGTGCCTGTGCGTTCTCATAGGTGACATCGTGTATGTTGATGTCGTGCCCAATGTCCTCAAAATGCTGCGTGACGCTCTTGGCGATACTGATCTCACGAATGGTCACACCCAGGCTCTTCATGAGTTCGATGGCATTGCGGTAGGTGCGGTCGGTGGTACCAAACCCCGGCATGGTGACACCTACTATACCCCGGCGGTCAAGCTTGAGCTTGTCGAAAGTCTTGACACATACCAGCAGCGCCAAGGTAGAATCTAATCCGCCACTCACGCCAACCACCACCTTTGTGCTGCGCGTGTGTGCCAGTCGCTTGGCCAAGCCCATGACCTGAATATTGAAGATCTCATCGCACGACGCCTCCATATCATTGTCAGTAGGAATGAAGGGCAACGGGTTGACCTCGCGCTCAAGCACAAAGTCGCGCGGCGTCGTAGTGATAGCGTGTACGATACGCATGACCTGCGTATGTATACTACGCTGGGCATTGACAAAGGTCGTATTGTTGCGACGGTCACCGCGCAGGCGCTCAACATCTATCTGCGCCACCTGCATCTGGCTATCAATGGCAAAGCGATTGCCTTCAGCCAGCAGCTTACCGTCTTCATAAATCATGGCATTGCCGCCATAGACCACATCCTGCGTACTCTCACCATAGCCCGCACTGCTGTAGATATATCCGCTGATGGTGCGGGCGCTCTGTTGTGCCAACAGACTCTTGAGATAGGCATGCTTGCCTATCAGCTCGTTGCTGGCCGAAAGGTTGCACACGATTTCCGCCCCAGCCAATGCCAACCGGTTGCTGGGAGGCGTGGGAGCCCACACATCCTCACAAATCTCAACGCCAAAAGTCATACCCTCGCATGTGCGGAAGAGCTGCGGGTCGGGAGTGATGATGACACTATGCCCTGCATAATGTATTTCGGTGGGATTCAAATCCTGAGCAGAAGCAAACCAACGCTTCTCATAGAATTCGTTGTAGTTGGGCAGGTAAGTCTTGGGCACCAATCCGAGGATGGTGCCATGCTGTATCACCGCCGCGCAGTTGAGCAACATGCCCCCTACCACCACGGGCAGTCCCACCACGGAAATGATGTCGAGCTGGCGGGTGAAGTCGAGCAGCTTCATCAGGCCGTGTTCTGCCGCGTCGATGAGCAACTGCTGACGAAAGAGGTCTTGACAAGTGTACCCGGTGACACACAGCTCGGGGAAAACGATGAGTTCCACGCCCCTGCCTTCGGCCTGGGCGATGAGCGACTCGATCTCCTTGATGTTTTGCAGGCAGTCGGCCACCTTTACGACGGGCACCGCACTCGCCACTTTTACGAATCCATATTCCATGATGTTATCTTCTTTTTGCCTGGATATTATTCTAATTACCTGCCAATAACCCAACCCACCGTATAGACTCTCCCTCCCTTGGGAGGGCTGGGGTGGGCCCCTACCTCACCACCACCTGCGTGGCGCCATAGCCGTACTCCTGAAAAGAGGCATCTTGGTAAGTGTAGCTTTTGTATTTGTAGTTGAGCTCATTGATCAGCGCCCTGCGCAGCCCCCCCCTCACCCTTACCGTGGATGAAGATGAGTTTCTGTCCCTTGTGAGCGGCATGGGCATCCAGTGTCTCGCGGAAAATCTTGAGTTGGTATTCAAGTATCTCTCCAGCCGACATACCCTGCGTGGTATCAAGTATTTCGTCAGCATGCAGGTCTACCACAATGGCATCGTCCAACCCACTATGGCGAATGTAGGAAGAATGACGCTTATTGCCCTTTAGCTGGTCATCACTGTAACGCCTTACGAGTTGGTCGCGGCGTGATGAAAGATGAGTGTCGGCCTGTTCCTTGTTACTTTTATACATCTCCCGCTTGATGGCCTTGGCGTCAGCCACCAAGGGACGCAGCGGCTGGTCGTTTTCTATAATGGTGTAAAGCAAGGCTGGCTGTTCAAAGAAGTCGTTATCCTCGAAGGCATGCTGCTTATAGAACTTCATGGGGTCGATACGCATCTGCACGTCGACGGCAGGTTTGAGGATGAAAGGCTTGTCGTGCTTGTAGGCGATGAGTTGCACTGCCACCCGGTCGAGATGGTTGATCTGCTCGCGCCCCACCTCCTCTATAAAGAGCTTGGTATTGGGTGCCACCTCACCTCGCGCCTGAACAGTCCAGCTATTGCCCTCAGCCACGAGAAAGGTGTACTGCATATAGTAGTTGCTGTCGTTGACAAAGTAAAGGTCTAAATGCGGGTCGGCCAACACGTGCCCATTGGTAGGAACAAATGCCAGCAGCGCGGTGAGCTGGTTGCCGCCCTTGCGCTCCTCCGCTTGGGGCCTGAAGGTCACTTCTTTGGTATCGTCGATGACATCCTCCACCGTCATGTCGACCGTTTCTTCTTGCCCGTCGCGCATCATGGCACTTACCGACCTTCCTCCACGTTGCAGCGGAGTCTCCTCGGCCTTGCGTTCATCAGCCTCAGCGCGCTTATTGATGATAGATGCCGTGCTGTAGTCGTCGCTGTCCACGACAACAACCTCGTTGACGGGCATGGGTATCTGAAATCCGTCTTCGTCTTCTACCAAGACGATATTCTTGCCTTGGAAACCGGCCACTTTACCGCCGCCGGTCTCACGCAGGAAGTTTACTTTATCTCCTATTTTCATATCAGGTGTATTGTGGTGATGGGGTTAGGGTATGAGCAGACTCGAGTCGCCATAGCTCAGGAATCGGAAATCGTGGCTCAGCGCGTAGTCGTAAACCTTGCGCCAGTCGCCTTTGAGGAAGGCGCTCACCAACAGCAGGAGTGTACTCTGCGGTTGATGGAAATTGGTGATGAGCATCTTCACAATCTTATACGTATAGCCCGGGGCTATGATGATCTGCGTGCTCGAATGTAGGGCATCAATACCCTCGCGGTCGAGATAATCCAGCAGGTGGCGCAATGACTGCTCCACAGTCACGGGAGTGCCGTCGACAAGCACCAAGCCCTGGTCATCGTGAGGCAAGTCGTAAGGCTCCCACTGGTTCACATGCAGGTCGTCGTCGGTGAGCGAGGGATTCATCGCCAACTTCACGCCCATGTAATAAAGGCTTTCCAGTGTTCGTACACTCGTCGTTCCTACAGCCACGGCCTCTCCATGGTGCTGCAACAGACGCTCGAAGGTGTGACGATGAACCACGATGTACTCGGTATGCATGTGGTGGTCTTCGATTTCCTCCGACTTCACGGGCTTGAAGGTGCCGGCACCCACGTGCAGCGTCACCTCGTCGCGCATGATGCCATGCTGGTCAAGGTCAGCGAGCACCTCAGGCGTGAAATGCAGTCCGGCCGTAGGAGCGGCAACGCTGCCTTTAACCTTAGAATATACCGTCTGGTAAGTGGTCTTGTCGCTCTCCTGGGTCTCACGATTCAGATAAGGAGGGATAGGCAGTTCGCCCACCGCTTCGAGTATCTCCGCAAAGTTGACCTGCGGGTTGTCCCATGTGAAGTTGATCCAGTAGTTAGTGCCTCCACCTTTTTGTCCGGTGAGTTCGCGGTCGAGTGTAGACGTTAGCGTCAGGCGGTGCCCTTTGATTTCAAAACTGCGGTTCAGACTGCCGTCTTTCCACTTCTTCAGGTTGCCCACCATGCAAAGCCAACTGCAACGCCCAGTGGTCTGGAACATCTGTTCATAATCGGCTGGCGCGGCAGGCTCCATGAGAAACACCTCGATAAGGGCGCCTGTCTCCTTGCGGAAGTGCATTCGTGCCTGAATGACGCGGGTATTGTTGAATACCATCAGCGCGCCCTGCGGCAGATAGTTGGAAAGATGGCGGAAAACGTCTTCGCTGACCTCACCGTGCTTGTATAGCAGAAGTTTGCTTTGGTCGCGCTGCGCAAGTGGGAACTTGGCTATGCGCTCATCGGGGAGATCGTATTGATAATCACTAATGTGTATGTGTTTCGTATCCATAAGATTGTCAGTATGTGTTAATACAGTCCCACGGTATACAGGCTCCATATCATGGCCGCCGCGACCGTGAATACCATGACCGCCACAACGGTGTCGATATCCAAGATGCTATAGCCCGTATGCGTATATTGCGATGATACGTAGTTGAGGTCGGGACTGACTTTGAAATAAATGCGGTGGAAAACCACGTAGCTGATTCCGCCTGCCATCACGCCCCAGAGCAAGCCACACAGGATGTCACCCGGATAGTGAAGGCCAAGGTACAGACGGGTCCAACAGTTGACAAGCGACCAAATGACCAAGCTGACGGTTAACACCTTGTTGCGCACAAGCAAACTAAAAAACACCGCCAACGACATGGTGTTTGCCGCGTGGGCCGAGAAGAAACTGAATGATTTCTCCCTATGGTTATCCACCACGTCGACCATGTACTTGAGTATGGGGTCATTGCAGGGGCGTGGACGCTGAACGAGCGGTTTGACGATACCATCGGCCATACCATCGGCCAGCAAAATACATAGCAGGGCACAACCCATGATGATGCCTATCTGGAGCATTGTCTCATTGTTTTTCAGGACAAGATAGAATAATGCCACATAGAGGGGAATCCACACTACACCGGCCGTAAGAGCCTCAGCCAAACGGTCGGTAAACAAGGAATCGCTGCCATTAAACCACATCAGCAATTCTTGATCTAATGCGATGAGACGTTCTAACATCGTAAGGCGGATTATATGAGTTCTACACGGTCCACAGGAATCCACCCCTCACGGCCGTCAGCCACCCGTATACCGTACCATCCTTTCACGCCACGGTCGGTAATATCAACACGGGTGCCCTCGTGAAGCACAAAATCATCGGCAGTACTTTTCACCGGTGTATCCTTCACACCTACCGAAGGCGCCGTGATAATGGCTCCGCAGTGACGTTCGAGCAACTGTTTCTGCTGCCATGCAAACAGGCCGGAAAGAAGGAAAACAATCAAGAAGATGACACTACCGAAGAAACCTGCCTTACGAACCGACAGATGAGAGGCGAAAAGATAAGCCAGCATCAGGAGCAAGGCAGCCACGATAGCCGCAATGCCTATCTTCGCCCAACTGTCTACTCCAGTTAAATTGACTATGCTCCAATACCATGACACAAAAAACATCTGGCTTCTGGGAGTGATCTTATCAATTGTCTTCGACCGGGCAAACTGCAGGTTGAAGCGGATATCGGGATCGCCAGGCGACAGCAGAGCCGCACGCTCATAGGCCAAGATGGCCTGAGTGAGGCTGTCGGTACGATAGAAAGCGTTACCAAGATTATAGTACAACTCGGCCGACTGCCCGTGACCAAGCAGTTCACGGTAATCGGTAATGGCCTGCTGAAAGTTACCCTGTTTATATGCGCGGTCGGCATCGGTCTTGGTAATGCAGAACGCAGGCATGGGCAATGTGATGATGGCAGCCATCAGCAGCACGAGTGCCATGAGGTGTGCCGATTGACAGCGTATATGCAGTATTTTCATTTCTTCGTCCTCTTCATTACGTTTTCTATCTCTGTAATAGCAGTTATCGCAGAGTTGAAAGTCTTCTCCATATTACCCGAGGGGTCGCCAGGAGCATACCTTTCAAACTCACACTCGTCGAGTGCGGAAAGGAAGCGCTGGATCGTGACGTCGTCTACCCGACGGTTTGCCAACTGGTCGTGTATGTTCTCGCGTGACAACTCTTCGACCGGAATGTTGAGCTTATAGCTCACATATCCCCACAGGGCACGGAGCACCTCATCATAGAACTCATTTGAATGCCCCATAAACATCAGTTGACTGGCTTTCTTCAAGCGCTTGCGCGCCATCTTGTTAGCGTGTTTGCCACGCATCTTCACCACATCAGCATTATTGAGGGCACGCTTGCGGAACACTATCAGCAAGATGACAAAAGCCAGCAATGGAATGAGCAGACTGACCCAATAGAAGGTACTGCCAAAGAATCCCTGGTTAGCGACCATAGACCTGACATCGCCTTCTTTGATGCCACGTATGTCGTAATCTTTAGGCGAGTCGTAGGTAGCCGAAGTGTTCTTGCCATCGCCAGGTGTCACCGTGAGGGTAAAGGGCTTGGTCTTGACAGTCTTGTAGGCATTGGCCTGAGTATCATAATAGGTAAGCGATACCTCCGGAATGGTAAACTGTCCTTGGTTGCGTGGAACAACAAGGAAGTCGTATACCATATTGCCACCGACTCCAGCCGTGGTAAGCTTGGTCTTGTCGGTAATTTTGGGGTCGTACTTGTCAAAGTCTTTAGGGAAATTGACAATAGGCTGCTTGATCAGTTTGAGATTACCTGTACCGCTGACCACGACACGCAGCGTCACGGGCTCTCCGGCTTTGACCGTGGTCTTGCTCAACTGCGCCGACATACTGAAACGTCCTACCCCACCCGAGAAATCGGCAGGCTTGGCAGGCAACGGGTCAACCTGTATGGTAAGTCCCGGCGCAACAATTTCGCGCTTCACCTCCACATAGCCCGAACCGCCATTGAAGAAAGCCTCGAAAGGATCTACCGAGCGATTCTGCTGTACCACGATACCCTTGAAGGTGATACTCGGAATATTTAACTTACCGGTCATTTGCGGATACATGAGATACTGGCTCCATGTCACCGTACGGTAGGCCCTGCCCTTAACACGCTCAATCTGGAAGTTCTTTTGCTGCGGCAAAGGTATCTCCTGGGAGTGGAATCCCGTAAGGTCGGGCATCTTGCCATCGAGCTGGGTAAGGTCGAGTAAGGTATAGACCTTATAGGTTAACAATACCGGCTCTTGCTCATGCACACGTCGCTTGTCGGCCGTGACTTTGATAAACAAGTCGTTACCTGATATGGGAGAGCCAGCGGCACGCATCTGCGATTCCGCGCGATCATCATCGTGCATCTTGGGCGCTCCGCCATTATTCGACGCCTGCCCTGACACCGTAACCTTTGCCGAGCGCGAGGCTACATGCTGGCCCTTGATCTTGGCGTGGGCCGCTGGAATGGTATATGTGCCATTCTTGGCTGCATAGAGCGTGTAGGTAAAAGTGATGGAAGACGAACTGCTGGTATGCCCGTTGACCATCTGGTAGCTCGACTGCTGTGAGGTGTAAGGCCCGGCGATGACTTCAAGTCCCTCAGGGATATTTCCAGCCCTGAAGTCTTCCACATCTTGGGTATTGATGGTATAGGATAGCCTGAAATTCTCTCCCGCAGCCACGCGCGAAGGTACGTTGACGATAATCTGGGCCTCTGTAGAGCAGACACCAAGTATCAACGTCAATAACAAAAAAGCGATATGTAAACTACGACCTGTCATGATGTGAATCCTTACCAATTCTTTTGCAGACGACGGCGCTGTGGCTGTTGTTGCTGTTGTTTCATACGCTGCTGAGTAGCTTTCTCCGCCTGGACCGCATAGTTAAGCAACTGCTCAGCGTTTTCCTTGCTCATCTGGTCTTTGGGCTGCTGCTTCTGTTGCTGGTCTTGCTTGTCTTGCTGCTTATTATTGTCCTTCTTATCTTTATTCTGATTATTCTTGTCTTTGTTGTCTTTGTTCTTGTCTCCTCCCCCGCCATTCTGCTTTTGCTTTTTCTGTAGGCGCTTGCACAAGGCCAGGTTATAACGTGTCTCATGATCGTTGGGATTATTGCGGAGACTTTCCTTGTAGGCCTCTATCGCCTCGCCATACATCTGATGTCCCTGACAGATGACACCTATATTATGGTACACCATGGCCTTACGCAGCTTGGCGCTCTCGCTCTTGCCCGCAGCCTCAAACTGTACAATAGCGGCAGAGTCTTTCTGCTGTTGCATTAAGGCACAGCCCAGATTATACATGGCCTGTGTGTTGCGGGCATTCTTGCCAAGTGCCTTGCGATATTCTATTTCTGCCTTGGCATAGTTTTGCTGACGGAACAGCTTGTTGCCATTACGAATGAACTGGCGGTCAGACTGTGCCTGCAGCGGCAGCGCGCTGAACATGCAAACAAGGGAAATTAATATGTATGCGAATCTCTTCATGCCTTGGGAAGTCTTCTTTTAAACAACCTTACGTTCTTCAACAGCGGATTGCGGGCTTCAAGAATGCAGACCTCGATGATCATCAGCAGGATGACAATAAGGCCGAACGCCTGAAACTGCTCGTCGTACTCACTGTAAATCAACGAACTGGTCTCACCCTTCTGCAAGCGCGTAAGACTGGCATTGAGCTGCTCCTGCGCATCAGAGGTATTGTCAACATGGATATAGGTACCGCTTCCAGCTTTGGCAATATCCTGACACATCTGTTCGTTGAGCCTCGACATGACCGTCTGGCCACTTGCGTCTGTCATATATCCACCGTGCCCATCGGGTATTGGCGCGCCCTTGGGGTCGCCTACGCCAAGGATGAAGACATTGATGCCCTTCTTCTTTGCCTCCAGGGCTGCCTCCAGGGCGCCACCTTCATGATCCTCACCGTCGGTAATGACAATGATGGCACGTCCCACTTTCTGCTGCTGGGTAAAGCTATGCATTGCCACATCGATGGCACGCGCGACGTCGGTACCTTGTGTCTCGATGAGTGAAGGATCTATGTTTTGCAAGAACATCTTGGCAGAAACGTAGTCACTGGTGATAGGCAACTGCACATAGGCATCGCCAGCGAAGACCACCAACCCTACCTTGTCGTTGGTGAAATGATCGACAAGATTCTCTACCAGCATCTTGCTTTTATCCAACCGGCTCGGTACGACATCCTCTGCCTTCATAGAGTTGGAAATGTCCATACAGATGATGGCCTCAATTCCATTGCGCTTTTCCTGCGACACCTTGGTTCCCATCTGTGGCCGAGCCAGCATGAGAATAAGCACGGCAAGCATGGCAAGCAGCAATACGAACTTGACCATGGGACGATGAGTCGAGACATCGGGCATGAGCGCCTTGATCAACGCCATATCGCCAAAACGACGCAGACGTCGACGCTGCACCCTCACCATGATGAGCCAAAGCAACACCAGGATGGGTATCAGCAGCAAAAGCCAGAGATATATGGAATCTTCGAATCTAAGCATATGTATCAGTCATAGAGGGTGCACGCGTTATGGCAGGCGACGCAGATAGGTGTTACGCAACAGAATTTCGAGCAACAGACAAATCAGCGCGGCGATGGCAAAGGGTTGGTAAGCCTCATAACGCTTTGAGAACTTCGTGACATTCATACGGGTCTTCTCTAACTTGTCGATGTCACGATAAATCTGTTTGAGCTCCTGATTATTGGTGGCCCGATAGAAATTGCCCTGTGTAGTGGCGGCGATGTCACTAAGCGTCTTGGTGTCAATCTCAACAGGTATATTGACATATTGTATGGTTCCGGCCACAGGCATGGGATAGCGCGCCACCTTATTAGTGCCCACACCTATAGTATAGACCCTGATACCTAATGAGCGTGCAATCTGGGCGGCTGTCATGGGCGAAATATCCCCCATGTTGTTACTGCCGTCGGTGAGTAGAATCACCACTTTGCTCTTGGTCTTCGAACCTTTGAGACGCGTCACGGCATTGGCGAGCCCCATGCCGACAGCGGTGCCGTCCTGAATGAGTCCACGCGCGGCAATGTCGGTGCGAACATTCTGAAGCAAATTCAGCAAGGAAGCATGGTCGGTGGTCATAGGACACTGCGTGAAGGCTTCACCGGCGAAGATGGTCAGGCCAATGTTGTCGTTGGGACGGCCTGAGATAAACTCCGCCGCCACATCCTTAGCCGCCTCGATGCGGTTGGGACGCAAGTCCTCAGCCAACATCGAAGTAGATACGTCCATGGCCAACATGATGTCGATACCCTCTACTGTCTTATTATCCCACGAATTGTGAGTCTGGGGGCGGGCAAGTACAATGACGACCAGCACAAAGGTGATGCATCGCAACAGCATGGGCAGGTTGGCCAGTCTCACCCGCAAACTCCGGTGCGCGTTCAGATAGGCGTGCGTATCGCTCATGCGCATCGTAGGTTCGCTCTTCTTACGGTAGAGGAAATACCACAACACGTAAGGGATGAGCAAAAGCAGTAGCAGGAAATATTCTTTATTCGCGAACTCCATTGTTTACTTTCGTTTTAACAGCTCCACCCGACATGATCATACTGTAAGCAGATACACGTTATAAAAGATGTAAGCCAGCAGGCCAGCAATGACAAGCCCCAATACCCACAAAGAACCCTTCATGACATATCGGCTCTCTTGCTTGCGGCGGTCACTATCCGACAGCGTCGGTACGATGCGCTCCTCAACGGCCTGTCCCTCTTGCTTGGTGACATCAATAAAATGAATGGCGTTGACAAGGTTGAGGTCGTTCTCATTGATCATGGTGGAATACTTGGCAAACTTCACCAAGTCGGCAGTAGCGAAAAGCCCTTTCAGCTCGTCGAGCATCTGCTGGTCGCCCGACTGCCGCAACTGTTCGATAATTTCTGCCGAGGTCATCTCCATGGCACTAAACCCAAAACGCTCTTGAATGTATTTGCGCAGGGTGTCAGTGAGCCGGGTGTAGTAGCTCTTCTGATCCTCACTGGTCTGCATATGACCGGCCTTAATCTTCTCTATCTCGCCCAACGCTTTCTGATGAGCCGGAACATGGCGCACCACACGAATCGTGGCAATGACCGGACGGTTTTGGTGAAGACACACCACGATGTAATAGGCCACTACAGCCAACAACAGCACCAAAAGCGCAAGCCAGAGATAAGGGCTCCACTCAGACCAAAGGAAAGGATTGTCTTGTACGTCTTTAGGAGGATAAAACTGATTCGGATGAAGTGTGTCGACATCCACTGTAATCACTTTGAGTGCCGCAGTACCCCCCCTATACGTCTTGCCGTTTACCTTAACCGGCAAACCTGGGATGGAGTATAACTTCTCGTCAAAAGAAGTGATGGTATATACTTTATCGACCTTAAGCTGACTGCCCTCAGTGCTTACCGTATCGGCCGGATGCGTCTCGACAACTTCGAGACCAGGCACGACATACTGTGCCGACTGTAACTGCGGCCACTGCAAATGAGCGCCTTTGGGCAATGTCACGGAGAGACGCAAATGGGCTTGTTGGCCAATGAGTATGCCGACCGAGTCAACAGTCTGTTCCACGACAACCTGTGCACGACCATATAGACCAAGCAGCAACAGGGGGACAAGTAGCAGGTATTTCAGTTTATTCTCCAACATTCTCTTCAGTTACAGCATACTTTGCAGTGTCTTTTTTTTTAGCTCCGCCTCTTAAACAACAGCATCAAGGCCTTGGTAAAGTCCTCGTTGGTGGCAACAGAAGTCCAATCGACCTGGCTCTTGGCAAACGTCTGTTTCAAGGTGGCCTCACGGTCCATCCAGTAGCGCGTATGGGCCAGACGAAGCTGCTTGCTCGACGTATCGATGAACATCTCATGGCCAGTCTCAGCGTCACGCACCTTCAGCAAGCCCACATTGGGCAACGTCCTGGCCAAAGGATCATATACCTGGATGGCGATGACGTCATGTTTCCGGTTGGCTATCTCCATCTCTTTGCAGAAGTCCTTGCGGTCGTAGAAATCGCTGATGATAAAAGAGGTACAACGTCGCTTCATCACTTGGGTAAGATAGGCCGTGGCCATTGCCACGTCAGTCTTGCGGCTCTCTGGCTGGAAGTCGAGCATCTCACGGATGATATAGAGAATATGCTTACGTCCCTTCTTTGGAGGAATGTATTTCTCAATGCGATCGGAGAAGAATATAACTCCAATCTTATCATTGTTCTGAATGGCAGAAAAAGCAATGGTGGCCGCTATCTCTGTAGCCATGTCGCTCTTGAACAGACGACTTGTACCAAAATCCAAAGAACCCGACACGTCGATAAGCAGCATGACCGTGAGTTCGCGCTCTTCTTCAAAAACCTTAACGTAAGGATGATGAAACCGAGCCGTAACGTTCCAGTCGATGTCACGTACGTCATCACCGAACTGGTACTCACGCACTTCGGAAAAGGCCATACCACGCCCCTTGAAGGCAGAATGATACTGACCGGCGAAGATATTCTGACTCAACCCACGAGTCTTGATTTCTATCTTCCTTACTTTCTTAAGTATTTCGCTTGTGTCCATTCGGATGGCGGGTTGGTGGGTTGGTGGGATGGTGGGATGGTGGGCTGGTGAACTGGTGGGGTGTCACCCTAATAAACCAACAAACCAACAAACCAACAAACAATTCTCAAGGAACCTCTACCTTATTGATAATTTTGCTGACAATCTCTTCACTGGTCACATTGCTGGCCTCAGCCTCATAGCTCAGTCCAATGCGATGACGCAACACGTCATGCGCTACAGCGCGCACATCCTCAGGCACTACGTATCCACGATGCTTGATGAAGGCATATGTGCGTGATGCCTTGGCAAGACTCACACTGGCACGGGGACTACCACCAAAGGTAATCAGGTCTTTGATCTCAGCAAGACCATAGCGGTCAGGATAACGGGAGGCAAACACAATGTCGGCAATGTACTGCTCTATTTTCTCGTCAATATAAACTTGGTTTACCACCTCGCGGGCACGCATAATCTCATCAGCTGTGGTCACCGGTGTCACTGTGGGCATATGCCCCTGAATGTTTTCACGGATAATAAGCTTTTCCTCTTCTATCGTAGGATAGCCAATAACCACTTTGAGCATGAAACGGTCTACCTGCGCCTCGGGCAACTGATAAGTACCTTCTTGCTCGATGGGATTCTGTGTAGCCAGCACCAAGAAAGGATTGGGGAGCTTGAACGTGTTGTCACCAATGGTCACCTGATGCTCCTGCATGGCTTCAAGCAGCGCACTCTGCACCTTAGCTGGGGCACGGTTGATTTCATCTGCCAGTACAAAGTTGGCAAAAACCGGACCTTTCTTTACTTGGAAATTCTCATCTTTCTGCGAATAGATCATTGTACCAATGACGTCCGCAGGAAGCAAGTCGGGGGTAAACTGAATACGACTGAAGTCAGCATCAACCAACTCTGCCAGCGTCTTAATGGCCAAAGTCTTGGCCAGTCCGGGTACACCCTCAAGCAGGATATGGCCATCACTGAGGAGCGAGATGAGCAATGACTCAATCAGATGCTTCTGGCCTACAATGACACGGTTCATGCCCGTAACAAGATTAGTGACGAAGGCACTCTGTTGCTCTATCCTGATATTCAGTTCCCTAATATCTACTGATTCCGCCATAATGTCTTAATTCTTCAATTTTCAATTTGCGAGCAAAAGTACAACATTATCCTAAGAGCAGCGAAACATAGACTCTAAATTATATTAAAAAGGCCGGGCGAATGCCATTATTTAAGAAACTTTTGAATAGCAAACACAAGGCTTAACATGCTTTCCACAACGGTCATGTTTGCGCGAGTTCGGGATAAGATGAGTATGCAAACAGTGCCTTCGGGTGAGGGGCCGAAGCGGGTCGTTGGCCAGCAATCCGGGTATCGCGGCTCGTACATGCAAACGCATCTTGGGCAAGTTAAGCAATTCGTACCAGATTAGTTCTCCTGTAAAGTATGGTGTCTGTCGTAAACCACCTATTTAGCAGGCGTAAACCATGGGGTTAGTCATGATAAATGGGGTAGTTATGAGTCCTAAAGCCACTGTTTCAAATGCCCTCTGCGCCTATGGCGAGGGCGGGCGGGCTGAATGAGAAGCACCATGTCATCAGATGGTTCTATATAGAATGATATGATGGTTTCATATAGAACCATCGAATGGTTTTATATAGAAGTATCGGATGGTTTTATACAGAATCCTCGGATGGTTTTATATAGAATGTGCTGTGAAAAAAGGTAGACCGGTAGAGTTATTGGCATACTGAACGGGGGCGAACTCGCATATATTTATCATCCTTACAGTGCGTGATTAGCGGCCTGTATATAAAAACAGCACCAAGGATATACCTTGATGCTGCTATTTGACCCGGTCGAGACGTTGTCAGGAAACCAGTTGCTCTACTTCTTCATGTCAAAGCCCAAGCGAGCGCCATCATAGTTCTTACTGATTTCACCGATACTGCTCAGCGTGCTGTTACCGCTCAGAGCTGCCATGGTCTGGAGCAGCGAGAGTAACTTCTTGGACTCGAAGAGCACACTGATGCCCGAGCCGTTGCGCGTGGCATAGCCATTGAGGCTGAGCAACAACCCCTTGAGAGTCAGGGCACCCGTGCCGGCATCGTAGGTGTAGTTGCCGCTGAAGCTCTTGCCATCGATTTTCGAGGCAAAGGTACCGTCCTGATTGAACGTGATGTAAGTGTTCGACGAACTGAAGCCAAGCTTGGAGTACTGTTGCTCAAGCTTCTCTTCAATCTGCGCGGCAGCCACCTCGCCACCGGCCTTGGCCAGCAGGTTGTCGGAGGTGAAGGCACAGCCCGGGCCATCGTAACGCCATGTGCCGATGAGCTGGCTCTGCGAGAGCTTGTCGAGACCAATGACACTGGTCAACACGTTGCCTACGGCTTCGCCATTCGACATGGCCCCAATAACGCTACCCAAAACACTTCCGGTGGAAGTGGTGGAAGTGGTCGCAGAGGTGCCTGACCCTAAAGTGCCACAACCGGCTGCCAACATACATACGATGCCAGCAACCACATAACAGTTTTTTTTCATGTCTAACTGATGAAATAATTGAAATATAATTTGATTATAATGCCTACTGAAATCTACAGAATATCTAACCCATGAGACGAGAGCACCGAATGAGCCATACGCTCATAGACCAAGCCTAAATCGGCAAAATGTGTCACCGCGTTCATGGCAGAGTGACGTACTCCCGTTGACTGCGACTGCAAAGCAGTGACTGCTTGGTCGAGAAACTCGTTGATGGCACGCTCATTGGGTTCCTGCTTCTTCATGAACAAACGACTAAGAATCGAATAGGCACAGATTTGATATTCATCTTGCTGACTTGCCATCCAACGGAAAGCCAGCTGAGGCCCATAAGGCACATACTGATAAAGGTTGAACGCTTGCATCTCTGCCATCTCTTGCGAATGGGTCTGCTCCATCCATATCTCAGCCACCTCTATAGGCATTTGCTCTGCGGGCATGAGAAGAGTGGCAAGTATCTTGCACTCTCGAATATCTTCTTTCCAAAGGGCTATGGCCAAATCATAGTCTTTCTCCATCTCTGACGCCATCTGGCGGAGCTGTACAAACGGTACTCCCCAGTTGATTTTATATTCGTGCCCCTTCTCGCGCATAGACTGCGAAGTAGGACCGTTCATCAAAAAACGAAACGACTGCTTGATTTGCTTAAGCTTTTCGTTTGTATCTTCTTTCACTGTTGTGGAATTTATAATTGTTGAAAATTGAGGCATACACCTCTCACTCTATCGTTAGGTTTTGCCCAAATGCGTAGTCGTGCGAATAACGCAACATCTGATGCTCATAAGACTCAGAATAATCAACCTCGATATCGGTGATATTCCCCTGTTGGTCTTTCACTGGCTTAAGCCATGGGTTGATGAATCCTTTGTAGGGAGCGATATGAAGTTTGGCGTATCGGTCGAGGACCTCTTGATGTAGTACCGGGTCAACCTTAACAGCATAGCGTTCAACTAATTGGCGGGCTGCCTCAAAGTCTCCCTCACTCTTGATCCGCTGCACCTCGGCCAACAGACGTCCGAACAGCTGACGCAATGCTTCGAAATCATTGATTTTGACGTATGTCTTACCGTTAAGTTTAACAAGCTCCACTATATGACGACCATGTGCGTAGCACCAATGCGCAATGAGGGCCCGGTTACGCATATGGGCCTCCTCTATCTGATGCCCAGGCTTAATTCGTACCAGTTGGGTCATCAAACCATTCATCATATAGTGATAATATTGACTTTTGTAGGCTTCAGCATTAGGCACGAGTCCCAACTCTATCAGCTTGGGATCTGCCAGATAGTACAGGCCGAAAAGATCGGCACGCGCCTCTTCATTGGTGCTGGCATAAGCCTTGAGCGCATCAGGATCTACACCGGGCAGAAGCTGTCCACTACCATGCCCTAAACATTCATGCAAGTCGGTATGCAAATCATCACAAAGGTCTCCATAACGATCGATAAGACTGCGCATCTCTTCGTCGATGACAAACTCTTCATTGAAGCCATTGCCATGTGCGGCTTTGTTGTAAGCATCGGTAAGATTGCCTATTGTGACACTCTTCGAACCATAACGAGCCCTTATCCAGTCGGCATTGGGTAGATTGATACCAATGGCTGAAGCTGGATACATATCACCACCCAGCATCGCCGCACAAATAACATTGGCCGTAACACCCCGTACCTGGGTCTTGCGGAAGCGTGGGTCAACCGGTGAATGGTCTTCAAACCACTGCGCATGACTCGATATTGTTTGGGTACGACGGGTTGCCTCCAGATCCTTATACTCAACAATGCCTTCCCATGAGCCTTTCAGTCCCAAAGGGTCGCCATACACCTCAATAAACCCATTGATAAAATCAACTCTTCCCTCCTGCTCTTGCAGCCAGGCGATGGAATATTCGTCGAAACGACGCAAATCTCCGGTTTGATAATAGCTGATCAACAGCGTGATAATCTCACGCTGTCGGTCATTCTCAGCCACCTCACGCGCCATGTTCAACCAATAGACAATTTGGCGGATTGCATCATTGTAACGCCCGCCCACCTTGTAAGTTTCTTCCTGCAAGACTTGGTTACGTTTGACCAAACGAGAGTTCAACCCATATGACGGCAACTCATCACCTGTCTCCTGCGCCTTCAACTTTGCATAGAAGGCCTCAGCCTCAGTCTGTGACACACCATCATAGAAATTACAAGCCGAGGTGACAACAAGGTCTTCACCGTCGGCCTGGTTAACCCGCTTAGGCATGATGCTTTGGTCAAAAATCACAGTACACAACGTATCCAGTAGCTCATTAACAGAACGACATCCCGAAAGTGGCACTTGATGAGCCTGAAGACAACCAACAGCATTTCGCAGCCAACTTTCACTAAACTCAGGGATAAATTTCTCAGAGCCATAATGATGGTGTATGCCATTAGAAAACCATAGCCGTTTAAGATAAACGCTCAGTCCCTCATAATCAGACGAAGATTTGTCAACGACCTCACTGACATACACTGCTTCGAGTAACCGCCGAATGGGAAGGTTATATTTGCCAAACTGGTCGGCTGTGATGTCACGGCCGACCAGTGTAGCTTCAGAAAGATAGTAAATATACTTCTTTTGTTGCAACGTAAGATTGTCAAAACCGTCGAGCCTGTACCGCAACAACTGAATGTCTGCAAAACGCTCGTCGGAATAGACAAAAGAGTTTTCTTCCATGTAATTTTATAAGTTCAAATTTCTGTTGAAGCCTTGGCCTTATTCTTTGAGCCAGGCCTGCGTCCACGCTTTTTGGGACGATCGAGCAATGAGGGATGCTGTGCCAAATGCTGAACCTTGTAATCCCGTGGAGTCACACCATTGATCTTGAAAAAAGAGGCGTAGAATGACTGCCGGTTGGAAAATCCAACCATATCGGATATGTCTTCCATATTCAACTCCTGGTACCTTTTATCGACAAGCAGAGACATTGCCTCACGAATGCGATACTGGTTAACGAACGAAGTGTAATTCATATGAAAGCGAACATTTACCACTGCAGAGATATAACGTGTATTGGTGCCCAGCTCCTCGGCCAATCGTTTGGCTGAATAATCCTTATCTTTGTATTTTTTCTGGACTATAATTATATCATTGATTTTTTGCTCAAGCTCGTCCATCAACTTAGGACTGACAAGGGAACGATACGCGGCTTCCTTCTCCTTCTTTTCTGTAATATTGTACTTTGCCATAACGTTATATTGGATTGGTGCCTATGTTTATTTGCAAAGTTAAGAAAAAATCTGTTATTTGCAAATATTTCAACAACTTTTTTTAAAGATAAATACATAAGAGAAACGTTTATTAAACCATTAAGTAATCGAACTCCTAATACACGCAAACTAACTGAACATCATGGAATTGCAATCAGAATGGCAAAAAATAGGGAAACGACAAACGTCTTCCACCTCATCAATTGTTTTAATGTATAATTTGTATGCGACATAAATTAACAAGTTAAAACAACAATGTCTTACAAACGGTGAAATCGAAGAGTAGGTTTTGACAAGCAAATCTTTGTGCGTATAAAGATTTTAGGGCAAAACACATAAGTATAAAAAGTAATTTTGTACCTTTGTCGAGTATCAATAACAACTGAATAGAAACTTAAAAACAACCACATAATGGAAAGAACCTGGAGATGGTTTGGCAGGAATGACAAAATCACCCTCGACATGCTCAAACAAATCGGCGTCCAAGGCGTGGTGACCGCCCTACACGATGTGCCATTAGGAGAGGTGTGGACACGCGAGAAAATTCATGACCTGAGAACTTTTATTGAAGCCCATGGACTCAGATGGAGCGTGGTGGAATCGCTACCGGTCACAGAAACCATCAAGTATGCGGGGGATGACAGAGACGAACAAATTGAAATCTATAAGCAGAGTATGCGCAACCTCGCAGCAGAAGGCATCCACACCATCTGCTACAACTTCATGCCTGTACTTGACTGGGCACGAACCGACCTACTCCACCTGAACCCTAACGGTTCAAGCAACTTATACTTCAGCATACCCGAGTTTGCTTACTTTGACATACATATTCTGAAACGTCCGGGAGCGTTAAATGATTGGACGAACTTCAAGGTTCTGGGGCCTGACGGAAAACCCAACGCCCGCAACATCATCAAGGAAGTTGAGGCTATCAGGCAGCAGATGACACCAGAGAAAGATCATGCCCTGGTGGAAAACATTGTCATCAAAACCCAAGGATTTGTATCGGGCAACTTCAAAGAAGGCGATGAGCATCCGGTAGAACTTTTCCGTGATCTGCTGGCAAAATACAAAGGTATTGAAAGGAAACAGCTTCGCGAAAATATGAAGTATTTTCTTCAAGCTATCATGCCTGTGTGCAACGAATGTGATATATACATGTGCGTACATCCTGACGACCCACCATTCCAAGTCTTGGGTCTGCCACGTATTGTAACCTCTGACGAAGACATCAATTGGATGCTCAACGCCGTTCCTGACATACATAACGGATTGACATTCTGTGCCGGATCGCTATCGGCAGGCGCTCACAACAATGTGGTGGATTTGGCACACAAATATGCCCATCGTACTTGGTTCGTACATTTGCGTAGCTGCCACATTTTTGATAATGGCGACTTTACCGAGGCAAGCCATTTGGGCGGAAGAGCCGACATTATAGAACTGGCTCGCACTTTTGAGAAGGTCAATCCCAATCTGCCTATGCGCGTTGATCACGGCATGAATATGCTCGGTGATGAGAATATGGGGTACAACGCCGGCTACAGCTTCTTAGGACGGATGTTTGCCATGGGCCAGGTACAGGGCATCCTGGCCACTGTAGACCGCGAACTCGGCATCGAATACAAGCAACCAGGATTCTTTGATTAGGGTCAATCCATGAACTTGAGCACATAGCCAAAAAACAATAGACAATGAAAAACTTATTTGACATCAATGGCTACGTTGTAGTCATCACAGGCGGCACAGGCGTTTTGGGGCGCTGCATCGCGAAGTATCTCGCCGAGAATGGAGCCAAAATTGCACTCCTGGGACGTAACGAAGAGGTAGGAAAGGCCATTGTAGATGACATAACAAAAGACGGTGGGGTTGCCAGATTCTATACGACCGACGTCGTGGATATTAACCGAGTAAAACAGAATCGAGAAGACATACTGTCCGACTTTGGTCGGGTAGACACGTTGCTTAACGCAGCTGGAGGCAATATGAAAGGAGCTACGATCAGACCTGACCAGACATTTTTCGATTTAGACACCGAGCAATTCCAGACTGTACTTCAGCTCAACCTCACAGGTACTGTCATTCCTACCCAAGTATTTCTCAAGCCCATGGTCGACCAAGGCAAAGGCTCAATCATCAACTTCAGTTCTATGGCAGCCTTCAGGCCCATGACCCGAGTGTGTGGATATGCTGCTGCCAAAGCTGGCATCTCTAATTTTACAGCTTACATGGCGCATGAGACTGCCAAGAAATTTGGAGAGAAGATACGTGTAAATGCCATAGCCCCCGGTTTCTTTATCACCGAGCAAAACCGCTCGCTACTCACTAATCCAGATGGCAGTTATACCCAGCGCGGCCAGGATGTTGTTCGACAGACACCATTTGGGCGTATGGGAGAACCAGAAGAACTTTGCGGTACCATTCACTACCTGATGAGTGATGCTGCCACATTCGTTACAGGAACGGTAGCCGTTGTAGATGGCGGCTTCAACGTCTTTGCCATGTAAGCCCCCTGTCTGCTGAAAGAAAGATGGCTAACAAGATAAAATCCCGGAGCCCTGTTCGAGTCCCGGGATTTTATCTTGTTAGCCATACCTCATTTAATGTAAGACGGCCATAACCTTTTCAAAATAACGTTGCGTCTTAGCGATGCTGTAACGCATACCTCCGTTCCACGAACGAATCGCCTTCTCGACATTATTCAACGGATTATATTTTGATTGGAGGAGCAAGAACATCTCTTTTGATTTCTTCACACTGAGACGGTCTGAAAGCTTATACCGCTTCTTGCTTTTCCTACTCCTCAAAATCTGATTGCACTCTGCAACCAATATCGGTGTAATCTGCATGACACCCACCGAACTACCACTCTTGGCATTGGGATCACCATTGCTCTCTACTTGGATGATGGCATTTATAACCGGTTCCCAATTGAAAGTTGAAGCATAGTCATTTCGCTGAACTTCATTTTTCGTTGAATTCGGTGTAGTGGCCGTGGGTGCGTCATCCGTCCCAGGTATAGGTTCTGTATTTGCGGCATTAACCTGGCTACTCACAACGAATAGAATAAATAAATAAAACGTTCTCAAATATTTAATCATAACTTGCTGTTTATGGAACCTGAAAAACAAAAAATGTGATTCGCGGTGAAGTCAAAAACCAACTATAAAACTTCAACCTGGCTCCGTTATCAACTTGAATAAATCCACCAAAACAAAAAGCAGCTTTATTCTTAACCGGCGCAAAGTTACACAAATAATGCAATAAAACGGTCAGTTTATCGTATTTTAAGGATTATAATAAAGTATGCAAAAGGCTAATATTCAACAAATTCACTACTATTCAGTAGGGTTGCAGGCAGCACGAGCAGAGCTTTCTTGGCTTACCCCCCAACACAAATTTGTTAATAATATATAAACTTTTTACACCCTCAGGAATAAAAATCCCGGATGCCAAAATGGAATCCGGGATACTATATAAATTCTAAAAGCTACGCCTAAATCTTGATTTAGTTGTTTTCGGGACGCAGTTGACGAACGGTTACAGCAGCACGCCACATCTCCATTTCACGCATCTCCTTCAACTCCTGGTTCAATTTCTCACGATAGTCGGGCTGAGAGTTTCTGTCAATAGAAATCTGTGCCTCAGTTCCATTCTCTACGCTGAGATACAACCACTCCATCACAGGCTTGATGGCAGCCTTGAAACGAGGACGCCAGTCAAGTGCGCCACGCTGGGCTGTAGTAGAACAGTTTGCATACATCCAGTCCATACCGTTCTGGCCAAACAGCGGACCAAGGCTTTGGGTGAGCTCTTCAACAGTTTCGTTGAAAGCCTCAGAAGGAGAGTGTCCATGTGAGCGAAGCACCTCATACTGTGCCTCCAGCAGACCCTCAATAGCACCCATCAGCGAGCCACGCTCACCGGTAAGGTCTGAAGTAGCCTCTTTGCGGAAAGTTGTTTTGAACATATAACCCGCACCAATACCAATACCAAAGGCTATTGTCTTCTCCTCAGCATTGCCTGTATGATCCTGATAAACTGCATAAGAACAGTTCAAACCACGCCCTTCGAGGAACATGGTACGCAGAGAGGTACCAGAACCCTTAGGAGCAACCATGATCACATCGATGTCCTGAGGAGGAACCACGCCTGAACGATCTTGCCAGTTGATAACAAAACCATGTGAGAAATACAGTGTCTTACCTGGCGTGAGATAAGGCTTCAACGTAGGCCAAACAGCAATCTGTCCTGCATCAGAAAGCAACATACAAATAATAGTACCCTTCTGAGCAGCTTCCTCAATAGAGAAAAGGGTTTTTCCAGGCACCCATCCGTCAGCCACAGCCTTGTCGTAGGTCTTACCTTGACGCTGTCCAACAATGACATTGAAGCCGTTGTCACGGAGATTACAAGCTTGACCGGGACCCTGAATACCGTAACCGATCACAGCAATTGTTTCATTTTTCAACACTTCACGTGCCTTGTCTAATGTGAACTCTTTGTTGGTGACTACGTTTTCAACAACGCCACCAAAATTCATCTCTGCCATAATAAATACTGTTTATAATGTTAAAATAACGATTTTTCCGTCATATTGCACTACTGTTTGTCTTACAAACGTACGCAAAGGTAATAAATTAAAACCGTACAACCAAATTAAACTCTAATCTTTTACAAAATTAAGCAGACATCTTACAACCTCCACTTCTTCATCGGTGCTTTTAGTTATACGAACCACAAAATCCAGGTCACTGTTTTGCTGCAGATAAAAGTTAAGTTTATCTCCCGCATGGCTTTCTGCTACATAAGCTATTTCAAACCGCTTGAGAAAATGCGTACGATACCAATCCAAACCAAACAGGTTGAGCACATGTTCGATGTACTTCACTGAGTTGATATGCCCGTTTACATCTACATCCTGATAATAAGTGTCTATGGTTCTCGCCAGTGACACCTCCTGATTGATCGTCACACGTCCCGGCTTATCGATGGGACACACCTTTTCTTTGTCAATATATTCTGTTATCAACCCATCCTTTACCTCCAACAGGTTGACTGGTTGACGACTCTCCATGTCAATCATCGCCCAAACGCTGCGCCCATACCCGTACACCGTCTTGCCATCAACACTTTTTACAGCAAAATTTCTGTTCGTGAAATAGCGCATAACATCTTCGACCCACGTTTCTATCAAGAAATGCTCGTAGGCAAGCGGCATACGTTCCAATTCTATGGCCAACCTGGACAACACCCAGGTACGATGAATGGTATTGAGATAGCTCATGCCGTACTGCCTATCATTGCAATGAAAGTCAGCGGCATTGAGCATGGCATTCCCCAAATGTCCCAGGAAGAGGTGATTGGAAAAGTCACAATGAAAAGGCTCTGCTATAAACTCATAGCTACCTGTCTTAGGCAATAATGCTGTCGAAAACTGATCTTCGCTCATCATTCCATGCTTATGTTATTCCGGATGACGTTCGTTGAGGAAGTCTGTCACAGGCTCTTCAAAGCTTCGAGTAACCGCAATACGTCCCGACCGTGAATACTGTAATAAACAATTATAACTGTCGAGTTGATGGTATAGGTCTGCAATATCCTCGGTTCTTCCGGCAAAAAGTACAGTAGAATATGTAGGATTCACCTCCATCATACGTGCATCATGGCGACGTATAACCCGAGAAATCTCAGGATTATCAAGCAGTATGGGCGTTGCGATTTTGTACAATGCCACTTCATGGATGAAGAGTTGGTCATCAGTATAGTAATTGGCCTTGATCACATCAATCTTCTTCTCTATCTGCTTTGTGATCTTCTGAATCTGATCTTCGTCGCTCCAACACGTGATGGTGTACTTATGGATGTTCTTAATACTGGATGCCGAAACATTGAGACTCTCAATATTTACTTGTCTGCGCGAAAACACGGCTGTCACCTGATTAAGGATACCGGCAAGATTCTCACTATATACTAATAAGGTATAAAACTTTTGCTCCATAACATTAAATATCCAAATGTAACAACATTTCATCCAACGCACTGCCCGGCGTCACCATCGGCTCAACGTTTTCTTCTTCCTTAAGGGCACACTCAAGAAGGTAAGGCCCCTCGGTGGCAAGCATCTTTGCCACCTTCTCTGCCAAGTCTTCACGATTGATGACCACATCATAGGGAATATGGTAAGCACGGGCAATATCTTCATAACTTGGGTTAAGCATTTTCGTGAATGAGTGACGACGCTCATACATCAAGTCCTGCCACTGTCGTACATTGCCCAGATAGTTGTTGTTCAGCAGAATCATCTTCACGGGAGTCTGGTTTTCCATAATGGTGCCCAACTCCTGAATGCTCATCTGAAATCCGCCATCACCCATAAACAGGCAGATGGTACGATCTGGGGCGCCAAAGGCTGCGCCCATAGCGGCAGGCAGTCCGAAGCCCATGGTTCCTAAGCCTCCGCTGGTAACTATGCTGCGTATCTTGTTGAACTTAAAGTAACGGCTTGAGAACATCTGGTTCAACCCCACGTCATTGACCAATACGGCGTCGCCATTTGTTGCCTCGGCCACTACATTCACCACCTCACCCATCAGCAGAGGACCTTCAGTAGGATGGAGGTCACGATCGATTACCTTCTCTTTTTCTTCCTGATACAGTGGCTCAAATGACTTGCGCCACTCCTCATGGTTGGCCTTTTTCACCAGACTGTTGAGCATGGCAAGACTCTGTTTGCAATCGCCCACTACAGCCACATCCGTTTTTACGTTTTTATCGATCTCACTGGGATCAATATCCAAATGTATCACCTTAGCCTGCTTGGCATAACGGTTCAAAGCACCGGTCACGCGGTCGTCAAAGCGCATGCCAATCGCAATCAGCACATCACATTCCTGCTGTTTGAGGTTGGGCGCGTAGCGGCCATGCATACCAAGCATGCCTACATTCCAAGGATAGCTGGTTGGCAAGACCGACAATCCCAGCAAGGTAAGACCTGCGGGAATATCCGCAGTCTCAAGAAACTGCATGAGCTCTTGCTGCGCCTGACCAATCTCCACGCCATGTCCTACCACGGCCATAGGCTTCTGGGCATTGTTGATGAGCTCGGCGGCCTGTCGCAGTGCCTCCTCGTCAATCTGGGGACACGGTATGTAAGAGCTAACCATATCAGTCTTACCAGGCAGCCATTTAGCCATACCGGTTTGGGCATTCTTTGCAAAATCAAGAACCACCGGACCAGGCCTGCCACTCCGGGCAATATAGAAAGCCCGACTCACAGCCCATGCCACGTCTTCAGGCCGTCTGATCTGATAGCTCCATTTGGTAATGGGCTGCGCGATGTTTACAAGGTCCACCTCCTGAAACGCGTCAGTACCCAGAGCGTCTACGGTTACCTGTCCGGCGATCACCACCATAGGTATAGAGTCCATCATGGCGTCTGCCACGCCGGTGAGCGTATTGGTCACACCAGGCCCCGACGTCACCAGCACCACGCCTACCTCTCCGGAAACACGGGCGTAGCCTTCGGCGGCATGCGCTGCGGCCTGTTCGTGACGCACCAAAATATGTTCAAACCAAGGTGATTGCTTGCGAGTATATGTGTACAGTTTATCATATACCGGAATAATGGCACCTCCCGGGTAACCAAATATTGTCTTGACATTCTCCTGATAAAGCGCACGCATCAGGATCTCCGCTCCTGAACACTCTTCACCTATATGAATACCCGACCACGGTTTTTCCTGCTCAGTCTGCTGTGCGGCAACCGCGCCTGTCTGTTTTCCTACTGTCTCTGTCATGATTATGTCATGTTATCCATTAAACATACGGTCAGTCAATAATTCTCACGCCCCCCTTATCAGCCGAGCTTACACTCTGCGCATACGCGCGCAATGCCTTGCTCACGACACGGTTGCGTTTCAGCGGCTGCTGCGGGCGAGCCGCTAATTCTTCATCACTAAGTTTCACATTAATACTACGGTTAGGAATATCAATCTCAATGATATCACCGTCCTTTATCTTACCGATATTACCACCGGAAGCGGCCTCAGGAGAAATATGACCAATGCTCAGTCCGCTGGTTCCCCCAGAAAAGCGACCGTCAGTGATAAGCGCACATTCCTTTCCTAAGTGTCGGCTCTTAATATAAGAGGTGGGATACAGCATCTCCTGCATACCCGGCCCTCCCTTCGGCCCCTCATGGGTAATAACGACACAATCGCCACTCTTTACCTTGCCGCTGAGAATACCCTCACAAGCGTCATCCTGTGAGTCGAACACCACAGCCGGACCTGAAAAATGCCATAACTCTTCATCCACTCCCGCGGTCTTCACCACGCAACCATCCTGGGCAATATTACCGAAGAGCACCGCCAAGCCACCGTCACGCGTATAGGCATGCTCCAAATCACGGATACATCCGTTCTCTCGATCGGTATCGAGCGAGGGCCATTGCTCATTCTGACTGCCCATCGTAGTGGTAAAACGACGACCGGGAGCACTGTGATAGATGCGGTCGGCCTCTGGGTCAACGTCGACACCGGTAATATCATATTTACGCATTGCTTCACCGAGAGTCATGCCATCCACACGACTGACCGCAGGCTGGATAAGCCCACCTTTATGCAGTTCGTTCAGGATACCTATGATGCCACCAGCGCGATTGCACTCTTGCACGGAATATTTCTGCGTATTGGGGGCCAACTTGCACAGGCAGGGAACGTGGCGACTCAACTTGTCGATATCGGCCATGGTAAAATCCACCTCTCCCTCTTGCGCCACGGCAAGCAAATGCAAAATCGTATTGGTACTGCCACCCATCGCGATATCCAATGTCATGGCGTTCATAAACGCGTCGCGCGTGGCAATACTGCGAGGCAGCACACTGTCGTCTCCCTCTTCATAATAGGCGAGCGTGTTCTTGACAATCTGCCGTGCTGCCTGCTTAAAAAGTTCGATGCGGTTGGCATGGCTTGCCAAAATAGTGCCGTTACCCGGCAGCGACAAACCGATGGCCTCAGTCAGCGAATTCATCGAGTTGGCTGTAAACATGCCGGAGCAACTGCCACATCCGGGACAGGCATTCTGCTCTAACTGCGCCACTTCCTCGTCGCTCACCTCGGGATCTGCGCCTTTTACCATAGCGGTAATCAGGTCAGCGTTCTCACCACGCCAGCGTCCGGCCTCCATAGGCCCGCCAGAGCAGAACACAGTGGGGATATTGAGACGCATGGTAGCCATCAGCATACCAGGCGTCACCTTATCACAATTAGAGATGCAAATCATGGCATCAGCCTTGTGCGCATTGACCATGTACTCTACCGAGTCGGCAATAATATCACGCGAGGGCAAAGAATAGAGCATGCCGTCGTGCCCCATGGCAATACCATCATCAATGGCAATCGTATTGAACTCAGCTGCATAACAGCCCATCTTCTCAATCTCCTGCTTAACAATCTGACCAATTTCGTGCAGGTGCGTATGACCAGGCACAAACTGTGTGAATGAATTGACAACGGCGATAATAGGTTTACCAAACTGCTCGCGCTTCATGCCTGTGGCTACCCAGAGTGCTCGCGCACCTGCCATCCTGCGTCCTTCGGTGCATACGGCGCTTCTCAACTGATGCTTCATAACGCTATATATATGTTTTTCATGCAAAGTTACGCAATTTTGTTCTAACACAAACAAATTATCGGTAATAATTTAGCTTTTGTCCACAATTCGTAAGAAGCAACGACAAAATTATTATAATCTAAAACAAGATGGCCTTTGCCATAACAAATTGTTACCCGCAAGGGTACAAAAAAAATCCCGCCATCCAAGTGGACAGCGGGATAATTATGATGATGGGTTGTATTACTTCACGTAAACTACAGCCAGACGGTTAGAGGTAGTACCCTGAACACCCTTACCAGTAGCCTCGTCAACAACTACGCCCTTAGCCTGGAGGTACTTAGCCACCTCGTCAGCACGAGCCTGAGACAGACGGTCGTTCAGTTCCTTTGAACCCTCAGGTGAAGCGGTACCTACAATCTGTACGTGCTTGCCAGCCTTCACGCCGTCGAGAGCCTTCTTAGCATCCTTGGTGAGAACAGACTTGCCCTGAGCGAAGGTTACGAACACGAGGTTCTCAACCTTAACAACCTGAGGCTGTACAGCAGGAGCTTCCTTCACCACCTCCTTGATCACTTCCTTCGGCTTCTTGGCCAGTTCGTTGCGGAGGTCGTTGATTGTAGCGTTCAGACCATCGATTTCAGCCTGGTCGCGAAGCTGTGCAATCGTGAAGTTGTGAGTGCCGTTAGAGTTCTTGAACTTATAAACAACGCCAGCGTTCAACTGAACGAAAGACTTGTTGATGTTGTACTCAATACCCTCATAACCAAAACCATCGAGACCCCAGATGATAGCGGGCTCAATGTATACCTGCCAAGCCTTCTTCTCACCGAGGTTGAAAGCGAAGTCGATGGCAGCCTTAGAAGTCAGGGAGTTTGTCTTTGAGATATTCGTCACGCCAAGGGCATAGTTCTTGGCCTGATCGGGCTGATTGTAGTCGGCGCCGATGTACTTGTTACCAAAGATGTGACCCCAACCGAGACCATAGAGTGCGCTAACTTCGAAAGCACGAGGCTCACCCTTGTAGCCGCCGAACCAGTTGCTCAGGTTCACAGTACCCAGCAAGCTTGTGTTCAAGGCACGAACAGTAGTACCAACACTATTCCAAGGCTTGTTAGAGAAATAAGCGTTGCTCTCAACTGCCAGACCGAATACCGGAGTGAAGTAACGACCGATACGGAGACCAGCGTTAGGATTCAGACCCTTCAGCCAAGCGTGGCCAGTTGTCTTGGTGGCAACACCACCATTTATACCAATGTAAAAATTGTCAAATGTCTTGCTCTCTGTCACAGTCTGTGCAGAAGCAGAAGCGGCTACCAAAGCTGCAGCCATCAAAGCAAATAACTTCTTCATACTCTCTAGAATTATTAATGATTATTTGAACTATCTGTATTTTCGGTTGCAAAATAACAAAAAAACTTTCATACATCCAAATATATTTCACAAAAAATGTACACAAATGGCTGAAAATTGACGCCCCTCAAGAATATGAACTCCAATGAAAAAGCTAAACCAAGCATAACGCGCATAGCATCACACATCGTGAACATGCAATTTGGAACCAGCCCAACCGCACTTCTTCGCCGTTGAGCACAAGTCGCACGTCAGTAAACAATTAACCCGCTAAGCCATCACTTCAGCACATACCCTACTACACCTATTTTAATAATATAAGACAAGCAGTCCTCCAAACATAGCAGAAGATTATCGCACAAAAAAGACATCGTATAATTGATTTTACCTTAACATTTAATTTCCCATAGCTGATATCTTCCTTACCATTATTAGAATGAATTATCCTGATGATACCGCGCGTCACGGAGACCATAGGTCAGATTTTTTGTGCAAAACGTACATCTACTCCGTTAAAACTATCAAAAAACAATACCTTTTATCAGTAAAACGTTATCTTTGTGCTATCAAACGAATCAATCTTGACTCCGCAATGAACAAACAGTATCTCTTAGGCTTCGACGTAGGTTCCAGCTCTGTTAAAGCCTCTCTTGTCGACGCCGACAGTGGCGCGATTGCCGCTACGGCGTTCTTTCCCGACCACGAAGCTCCGATCAAGGCCGTTAAAGCCGGATGGGCCGAGCAAGACCCACAGATGTGGTGGGAGAACGCCAAACTGTCACTCCGGAAAATAATGGCAGAGACAGGCGCCACCGGCGACGACATACGCGCTATAGGCATTTCTTACCAGATGCACGGACTGGTATGTGTGGATCGCGACCACAACGTCTTGCGCGATTCCATCATTTGGTGCGACTCCCGCGCCGTGCCCTATGGTGACCGCGCCTTTGCCGACCTCACCGCCGACCGATGCCTGAGTCACCTGTTGAACTCGCCCGGAAACTTCACCGCCGCCAAGTTGGCATGGGTGAAGGAGAACGAACCCGACACGTTCCAACGCATCTACAAGATTATGCTTCCTGGCGACTATCTGGCCATGAAGCTTAGTGGCGAAATCAATACGACCATCAGTGGGCTGAGTGAAGGCATTTTTTGGGATTTTGTCGACAAGAAGCCCGCTCAGTTTCTGCTCGACTATTACGATTTCCCAGCCAGCATACTCCCCGACATTGTGCCCACCTTCGCCGTGCAGAGTCAGGTGAGCGAGGCTGCCGCCAATGAGCTGGGACTCAAGGCCGGAACCCCTATCTCATACCGATCCGGCGACCAGCCCAACAACGCACTGAGCCTCAACGTATTCAACCCCGGAGAAATAGCCTCTACGGCCGGCACCTCGGGGGTAGTATATGGGGTGCTCGGCGAGGTGGGTTACGACCCCAAAAGCAGGGTCAACACCTTTGCGCACGTCAACTACACTCCCGATACCGACCGCTTAGGCGTATTGCTCTGCATTAACGGCACCGGCATCTTGAACGCATGGATACATCGTAACATTACCCCCGAACTTAGTTACGCAGAGATGAACAACCTGGCCGCCACCGTGCCCATCGGCAGTGAGGGTGTGACCATCATACCATTTGGCAATGGCGCAGAGCGCGTGCTTGAGAACCGAGACACCGATTGCAGCATTCATGGGCTCAGTTTTAACAAGCACAACCGGGCCCACGTGGTACGCGCCGCACAAGAAGGTATCGTCTTCTCATTCTGCTATGGCATGGAGGTCATGCAGCAAATGGGTATGGACATCACAACAATACATGCCGGGCGAGCCAACATGTTTCTTAGCCCACTCTTCCGCGACACGCTGGCTGGGGTAAGTGGAGCCACCATCAAGCTCTACGAAACCGACGGTAGCGTGGGAGCGGCCAAGGGAGCGGGCATGGGCTGCGGCATCTACAAAGACCACAACGAGGCGTTTGCCACCTTAAAGCAACTCGCGGTCATTGAACCCGACAGCAAAAACCGGGCAGCCTATCTGGATGCTTACGCACAATGGAAAGACGTTCTACACAACGTTGACCGGCACTGATCGCCAGCCTACCCCATCCAACCTACTCTCCCTCCGCATCGTGCACAATGCGGCAGGGAGAGATTTTTTATCCAAGCAACCCATTGCCACGACAGGCCATTCGACAACTTTTAATCAACCGAAAGAGCCTCATCATCATCCCATTACAGCGTTGGGCTATCACCAGAAGCCACCCAACGCTGAATGGTTCTATATGAAACCACCAGATGATTCTATATAAAACCATCGGATGATTCTATATAAAACCATCGGATGTTTCTATATAAAACCATCGGATGTTTCTATATTGAAATATCACACCGTCCAGCATAGAAGTACGCGGATTACGCCCCTTGAATGAATACGAAAAGGGCGTTGCTTCCCAGCCACCTCGCCGTTGTCAGCACACCTCAACAGCCCCCGCGCACCATCCAAGCCACCATGCGGCAACACTCCCCTACACTTTCTCCTGCTTAGCCTGCATCATTTTTGTGGCGCAAAGAATGTAAAATAATGATAAACCCACAAGTAGTTGTCTAAAAATTAGTAACTTTGCACATCTTATCATAAACGTACAGGAGAATATGGCTGAAACAAAACAACTAAAGACTGCGCTCGTCTCAGTTTTTCACAAAGATGGCTTGGAGGAACTCTTGGCCAAACTAAATGCTGAGGGAGTTAAGTTTTTGAGCACCGGAGGCACACAGGAGTTTATCGAAAGCTTAGGATACGACTGCCAGAAAGTAGAAGAAGTAACCACTTATCCCTCAATCCTCGGGGGAAGAGTCAAGACACTGCACCCCAAAATCTTTGGTGGTATCCTCGCTCGCCGCGACCATGCAGGCGACCAGCAACAGATGCAGGAGTATGAGATTCCTTCGATCGACCTGGTCATCGTAGACCTTTATCCTTTCGAGCAGACAGTGGCTGCAGGAGCATCAGAGCAAGACATCATTGAGAAAATAGACATTGGCGGCATATCACTCATCCGAGCCGGTGCCAAGAACTTCAAGGATGTGGTTATTGTTCCCAGCAAAGCAGAGTATGGCGTACTGCTTGACATACTCAACCGGAAAGGAGCCTGCACCGACATCGAAGACCGCAAGATGCTGGCCGAACGTGCCTTTGGCGTAAGCAGCCATTACGACACAGCCATTCACAACTGGTTTGCAAGCAATAAGTAAAAACGCCTTGCGCAGCACGCGGGCATAATACCAAGATATTGATATGGGATTTTTTTCTTTTATCCAGGAAATTGCGATGGACCTGGGCACTGCCAACACCATCATCATCAGTGATGACAAGATTGTGGTGGACGAACCCTCGGTAGTAGCTCTCGACCGTCGTACAGACAAAATGATTGCCGTGGGTGAGAAGGCCAAGATGATGTACGAGAAGACCCACGACAACATCCGAACCATCCGCCCACTGCGCGACGGTGTCATTGCCGACTTCACGGCATGTGAGCAGATGATGCGCGGACTCATCAAGATGGTACACAAGGGGTCGCACCTCATCTCTCCTTCACTCCGCATGGTGATCGGCGTTCCTTCGGGCTCTACCGAGGTAGAGTTGCGCGCCGTGCGCGACTCCGCTGAGCACGCTGAAGGGCGCGACGTTTATCTCATCTTTGAGCCCATGGCCGCAGCCATTGGTATCGGCATCGATGTGGAGGCGCCAGAGGGAAATATGATCGTTGACATTGGCGGTGGCTCTACCGAGATTGCGGTCATCTCATTAGGCGGCATCGTGAGCAACAACTCGATACGCATCGCTGGCGACGACCTCACGGCCGACATTCAGGAATATATGAGCCGACAGCATAACGTGAAAGTGTCTGAGCGTATGGCTGAACGTATCAAGATTCACGTGGGCTCAGCACTCACCGACCTTGGTGACGAGGCACCCGAAGACTATGTGGTACATGGCCCCAACCGTATCACAGCACTCCCCATGGAGGTTCCCGTATGCTATCAGGAGATTGCCCACTGCTTAGACAAGACCGTGGCCAAGATAGAGAACGCTGTACTCTCAGCCCTTGAGGCCACTCCACCCGAGCTGTATGCCGACATTGTGAAGAACGGCATTTACCTCACTGGCGGCGGCGCGCTGCTTCGCGGTCTCGACAAGCGCCTGCAAGACAAAATCAACATTCCGTTCCACATTGCCGACGACCCACTGCACAGCGTGGCCAAGGGAGCCGGCATAGCATTGAAGAACGTCAACCGATTCTCATTCCTCATGCGATAACCCGTCAGGGGGTATGGACACACGGGCATCGCACACTGCTCATCTGGAACTTGGCATGACGGCAGCAGCTGACTATCACCAAGTCGAAGACACAGCGTGCGATGCCTTGTGTCATCTATATACTTTGTATCAAGCCACCCATGCGCAACCTTCTTGAGTTTCTCTCAAAATACAACCATTGGTTTGTCTTTCTGATCCTCGAAGTGATCGGATTGGTGCTGCTGTTTCAGTACAACAGCTACCAAGGCAGCGTATGGTTCTCATCAGCCAACGCCGTATCGGGCCGATTATTGGGATGGGAGTCTGAGGTAGAGTCTTTCTTCTCGATGTCGAAAGTCAACCAAGAGCTCACCCAGCGCAACCTGTATCTCGAACAACAAGTCAAAGCGCTCGCTGAACGACTCACTGACGTCACCCACGACTCTACCTGGATGCAACGCAGCCAACTGGAACTGCTTAAGGACTACAAGCTCATCCCTGCCAAGGTGGTGAGCAACAGCGTCAAAAGCCACAACAACCTCATCACCATAGACAAAGGCAGTGCCGATGGCGTACGCCAGGATATGGGTGTAGCCAGCGGCAATGGTGTGGTGGGCGTGGTTTACATGGTGGCCCCCCACTACTCAGTGGTGATACCGCTGCTCAACCTGTCTTCCAGCGTCAGCTGCAAAATCAGGGGAAGGGGGTATTTTGGGTATCTGCATTGGGAGGGCGGCGACTCTCGTGTGGCCTATATGGATGACGTTCCGCGCCATGCCCACTTCAAGCTCTTTGACTGGGTGGAAACCAGCGGTTTCTCGTCTATCTTCCCTCCAGGAATTACCGTGGGCAGAATCAGACACGTGTATAACTCGCCCGACGGAGTATCCTATCGCCTACAAATCAACCTCTCGACCGATTTTGCCAAGCTGCGCGACGTGTGTGTCATCGACAACCGTCCCATGCTCAAACAGCTGGAAGTGCTCAGGGCGGCACAAGACTCTCTCAAAACCAAGGATGACAAATAGAAGCTGACATGAACATTGACTTGCTGAAACGGCTATGGCTCTTTATCATTCTGCTGCTGGCACAGGCACTGGTGTTAAACCATATACACCTCTTTGGCTATGCCACGCCACTGCTTTATATCTACTTTGTGAGCAGTTTCAAGCGCAACTATCCCAAATGGGCGCTGTTGGTATGGAGCTTTATCATGGGACTGAGCGTTGACATTTTCTCAAATACACCCGGCGTAGCGGCTACGTCGATGACGCTGCTCGCCCTGCTGCAGCCCTACGTGCTCGAACTCTTCATGCAACGCGAGAGTGACGAAGACATACAGCCCTCTATCTTCACATTCGGGCTCATGCGTTATTTATACTATACGCTTCTGCTCACGTTTATCTATTGTGTGGTGTTCTTCACGGTAGAGACGTTTACCTTCTTCAACTGGCTACAGTGGATACTGAGCGTTGCGGGCAGCATGTTGCTCTCTGTCGTCCTGATCGTAGTGGTTGACAATCTGCGCAAGAATTGACCAAGCGATTCTGAAGCACCGTGGAGCATGGAGCGAAGCACTATGAATGTTTAGGATCAGATGAAAGATTTCAATCTTGAAAATAGAAGAATCGTGATTGGCGGGGTAGCCACCCTGATTGTGGTGCTCTATATCATACGCCTCTTTGCCCTGCAGGTGGTCAGCGATGACTACCGCAAGAGCGCTGACTCTAACGCCTTCCTCAAAAAGATCGACTTTCCTTCTCGTGGTCTCATTCGTGACCGCAACGGAAAATTATTAGTCTACAACCAGCCCTCATACGACATCATGGTCGTAATGAATGAGGCCAAAGGACATATAGACACGCTTGATTTCTGCCGCACACTGGGTATCGACAAGGAGTATTTTATACAGAGAATGGCCGAAATCAAGGATCGCAACAAGAACCCAGGCTATTCGCGCTTCACCCAACAGCTGTTTATGACGCAGGTGGATGACAAGGATTTCAGCGTGTTCCAAGAGAAGATATTCAGATTTCCGGGGTTCTATGTGCAGAAACGCAGCATCCGTCAGTATCAATATCCCTACGGCGCGCACGTATTGGGCGATGTGGCTGAAGTATCGCAAAGCGACATCGACGAAGACGACTACTATCAGGCGGGAGATTACATAGGTAAACTGGGCGTGGAGCGAAGCTATGAGAAGGAACTGCGCGGAGAGAAAGGGGTGAAGATTCTGCTGCGTGACGCTCATGGACGGATACAGGGGTCTTATCAAAACGGCAAGTTTGACCATAGGCCCAAACCAGGCAAAGACCTCACCTTAGGTATCGACATCAAGCTGCAGGCGCTTGGCGAAAAGATGCTCGAGGGCAAGATAGGGGCTATCGTGGCCATCGACCCACAGACGGGCGAGGTGCTGAGCATGGTGTCATCGCCCTCTTACGACCCACGCTTGCTCGAAGGGCGCAATCGCAGCAAGACCCACCGGGCCCTCTCGAAAAACGTATGGAAGCCACTGCTCAACCGCGCCATCATGGGACAATATCCTCCGGGGTCGACCTTCAAGACCTCGCAAGGACTAACATTTCTCAGTGAGGGCATCGTGAATGGGCAAACCGCTTTCGCCTGCCACCATGGTTTCTATTATCGCGGCTTGCATGTAGGCTGTCACGGTCATGCCTCACCGGTGTCTATTGTTCCGGCCCTGAGCACCTCGTGCAACGCCTATTTCTGCTGGGGACTATACTACATGATGAGCAACCGGCAAAAATACAAGAATGTGGATGAAGCCATGAACACCTGGCGAGACTATATGGTAAGCATGGGATTCGGCTACAAACTTGGAGTTGACCTGCCAGGCGAGAAACGAGGACTCATACCAAACGCCAATTTCTATGACAATGCCTACAAGGGGTCATGGAACGGACTTACGGTAATCAGTATCTCCATTGGGCAGGGTGAGGTGAACCTCACTCCACTGCAGATTGCCAACCTTGGTGCCACCATCGCCAACCGTGGCTATTACTATATCCCCCATGTGGTGAAGAGTATCAAGGGAGGGGAGATTGACACGACTTTCAGCCGTCGACACTATACACGGGCCACCCGCCGGGCTTACGATTACATCGTAGCAGGTATGCGCTCGTCGGTGCTCGGTGGCACCTGCCGACATTTGGCCTCGCTGCCCTTTGCCGTGTGCGGCAAGACCGGTACGGCACAAAACCGCGGACATGACCACTCTGTATTCATGGGCTTCGCACCCATGGACAACCCCAAGATTGCCATTGCCGTATATGTGGAAAACGGTGGCTTTGGCGCTGACTTCGCCGTACCCATCGCGGGAGTACTCTTCGAACAGTATCTCACAGGCAAACTATCGCCAGCACGCCAGCGCGAGATGGAAAGTCTACAGCAACGAAGAATAGCTTATGGTTCAACAAACAGGTAAACAACCCAGCGTACTAAGAAGTCTCGATTGGTGGACGATAGGTATCTATCTTGCCCTCCTCGCCTTCGGATGGATTAGCGTGTGCGGCGCAAGCTATACGTACGGTGAGACCGATATCTTTAGCTTAGGCACGCGCTCGGGTATGCAGATAGTATGGATAGGCACATCGCTGGTATTGGGCTTTGTGCTGCTCATGCTCGATGATCGGTTTTATGACACTTTCGCCTACGTCATCTATGCGATGCTGCTTCTGCTGCTATTCATCACGATCTTCAATCCGCACGAAATCAAGGGCTCGCGGTCGTGGCTCGTTCTTGGCCCTCTGCGACTGCAGCCTGCCGAGTTTGCCAAATTTGCCACGGCATTGGCCGTGGCGAAGCTCATGAGTACCTATGGGTTCGCGATGTCTCAATGGAAACATTTTGCCACAGCAGCCGGCGTGGTGCTGTTGCCTATGCTTTTCATTGTAGGACAACGTGAAACGGGCTCAGCCTTGGTATATCTTTCCTTTTTCCTGATGTTCTATCGCGAAGGTATGCCTGGCGGCATTCTCTTTACAGGGGTGGCCATGGTCATCTATTTTGTCGTGGGCATCAAATTCGAGGAAACTCTCCTCTGGGATACTCCCACGTCTGTAGGCAAGTTTACCGTACTGCTACTGGTGCAGCTCTTTGCCTCGGGCATGGTCTACACCTACTGCCAAGACCGCGCAAAGGCACTGCAGCTGGGCGGAGGATGTGTGGGCATAACGCTGTTAGCCTTGCTGTTCAGCGAATTTGTCATTCCGTTTGACATCGTGTGGGTGCAACTTCTCGCGAGCGCGGTACTCATAGGCTATCTGGTTTATGAGGGACTGTCGTCACGCATTACCAGTTATATCTTGATAGCTCTATTCTCCATCGGGTCGGTTATCTTCTTCTACAGTGCGGACTATGTGCTCAACAATGTAATGGAACCTCACCAGCGTGTACGCATCAACGTGCTACTGGGCTTAGACGAAGACCTCTCGGGGGCGGGCTACAACGTACACCAAAGCGAGATTGCCATTGGTTCCGGCGGACTGCGGGGCAAGGGATTCCTCAATGGCACACAAACCAAACTGAAGTTCGTGCCCGAGCAAGACACCGACTTCATCTTCTGCACCGTGGGCGAGGAAGAGGGCTTCATCGGTTCAGCCGGTGTGCTGCTGCTATTCTTGGCGCTCATCCTCCGACTCATCAAGCTGGCCGAACGACAACCATTCAAGTTTGGACGGGTATATGGCTACTGTGTGCTGAGCATATTTTTATTTCACGTCTTCATCAACGTGGGCATGGTACTTGGTCTCACTCCTGTCATTGGCATCCCCCTACCCTTCTTCAGCTACGGCGGGTCGTCGTTATGGGGCTTCACCATTCTGCTCTTCATCTTCCTGAGAATAGATGCCGGCCGCAACTTGGTAAGGAGCTGAGACGCCTGACTCTCTTGCAGCGGCATCATGCGGATGAACAAAGGGGAAAGATGTAAGCAGGCCTCAGTCGGAAGGCAGTGTGGTCGCACCTGATAACCGAGCACAACATAATTACAAAAACGGGGATGCGCCTGAGCGCATCCCCGTTTTGGGTTAATATTTACCTAACTGGATTCCTACGTCGGAGATACCGGGAAGTATCTCACGCATCATGTCGTGACGAACCGTTATGTGCAGGGAGTCGCGGGCGTGAAGCTGCATCTCTGATACATGATAACTGTACTGATAGTAGCTGACACCATGCCTATTGATCTTACCCTTCTCGTTGATGAGCTTGCAAGGGACGGTGTCTGTGCGCGTGTAACCACCGGGAATGACAGTCTGCTCAACGATAAGCGTAAGACTGACAAAGGGGAAGGTGTTGTTAATGCGTAGCCCCAAGTCTGTGCTATAGCGTCCGGCAGTAGGCACAGGCGGCACATTGAATACCAATGTGTCTACCTTGTCCCAGCCTGCAAGAGGTGTATGGTTATAATGGTCGTACACCTTACCGTCAGTACAGGCCGTAATGACAAGAGCCGCGACGGCTATGCTGAAGAATCCGCGTCTCATGCCTGCGCTGAAGGGATGTCGGCTGTAGGAGCTGGTGCTCCACCCGTGGGCTGCGTGGCGTCAGGGCGACGCTTAGCGTTGGCGTTCTTCTGCTGCCTTGGCTTGTTAGACTGCTGGGAAGATCCCTTCTTCTTTTTCTTGGCCTTGTCAAAACGACAAACATCAGCGTCAGCCAGCAAGTCTACAGGCTTCTTCGCTACCTTGGCCTTACTGTCGTCGAGAAGTGAAACGGGCTTCTCACCACGGCGGTTCATGGCAATTATAGCTTTGGCACGGGCGGCACTGATGGTCTCAAGGTTGACCGCCAAATGCTTATCCGTGGAATAGGTGCATTGCAGCGCTAATATATCGGTCTTGAAGAGATAATAGTCGCTGTCCTGCGCCTGCAAGACTGCATCTTTGGGCGGCATCTGTCGTCCGGCCTCCACATACTGGTCTACCTCATAGTTGAGACAGCACTTGAGCTTAGCACACATGCCCGCCAGTTTCTGCGGATTGGGAGATATATCCTGGATGCGCGCCGCATTGGTTGACACACTGGAGAAATTCTTCATCCAAGTGGCACAGCACAATTCGCGACCGCAGGGACCCGTTCCGCCGATGCGTCCTGCCTCTTGGCGGGCACCAATCTGCTTCATCTCAATACGCACGTGGAAGGTATCTGCCAAAACCTTAATGAGCTGGCGGAAATCGACACGCTCGTCAGCAATATAGTAAAAGATAGCTTTGTTACCATCGCCCTGATATTCCACATCGCCTATCTTCATCTGTAGCTGCAGATCCTTGGCAATCTGACGGCTTTGTATCATCGTGGCTTCCTCGCGTGACTTCGCCTCGTTGTACTTATCCATATCCACCGGTTTGGCGATACGGTAAACACGCTTGATGTCGGCCTCTGACTTGAGGTTGGCTTTCTTGATCTGCCGCTTGACAAGGCGTCCGGTGAGCGTGACCACCCCGATGTCGTGCCCCGGATTGGCCTCGACAGCGACAATGTCACCCTTCTTTAGGTCCAAATGGTTGACATTGTGGTAATATCCCTTGCGGGTGTTCTTAAATTGCACCTCTACCAAGTCTGTTGACTCGGCGTTGCCTGGCACGTCGGCCAGCCAGTCGTAGGTGTTGAGCTGGTGATCCTGCCGTCCTACGCCTTCGTGGCTGATGCCACGACCACAACCGGTACATATGTTACAATTTCCCATATTATCTTCTTAAGTAAATAATCATATCTAAAGCCAAATTGAAGAACTGTATCTTTGCATTGGCATTCTGTCCGATATCCCGCCGCGTGCGCTGCAACATTTCAGCAATCTCTACCACATTACGCTCGTTGATGAAGCGGGCAAAGTTGGTGGCAAACGCCTCTTCGTCACGGGTCATATAAGTGAGCTCCGGTTGGCGGAAGTTGTACATGAAGTTCTCGCGTACCATCTTCAGGAAGTATTCGAGCATACGACGTTGTTTCTCTCGGCCAAAGGCAGACACCGACTCACTCCAGCTGCGCAAGTTTTTCACGTCGCGCATATAAGCCTGGCGCATGAGCAGGACGAAGAGGTCGAAGAACTGGCGATTCTCGTTGCCGGCATCAAGTTCCTCAAGTGCCTTGAGCCAGTTACCGCCCGCTGCCCGAGCTATGCGGTGAGCATCGTCGGCCCCTATGCCGCGACGGGCAACGAGTGCATCGGTAAGATCGGCATCGCTGATACGGGGCACGTCGAAACGCTGCACACGGCTGCGAATGGTTTCCAACAAACGCTCGGGTTCCTCAGACACCAACAGGAACACGGTCTGCATAGGAGGCTCCTCCAAGAGTTTGAGCAACTTGTTGGCACAGGCAAGGTTCATGCGCTCGGGCAACCAGATGATACTTACCTTGTAGCCACCTTGACTCGACTTGATATTGAGTTTATGCGACAAGGCATCGCTCTCCGCCTCGTAGATGACAGCTTGCTGATTGTCGGCTTCCATCAGTTCCATCCATCGGTCCATGGTAAAATAAGGACCATCGGCCAGCATATCGTGCCATGCCTTGGTAAAATCGTCGCTCACCATCTTGTGGTCGCTCGACGTGCCTTTAGGTCTAATAACGGGATAAGTAAAATGGAGGTCGGGATGTTGCCATTTGGCGAGCATTGCCTCGGCATTGCGTACCTTGGCCTCATTGCCAAGCAAAGATTCGCCTGACAAGCGCTCACCAAGCAGATAGGATGCAAAGGCAAGGGCAAGGACCATCTTACCACTGCCAACAGGACCGGTGAATAGCATGGCGTGGGGAACACGTGACTCACGCGCCACCTGTATAAGTCGCTGGGCGGCTTCGCGTTGACCGATGACCTCTGTAAACTGCATATCAAAATCCTAAGTTTTGCACAATCTGTACCACACTGTCGAGGGCCGACACCGTGTAAAAATGTATATTTTGTACGCCAGCAGCATAAAGCTCTTCACACTGACGCGTGGTCCACTCAATGCCTAAGGCCTTGGCATCATCATCACTCTGGCAACGCACTGCCTGCTCTGCAAGGGCCTGTGGCATGTCGCAATGGAAGGTCTTGGGTACCTGGTTTATCTGTGAGAGCTTGGCAAAAGGCTTAATGCCAGGAATGATGGGAATCGTGATGCCCATATCACGAGCTTGACGTACAAAGTCAAAATAGGCGTTGTTGTCGTAAAACAACTGTGTAACGGCATACTCCGCGCCAAGGTCTTGCTTCATCTTGAGATATTGCATATCCATCTCCTTATTGGGTGCCTCCTCGTGTTTCTCCGGATAGGCAGCTACGCCAAAATGAAACAATGGGCCTGGATTGCGTATAGCAGAACCATCATCGAAATATCCTTCATTGAAACGGTTTACTTGCCCAATGAGGTCTGTGGTATGTGAATGTCCGTTAGGGGTAGGCGTGAACATCTTGTCATCACGGGCCTTGTCACCACGGAGTAATAAAAGGTTGGAGATACCTAAAAACTGAAGGTCGATAAGTTCGTACTCTATATCTTCACGCGTGGCGCCGCCACAAATAATATGCGGCACTACAGGAATGTTGTAGCGTTGCTGTATGGCTGCGGCAATGGCTATCGTGCCTGGACGACGACGTATACGCTGGCGTTCATACTGTCCGTTTTCCAGTTCACGATACACATACTCACTATGATGGGTAGTGATGTTGATATAGAGCGGCTCATGGGGCGTCAGCTTGTCAATATTTCGAAACAGCGCATCCGTTCCATTACCCTTCAGTGGGGGCAACACTTCTATAGAAAAATTGCGGTCGCGATGACGACTATCGGATAATTCGATGATATTCATATATGTCGGTCCTCATCAGAGGGATATTTGGCCACAAAGTTAACAAAAAAAAACTTCATTCTTGCAAGAAACACCCCTTTTATAAAAGACTCCCGCACAATAACATCGTGATAACATCGTGGTCTTCGCAAGATTATAAATGGCGGAACAACATCTCATGCGCTTGAAGTTCCATAGAATACGCGAGTTCGGGATGAGGTTAGCATGCAATCGGTTCCCGACCGTCTCTGCCATCAACGTTCGCCCTGTAAGGCAGAAAGCTATCACCGCTCCTGTGTCGTTGCACTACCAGTGTAGCTTGAAAGCGTGGCATCAGCTCCATTATAGTATCCACGTACCCTCCGTGGAGTCTTGTCCAGGCCGCCTTCTTGGCCACAGTGACCATCCCGCACGTCGCCCCATCTCCATGCCTACGCCCAACCGTTCGCATCGAACAGCCCAATAATTCTATATAAAACCATTCGATGGTTCTATATGAAACCATACGATAGTTCTATATGAAACCATACGATGCTTCTATATAAAACCATACGATGACATGGGGCTTCTCATTTAGCCAGCCCGACCTTGACATAGGTGCAGAGGGCTGGTGAAACGGCAGCTTTGGGGCGCATAACTGCACCGTTTATCATGACTAAACCCATGGTTACGAGAGCTTAAAGACTATGGGGATAACAAACATGGTGCGGCATGGTTTGCCATTCTCTATCCCAGGCGTCCAACGAGGCATTAACGCCATGAGCCGCATTGCTTCTTTGTCCAATGCCGGACTCACAGACGTAACGACCTTGGGTTCACTGATCGTACCATCCTTATTGACAATAAAGGTCACCACAACCTTGCCTTCTATTTTCTGCTGTCGGGCCGATGGTGGATATTGCAAATTCTTGGTAAGCCATTTCATAAAAGCCACAATTCCTCCCGGAAACTCAGGAAGTTGTTCTACTACCCTCACCTGTTCGTCTTCAGGTTCGGGGAGAGCTGTTGGCGACGCCGACTGGATTGGTGAGTCATTAGTGACAGGCACTCCACCGTCGCCACTGGTAATCGACAAATCTGAAAGACCTGTACCCTCATCGAATTTGGCGCCAGTGCCTGGCACGGATGATTGGACATCTGTTTTAGTGCCAATGGTCTTTGCTGACCGCACCACCAACCTACGATCCATGGTCTTCTGCTTTTTCGATTTGACATGAAGATTCTGCTTCGCAGGTGACAGGTTCGATATTTCATGCACGCTGGTAGGCCGGATGATTGGCCTCGTACGATCAAGTAATCCTAAGAGAAGGAATATGAGAAGAAAGAACACAAAAAAGGACATGACGGAAAGCATGGCTATAGCATTTCGTCTCGCACTGTCTTTACGAAGGGGGTAGGCACCAAACCTCTTGTTCCTTCCTTCGAAGACAATGTCGATCCACTCCTTGGAATTTAAATTGATATCGGACATGCCCTTGTGACTCGGTTACACGATTACAATGTACTGACGTCTTGTACTGAGTTGTTGTTACATTAATTTAAGATAAAAAGTAAGCAAGCTGATGTGAATCTTCAACTATTTCATCTTCGAACGGTCAAGTATAGTGATTTCTCTACCGTTTACCTTGATGGCGCCTTCTTTGGCAAAATCGGACAGCACACGCAATAACGAGAATTTCTGGATACCAAATGAGTCGGCTATCTCTTGGCGCGACCGCTCTAAATGAATCGTATTGGACCCTTGTTCTCCTGCACGCTCCATAAGCAGGTAGGCAACCTTTTCACGAATGGTATACAAACTGAGCACACGCATCCGCTCCGTGAGGAAGATATCAATATTAGACAGCACATGCACAAAATTGAGTGTCACAGTCTCATTAGCGGCAAGCAACGCCTGAAACTCAGGTTTCTGCATACGAAAGACTGTCACTTCGGTATCTGTCTCTACACTCACAGGCATAGAGGAATCTTTGCCAAATATCAATGCAGGAGCCACGATATTACCAGAACGCAAACGACTCACCTCCACTTGTTTGCCAGAGAGTGAGGACATGCGACAGACCAATATACCACGAATCACAATGTCTGCGCTCTTGAGCGGCATACCTGTCAATGCGTAGATATCATGCCGGTCATAGTTGACTAACTTATATGAAACCCCAGCCAGAGCAATCTCTATTTCCGTCTCACTCATTCCAAAGAAGAGTGGGCATCTGGCTAAAGCCTGCAATACGGTCTTATCCATAGATGATGAACTTATACTTTTATAACATAGAGCCGATAAATAGACGAAAGATAACTGTCGCCTTAACCACTCATAACAATCGAAGCATATCAGTAATCTGTTGCAATCGACATAGACGATGATGATCAAATTCCTCCGTTTCCTCTAATTTCCAAGTCACATGGAATGGGATGTGAACGGCATAGCCACCGAGCTGTAGTACTGGCGCTATATCAGACTTAAAAGAATTGCCAACCATTGTCATACGGCTAATATCTGTATCAAATAATGTGCATAACCGTTTATACTCTCGATGTGTCTTATCTGCCACAACAATGACATCATCAAACCAAGCTGCCAACCCAGATCGTTCCAATTTATTTTGTTGGTCTAACATATCTCCCTTGGTGAAAACCACGAGCTTATAACGATGCAAACTATGAATCTGACGCAAAGTATCAACTACCCCGGGCAAAGGAGTAGAAGGCAGGGAAAGCAATGATTTACCTAAATCTACGATACGCCGGATATCATTAGGAGAGATTTGGCCGTTACTCACCGACAGCGCATTCTCAACTAAAGAGATGGTAAAAGCCTTACAACCATATCCTAACAGTGGCATGTTGGCCGTTTCGGTCTTAAACAGTGAGGCTGAAATATCCTCTGCCGACCCATATGGCGACAGCAGCTCGCAATAATCACGTTCTACAGATTCAAAATAACTTTGGTTATCCCAGAGTGTATCATCAGCATCGAATGCCAACAACTGGGAGTGCCGAAGTCCCATGAAACCCATTTCCATACTGTTTGCGCGATTCGTCTTCTCCATATTGAAAGACAAAGTTATCAAAACTCAATCAAAAGTGCGATTACCACGAGGTTAATTATCTTTAATAGAACTTCAGGTAAAAGAGAGTCTGTCCGTAAAAGATTAAAACTAAAGAAACGTTACAAACCCCTATAGGAGGGCGCGCGCGTTTCTTAGAACGCGAATTGGAACTCTTGCCACCTACTTTTCGGACTGACCCAAATTGAACGTAGAATAGGAAAAAAATGGGAGCAATAAAAAAGGGTTTCTAAATCGAAACCCTTCCAGTGACTCGCATGGGGTCGGCGGTAACACATTCTGGGGTCAAAAACTCAGTAGGGAGTGATGGCGTAACATGTTAATATCCATCATGATACACTACTTTTTGATGGGCGGTGGTAACACAGAAATAGTCAAGTGGTAACACATTGGTAACACAAAAGCCCTATTGGTAACACATTTTTGACCCGCAATGCCATTTGGTCATATAGCACACGAAGAAGAAATCTGCCGTAAATAAATCAAAGATCATCGTTGGGAGAATAGTCTGAATGAAGATCCTTTGTAAGAGAATCAATCGGCACAACTAAAATCCTCTAAATAACAATACAAAGATAACCAATATCCATGAAAGTTCCAAATCTCATTTTAGTTCCTTTAACTAACGAGTATCGAGTATTCCCAATACCTCTCATTAGATGTTGGCAGTACTATATCTTGTGAAATTTTAATTCCTCTTTCATTGCGAATTGCTTTCCATAACTTTGCAAAAGTTACCGACTAAAATATGTTAACGCACAACATTTAATTTACCTCCAAACAGTCAAAAAAGTAGGGGGTATTGTTGCAAAAGACAGATAATTTCCATAACTTTGCAAAAGTTACCGACTAAAATATGTTAATATGACCATTCAAGAACAGATAAAACATCGGATAGACGAGGCTGAACCAGGAACGGTTTTCTTTGTCAATGACTTTGCTGAGTTTGATAATGAATATGTCAGTAAGTTATTATCGACGATGAAAGGTTTTGGTGTCCTTGAACGCCTCGCAAAAGGCATATACTATAAGCCGATAGTAACTAACTATGGCAATGTATATCCTTCGGCAGAGAAGATTGTAAAACTGATCGCAGAACATGAAAATGCGGAGATTCTACCAACAGGAGAATATGCTTTGAACGCCCTTGGTTTGTCAACACAGGTTCCGATGAAGGCTATCTATTTAACAACAGGATCACCGAGGACTATAACTATAGGGAACAAGAAAATAAGACTGAAGCACAGATCTCCCAGTTCATATTCGTATCATAGCAAGTTAATGCCATTACTTGTTTTAGCACTCAAAGCAAAGGGGCAATCAAACATAACCTCTGCTGATACAAATAGAATTGAGAAGTTAATCTCTGACTCAACCGAAAAGCAACAGATAAAAACGGATTTGGCTACAGCGCCAGTCTGGGTTCGCAAGTATATAAAACCAATAATAGAAAAGTATGAGCATTTGGCAAGATAAGACCATCGAAGAGCGTATCGCAATCGTACAGAATACAGCACTGAGAACAAATATAGAGGACTTGGCTATAGAGAAGGACTGGTGGGTAACGATTACCCTCAAAGCACTTTTCTCTACGTCATTTTCGGAGTTCCTGCTTTTCAAAGGCGGAACAAGTCTTTCTAAAGGTAAATGGGAGAACATTGATTTAAGAAGGTTCAGTGAGGATATAGACATATCTCTAAGCAGAAGTTGGTTTACTGAAACGGAAGAAAAACAGAAGCTATATCCTTTTGCCAAGTGCGAGAATAATAATCAACTGAAAAGCTTGCGGAAGGCATCGAGGGAGTTTATTTTCGAGCGACTTTCCCCTGAGTTAAATGAGCAACTTGCAAAATTGGGAGCTAAAGATTACTACGTCGAAAATGTCAAGACTGTCATGCAAGACGGTGTTGAGGTACCTATTGATACAGACCGTGACCCAGTAGTGTTGAATGTTGTCTATCCCAGCATCTTAGATGAAACAAATGAATACATTCAGCCAAAGGTCAAAATCGAAATCAGCTGTATGTCTATGGATGAACCTTTTGAAAACCGAGCATTAACTTCACTGATTTATGATACTTTTAACGAAGTGGATGATGCTACCCAATGCTTAATTCCTACGGTACTGCCTATCCGAACTTTTTTGGAAAAGGCATTATTGCTCAATGAAGAATATCAGAAGAAGTCGCCCAGAAGCGAAAGAATGAGCCGTCACCTTTATGACTTGGAGAGATTGATGGACACCTATTCAGAAACAGCTATCAACGACTCAGAACTTTATAAAAGTATCATAGAGCATCGCAAGAAATTCTATCATATCAGTTCTGTGGATTATGACTCTGATAAGCGAGAGAATATTAAGATCTGGCCTACTGGAGAGATAGAAAATTTGTTCCGAGATGATTACAAAGCAATGATAGAGTCATTCATTTATAACGAGAATCCATTGACTTTTGACCAACTGCGGGAAAGAATTCTATTGTTAGAGGATAAATTTCGAGAAAACGCATAGTACCGAAGCAAGATTATTTGGTTCAATGAAGGTGGAATTAGGTGGAGGCTACCTGGTGGTACTTATGGGATGCCATTGGACAGGCTCCAACTGTTAAAGAAAGTAAAAAGTGAAAATACAATGCAGTCTTTTTACATTTGTAGACTCTTTTATAAAATATGGGATTTATAATGTCCATAAATGATACAGATAGAGGATTGCAAGCGAGGGGATAGAAAAGCTCTCGAACAACTATATAGGCAATACGCTGGAAAGCTATTGAGCGTATGCCAACATTATATAAAAGATGAAAGTGCTGCGGAGGATGTTCTCCACGACGCTTTCATCATTATTTTCACATCCATCAAAGACTTGAAAGACACGTCGAAGATCGAGGGATGGATGATAACCATTGCAAGAAATCTATGCTTTAGATACCTGCGAAGTATTGGTAAAAAGGAGATACCATTAGAGGGTATTACAGAGCATCTTTGTTCCGATTGCACAGAGGAGCAAAAAGAGGTGGATTTACAGATCTTGTTTGATGCTATCGAAAAACTTCCGGAAAAAAGCAAGGAAGTATTCAAATTATCTGTATTAGACGGCTATTCTCATATAGAAATCGGGCAGATGCTCCACATAGCTCCACATAGTTCGTCTTCACAACTTTTCCGCGCGAAGACACAATTACAGAAGATGCTGTACAAGTATTGGGTACTTCTGTTACTGCCTATGTTCTTGCCTATATGCCTGTATCTGCTTAGGTATAGGAAAACAGAAAATATTGCAGAGGACAAATCACAAGCAGTTAAGGTTCGCAGGGAAAAGGGTAAGACTGATGCTAAGGAAAATCATATTAGCAAGGACGAGTACATAGAGGTTTTGCCCATGAACTCAAATGGTGAAGAGATAGAGCACAAGTCACATCTTGTCGCCATGACAGATAGTATGCAGACTGCAGATAGCACTCAGGCTACTGCCACGATGACGGCTTATTTGCCAGATTCTGTTTTGAAGGTTCTGGCACCTGAAGATGGGCCTTGGGATGATACGTTATTCCATATTCCACAGATTACTCCCGCTCCGCTCATAGCACAGGTAGAGCCTTTTGCCAACAAATCTAAGAAGAAATATCCATGGACATTTAACTTTGGATTTTCTTCTAATACTGGAGGAAACGCATTGTCAGACATGAACTATCTGTCCGTGATAGACTATGCCAATGGAGGAGCAGCAGCTAAGCTCCATACATGGAACGAGTATATGGACTATATGACACGAAACAGTGCCCTGATGGACTCTGTGGAGAGGGCAAAGATGAAACTGATTGCGTGGAATAACATGACAGATGGGGACAGTGGCGAAGGGCTGGGCGAGAAGGCTACCCATCACCGTCCGCTAACCTTCAGCCTGTCACTCAACAAGCAGCTTAGCCCACACTGGATCTTTGGCACCGGCATCACCTATACACATCTGAAGTCGGAATTTGAAAGTGATTTCCATGGTGCCACACTCAACAAGGTGCAGAAGATAGACTATATCGGCATACCGCTGCGTTTGACGTATCGTATTTGGAGCAAGGGACGTTTCAATGCTTATACCACAGGTGGTGTAACATTTGAGATGCCTATACGTAGCTCGCTCAACAAGCAATACATCATTATCGCCGACTCGTCTTACACACTGAAAGGAACAATAAGACCACGCTATCAATGGTCTGTCAACATGGGTGTAGGCGTGCAGTATCGCTTGTTCAAGCCATTCAGCATATATGTGGAACCTAATATGTTCTACTATTTCCGTAATGGTAGCGGACTGGAGACTTACCGCACGGAGCATCCATTCACGCTAACCGTGCCTTTCGGTCTACGTCTAACGTGGTAAAAAAACGAGAAAAAGTAATATAATACTTGCAGCCTTTTTGTCTGTTACAGCTCTTTACATATAAAGACACAATAGATAAAAACGGTAATGTACAGTATTTATGACTATGTCCGCAGTGGATTGGTGTTTGCAAACAACATGATGAGATGTCGCCGTAAAAAATTGACGTCATTGATGATTTATTCCACAACAAGTTGTCAGTCACGATGCACGCACTGCTCCATTTGGAAAAAGCCAGAGGAACATCTTTCTTTAGAAGATATAAAGAGAATGATGAGTAGCAGATGTGTAACCCGACATACAGTTGTGGGATTGGAGGGCGGGGAGTTTATCCTTCATCCAGAATACGACGAGATATTGAGATGGTTTGATAAGAATCATCCCAATTACACCCTATTGTCAAATTGTCTCGCCCACAACAAGTTGATTGCAGCAGTTAAGAGACATCGCCCCAAGCATCTATATATATCACTTGATGGCGACAGGAATACCTACCTTTATATGCGCGGAAGGGATGGGTATGACAAAGTGATAAGGGTTATTGAAGAATGCAAACAACTTGTTCCGATCTCGCTGATGTTTTGCTTATCGCCGTGGAACACGTTCAATGATATGGAGCACGTTATCAAAATTTCCAAACAATATGGAATTGATGTCCGCATTGGAATTTACGGCACTATGTCTTTTTTCGATACAAGCAAAGAACTAATTGATGCAAACGATAAAGACTATATCGGTCAGATCCCTCTTGACATCCATCAAACAGAAGAAAACTACGATTTTGTGGCACTCTATGATGAATGGAAGAATGGGCGGCTACAGCTTAGATGCCACAGTATTTTCAGCGAATTAGTCATCCATTCTAATGGCGACGTTCCTCTGTGCCAAAATCTCGATGTCATTTTGGGCAATATTCATAAAAATACGCTCGATGAGATTTTTAACTCACCTGCAGCCTGTCGAACACAATGTAGATATTCACGTGAATGCAATCAGTGCTGGATCAACTATCATAGGAAGTACGACATTATTCTTTTGAGAAGTCTTGAACGTGTATTGCCCAAGCGTATAATAGAGTTTTTCTACGGTAAATATCAGTGGACTGATAACAGACATATAACATACACAAATCACTTCAAGAATATTTCATCATAAGCAATATGGATTATTTGAACAAAGTAATAGGCAGATACAGGAATATCCGAAGCATGAAAACTTTGGAAAAAGTCTATAACCACCAATACGCATTGGTAGGAATTGGCAACCATTGTATGAGCAACTTACTACCTGTTATTCAGCATCTACAAATACCTCTAAAATATATATGTTGCACTTCGGAGAAGAAAGCTGCGTTAATTACAAAAAAATACAGAGGAGTGGAAGGTACAAACTCCCTACAACAGATATTGGATGACGAAGCTGTTGACGGTGTGTTTGTGGCGGCAAGTCCCCGCGCACATTATGGAATAGCAAAAGAAGTTATCAAATCTGGAAAGGCTTTATTCATAGAAAAGCCTCCATGCAGAAATAATGACGAATTAAACTCGCTCATCGATTCCACAAGGCTCTATGGTGGTGTTTCTCTCGTCGTTGGATTGCAACGCCGATTTGCACCTGCAACACAAATATTACAGAAGCGGTTAAAAAAAGAACATGTGCTACACTATCACTACTGCTATCTTACGGGGCTGTACCCGGAGGGAGATGCGATGACCGACTTGTTCATTCACCCTATAGATTATGTCTTGTTTCTTTTCGGCAAAGCAGAAATTGTGTCAGCGAATATGATCAAGGCCTCTGATGGGGGAAACACCTTGCTACTTACCTTACAGCATAAAAGCGTTTTAGGTATGCTGGAACTATCTACTGCTTATTCTTGGAATGATGCAAGAGAAACGCTGAATATCAATACCAATAAGGGTGTTTATGAATTGGATAGGATGGAACAACTGGATTTTACTCCAAAAAATGGAGCTTTATTGGGACTACCTTTAGAGAAAGTGGTGCATAGGAACATTATAAATCTCAGACTCTATGGAAGAAACGGATTTGTTCCCACCATTGTAAACAATCAAATATATTCTCAGGGCTTTTTTTCCGAGATAGAAACTTTTGCAAATATTGTGGAAGAACGGCAGGAGAATATGGGAGATTTCGGGCTTGAAAGCGTACGCAGCACATACGAACTGATAAAAGGAATTGAAGATATGATAGTGATTTAAGCTGATAACTTGCAAAAACATAAGAAATTGACTATATTTGGCAAAGTTACAGACCAAAATTACAACTTAAATTTATAGTTATGGGTAAGATGATTACATTTGAAAGTGTTCTGAAACAAATAAAAGTTTTGTTTCTGTTGGTATTGACTTCGCTCGTACCAGTAGCATGTAATGGCCATGAAGAGCCAGATATATGTGATGATTTGAAGATGTCTTTTCGAGATTTTCCTTCGATAGATTGTTCCACCTCGACACAGCCACTCAGCGTTATTCTTGCATCTAAGGTTTTGGGATTGCCATACAAATGGTATAAAAATGAGGCCGTTACTCAGGTGTGGTATGTTTCTATTGATTGGGATAAGGCTTCCCTTACCCAATCGCAGCGTGAGGAACTGGAAAGCAAACTCAACTGCAGCACGACGCATGGTTCTTATACAAATTTAATTGATGGCAAGGTGGAACTTATCATTGCTTCTCGGGACATCTCAAGAACGGAACAGGAATATGCAGATGATAAGGGGGTGAATCTGATAACTCGTCCAATAGGTAAAGATGGTTTTGTGTTTATCGTTAACAAGTCTAATCCTGTCAATTCATTAACTATCCAGAATATTCAGGATATATATACGGGGACTAAACGGAACTGGACAGAGGTTGGGGGCAATGAAGGTACCATCAATCCATACATTCGAAATGCCAATTCTGGAAGTCAGGAAAAGATGGAAACTATGGTGATGAAGGGCCTAAAGATGATTGCCTGGCCTGAAATGATCACAGAAACTATGGCAGGACCTTTTCATGAAGTGCGATACGATGTTAATGGCATCGCTTACACTCCATTCTATTATTATAATATTATGACCCGTGACCAGGATTATGCGAAAGTTATTGCAGTAGAAGGGATTGCACCAAGCAAGGTAACGATCAATGATGGAAGCTATCCGTATGTATCAGAGATTTGTGCATCCGTAAGAGCGGACATAGACAAGGATTCAAAGGCTTATAAGTTATTTGAATATTTGACGAGCTCTTACGGACAGAACGTTGTGGAGGAAAGTGGTTATGTGCCCCTGCTTTCCTCAACGGGCATAAAACAGAAAGTCTCCAAATCTACCTCAGAACTGATAGGGCGTTATGCCTTGGACGGAACAAAATACTCTACAAATAGAAAAGGCATCATCATCGAAAAATGGTATGAAAATAGAATGATATATGGTGTAAAACGATTAAACCGATAAAAACGATGAAAAAGCATTTGTTTTTCAGCCTGGTATGTCTTTTAGGACTATCAGCATGTTCGTCGGAGCATATAGCCCTTGACGCAATGAAAGTTTATGATGTGGTAAATAGTGCCTGTAAATTGAATCTTTCAGAAACGGACACTCAGCCGGATATTTATGAGACAAACATCGTTAAGCCAGCCTCTCTGTCATTACAGTTAGAGGGAGACGGCATCGTTAAGGGTGTCTTGGAAGATGTCAAGGGAAATTGCGCCGTGCGTAAGATCCACGTCCAGATTGCCAATGACGACAACAAGATTATGCTTGTAGTATATCATGACAAGCTGGAAGCCCTTGCCGACTGCATCTGCAACTATGACGTGAGCTTCAAGATGAGCCGCCTGTCTGCTGGCGACTATGACCTAAAAATCTACTTTGCCAGTCCCGGTATGAAATATACCGAAGAAGATCTGATGTATAACGGACGGTGCAAACTTGAAAAAGGACATACCACGAAAATAACTTTGAAGCAGGGCGAATTGCCTGAAGTATAGGGAATGTTGGAACAACATAGCTCTCGTTTTTTGTAGTGTATAATCTACAATAAATTAGAATGGGGATTTCTCTGCTGGGTAGCAAAGGGATCCCCATTGATGGAGAAATATAATGATCTATAATCCTTAAATACCATATCTGTCATATTCTTAATGACCTCTTCCGTGATACGGCTACTCCCTATCTTGCTAATCATCTGCCCGTTTTCGGTGCCTTTTCTGATGACAAATCAGCGACGATGCCCATTGATGATTGCCACCAAGTGATAATTATCTTTATACACCGTATCTAATACGTTTGGCATGTCAATCTCTCCATACCCACTCACAGGTGTGGGACACTCATATAGGTTGGACATAATTCTTTGTTTGTATATTATCTATTAAGCCTGGGAAAAGCTTTCTAAATAGAAGAATTATAACTCAAATACAATATATTCCACATACCAAACATATAAACAGTACTGATATGTTCCTATAGCAAGTAGGTGTATGCACTATTTACTATATTATATCCCTCAAATACCCATTTTATCCTGTAGAATCCCATTCTCAAACGTTAAATAGTTGGTTGGTTGGCAGTGTTTGCGGAATTCATGCTCTTATATCATCTTTTTTGTCTATATTTTTGTAGCAATAAATCGTGAAACCACTTTAAGTGAGTGATCAAATAGTATTAGACGATGGAGAATAACGATTTCTTGCAGAACAAAACGATGTCTTTGAGGAACCTCAAGCTTTTTACTTTAAGAAGCCAGTGCACGGTGTACTGGTCTTAATCAATATTCAATAATATGGTTAAAATTAAAGTAGAAAGGCTCATTCATCCTACAGAGTGGGTGCAGAAGTCCAAGATTGGTGACATAAAGGTCGCCAATGTGTCATTTGAGGATGAGCACAGTGTGAGAAACGTTATTAGTAAGTATAATCGTTTTCAAGGTCGTAGAACAGGAAAGTTTATCCATGTAACTTATAATGTGGAGGCTGAAAGAATCGGAATCTATGTGGTTTCAAGAGAGGAACGTGTGAAAGAACTAAATGGAGATAGAAATGCAAAAAAATGGAAGAACAAATTCCCAAAGAGTTTCTTTGGAAGAGACAGATGGGAAAACGGCTCAGAGCACGATTAAGGCAATGCTCACAGCCAATGGGATTGTTGATGCTACGGATACAGTTTATACAGTGCCCGACATTGCAAAAATGCTGCAGCGTAAGGAGTGTACTATTCGTCGCCGAATAGAGAATGGACTTATCCCAGCCCACAAGATGGGACGCTGCTGGTATATTCTGAAATCAGAACTGGTGGCAGGACTACGTGAAACTTAGCATTCCTCTAAATAACAAGTGACTAAGTAGAAGCCCTTGACCGACCAGCTGCGAAGCCAGTCGGTCAAGGCATTTTTGTGTTACCAAACTTTATTAGAGGATGAAATGATACCCAAGACTATTATAGAAAAAATACTTGATGCAGTGCATATAGAAGATGTTGTGGCTGAGTTCCTGCCGCTTCAGAAGCGTGGCACTATCTATCGTGCGCTGTGCCCTTTCCATCAAGAGAAGACAGCGTCCTTCACGGTTACGCCCAATCGGAATATGTTCTACTGTTTCGGCTGTCATAAGGGAGGCAATGCGATTACCTTCCTGATGGAGCATGAGAACATGGCCTACCCTGAGGCTGTGAAGTGGCTGGGCAGGAAGTACGGCATTGAGGTGGAGGAACGCGAGGAAACCATCGATGAGAAGCAGAACCGACTGAAACACGAGTCACTGCTGATTGTCAACACTGCTGTGCATAAGCATTACCGTGAGGTGTTCCTACGCTACAAACCAGCCCAGGACTATGCCTACCACCGATGGGGAAAGAAATACTGTGACGAAATAGATATGGGATTTGCGCCCATCGACGGCAAAACTCTCGCTCACCTGCCCCTGCAAAAGGAGTTCCTTCAGGAGCTGGGGCTTATAAACCCACAGGGCTACGACTTCTTCCAGAACCGTATTGTCATCCCCATCAAGGACCGCTACCAGCACATCATCGGCTTCACGGCAAGGGTGATGGACGACAGCCAGCCCAAATACCTCAACAGCAAGGAATCCCTCATCTACAGTAAGCGCAACACGGTCTTTGGTTTAGACGTGGCGTGGAGGGCAGCAGGAAAGACAGGACAGATGTATCTCGTGGAGGGCGCACCCGACTGTATGCGCCTGCACTCCATCGGTGTGCAGAACGCCGTGGCCGACCTCGGTTCGGCATGGACAGCCGAACAGTTCCAGCTCATCCATCGGGCAGCCCCAAAGGTATGTTTCATTCCCGATAACGACCCACCCAAGGACGGTGCCGTGTTCGGAACGGGCGTTGAAGCCGTTATGAAAGCCGGCAAGTTAGCCACCGAGCAACACCTTGTCGTATCGGTCAAGGAAATACCTACCACCGAGGATGGCAAGAAAGAAGATCCTGATACTTATTTCACCCATATCAGCATCTTCAGGGACGTACTGGAAGTAGATTTCGTATTGTGGCTGGCTGCCAAGCTGTTTGAAACTTGTGGCAACACTGAAGAGAAGAGCGATGCCGTGAAGCAGGTAGCCTATCTGCTGTCATTTATCGACGACGACACCAAACTTACGATGTACATTGATTCCCTCAGCAAGTACCATCGGGGCAAGCTCTTCTGGCAGAAGGCAATCGAGAACGAAAAGATAAGGCGCGGCAGCCCGAAGGAGGAAGAGGTTGACCTGAACCGCCGTTATGGTTTCTGGATAGACCACGGCAAATACTTCTCCACCACCGAGAAGGGCGGCGTGCTGGAATGGAGCAATTTTACACTGACACCCCTCTTCCACATCAAGGACCCACTCATGGCCAAGCGACTCTACCTGCTTACTAACGAGTTGGGCACGAAGGAGATTGTGGAGATGGAGCAGGAAGACCTTATCTCACTCCAGAAGTTCCGTCAGAAGCTTGAATCGCTCGGCAACTTCATCTGGAAGGCCGGTGAGAAGGAACTCATCAAACTGAAGAGTTTCCTCTATGAAAAGACCGAGACGGCAGCCCAGATCAAGCAGCTTGGCTGGAACAAGAAAGGCTTTTATACCTTTGGCAACGGCATCTATTATGGAGGGAAGTTCAGCGAAGTTAATGAATACGGCATCGTACATCTGGGCGAAAAGGGCAACTACTACCTGCCAGCTTTCTCCCAGATTTATAAGGAGAACACCGACTATTTCCGCTTCGAGCGTCAGTTTGTGCATTTCAATTTCTCCATGATCAGTCTCCAGGACTTCACCCGTCAGCTCTTTCTCGTCTTTGGCGACAATGGCAAGATAGGCTTTTGCTTCTATCTCGCCACACTCTTCCGTGACATCATCACTCTCACAACCCGCTCTTTCCCCATCCTCGACCTGTTCGGTCCGAAAGGTTCTGGTAAGAGTGAACTGGGCCACACGCTGATGTCATTCTTCGTGATCGACAACATACCGCCTAACATCCAGAACTCCACCATTCCGGCCCTCAACGACACCGTGGCTGCCGCCGCCAATGCCCTGGTACACATCGACGAATACAAGAACGGTATCGACACCGCTAAGATTGAGTTTATCAAAGGCCTTTGGGACGGCACGGGGCGCACCCGAATGAACATGGGCACCGACAAGAAGAAGGAGACCACCGCCGTAGATGCAGGCGTGATTATCTCCGGGCAGGAGATGCCCACGGCCGACATCGCCCTCTTCAGCCGACTCATCTTCCTCTCGTTTCCCAAGTCAGAGTTTACGGATGACGAAAAGAAAAATTACCAAAGGTTACTCATGATGCGTTCCAAAGGATTGACGCATCTTACCTTGCAACTGTTAGCCCATCGGGATCAGTTTGGTAAAGTTTTTTATGATCAGTATCATTTGATATTGAATGATGTAAACAAACGATTGGGCAGCAGGAATGTCATTGACCGAATTGTGCAAAACTGGGTGATTCCACTTACAGCCTTCCGATGTTTGGAAGGCAAGTTGGATCTCCCCCTTTCATATTCAGAGATACTGAATATCACGGTAGATGGCATCATCCACCAGAATATGGAGTGCAAGACTAATGACGAGTTAGGCAGTTTCTGGCGTATGGTGCAGTTCCTCAATAGCGAGGGCGAAATTTACGAAGATGCTGATTTCAGGATTAGAGCCGTCAGCCGATTCCACTCCAGCACCATTAGTGAAACGGAATGGGCCGAGCCTCGCAAGATACTCTATCTTCAGAAGACTCGTATCTTCATGCTCTACAAGCTCAATGCCCACCGCAACGGTGAGACCTCTCTGCCCGAAGAGTCGCTTCGCTACTATTTGGAGAACAGCAAGGAGTACCTGGGCGAGCAGCGCATGACCTACCACGTCGTCAAGAAGGGCAATCAGGTACTCGATTTCGAGCATAAAGACGCAAAAGGGATGCCCACCAAGATGTCTGTCCAGCAACGTTCTTATTGCTTCGATTATGACAAGCTGGTTCAATCATTCGATATAAATTTAGAGATGCAATCCGGACAGATGAAAGAGGAAAAGGAAGATTCATTTTAGATGGAGATTTCAAGTGCTTTGGCTTCGTATAACGAAAAGTCTTTATATATCTCATGTCAATTAGTTCGATGCAGAGTTCTTCCGCATCTTGATACCATGTGGTAACCATATAGTACCCACATGGTATTTTTTTGCTTTGTATTTTGCATAAAGGAATACCCCGTGTTCCTTGTCTTAATTGTCTTATATGTCTTATTGGTGAGTATCAGAGAGTTATATATTACCAGCATTGTCTTGGCTTGTCATAGCTTGTCTTAGAAAAGGAACGAAGTGGAGATTTTTTCTGTTTTAGTCATATAATATAAGTTTTGTCTAACAATAAAGAATACTATATTTCTGATTATCAATGAATTATATCAAATAGACAAATAAGACAGAAAAGACAACAGAAATATATGTGCCCTACAAAAAAATAAAAAAAGGCGGAAGCTCCGCCTTTTCATAATGTTTAGCTGCAGTCGGCAAAGTTGGAGCGAGCTTCTTTTTACTCTTGCTTGCAAAGTCTTTTCATTACTGTTCGTCGTAAAGCCTTGACAGGAAGTCCTGTAGCCGCTTGTCCGGTATCTTGGCAAGTGGGCAGGGCTTGAAGTCTGGTACTTGTTTTATATTCAACATGCCCAATCCATACTGGGAGCCATCTACAGTGATACCTTCCATCTCCTTAACAGAGGCGTAACCATACTCCGTTTCTGCCATTCCTACGACGATACTGAACAAGGTGAACTCGTCGCCTTCTGGCTGCCCCTCCAGTACATACCAGCGGATGAGTCCAATCTCGAAAACACAGACGCAAGTGGCGTCCTTTTGCTTCCCGTCCTGAGAATAAAGGGGGAAGTCCTTCAGCTGTTCGGCGAGTTCTGCCGTCATCAGTCGATTAGTCATATAAAATACTTTTTGTGGAGCAGTGGTGAGCTACCCCGTTACCTTTTGTATAATACTTAGCTGCACTCGGCAATTAAAAAGTGAACTTTTATTGCGCTCGTTTGCAAAGCATTTCGATTCATTTCCCTCTTGTGAAGTCTAATGACTTCTTCGGGGAAAACTATTTTCGAGCAAATCAGTTGCTATTGGGCAACACATTCAAGGGCAAGGAATTTTTCAAGTTTTTATTAGCATACCATGATCAGATTAAAGAAGCCAATAAAAAACCTGAAAAATAAGGCACTGGTACTTGACCGGAATGTGCCAATAGCGAACTTCGCGAAGAAAATGGATGATCACCGAAGAAGGTTTGTTTCTCAAAATATAAAGTGCGCTAAGGCAGGTGAAGAGTTAAAGAGGGCCGAAAATGGAATGGAAGAACTGCATGCAATGGTGCTTGGGCTTCTTGCTGCAAGTCTGAAATGCAATGTGGCTTCTTCAGCTCATTACTGGCCTTGCTGCGCACGGAATGACCTAACCTCTCTCCCTTGTCATTCTTTGTCCCTAAAGAATGATGAAAGCGGTATCGTAATGATTGCTGCTCTATGCGCAATGAATGGAGATACGGCTTTCAGGGAAAAGCCTTCTGCAATATAGGTAAAACCTGCAAAGATAGTCGGTGTAACCCCAGTGCAACGCAAGAATTGGGTTACACTGGAGAAACACTGACGTTACACTGAAAAAATGTGAGATATGGTGTGTATAGGCACGGAGCAGAAAGTAAGATAGGTGGAGTAGTAAAGTGGTTATGGGCAAAAGTTCATCACCTGCGTAACAGCGGTAGCCTATCCTTTCTGTACCATGCCAATACACTCCATTCAGCACAAAACGTCCCAACCTCTCTCCCTTGTCGCTCCGTGTCCCGATGGGGCGATGAAAGCGGTGTGGAGCCATCACACTCATTTATGACGTGATAGCGAAACACGGCTTTCAGGGAAAATAAAGCTATTTAATACATTTGTCTTGTTTTTGACGTAAAAACAAGACTTTCACTTCAACAAAGCATTATTCAACTGGACATCTTTCTCCCAAACAGGCAGCGGACTGTGACCGCTGCCCGATTTTCAAGCTGGGCATACCTTGTCAGATATGCCTAACCTTGTGCATTATTTCTCCCTACTTATTCTGCCCACTTGCTTACAAGGGTGGTTGTAGAATACCCAATCAATCTCATGGTCTGGCAGAGTGGTCTGTATGCCACTGCCCATGACCATGCCACAGTGTTTCAGAATTTTTTCTTTAGCTTCCTCGCTGTTTTCAGCTTCCACCTTGAAAGTACCCTCGAAGATGTATCGAGCCGGTACACTATAAATCTTCTTCATCGCATTTTCTTTTGTGGAGTATGCCGAAACTCGGCATACTCCTGGTTCTACTTAATCAAACATTGCATTGACGTGGGTCTCAAACTCGTCATCCGAATAGTTGTAGAAGATGTCATCTTCCACATATCCGTAAAACAGATTGTCCACTGATGGGAAGTTGCCATTCCACTTGTCGCACACACTACAGGGTGCAAACAGGGCATCGCCCAACTGCGCATTGCAAATCTCCCTTGCATCAACGCCCTCTATCGAAAAAATACTGATATTATCCATACTTTTAGAAATGAAAATCAATGATACCACCAATGTAAAGTTCGTCGCCCTCCGTCAGGTGCTCCACCATTCGCATCAACTCTGCCGACTTCTCTGCAAAGGTTTGATAGTCGTCGTTGCAAAGGTAGAAGTGGGCATCGGTACCCAGTGGATTTTGCAACTCGGTTTCCAACTGGTACACCTCACCGCAAAAGTTCATCACGTTTTCCGTGTTTACCTTTGCCGCCTTTATCTGAATACACTCCACCCAGTCACGTTTCCACTGCTCCAAGCCACCTTGATACACCAAAGTCGTTTCATCTTTGAGGCGAAACATGCCCAATGGCAGAATGTCCTCCATGAGCGAGCAAACGGCTCTCTTCCGTTCTTCTTCTGATATGGCGACACAATAGTCGTAGTCGCTGCCATCACCCTGCAACAAGGTATCTTCACAGAGATAGCCCTCGATGCGTTCTTCCGATAATTGAAAAATCCATGCGTGCATAACTTGCATTTTTAAGAGGTTATCAATTTTAATCTTTTCCCTTTTGTGAAGTCTTCAGACTTCTTACAGGTACTTAATTTTCGAGCAAAACAGGACGGCATAAGCGGGGAAGATAAGGAAAGCAATGCACGGAAAAATCGACGGAATACCCAAATCTTGATTTGCGGAAGGCTGCCGTCTATTTTTCTGCGCATAGCCGCAGCGGTGCTTGCCGTTTTTTCCTATGCCGTAACTTTGCAAAGAAAATGAGTACTTGCAGCAAGGAGGCAACTGCAAACGAGGAAATGATAAACAAAAAATGGAGACTGTCTCACGACAATCTCCACCTATCAACTATGAAAAACACAACATTCATCTGTATCTCTATGGCAATGGCAGCTCAAATGTCCTTACCACCGCCTTGCCGTCCTTGCTGATAAAGAACCACCGCTCGGCATTGTACTTCATGCCATGATGCGTTACCGCCTGATAGTCTATCTTCACTTTCCAGCCCGTCCATTCCTTCTTGCCGGTAGCCTGACTGATCATCTGCCTGATGTCCGAATTGGCACGCATCTGCCTTTCGGCGAGATCCATCACATAGAAGTCATTGATGTCCAGCGACTGCATATTGTCGGTGCGCCTCATAATGCTGTCCGTTACCGATTTCATGATACGGACGATGCCTGCCTTCTCCTTTTGCGAGAAGTAGCTGAATCCAAACGCCGAGTCTGGTTCTGATATAGCCACCACCTGTAACTGCTTAGGATATTCCACCGACTGTTTCAGATTCTCCACTGCCAACTGCTTCAACGCATGACGTTTATTCGTACAACCAGTGAGGCATAACAATGCCACCACTATATATATAATACTTTGTCTTTTCATCATCAATAACTAATTAAATCATGATTATTCTGTCCTTTTCAGGAGTTAGTTGCAGACGCTTGTAGTACACCGTCCCGTCTTCCTTGTAAAACTCTATGCTGTCTCTGGTTACGCCCTGCTCACATATCTGTTTCACTTCCTCCACCGACACGGCATGACCGCTGATATTGCGCCAGATGGAGAACTTGCAGGGCTGCTCGGCATTGCGATAGTTGGCACAGTTGTACGCCTTCAACCCCACATGCAGGTCGCCCCCGCAATGCGGACACTTCGCAATGCGCGATTCCAGCTTCACCTTGCCCTCGGCTATCGACAGCGACGAGGCAAACATCTTCCACTCATTCGAGGCAAAGCCCTCCAAAGCAATATGCTTGCCATTCAAAAACGCCACGGCATCCTGCTCCGTAATCCTACGGTTGCAGATAATACCCGGAATCATAAAGTCGCACGAAGGATGCTCGCCAATGGAGTTCTCGCATCGGTAGCCCTTCGAGGTCTTACGCATTTTGCCCCCGCATATAGGACACACACCGTTGATATAATGCACACCGCACGAGACCTCCACCTTCCCGTTGCGAATTACGATTGCCGCCTTGAAATGCTGGCCGTCCCTGTTCTGCAGCGAGAGTATACCGGTATGATCATGCTTGACGAGCTGTGCAACCAGTTCCTCCGTTATCTCGATATTAAACACACGATTAGGGACGATGAACCCACAGGACTGCTCACTACACTTCCATCCCTGTTCGTCATGTACCATTGTGCCCCTGCCGCAGACCGGGCAGGTCAGTAAATTGTCAGTGTTATTCATTTTGTTATTTCTTTACGTTATATGTTACTTTATCTTTGGCAAATCCGTTGTTTGCACCGCTCTTCCTCGAAATAACAAAGTGTTGCGGAGCAAAAGTACGGAAAAATACCCACATTTAGGCCGGTCAGATGCATTTCCACTCATAGACCAGTCCATCTACTATCGCCTTCCCCGACATCACCGTGGCCCAGCCTTCCGGATCAAGCCCGAACCACAGGTCATTCCACGAGTATGTCCTTACCTGCCATGCCAGCAGCCACAGATCGGTATTGATTGTCTCCAGCTTCGTCACCACCTCGTTGGCAATGTAATACCGTTCCGCCGATGACAGCAAGTTCACCTTGTGCCTTTCACTCACTGGCTTGCCCGTCGCATCATAGCCACTGACGTTGTATGTTCCGCTTGTCACCAGCTGCTTCATGAACGGATAGAGCGAAGCCATCTGCGTGGCGGCATCCGTCAGTTCGTCAGACACCAGCAGCGCGATGGCCGTTCCTTTCAGATGACCAGGCAGGGACTGGCGCAACAGATTCATGTTGCGAGGTATTTCCACCGTCGTCAGTTCTGTCGCCCGCTTTATCTGATAAAGGTTCTGCATGGCATTCTGGGCATTGGAAAGATATTGCAGCATCTTGTTCTCCACCTTGTGCATCCTGTCCATTGCTACCGTTACCGCCGTTTCCGCTGCTATGATTTTCTTCTGCGTCTTCTCACGTTCTTTGAAAATCTTTTTTAGCATCTCGCTCTGTGCTAATACGGCACCCGTCAGCGTCGGATCGGTCTGCTGCGCAAACAATGGGCAGCAGGATAAACTGCCCAGCAATGATATGATGAAGATTCGTTTCATAAGCCTACTCCTTTCTCTCGGCGGTCAGCCAGATTGCGGTCCCTTGCAAACTTATTCTCTATGGGCACAACCTCCATCTGCTTGCCCATCAGCTGGTCATTCCAGTCCTTGTAGTTTGCGGCCGCCTTCCATTCACCCACGTTATAGCGGATGTGGACATGCTTGCGAAGCTCACGGATCGACAACTGGTCGTTAGGAATGTCAAAGTTCTTATCACCAATGGTAATTTTTACCTCGCTATCTTCCTTATGTATATTCATGCGAATACCCTCCAACAGGGCAGCCATACGGATGCCATAGATGCGCCCAGCAAGGTCATTGTCGAAACAGTCCATCGCCTTGGCTTCAGGGTAATGCGACATGATGCCTTTGACTTGTCCGTCAGAGAATGTACCGCCCAGCGACACGAATACCGAATGAGCAGCATCCAAGCGAAGGTGATTCAGCTGATAGAACGCCATGATGTCGTAGGCACTTTCAGCAAAATACACATTTCGGATGTCCACAGGCTCTCCACCTTGTGAAAGGTCGGCTATCCATGCGCCCGTCGTCGAGTTCGTACCTGCCGCCTTACTCTTGAATGAGCCGAAGCCACGGATTTCATAGCCCACCACCTTGTCCTTACCAGCCTCCGTATAAGGGAAGCCGATGTTGAACTGTTTGTAGGTGGTGTGGCAGCTGTCCCTTATCTGCTTGATGAACGGAGCGAAGACAGCCACCGTCTCCTCGTTGATGCCACGCTGGGCAAAGAAAGCCATTACCTCCGACAAATCACTGCCTATCTCCTTCGTCTCGTAGCGTTTCGGATCGAACACACGGTTGTCGCTATATCCGGCTTTCGCAAGATACAGGCTATCCCCATAGTCGGGAATTGGCTCGTTGGCAAAGCGGGCCATCACCTTACCGATGATTTCCCACTCGTTCCTGCCGGACTCGTGGAAGCTGTTAAGATTCTCACGAATCAGCGACACCACATCGCCGCCCTTCGCCCCGTTACGACGGAAATAGGTCTGTGCCGCCTTCTCCTTCGGATTCTTGATGATGAGTTTGTCCTTATGTCCGGTGGTATCAGGCAGCACCATTTCGATATATCTGCCCACACCCGCCGAGCGGTCGAGGCGATACCCTAGGTAATAGGCAATGTCATCCACGCCGACCTTGGCTTTCAGGTCTTTGAAGTTTACGATCTGTTTCATAACTATCTACAAGTATAAAGAGGTTAGATTTTCATACCATGCGAGCGTCGCTGTCCTTGTGAGAGGATTATATCGCCATAGCTTTTTTCCAGCGTATGGGAGAGCAGACGGGCCTTCTCCGCTTCCTCCGACAGAGAGAAATAGAGGATGCCCACATTTCGGTCAATCGGTTTGAATCCCAAGTCCTGCCCTAGATAGGAGGCACGCACCGCATAATCCCCGTCGTTCTGCTTGATGATCGAGGCATTCTCAAAGACAATCTTGTCCTTGGGAGCGTCAGCAGAAAGGTTCCTGTTCTTGTCGAGCAAAGGCTCTTCACCCAATGCTATCTTCTGCCTGTCCACCTCTTCCAGTACCATGTTGGCAGCCTTGTTGACATCGGCAATCACTGACACGATGAACTTTGGATTCTCTTTCAGCGTGGAGATCCAACCATCGAGGTAGGCCGCGTTGTTGTCCAGTATGCGCTTGTCAAAGCCCATCGAGTTGCCAACCATCGCCGCCGTCAGCTCAGCCACCAGTTCCTCCTTGGCATACTTTGCGTCGCCGAACTTCTCATGGCTACCCCTGTTCAGTCGGGATTCAGTCCCCGTGGAGTGAGCCATCTCGTGCAAGGCAGTGGAGTAATACTCCATACCGCCCTTATATATTTCCTCTGATGTCTTGCCGATGTTGAACTGCTCCTTCCTCGGAATAACGATGATGTCCTTGGATGGCGAGAAGTATGCACCCGGCACCTGTTTGTCGTATTGGATGGGACAAATCCACTCCTGCTTCTCAAACATACGGTCGAGGGCCTTGCTGGTAAACATCCCCTCGGCATCACGCAACTCCAGCGGGGAAAACAGCTTTTTGAGGGCTTCCACCTTGTCAGGCTTCACTTCCGTCAGATTCGTCTGGTCGATGTTGAACACGTTGTACGCCTTCAGGAAAGGAATGGTCTGCACCTGCATCCGTTCCGAAAGGCTCATCTTGCGGTAGGCTTCCTTGGTGATTTTATGTCCGTCCTTATCCCTTGCCATGATGTCCCAGTAGAGCACCGGCATGGCCGACTCGCCCTTCTTGACATGCGCCCCGAGGTCGTTGGCTTGCTTGAAGGTGAGATATACGGGCATGGAGTAGCCACGGAGCGCCGTGTCCAGTTGAAGGAAGAAAGAGTTGCTTCCCGAATATCCACGCCCGGACACATTCTGCGGCATGGCACCGGGGGCGGTGGCACCGCCTATCCACCCCTTGTGCCAGCCCACGGACTTCATCTGTTCCATGCGCTCAATCATTTATGTCTGACATAGAATTATGTTGGGCATTAGTCTAAACAATTAATAATCAATCGTTCTTTGACATTTTGCACAACATAATTCTATCTTTGGAGGAATTAGAGGCTATCTAAGAATGTAATTAACTCCTTATCCTCAGACCATTTTCGTGATGGTGTATCTGAAACGGACTGCTCACATTTTTTGAGAGCTTCTAATTTCCTTTCCATACTAATTTCGGCGTAGATGTTAGTTGTATCAATCGAGCTATGTCCCATCCAATTTCTAACCATATCAATATCCGCTCCAGAATTAAGTAGATGAGTGGCGGTTGTATGGCGTATAACATGAGGAGATGGGCGTTTATTTGCAAGAGAAGGATGATTTAAGATTACATCTTGTGAGTATTTCTTTATCATTTCATAAATACAGAATCGGCTCATAGGCTGATTGTATCGGTTAAGAAAAAGGTAATCGTTAGGCAACTTGTTGTCTATAAATGGTTTGAGTAAATCCCAGAAATCCTCCCATAGAGGACATATTCTCTCTTTACGTCCCTTGCCATGTAATGTCACCATTGGCATTCCACGTTTTGGTGGCATCGCAACATCCTTCACTTTAACACCTATAACTTCAGACACTCGGGCGCCAGTATTATACATGAATAGGATAATGACATGATCTCGACTTCTTATCCCTTGATATTTGCATGTTTTCAAAGGTGCATCAGCCAAGGCTTCGATCTCAGATTTGTCCATATAGGTTATCATGCGTTTTTCCGTTTTCTTTGAAGGGATAAGACTGACATGGTGACACCAATCTATATGTTCAGGAGATTTCCACGCCAGAAACTTTGCGAAAGCCTTTATTGCAGCTAAACGATTGTTTCTTGAAGAAACGGAAACTTTTCTCTCAATTTCCAGATAATCAAGAAATTTTGTAATAACGTCAGTCGTAATATCCGAGATTTTGAGATTGTCTATTGCAATACTTATTAATGTAGAAACATACGATACCAACATACGGAATGTATCACGATAACTCATTTGAGTGTTGCGACTAAGGTTTCTAGTGACAATTAAGTACTCTATGAGGAATGGTCTTAGCCAATAGCCAAGATATTCTGTTTCAGTATTTTTTCTATTCTTCATTGTTCGTGTTTTTATAAGCATAAAACAATTTGTTTGCTTCCTGCAACAAAGTTGGCGTCTTTGTTAGATAGACGGAAGTGAAGGACACGTTAAGATGTCCCAAATAGGTGGATAACTTTGGCAGTAAATCCTGGACGTTCTTTCCTGATTTATACCAGTTAGTAAGGACGTTGACCGCAAAAGTATGGCGAAGATCATGGATTCTGGGCTGATGACGTCCTCTATCAGGGAAATATAGACCTGCATTCTTACGAATGGTCGTAAATATCTGATGTAAAGATACAAAATTAACAGGTTTTCCCTTCAGATTAATGAACACATATGCATCCTCTACCATTGGGTACATTTGAGTATTTCGCCATTGTAATATCTCTTGCATCAATTTTGATACTTGTTCGTTGAAAGTAACCAAGCGAGACTTGTAGAACTTACTGCAATGTATATGCACGTACATTTTCTCCAAGTCAATATCCTTTATTTTTATAGATAAGGTCTCGCTTATTCGGAGTCCAAGCATATACGTAATCATCAAGATATACCGTATACATATAGGCTCATTGACTAGAGGACCACGTTTGCGATATGTACGTGCACCATCAAACAGTCTCTTCAGTTCGTCATCCGTATATATGTAAGCGGGATAATACTCTGGAGCTTTAGGCAGAAAAACGGGAACAGGTATGTTTTGAATGAGTCCTCTAGAAAAAGCCCACTCAAAAAGTTTTTTCAGGATGCAGTGCTGAGAGTGCCAATATCTGGTTACAACATCGCCTTTTCTATAGAGGAAAGCATTGCAGTCATTTTCTGTTATTGAAGAAATTTCTGTAGTTTCTCCCATAAAATTGGCAAATAATCTCAAGGTGTATGTTTTACTCTCATCCTTACGACCAATAGACCTACGAAAGTTGATAAATGATTCAACGGCTTCTTTTATATTCATATAAATTCCTCCCAGTTAATATTTGATACGTCTCTCAGTGAATTAAGATCAACCTTTGCATATACTCTTGTTGCTTCCATACTTTTGTGACCCAGTAAATCACCGACATCCTTTAAGGTTTGTCCTTCGTTTATCAAGAAAGTTGCATGGCTATGACGTAAGCTATGAGGTCCTTTATGCTTGATATTTATTCCACTGTATTTCAAATACCTGTATACAACGGAAGCTATGGCATTACAAGAGATAGGTCGTATTGGTGCAGGGGTACAAAAGAACAGACTATCACTATCAACTTCATTAGGTCTGCCATTTTTCAAGTAGTCAATGATCGCCTCTCCCACATTATGAAGAAGTGGCAATATTTGTGGACGGCAATTCTTAGCACGCTTAATATAAATTTGCTCTTTACGCCAATCAATGTCGCTTAACTTCAGATTAGCGACCTCACTACATCGTAAACCATACATTGCAAGCAACATAAAAATAGCATAGTCGCGCGATGCGGATTTACCAGTTTGTTCTTTGACTGTTTGTAACAGTTTTTGAACTTTATCCCACGGCAAGAAAGAAGGGAGATTTTCTTCACTATATACTTTGGGAGTGATTAACGCCTTATCTAGGTCGGCAATACACCACCCCTTTTCGACTGCATAACGAAGATATACACGAATACAACACAGGTACTCTTTCAGCGTGTTACGTTGAACCTGGTTAATTGTGTAGTATTCAATGTATTTATCTATATCTTCCAATGTTAAAGGGTGTTCCTGATTTTCCTTTTCTATTATCTTGTAAAAGTAGGTGAGTATATATCTCCTTCCCTTAATATAGGCATGAGAATATCTCCTGTATGCCAAGTGATTAAGGTATTCATTTATGCGTATATCTGATATTGAAGGAGAACCTGATTCTGGTAGCATATGTAGCTCTTTAAGCCACATATTTGCAAAATAGATGAAGAAACTGTAATTAGACTTGGTGCCTTTCTTCTTGTGAGAACCTTTGTCTTCCAGGTTTTGCCATTTTTTCGCTGCATTTGAGATTTCCTCATTGATGACAATACGGAAGGTCTTTAAATCAAGATACTCTATTAGATGAAGTTGATACTGTGCATAAAGCTGAAGTGTCTGTCTTTTAAAACCTTTTGATTTGCAATCCATCAAGAAAGACATTCTCTCTTTATAAAAGGGAGCGGCAATCAGTCTGACTCTGTGCCATTTGCGCTCGGCGAGATAATTGACGATGTCGTCTTGGTAACGAGAATCTAAAAGACCTACGTATAGTAAGAAATCAACAGCCATCTCAATGAATTTGATTCTTGAGGAAGGGCAATCATGACGTTTCCGAGAATGATAATGATCAGGAATGGGTGAAGACCATTGACGTGCAGCTTCAACGACATCATCAAGTGACACAATTCTCTTTTCGCCATCATGAAGATTGAAATATTGGATAAACTTGAGCGAATACCCAGCCCACCCCATTAGTGTTAGCCGGGACAATCCTTCCTTACTTTTCATAGTTAAAAAGGATTCTCGCTCCTTTAATAATGGTGCAGCCAAATGTTTTTTAAGGAATGGCTTGCGGATAATTATTTGTTCTAACATGCTCGTAAAAATTATATGAGTAGTACTATATAATATAACGAGCAGCAATAATTATGTTGTGCAAAAATTAATAAGAACCTAAAACATAAGTAAATATGAAAGAAACTGACATAAATAAATGGACAACATTAATGATTTTATGTTGACGTCAACATAAAATCATAAAGACGATAAAACGCTCATCAAAGAGCGACTGCTCCAGATCGTTGTTCAGTGTACTCTCCAGTTCACCGCCACGGTAGAACTGCTCGAGGATGGCTGCGAAGTTGTCAATGTCGAAGGCTATCTTCTTTTCAGTCATCAGCTGCGGAATACGCTCCAGCGCATATTCATAGAAAGTGTTGAAGGACAGTTTTTTGACGGTCATCTTCCGTCTGCGCTGCTCCATCTTCTCTATCTTCTGCTCGATGCGCATGAGGTAGCTGCCCTCGATCACCTCCGCCATGAGGCGCATGAGTTGATGGTTGGCGGCCACCTTCTCACCTTCCGTAGCCCCTTTGTCATTGACCAAGGCATGTAGTTTCTCCACCTGTCGTTTTGCCCTGATTTGATGCTGCACCTCAGCTTCTGAAAAGATTTTGTCTTTTCCTTCTGGATTAACAGTTGTTGGAGTTTCACTCTGATGTTCCTCAAAATCCTTGTAATAGCGATTCTCCACCTGTTCACCGTACTTCTCATACTCGCCGTTCTTCTTATCCTCTAGCAAAAGTCGATGGCGCAATCTGTCCTTTTCTTCGGAAGAGAAACCATGGAAAGGGTGAAAGAAGGCATCGTAATACTCCACGATGACCTGATTGATGATAGTATCCTCAATTTTGGAAGGCATCTCGCTGCCCTTGAAAATAAGGAAGATAAGCGATTTGAGAAAGTTCTTTTTCTCCCCGAAATTCTGTCGATACTCCGTCTTGGTAATCTTGAATGGATTCATGGAGATAGGATGATCCTTGGAATAGGTAATATAGGTACCACCGAAGTAGCTGCATATACCCTCGTAGCTGTCGCCTGTATCAACCATGACTACATCCGTGTTCTGCTCCAGAAGTTGGCGTACCACGCTATTCATATGGAAGCTCTTGCCGCTGCCACTGGGACCAATACAGAAGAAATTAGCATTGTCGGTGTACTTGCATGCACCTTCCTTGCCGGTAATGTCTATTGCCACAGGCAGCCCCTGCCGGTCCGTATAGTAGGTTTTGAGTGGAGTCTCCTCCGAGTGTTTCAGATGCTCCTTGAAGCAAAGGCACAGGGCCGCGTCCGATAAAGTGAGGAAAAGGTCGTAGTCAGGATTGAAGGCATAGCCGTTGCCTGGAAAGCTACATGTGAAGAGTTCCAACTGGTTATAGGCTGAGCGGGATGGCATGATGGCACAGTCGTAGAGTTTTGTCTCGATGAAGGAGGTGACCGGGGTAATTTTATCGTGCGGACAACCGACGAGGATATTAAAGTTGGTATAGACCATCAGTTTGCTATCCACGGCCAACGTGTCCAGTAGCCGTTCTATATCTTCCTTAGCGATGCGGTTGGACGGGTCGGGCATGGAGCCGTGACGTTTTGCCTTGCCTCGCAGCTTCCGCATGAGTTTGCGTTGAGTAGGTATCTGGATGACCTGATTGTAGATGACGCAATCGGTATAAGGAATCTCCGTCAGGAAGGAGAAGAGGTCGGTGGCAATGTAAGTACCATTGATATTGACAGAGAGGAACGGTCGCACGAAGTTGGGCATGTTGATTTCATCTATATCGACCAATGGGAAGGATTTTACCGTCCTGTCACCAATCTTCAGGTTCTCATCTGAGCACTTGAAGTTGGTCATGGAAAACGGCCCCTGCTTGAACTGGAATGCCATGAAGCGGTGGAGATATTCTTCTATCTCCTGCTTATTCAGCTTGCGATGGGTGATAGCTTTCTCTTGCAGGATGTCGGCTACCTTCGCCACCTTCACATGGAAGTCCTCCCATCGTTTAGCATCGTATTTCACGAAGGCATTGTGCGTACACTCCTGGGTAATGATGAGGAAGGTGCGAATATCGGTATAAGGCCGTCCCTCGAAATAGTTGAAATAGCTTTCGGTCAAAAATTCCTGTTCGCCTTCTGCCTCATGGTGATACTCCTGTTTGCAGAAAATGTCCTGTTTCTGCAGGGCATAGCCCTCGCCGAGTGTCTTGACGATGTTGGTCAGTACGTCCTGAAAGAGCCGATACTGGTCGGCATCTGTACAATACTGTTGCACAGGATTCTCTATCTCAAAAAAGACTGATGGATTGCCTTTTTGAGACCACAGCACCGTGTTAAGCACTTTCCCGTCCTTATCCCTGATGTCCTGCAACTGGGCAAAGAGTTTATCGAATGGTTTTCTTTTCTGTGCCATAACCGTTAGTGTTTGAAGATTCCATGATAGATGTAGATACCCTTATCCCGATGTTTGGCGTGAAGCCCATTGCGCTGCCGGATGTAGATGGTAGCCAGTCCGACAAGGGCAAGGACAATCATGGCGATGAAGCCAGCCAACTTACCCAAGATAATGGAGAAGAGGATAAAGCCGAGGAAGGACACGCCGATGGCAATTGCGGCAAAGGTCAGGAAGCGGCCTCTGATGCCCATAAACTCCAACGGTTTCTGTATGCCTTTGTATATAGGAAAGAAATCTTCCATAGATTTTTGAAATTTGGTAGGAGTCGGACGTATTGATGGTCCGGCTCCCACCGGTTGATTACTTGAAGAAGAGCGGAAGTGCCTCAGACATGGCGATGAAAGCCACACAGCCACCGATGGTGAGCATGATGGTCTTCTTCACGTCCTGATCGCCGTTCTGCATCTTGAAATACACATTGAACGCACCCACGAGTACGATGACAGCTGCGATGGCCTTCATTAGATTGGAAACAGGGGTCTGATATGAAGAAATCTCCGTGGTGGCTTTGGTGAAACCACCGGCCCCCTTGCTGCTGGCTAATGCTGTTCCTGTACTCAGGGTGAACATACATGCGCACACTGCTAATTTCAAAGACTGACGCTTCGCAAAACTCCAAGCACGTTTTACGCATTTTACTGCTTGTTCTCTTAATTGCGACATAATCGAATGGATTAAATTTCAAATTCAATTCCATGTTAAAGCCGTAAGTGAAACCAAGTTAAAGTGCTACGTCTGCAATGTTAAAGCTAAAGGTCGATATATGATTCATGAAGAAATCCGCTATGAAGATGGTGGACTTTCCTTCCAGTCGGCAAGCAGCCCACCCAGTTCACTGTTCTCACCGTCTTTCGACAGGTCTTCCACCTTGATCAGCAGGTCGTTTACCTCAATGCCGCCGGTCATCAGGAGCTCTGCCGTCTGCTTCCGTTTCATGGCAGCTGCCTTTTGCTTCTTGACAATAGGGCGAGTGATGAGGATGGGCGCAAACTCCCTTACCTCATCGGAGATGTCGATGGCTTCCTCCTGCACCTTGTCATCTTCGCTGGCAGCACGCTTTCTACCTGTCAGCAGGTCGTAGGCTACCGTGCCGAAGTAATAGCAGAGGTAGCAAGCCACTATAAAACCGAGGAATATTTGAAAATTCATAAGCTATAGTCTTTAGATGAATGATGGGCATTGAACCGACATGGCAAGGTAGGCACTCATTGGCTGAAAGGTCAATCCCAACCTCTGACCATTGCCCTCGCGGATTGGGCGGCGCTTCAGTCGCTCATTATAATATAAGGTGTTATGTCCTGGAATGACAAGATAGCCGCAAGACTTCAGGATGCTCTTCAAGACCACCCGTTTCTTGTTACCCACCACTTTGATGTTTGTTTTCTGTGGCAGTCCGAACAATACACGGGCCTTCTCCCGTTTGATGATGCTCTTTCTACTGCGCGACCGTATCAGTCGGGCTTCGTCAGTATTCCTGCTAAGATGATGCTTTTTCACAATCCGTGATACCGTCCGAGCGGATATGCCTGTAAGCCGGGCAATCTCACTGTGGGAATGGCTGCTATATAGCCGACAGACAGTTTCTGCTACCGTCATCGCCTTGGTGACAGGACGTTTACGCAAACCCAACTCATGCAGTTTCCGGCGTAGGCAGCTCAGAGAAATACCCAAATGTTCTGCTAAAGAGACGTTACTCATCCCATTGTAGTGGTCGATAAGGAAATCTACCATAGAGACTGTCCAGATAATGCTTTGCCTATACATGATCTTGAAGATTGTTGATAATGTAATCGTTACTGCGTAAAAACTCTTTAAGATAGCTGCTGTTGGTACCGATGAAGGCACGGAGAGCAGCGTTGATGATGTCTGTGACCGACATATTGTTGATGTTGCAGAGCTTAAGCAACTCCACCACTTCGTTGTCTATCTCATAGTTTTTGCGGTCGTACTTCTTGACACGGTAGCCGTATTGTTGTGCATATTGCTGGAATAGCTGCCAACTGCTACCTGTTTGGTGAATGTCGTGCTGTGCTACCCTTAGTATTGGCTGCGAAGGCGGTGAGGAAGTTGATGTCTTCACCTCATCGAACACACCGTCTATATCGGGTAGATTGAACAGGTCGTTGGTTGGCGTAGCCTGCAAATGGGAACTATTCGTTTTCATTTTGTCTGCTCTTTGGGTTCGAGGATTTGTTGATACATAAAATCGAAGGTAGGCGACACGATGTCGTTTTGTGGTCCCATGAGTTCAAAAGTGTTGTAGCGTTGCATATCTGCCTTGACCTCTATGCGTGGTGCGACCAGTCCGAAATGACGCAGCCTTTCCTCCGTTTTATCCCACAGCTCCAGTTCCGCCTTCCGGCCATACCGCTTGTCCCATTTGTTCACAACGAAGACAAACCGGCTCTTCATGATGGGCAGCATGTGCTGCAGCTTGGCGATGAAGCCGATGAAAGTAGCCGTGGAACTGATGGAGGTTGCCTCGAACTGATAGGGACAAACAATGTAATGGCTCAGGGCAAAGATGGGTACCAGTCCTTGTTGCGACAGGTTTCCGGGCGTGTCCATCAGTACGAAACCTTTGTACCCTTCGCGCAGATTGGTAAGAAACTCTCTGACGTTGTTGGTATCTTTGATGTCGAAAGGCTGCACGGTATAAGGCAGTCGTACTCCTTCATATTTTCCAAGGTCTTCCTGTCGTTTGGAGTAGATGGTCTGCTGACGATCGAAGTCAACAACGAGTACGCTTTCGCCCTTTGTTGCCAGATAATCAGCAAACATGGTGCAGAGCGTGGTCTTTCCGACACCGCCCTTCTGATTGGCAAAGGTTATCATAATGTTGTCTCTCATTGTCGAGGTTGTTATTAGTTGTGAGATAATAACAAACTCCTTTTTGGAAGGCCGGTTATCAAATGGAGTTGGGCCCCAGTAGCGTTATTTCGTGAAATAAGCATCTTAAGAAGTAGGTAAATGAAGAAGATGTTAAATCGTGAAATCATTGGCAAAGATAGTGTTTCCGCTTTATACTTGCAAATGGTCTTTCATCCCAGAATGTCCTCATTTATAGATGGTTAATGTCCCTTTGTGTAAATGTAATAAGATGTAGGATTAGGGAAAGCGATGTGTGGGGATTGACCAAAAATCAGACGAAGAATAAAGATTAAGACTATTTAACGGTTAGAGATCCGCAAGTGGTGAAAATGTACGGATAGTTTTTGGTGCAGTCAAAGGAGAATATACGAAGATTGTCGTATCTTTGTCATTGGAAATAAAAATCATTATCATAATTTTTCTGTCTATGAAAAAACTATTAGTTGTCGTATGTACCTTGATGTTGTCGGCTTCAGCGATGGCGCAGCAAACCATTGAAAGCCAGATTACAGAGTTAAAACAAAAGATAGAAGCACAGCAGCAACAGTTGAATGGACTCTCTCAACGTGTGAGTGAGGTAGAACAGTTGAATGTCGATTTGCGTAAAGCGATGGACTTTGGCAAGGCCATCACAACGATGCAGGGTAGCAACGGCATTACCTACAAACTAATCTCACTGAAGGGTAATAAGGCGGAGAAATCTATCACGGCAATTTTTCAGATGTCCACCACAAGTGAAATGGTAGATATGATAGTTTCCGGCTACGAAGCCTCCTATGTAGATCTGTATGGAGAACGACAGAAGACAGAGCATCTTACCGTAGGCAACGATGTTATGGTCAGGGTATTCAAAGATACCCCAACCAATGGTCGTATCATCTTCAACGATGTGGATATAGATAAGGTTAAGGAAATCAAACTGCTGCGCTTCGATGTTCTCAATGGAGAGAACAAGGAGTCTGTTATGTTTAAGGACTTGAAGGTGGAGTGGTAAAAACGACTATCTTTTCAGCTTCCACTCTCCATCTACCTCATATCCACCATTGCTACCCACTTCCCATTCAGCATTGCGGTTGGATGCCGAGGTATGGTGCGAAAGAACATTATTGAGGAGACTGTTAGAAGGATGGGGTCTTCGAGCTGCCATAGGTCGAAGTTCTTGCAGAGCCGGAAGGAGTGCTTTGAAGTCGATGCCTTCTGAAACTAAATTGAAGATGCACCTGTGTGTGAAATCGACACAATAATATTGGTCACCTTGCTTGAAAATGGCGAGGTGATTCTCTTTTAATGCCACCTCCAAGTCTTGCTTCTCAGTTGATGCTGCCAGATTGTTCAGCATTTCTACGGCAAAGCCATTATTGGGCTTGCTGTGTGGCTCTATATAAATAAGGTGGGGATTCTCAATCTTCCAGATATGGCAGAGAATGTCACGCTCGGTCTCGTTGGTAGGGAAAAATGCCTGGACACGGCGCAGCATGAAGTTGAACTTCAATACCTTTTGCACGTTATCGCTCAGGGCAACCTCCCCGCCACCAAGTAATTTGAAACGCCCCTTGGCAATGCGGGTACCGTACTGTCGCCACAACATTCTATTGAGTTCGTAGGCAATCATCCGGGGATTATCCTCCAGCATGGCATCTACATAGAGTTCCACCTTATTGATACGTTCCTCTTCGCTCATGAAGTGTTGCAGCTGTTTGATGGAGAACACACTGCCACCTTTATACACCGCCTGTTTGTGATGATCCACAATCATGTAGCCGTATGGCTTGTCCTTTGAACCGAAGAAGACGAGCGATACGCCAAACTTCTTTTGCATGATGTTTGACAACTCGCCACGGCTGGAAACCATGTTACGGTACTTCTTTATTATAGCCCCCAACTGCCTACGACGTTTGTAGGATTCCTTTTCATCGATGGTTGAAAATCCTGCTGTCAAGTCATCTTTGGTAATCTTGGTGCGGACACGACCGCCGCGTGTTATTTCGAGATTGCCGTCGCGCTCGAAACATTTATAGCCAGATGCCTCCATGATAGCTTTGAATTGAGTGAGCGAATTGAACTTGTAGCCGAGGGCTTCCTTCAAGAACAGGCTGGCACGCAGTTCTTCATCTTCGCCAACAATTTTGTTGATAGCCTCCTGCGAGCGGATGCGCTCATGGTTATGGTCTATCTTCTGGCCGTTGGGATTCACCCGACTGGTGATGATGTGCAGATGATTGTTGTCGGTGTCATTGTGCGCATAGATAAGAAGCGGCTGCCCTTCATCATCATAGCCCATTTCATGGAGATACTGGTGGGCAATATCCAGAAGTTGCTCCTGGGAATATTCGTGTCCCCGGCAGGATATGGCAACATGGAACTGCGCCTTGCGGATATGCTCGTTTCTTGCCGAATAGTCAATCAGGTATTGTTGCAGCTGTTCGGGGGTATAGCCATCAGCGGCTCCCACATAACCGAAGTTCTTCATTTCAAGGAGCACAGCCTGACCTTTGGCAACTTTTCGTTCGTTGTACTCGACGGCATGGAATGTCGTGCTGGAGGGTAGTATGGTTGCTATCATTGTTGTCTTGTGTTATCGTGAGAAGATGGGATAGGTAAATCGGTAGTTACCGATTACGGCTTTTCGTTTTATCGTGTTAATCGTTTGGCTATCTGATGCTGTTCCTGTTTTATCGCTGTTAAGAGCTTTTGCAACTCCATGATTTGAGGATAAAGCACGCTCTCAAAATAGGGAAGTGTCAGCCCATTGGCTATCGCCAGTTCGTTGGCACGCTTGACCACCTGGTTGAAGTTACCGCCCATCCATGCCAAGTCCTGCTGATACTTCTTATAGAAGGTCATCATTTCGTTGAGCGTGGCGATTTTACGTTTTGTGCCAACATCGTCAAACTGCTTGATAGCATCCCATATCATACTACTTACCGTTTTGTAGTTAGTAGCCTTCTGTTTAATCAGCTCGGCATCCTGTGCAGAAATCCTTATCCAGAGTCTTTTCGTTTTCCGTTCCATATTCTTCTGTTTATATTCTGAGTTGCGAAGAATAATCCCCAACTTGACAGAGTTGGCAAGTTACTTTTGTCCGCACAAAAGTACAACTTGCTACCCAAACTCCGTAAGGGAAATGTAGTCTCGCCACCTGCTTGTCTGACATAAAGTTAGCAAGAAATGATGGACTGTGGTGTCCTTCGATAACTGATTCAAGAAAAATGTTATCGTGAAATCGGGATAATGAAAACCCGATTTAGCGATATAAGGAAAAACCGAAGTTACGAGTCCGTTTCTTCGAGAAAAGACGAAAAAATGAAGCCGTGAGATAGTGATATTACGAGAAAATGTAGTCATAAAATACTTGCTGATTGTCAATGCTTTAGATGCTCTATTATTTGCTTTTCTCGGATATTTTTCGTATCTTTGGTATAGCTAATAATGTTTTAAGATGCAAGTATTTCTCTTCGTATATATCCTGTTCAGAGCCATCTTCCAGCTGATAGGTTGGGTGATTCAAGGCTTTCTGTATGTTTTGTGGATGCTCTTTGGCGGCATCGCCTACTTGGTGAACTATCTGATGGAGCGTAAAACATAAAGCCATGCCTCGGAAGAGGGAGGCATGGCTCAATGTGGTGTGTCATCAAATTATCTGATTGCTCGCTGAAGATTCTCAGCATGCCGCTTAATCGTGGTCTTTAGAACCTTTGCGTAGATTTGTGTAGTCCGGATATTTTTGTGTCCAAGCATGCGCGAGACGTTCTCGATAGGTACGTCATGGGCAAGGGCCAGTGTTGCGAAAGAGTGCCTGGCGACATGAAAAGTCAACGGCTTGTTCAACTTCAGGGCAGTCTCGATGAGGTGAAGAAAGTCATTAGCTTTCTGATTAGAAATCTTAGGAAGAACGAACTTGTACTTTTTTAGCACTTCCATGGCTGGTCCCAGGATAGGGGTGAAAAACTTCGATGCTGTCTTGATGCGGCTTCCATCTATGTAATACAACTTTCCCTGCTGTTCAGTCATTTTCTCAAAGTCGAAGGCCTGCACATCACAATAGGCAAGCCCGGTGTATGCAGAAAAGACGAACAGGTCGCGAACCTTGTCTAATTTATCGTCCAACTTAATCTTTCTCAACTTTTGCAGTTCAGCCTCTGTCAGTGGTTCTCTTTCCTTGCACTCTCCACGCTTGAATTTTACTTGAGTATATGGATCAAGTCCAATCTTACCCTCAATATATAATAGGTGGGAATACTTCTTCAGATGTTTGTGATAGGTATGTATTCCAACATCTGATCGCGTACCGTCGTGTAGCCATTCATCAAAAGCCACCAGATTATTACTCGTAAGATCTGTAAGCTTTTGAATCTTGCCAAATCTCTTCAATGCGTTCAGCGTGCATTGCTTATGTTTTCGAGTTCCCTCACTAATATCTTCAGCCTCGATATGCTCCTTCATATATTCTATGAAGTTGATGGAAGGTTGAACTTTTGTCTTGGGCTTTGCAGTAACAACCTTCTTTGGGGTGGAGATGAATGATGGCTGTTCTTCTTCACCATAATAATAAGCATCGAAGGTGGCAATCGTCATCTCATTGCCCAGTAACTCCATAGCTCCGACAATCTGTTCACACTTTCTTCGTTCGGCTTTCACTTGTGGTGAGGAAGCAAATTTTTCCCACTTTTCAGCAGGGAAGTCACCCAAAGAAATGTACTTACGCTCTGTTCTGCCAAGATAGATGCGTAATTCTACTTTTCCGGAGCCACGTTTTGCCGCCTGTTTCTTTCTGTCAAAAATGACCGTTACATTCTCTTTTAGCATAGTTTAACTAATTAAATCGGCTAAAGGAGTAATTTCGGGGTCATCATGTGCAAGTGGTAACACATTTTTGGGAGGTGGTAACACATTTGGTAACACATTTCGTTCCCGAGAGGGCTTTTTAATTCCCGTTATGTCCTGTTAGCCGCAGGTTCAACATTTAGCATAACTTCCTCTAAATGCGCCATTTAGCTAACAAGTGGCTGTGTATAAACGGAAAGAGGATTTCATCGCTGAAATCCTCTTTTTAGTGCTTAGTGACCCGCATGGGGCTCGAACCCATGACCCCAACATTAAAAGTGTTGTGCTCTACCAACTGAGCTAGCGAGTCTTTCAAGTTATCTACTCCTTGAAAAGCGCTTGCAAAGGTACGCAATAATTTTTAACCATCCAAATAAATGAATGACTTTTTAAAGATGTCACCACAGGTTTACAAGTTTACAGGGTTATAACAGTAAACCAGATTCGTGAAAACGCACTCTAATCAAACAAATATCATTAGGTAATAAATAAACTTGTGGAGTACAGCATAAGATACGTTAGACGGCTATGCCAATCGAAATTGACATAGCCTTAAATCATATATCTCAAAAATCAGTATCGACTATTACAGAGCCTGCACCTGCTTAGCCACCTCATTAGAAGGATCTATCGCAAGAAGCTTATTGGCGAAGTCCTTTGCAGTAGCCTTATCTTGCTTGACGTTGTAAGCATAAACCATCAGATAAAAATAAGACTGCCCTAACATGGCATTGTCATTAGCCGTACGATCTTCCTTTGATTCCAAAGAACTAACAAGTGCTTCGTAGTAAGGCTTAGCCAAACCAAGCTTGCTATCAGGATCCAGGTTGGCATTGATCTGAGCACGCTTGTAATTGCACCAGTTTGCATACTTAGGATAAGCAGCCAACATCTTGCCATAGACTTCGTCGGCCTGCTTCAAAGCGGCTGCTGCACCATTAGCATCACCAGCTTCAGTCTTTTTAGAAGCAATATCCGTATAAAGTGAAGCCAAATTGTCGTAATCATCCATAGAAGGAGTTTCCTTACCTGCTACCGACTTCTCAAAATACGCTACAGCATTGTCAAAGTCCCCCTTCTGGAGATACACATCAGAGAGGTTCTTATCAATAATAGCTTGCTGCTTGGGATTGTCGCTATTCATCTCAATGGCTGTGTTAAAGGCTTTAATAGCCTCATCCCACTTCTTTGCCTGCTGGAGAGCAGTACCGTAGTAAACATAGTCTTCAGCGATGAAGTGAGCACTATCACTCTGATTAAACAGACGATCTGCGTAAAGCAACGCATTATCCGTATCTTTCAAATCAGTATAATTGTAGAATGCGATGCGATTCCAGCCTGAACGACGCGCGTCGCGAGCAAGACCAGCCTTACAGATTTCAATACTACGCTCACGCTTACCCAGTAGCCATTCTGTCATGGCATAATATGTGATATCCTCCTCACTCATCTTTGAGAGGTCGGTTACCTTATTATAATAGCTTTCCGCATTTTCATACTTCTGAGCGATATAATAAATACGACCAGCCAACTGATCAACAGGATAATCGGGACGCTGTACGCGTAACTCCTCAAGATTACTTACAGCCTCTTCAGGACTACGTCCACGAAGAATCATTGCATACTTATAGTAAGCGTCAGGATTCTTGGGGTCAAAATACTTTGCCTGCTGATAGTTTTCAGCAGCCGCACCAGCGTCATCCTGAGCAACCGCAATATCACCCTTCAACAGGAAAGCGGGAGCATATTTACCGTCTCTCTGTAAAGCGTAATCGGCAAACTTTGATGCGTTAGCGGTGTCCTGTGCATTGAGGAAAGCCTTACCCAAACCAACGAGAACCTCAGGATTCTTCTTGTTAGCTTTGTAAAGTTCCTTCACCTGATTCGCATAATCGGCACCTTTAGACTGAATCACCTTAGATCCTTGCTCAATAATGGTCTTATTGTCCAACTGAGCCATAGAAGGCGCTACTGCTCCAAATAAGAGGGCGCCCATCAAAACATATTTAATTGCTTTCATAATCTACGGTTTTATTTGTAATACATCAAATTTGTCATCTTATGTACTTTCGACGTAATCTGATGGATATTGTTTCAGCTATTCGCTGACATTAACATCTCTTATATTAATATTGCCCAAGACAGGCAACAGCCCAGATTTCATGACAATACGTTGTCCTTTGGGACCTTCTATGAAATGGGCAAAACCCCAAGGTAAACCATGACGAGGGTCATTCAGCAAAGCATAGACTGTGCGAATAAGTGGATACTCATCATTATATATGTAATATTGATATGGTTTTCTCGAGTTCGCGGGAGTGGCGGGATGTAACTTGCTAACACTCATCACACGAATATTCTTGTTGAAAGTAAGATTCGTAGAGTCGCGCTGATCGTTAAGCCAGTTGTTGCCAATAATACCTATCGCACCTGGATGCTCTTCAACATACTTGATAACATCCGCTGTTTTATTGACAGCAACTACATTCGTATTAGTAATCGGTTTACCGCCAAGTATAGAATCCTCAACATAATGTACCGTACTCGACTTCGGATTATCAAAGACCACGGTAATTACCCCATTCTGAGAACCCTTGTTAATCTCTGACCATTTAGTGATGGTACCGTTCATTAGCTTTACGATATCAGACACAGAAATCAACGTGTCACGGCTATTCTTATGAACGATAAAGGCCAGAGCATCATAAGCAATCTTGATGGAAACAGGACGGAAACGCTGTGCTTCCAAGTTTTTAATTTCAGAAGGCCTAAAATCTCTTGCCGCAAAGGCAAGCCAAGTCTTCCCAGCAAGAAGCTTATTGATAGCATCCGATTCATTCGTATAAATCGGTGTTACCTTTGCACCGGGATAGTCTTGTTGAAAAACAAAACGCTGCTCCTCGATGATGGGACTAAAACTTTCATCAGAGACGAAACTAATCGCCCCTGATGAATATGTATCTGTTCTGCCGTCCTTGCTCTTCTTGTTAGTGCAAGAAGAGAAAAGACAAACAGAAATAGTTAATCCTACAAGAATGTAAGACGAGAGTTTCATCATATAATATTACTGTAACTTGAATGATACAGGAACGTTATACTTCACACGTACAGGTGAACCGTTCTGCTTACCAGGAATCCACTTAGGCATGCTCGATACTACACGAGAGGCCTCACGATCCAATGAAGGATCGACGGAGCGAACAACTTTCACGTCAGTGATAGAACCGTCACGCTCAACAACGAACGATACTACAACACGACCTTGAACGCCGTTCTCCTGAGCAACAACAGGATACTTCACATTGTTAGAAAGATACTGCATCAAGGCACTGGGACCACCAGGGAAAGAAGGCATCTGCTCAACAACGTCGAACACCTTATTCTCCACTTCGGGCTTATCTTCCTTGACAGGCTCATCAGCCACGCGCTGCGTCACCTTCATGATTTCACCCTGATCGCTGTTACCTTTCACATCAAGCGCACCGATCGCAGTCTTTGTATCCATCAGCTGATCCTGAGTTTTCATCTCCTCTTCAGGCTTTACCTCGTTATCCTTCTTGATAACAGGGGCAGTAAACTTAATAGAAGACTTAACCTCTTTTACAACCTCTTTCTCCTTAGGCTGCTCAATCTGCTTACGCTCTACCTTAGCTTCCTTTTTCGGTTGGTTGAGCTGTGACAGCTCAGTTACCTGATCATTTTTCTGGTGGGACATCTGATATTGGTCGTATGCTGATTTGGCAACATAGAAACCAACAAAGAGAACCGCCAGAATAGCAATAGCAATGATAGATTGAATATTACGCTTAGGAGTCTGCTTACGGAGCTTGTAAGCGCCATATTCTTTGTTACGTCCTTCAAAGATCAGGTCAACCCAACCATTGGTTGTTAAATCAATATTTGCCATATTTTTAACATTTTAATAGTTTGGTTATACGATTAGAGCTTAACATTGTTCTTCTTGAGAAGTTCCAAGTCCTTATCGTTGACCTTATCGATAACGTACTTACCAATGCTGCATATCTGCATTTCATCCAAAACATCGACCAAGTTTCTGTAAGAAGCATTGTCGGTAGCCTTAATAATCACAGTCATCGTAGTGATTGTCTTGCCATCCAACTTACCTGCCTTGATTTCAGCCAGACGCTTGTCATAAACAGAGTCCGGCATCTTCTTGGTAGGATCAGCCTTCAACTTATCCAACTCAGCCTTAGCTTTCATCACATCCTCAACAGGCTTTGTACCATCTTCAGTAACGTGACTGAAGAGCACCGAACGAATACCTTTCAACCCCCAAGAGGTCTTCTTGAGTGTATTGGGCTGCTCAGGCTTGATGAGACCAGCTACGTAATAGATTTGGTCATCAGCTGTGCAGTAAATCGTAATTGTATACGATTCCTTGGTAACAGTCTTATCCTCATCTTGGATATTCTTATCATTACTCGGCATACTCAGCTCCATGGTCTGTGGCTTAGCCAAAGATGTACAAAGCATGAAGAACGTGATAAGAAGCATCATCATATCAACCATCGGCGTGAAGTCTACACGAACGTGCATCTTCTTCTGCTTTCCGCCACCGCCTTTGTCGTTTGTTACTAATTCTGCCATTATTAGTCCTCCGTTTTCTTGTATTGAGTAATCAGATAATAACGGTTCTCACTCATATCCTGAAGTTCACTCATGATCTTCTTGACAGTCTTGTAAGGAGTCTTCTCGTCTGCCTTGATTGCGATCTTAGCATCTGGGTTGGCTTCATGCGCAGCCTTCACCCAAATCTGGAACTCGCTCATGGCGGCGTCACCTTCCTTACCGGGAACTGAATCAGTAGGGATACCATAATTCTTGAGTGCGCCGGCCATCTCAGCATGTTCCAAGTTAAGATAGCTTGTCAACTGGCTCATTGGTACACCCCACATAGGATCATTCAAGAACTTCTTCTGCTGGGCTCCCGTCAGGGAGATACCAAACTGACTGGTCACATTATCGAGTGTAGCCTGAATGTCGGTGGTCTTGTCCATGCTCATGAAAATCTTGCCATCGTTGCTGACAAGGATATTCAAGACATTGCTCTCTGGAACCTTGATTTCAGAGACAGAGCCCGGCGTGTTGACCTTCACTGGCTCCTGCTTCACGAACGTAGACGTCAACATGAAGAAGGTCAGCAAAAGCACCATCACGTCCGACATCGGCGTCATGTCGATCCATGTGTCACCTTTCTTAATTTTTACTTTACCCATAGCGATAAAATTTTAAAGGGTTAGCAAAAATTAAGCCTCGTCTGTGTGGTTTGCTTCGTATGTCTGAGCAATTGAGTAACCTACCTCGTCGAGTGCGTATGTCAACTTATCAATCTTGTTGGTGAAGAAGTTATAAGAAATAACGGCACACCAAGAAGTTGCGATACCGAATGCGGTGTTAACAAGAGCCTCAGAAATACCTGCAGAAAGGGCGAGAGAGTCACCACCACCACCGGCAGCCAGAGCCTGGAACGACTTGATCATACCCGTTACAGTACCGAGCAGACCGGTAAGTGTACCCAGAGTAACCATCGTAGCAATCAGCGGCAAGTTCATCTGCAGTGTAGGCATCTCAAGCTGAGTAGCCTCCTCGTGAGCCTGCTGAATCTTAGCCACCTTCTGGCTCTTACGCAGAGAGGCATTTGCTCCGTGATCCATTTCACGATATGCGTTCAGAGAAGCAAGAACAACATTGGCTACAGAGCCCTGCATCTTGTTGCAAAGATTCTCAGCGGTTGTGAAATCGTTTGCTCTCAAGGCTGCCTTGATGTTAGCCACGAACTTGGTGAGGCTACCCTTACCGAAAGCGGTCTTCAGAGCCAACCAGCGCTCTACAGAAAGACAGAGTACAGAAAGCAACAGGGTGTGAATAACAGGCACAACATAACCACCTTTATAAATAGTACCCAGAATATCGAGTGGATGGTTGTTGGTGTCGCCGCCCTGGAAGTGAGCTGAGTCACCCAGTACGAAGTTAAAGATGCAGAGAGCTGCAATGAAACATACAACGATGATCCAGAATGCACCTCTGACACCGGTGAAGCCCTGAGACTTCTTTGCAGCTGGAGCTGCGGCTTTTTGTGTAGTTGCCATAATTTTAATTTTTAATTTTTAGTTATTGATAAATTAATTTATAATTATTCTGTACAGTTAGCGCACGAAAGCTCAGAGATAGCAGGGCTACGCTGAAATTCTTTCGCAAAGATAACAACTTTTGATTTAGTCAATGCGTATTTGCTATATTTTAACAAAATTTTATTTCAACTTTGCAGTAACCTCCTTAATACGCTTCAAAGCTTCACGAATATTGTCATCGCTGGTTGCGTAGCTCATACGGAAGCAGTCTGGGTCACCGAAGGCATCTCCTGCCACAGTGGCCACCCTGCCCTCTTCCAGCAGATACAAGGCAAAATCTGTGGAGTTGTTAATGACGCGCTTGCCATCTGACTTGCCAAAGAAACTTGAGCATTTGGGGAAGAGATAGAACGCTCCCTGAGGCACATTCACTTCAAGTCCAGGAATATCTTTTGCGAGTTCCACGATGAGATTGCGGCGGCGCTCAAAGGCCTCGCGCATCTCTACCACACACTCCTGGCTGCTCTCGTATGCCGCAAGAGCCGCAAGCTGGCTGACGTCACTTGTACCACTGGTATACTGACCTTGCAGCTTGTTAATGCCCTTGACAATCCACTCGGGCGCTGCCACCCATCCCAAGCGCCAGCCAGTCATGGCATAGGCCTTGCTCACACCATTACAGATAATGGTACGCTCTTTCATTCCAGGATAAGTGGCTATGCTGGCATGCTTTCCTATATAATTAATGTGCTCGTAGATCTCGTCAGACAACACGAACAAATCCTCATGACCGAGCACCACTTTAGCCAGGGCGTCAAGCTCCTCTTGGGTGTACACACTACCTGTGGGGTTGCTCGGAGAGCAAAGTATCAGCATCTTGGTAGCGGGCGTGATTGCAGCCTCAAGTTGCTCAGGAGTAATCTTGAAGTCCTGTTCAAAACCAGCGAGCATAGACACTGGCTTACCACCAGCCAACAATACCATCTGAGGATAGCTCACCCAATAGGGCGCCGGGATAATCACCTCGTCTCCGGGGTTTACCAGCGCGAGTACAGTATTGCAGACCCCCTGCTTGCCACCGGTGCCCACCAGCACCTCGCTCATAGCGTACTCCAGTCCGTTCTCACGTTTCAGTTTGGCGGCAATAGCTTTGCGCAAATCAGGATAACCAGGCACCGGTGAATACTTCGAGTAGTTGTCATCGATGGCTTTTTTTCCTGCTGCCTTAATGTGCTCGGGGGTGTTGAAGTCAGGTTCACCTACACTCATGTTAATGACGTCGATTCCCTGAGCTTTCATCTCACTGCTTTTCTGAGACATCGCCAGAGTGGCCGATGGGGCCAGGCGATTGAGACGGTCTGATAATTGTGCCATAATATGATATTTTGAAATATTTTAAATCGAATACAAAAGTAGCCAAATTATTCGTGATAACACCAAACAGCTGTCTTTATTTTACCAAACGCTGCATTTTTGTAGCTATTGTGTCGTTTGTGTTACGTCTAATTATATATTCAGCAAATGGCCCATACGGTCGCGCTTTGTTTCCAAATAGCGTTTGTCATACGGATTGGGCGCTATTTCGATGGGCACATTCTCCGTGATATTCAGCCCATAAGCCTCCAGTCCCACGCGCTTGATGGGATTGTTGGTAATGAGTCGCATCTTGTGCACACCCAGGTGCCGCAGCATCTGCGCGCCACAGCCATAGTCGCGTTCGTCGGGCTTAAAGCCAAGGTGTACATTGGCATCAACCGTGTCTAGTCCCTGTTCTTGCAGCTTATACGCCGCAATCTTGTTCATCAGGCCGATACCCCTGCCTTCCTGCTGCATATAGATGATTACCCCTTTGCCCTCAGCTTCGATCATTTGCATGGCCTTGTGCAACTGTTCGCCACAGTCACACCGGCGCGAACCCAGGATATCGCCAGTGGCACAAGACGAGTGTACGCGCACCAGCACTGGCTCGCCCTCTTCCCAAGAACCCTTGATCAGAGCCATATGCTCCAGCCCATTACTGTTCTGCTTGAAAGGAATCAGGCGAAAATGCCCCCACTGCGTAGGCATGTCAACCTCTTCTCCGACGGTGATGCTGGTTTCGTGCTTGAGACGATAGGCAATAAGGTCCTTGATCGAGATTACCTTCATATCCCACTCCTTCGCACGCTCCATCAACTGAGGGAGACGGGCCATGGTGCCGTCCTCATTCATGATTTCCATCAACGCGCCGGCAGGATACAGTCCTGCCAGATTACAGAGGTCGACCGTGGCTTCGGTGTGGCCAGAGCGGCGCAACACGCCATTATCCTGGGCGTAGAGCGGATTGACATGGCCAGGGCGCCCAAAGGTCTGTGGCACCGAGGTCGGGTCGGCCAATGCCCTGATGGTTTCCGCACGGTCGTGTGCCGAAACTCCAGTCGTACAGCCTTCCAGTTTATCAACTGTCACCGTAAAAGGTGTGCCCAATACAGACGTATTGTCCGACACCTGATGCGGCAAGTCGAGTTCTTCAGCACGCGAAATGGTGATAGGGGCACAGAGCACGCCGCGCGCGTTCTTTAGCATGAAGTTAACCTTTTCAGGCGTTATTTTTTCTGCCGCAATGACGAGGTCGCCCTCATTTTCACGGTCTTCGTCGTCTACTACAATGACAAACTTTCCTTCTTTGAAATCTTTCACAGCGTCTTCCACGCTGTCCAGTTTGTAGTCTACCATAATGTAACCTTTCGTTAAATATTTTGTCTGAGGCGGCTTTACCACCTTAATATATATCACTCTGCGGAACTCCCCTCGCCCTCACCATCGGGTGCGGCTATGAGATGTTTTTCCGTATAGTTGATAATATTTGTGTTTGTAAACTTAATCATTCGCAGGTCACGCAGCAGGCGGAAGCGGAACCGCCACATGCGGAAATAAAAGAACAACCCCGTAGGGAGGAAAATACCTGCCACCACATTCTTCCATTTGCTTTCAAAAGGACGTGTGTGCGCCTTTACAGCCAGTATGGGATACATGTTGAGAAAGTGCAACACCTGCTTGTCGCGTGTATTAGACAAGTCTTTGATGGCCGTTTCCAGCTGTTCGTTGATCTGCTCGACCTCATGGTCCGAGCTATACTTAAAGAACACCTTAATAGGATTGGGTGGCGACATCAGGTTCTTTCTCTTGGCATAACTCGTCACGCCGTGACTTACAGAGAGCAACACCTCATTGTCTGCCGCATAGTTAGGCTCATGAAGAATCACCTCCTTGCCCGATATGCTACGCTTATCACGTAGCCCAAACAAGTACATAAACACGCGGCGCCAGGCATCGGCATTGAACACCATAGAGTCATTCAAGGCCTTATAGGTCACAAACACGGCCACAGGTGTCATGACCGCTGGCGCCAAACTGCGTCCAAACCATACGGCCCATATACCTTGTCGCGACATGCGGTACCCACTGTTGTCGAGAATATAATATATAATAAACACCAGTACCGACACTATGACGGGTATGCCCAAGCCTCCCTTGCGGATAATGGCTCCCAACGGGGCACCTATGAAGAAAAACAGCAGACACTGCAATGCCAGCGTGAACTTGTTGATTGCCTCAATATTATGCAGGCGTATCACGCGCTCATTGTCTTCTGTTACCATACGCTTGAAATCAAGATCGCTTACCTGACTTTGCACACGACCCATGGCGGCACTATATATCTGTTGCTTTTTATCTTCTTTCAACTGACTTACAAGCTTGTCAAAATCATAAGCAGGCGAGTCGCCATGCTTAACGGCGGCCAAAGAGTCTTTCATGGCAAGGTGCGGCTGGGCGTAAATACCCATCTTAGCATCACGATAAAACGCCCGGCCGATACTGTCATAAACATGATCCAAAGAGTCTATGTCACGATAGATCTGACCCAAACTCTTGCCACGCGCATTATTGGCCAAGCCCCCCATATCGGTCATACTAAAGTCGCCATCAAAGTCGAGAACGATCTGCTTCTTGATAAAGGTCTCACGACGATAAGGCACGGCCGCGCTTCCGGCAAACTGCTGCGACTGCATGTTTTCAAACCATTCTCCACTCCATAGTGTCAACAGCAGGTGCTTCTTCTCGGCCGTAGACTGCAACATGCCAGAGTCGGCGAGAATAATGGCGGCGTCCTCATAGCTGTTGGTCATGCGATAAATCATGATGCCATAGAGCTTGCCCGTCTTCACGTCTTTCTTTTGCACATAGATATTACTGTTGGGTATTCCGTCATAGAACACACCTTCAGGAATCTCCAATTCCGGACTCTTCTGTTTCATGGAAATCAGAAGCTGAGTCAACTTCATGTTGGCCTCCGGGCCTACATTGTTTTGGAAAAAGAATGAACCTAAGCTAATGAGAATGGTTAGGAAGATGAGCGAACGAAAGCTCTGCAGCAAAGAAATGCCCGCGGCCTTGATAGCGGTAAGCTCTGAACTCTCGCCGAGGTTACCAAAAGTAATCAAAGAACTAAGCAAAATGGCCAACGGCAAGGCCTGGGGCACCAGCATGAGCGCCATATACCAGAAAAACTGGGCAAGAATCTCTAAGGAAAGACCCTTACCTATCAATTCATCGATATAACGCCACAGAAACTGCATCATCAGCACAAAAAGGCAGATGAAGAATGTCCCTGCGAAGAGGAGCCCAAACTGTCGGACAATAAATGTGTCGAGTTTCTTTATTCGAAAGTTCATGTACCGTGTCCTGCACCTTGCCACAGGCACGTAGCCGTGTAGCTGTATTTTAATGCGCAAAGGTAGTGGAAAATAATTAGAAACAGGTCAAATTACCTTTTTTTATCAATACCACGCCCGAAAAACACCATCCGCAACGCTTCTCCATGTATCAAAGGGCGGCGCTAAGTTTCCGCCGAACCATCGTTCATGACTGATGGTTTGGCATAGACGCATCGGTCGCGATGCACAGGGGGGCGAATGGTTCTATATAGAAACATCAAATGGTTTAATATTAAAGCATCCGATGGTTCTATATTAAAGCATCCGATGGTTCTATATAGAACCATCCGACACTTCTACCCGAATCATATCGCCTGCCAAGCCTGAAGGCTTGTGCTTAAAGGCTCTGAGAACCTGTAAATCAGGAAGAAAGGCAAACGCAAATGGTACTTACAAATAGAGCAAACGATGGGAGTTTAAGCCCATGACGATAGGACAACCATAACCGTCAAAACACAGTGACTTGCCGGACACTGTGTTTTGAGCCGTTTTCATGGCCTTACTGACATGACGCTTGACAACCCTTCACTGCCCGAGCGCAACACCAAGCATCTACCTGAAAGCATTGACTGAGAACTCAAAAGACCTATACTCCCGTCTTATAGTGCAGGCGGTCTAAATCGTGATTCCACATCTTTTTCACATCCTCCACGTCTTCTGGTTCTGAAAAATCGGTAATCACGATGACCAGGTCGTCTGTAACGTCAAGTTTGGCAATAGCTATTTCCGTATATGCCTCCTCATCTTCCTCGTCCTCCCACTTAAACCTGATGTAAGCGTTGCGCTGAATGTCGAGTATATCGGCCCGTCGCGTCTCATAGACCTGCCCGGGCTTCCCCCAGGTAAAAGTCAGCACGCCGTCTTCTTGCCCCACCTGTTCGGCTATCCACAGGCGCAGGCCTTCCGGACTTGAGATATACTTCCAGATCAGTGGCAGCGAGCGCGAGTTCAGCCCACGTTCCACACGTATCTTCTCTTTGTTCATTCGTTGTTTCATTATGTTATTGGTTCAAATTATGGGCGAGGATTTATCGCTTACCGTCAAACATGGTTCACACATCCCATTGCCATTTGCGCAAAAATAGTAAAATTACATGAGAACCACACAAAAAGTTCTCAAAAATTTGGAAGTTTAAATTAATTGTCATACCTTTGCACTCGCTTTCCAGCAGGAAGCCGAAATGATGGCGGGATAGCTCAGTTGGTTAGAGCGTCGGATTCATAATCCGGAGGTCCCGGGATCGTAGCCCGGTCCCGCTACATTTTAAGCGAGGAGTTACAGCGATGTAACTCCTTTTTTTTGACTAATCCGAAAACACAGCCGAAACCGTAGGCACTCTAAGACAGGACCCGTTAGAGAGGCCCATGCACTATTTGCGATGAGCAGGCAACGCATGGTGACATACTAAAGACATTCTACGATGCGTCGAAGGCGGGCGGAGCATTCCTCCTCACTCCGGGTGCTCCAGTCCATACAAAGTCATGACTTCCGTTGTTTTCCTCCGCTCACCCTCGCGAATCTTGGAATATAGAAGAATATCATGGCAGAGGGCGCTCATCGCAGCATATCGCGTGAGACCCGCCTGCAGGTCGGAAATGAGAATATGATACTCCATTGAGGCATGATACGATGCCCCCTTCGTGACCTTGGCCCCACGATTATACTACTGAGCCTGAATGGCATCGGCTAAAGCACTTGACTTTGATATTGCTTTGGCGTCATTCCTGTTTCTCGCTTAAAGAATTTGGAGAAGGAGGAGTCAGAGATGAAATCCAACCGGTCGGCAACCTCATATGCCAGCAAACTTGTTGTCCTCAACAGGAGTTTCGCCTTCTGTATGGTGGCGCAGTTGATCCAATACATGACACTTCTACCGCTGGCCTTTTTGATAATGGCCGACAGGTGATGCGGTGTGATTCCCATTTGTGCGGCATAGAATGGAATAGACCGCTCATGGTCACAATACTTATTGACCAGTTTCTTAAACTCAATGAACTGTTCTTGCTGGCGAGTATAAGCCTTGTTGTCGTCTGTTCCCCCTTGCGGTTTTTCCAGATACAGCGCTTCAGAGACAAGTGCATCAAGAAGATGAGAAATGGTTTCCTTGCGATAGGGCGTAAGTTGCAGGAAATCCCACGTTAGATAAATTAGGCGCAGAATGCGCTGTAATTCGTCGGCGCTAAGATAAAACACATGATTGTCATTGATTTGCCTACTATTCTTAAAACCTATTCCGGTCATCTTGAAATCAGGAGTAAACGACTTGATTTCTACAATGACGTCGGTGGTGGTCATGACAATCGTCCCCTTCACAATATGGTAATCTTCCAGATTGAGCCTTATATCCGCTTCTCCTTCAAGCGCAAGTATCACCCTCGGCTCAACCAAGTGGTAAATATTACCATCTCTGATAAATCCTGCGTTTTGAGGATTTCCATTGATGACCATCACGATATCATTGTTTGTGAAGATATGACTCTCATTACCAACTATGGAATGGATATCGACATCTGACAGCGAGAATGGGTTTATGGGCTTAGACTGATTCATAAAGTTGCCTATTTGTACGTTTCTTCTGTAAATTTAGTGGTTTGCTTTTGACTAACCAAAGGTTTTCCTTGGTAATCATACAAAAAGGCAAGATAATCAGTGTATTTGCTAATCAAAATCTTCATAATCGTTCGTATATTTGCCAACGACACAAGAATTTGGCAATTATCCAAGTGTTTGACCAAGGTATGAAGAATAAGATATTTGGCGTTATCCTGTTAGCCTTCTCAACAGGAGTTCACGCGCAGACCATCGAGGAGTGTCAAAAGGCCGCGGAACAGAATTATCCGCTCATCAAGCAGTATGACCTTATTGCCCAAACCACCGATTTAACGGTGAAGAACATCCAAAAGGGTTGGTTGCCGCAAATGGGTTCTTATGCACAGGCCACCTACCAGAGCGATGTGGTTTCCTGGCCAGCCACCATGAAGGCCACATTCAGCCAGATGGGCGTTGAGATGAAAGGGCTGACCAAGGACCAATATAAAGTGGGGATAGACTTACAGCAAGTCATCTATGACGGCGGCGCGATGAGCAGCCAGAGCCTGATTGCCCGCCAACAAGGTAAGGTGCAAAAAGCCCAGAACGAGGTAAACCTGTACCAGGTGCGCAAAAGGGTCAATGAGATGTTTTTTGCCCTGCTGATGTTGGACGAACAGCTCAAACTCAACGATGATGTGCGTGCATTGCTCTTGTCGAGCGAACGGCAACTGACCAACATGGTGAGAAACGGAACGGCAGCCACAAGTGACCTGGAGAAGGTGAAAGCCGAAAGACTGAATGCCGAACAACAAAACGTGAGTCTGAAATCGCAGCGTGCCATGGTGCAAGAGGTATTGGGGGCATTCTGTGGCATAGCGATCAGCAGTCCTCAAAAGCCGTCTGCCGTCTATGCCCTGTCTCAGGCCAACCATCGTCCGGAGATGCGGCTCTTTGACGCACAGGTGGAGCTTGCAAACGCGCAGGCAAAGGGACTTCGTTCGCAGCTCATGCCCAGATTGGATCTCTTCGCCCAAGGGTACTATGGTTATCCTGGCCTGAATATGTTTGAAGACATGATGAGCCACGATTGGAGCCTTAATGGCCTTGTGGGAGTGAAACTGTCGTGGAAGATAGGTGCCCTCTATACACACAAAAATGATAAGGCAAAGTTAGAAGCGCAGCGCCAACTGGTGGAAAGTAATCGGGAGACTTTCATTTTCAACAACAGGTTAGAGCAGATGCAGCAAAACGAAAGCATACAACGATATAGCAAGATGTTGCAGAGCGATGACGAGATCATCACCCTACGTACAAGCGTACGTAAGGCTGCCGAGTCAAAGCTCGCCCATGGCATTATCGACGTGAACGACCTACTGAGGGAAATCAATAACGAGAATGGCGCTAAGATTCAGCAGTCAATTCACGAAATAGACATGCTGAAAGAAATGTATAACCAGAAATATACGACGAATGAATAAATCGAGCAGCGATATGAAGAAGATATTATTATTGGCAGGCGTAGCGTTGGCACTTGCGGCTTGTGAAGACAAAGAGAAAGAGTATGACGCGACGGGTACCTTTGAAGCCACGGAAGTTACAGTCTCTGCAGAAACCTCAGGCAAGTTGAAAACATTTATGGTCACAGAGGGATTGAAGGTCAACGCAAACGAGGAAGTGGGGATGGTGGATACGTATCAGTTATCACAGAAGCAGGACGAACTCGACGCCGCCAACATGCAACTTGAGGCTAATGCCGCCGCGACAAGCAGTCGCCAGCTGGATCTTCAAAAACAATTGGCGTCTATCTCGCAGCAGATAGCCAATGCCAGAAACGAGCAAGCACGCTTTGCCGAACTGGTAAAAGACGGTGCTGCCCCTCGCAAGCAACTGGACGATATCAACTATCAAATCAAGGTGCTGCAGACTCAGTTAGACGCCACACGCGACCAGATCAGTGCCAACAATGCGTCGCTGGCTCAACAGAGTCGTGCAATCGCGGCTCAACGGCTTGGTGTCGATGCCCAGAAACGGCAGCTGACTGACCAGATAAAAAACGCGCATGTGGTGTCGCCCATCACAGGAACGGTATTAGAGAAGTATGTAGAGGCTGGCGAGTTTGTTACCACCGGCAAGCCTCTGTTCAAGGTAGCAGATGTTGAGAGGATGTTTATCCGAGCTTATGTCACGTCTTCACAGTTGAAGGAGCTCAAGTTAGGCCAGAGAGTGACGGTGATGGCAGACTATGGTGACAACCAGAAGAAGAATTACGCCGGAGTAGTCACTTGGATATCCTCACGCTCGGAGTTTACCCCAAAGACCATTCTGACGGATGACGAGCGGGCCGACCTGGTATATGCCGTCAAGGTAAGGTTTGAGAACGATGGGTATGTCAAGATTGGCATGTACGGTGAAGTGAAGTTTTAGTTGATGACTCATCATGATGAACGCTATTGAAGTCAACAATCTATCCAAGAGCTTCGGGCGTGTTCAGGCTTTGCGCAATGTGAGCTTTACGGTAGCACAGGGTGAGGTGTTTGGCCTCATTGGCCCTGATGGCGCCGGCAAGACCTCGATGTATCGCATTCTCTGCTCGCTGTTGCGCCCCCAGTCTGGCACGGCTACTGTCGATGGGTTTGACGTGGTCAGCCAGATCAAGGAAATTCGCCAGCGCGTGGGATACATGCCCGGAAAATTCTCCCTATACCAGGACCTGACCGTTGAGGAGAACCTCAACTTCTTTGCTACCCTCTTTGGCACCACCGTCGAAGAGAACTACGACAGCGTGAAGGCCATCTATTCACAGATCGAACGATTCAACACCCGTAAGGCCGGTGCGCTCTCTGGGGGCATGAAACAGAAGTTGGCCTTATGCTGTGCCTTGATCCATCAGCCCAGCGTACTCTTTCTCGACGAGCCCACCACTGGCGTGGACCCGGTCAGTCGCAAGGAGTTCTGGGAGATGCTCGGTATGCTAAAAGAGCGCCATATCACTATCGTCGCTTCAACGCCCTACCTCGATGAGGTGAGGTGTTGCGAACGGGTAGCCTTCCTTTCCGATGGTGAAATCAAAGGCACGGGTACTCCGGAAGATATCTTGAGCGACTTCCGAGACATATTCAACCCTCCCGGCATCACACACGCCAGCGCACATACTGCCAGCACAGAAAATGTGATAGAAGTAGAGCATCTGGTCAAGGCCTTCGGCAGTTTTCATGCGGTGGATGACATCAGCTTCAGTGTGAAGAAAGGAGAGATATTCGGATTTCTGGGTGCCAACGGGGCAGGAAAGACCACGGCCATGCATATGCTGACGGGACTGAACCAGCCTACCAGCGGCACCGGGCGTGTGGCGGATTATGATATCCGTACCCAATATGAACAGATCAAGAGGAATATCGGCTATATGAGTCAGAAATTCTCTTTATACGAAGATATGACGGTGGCGGAGAACATACGCCTATTTGGCGGCATCTATGGTATGAAGGCCGATGAGATAGCACGCAAGACAGACGAGTTGCTTCAGAAACTCCAGTTCGCCGAACATAAGAATACACTGGTAAAGAGCCTTCCGTTAGGCTGGAAACAGAAGCTCGCCTTCTCGGTGAGTATCTTCCATAACCCAAGGGTTGTTTTCCTCGATGAACCGACAGGGGGCGTCGACCCAGCTACCCGCAGACAGTTCTGGCAACTGATTTATGACGCGGCCGCAAGTGGCATCACAGTCTTCGTGACAACGCATTACATGGACGAGGCAGAGTACTGCGACCGTATATCTATTATGGTAGACGGAAAAATCAAGGCGATGGGTACTCCTGAGGCATTAAAACAAGAGTTCAATCAGCCCGACATCGATCATGTATTCACCTACCTGGCACGTCAGGCTACACGTTCTGGAGATTAAATCATGAAACAGTTTTTATCTTTCGTCATTAAGGAGACAAAGCATATTCTGCGTGACAGGCGCACGATGCTGATTCTCTTTGGCATGCCCATCGTGCTGATGCTCCTTTTTGGTTTCGCCATCACCAATGACGTGAAAAACGTGAGAACGGTGGTGGTGACAAGTAACTCTGACCATCTCACACAGCAGGCCATCGACCGTTTGGCCGCGTCAACGTATTTCACCCTCACCCGTACGGTTGCCACACCTCATGAGGCAGAACTCGAGATACGCCAGCAACGGGCCGACATGGCCGTGGTCTTCTCACATGACTTTGCCTCCAAGAGAGGGAGTATACAACTGATTATCGACGGCGCTGACCCAAACATGGCGCAGCAATGGGCTAACTATGCGCAAGCCGTAGCACTGAATCCCGACGCAAATATGGTGAACATGAAGATGCTGTATAATCCACAACTGAAATCGGCCTACAATTTCGTGCCTGCCATCATGGGCATGCTGCTGATGCTGGTCTGCGCGATGATGACCTCGGTGTCTATCGTTCGAGAGAAAGAAAGGGGTACGATGGAGGTGTTGCTGGTGTCACCCGTCAGGCCGCTCATGATCATCATTGCCAAGGCAGTGCCTTATATGGTCTTGGCCTTCGGCATACTGATTGTGATCTTATTCATTGCCTCCTTTGTTTTGGGAGTCCCCATCTCTGGCGGTGTGGTCTGGATTCTGATGTTATCTGCCATTTATATACTTCTGGCATTATCGTTAGGATTGCTGATCTCCAACGTGGCTCAAACTCAGTTAGTGGCATTGCTACTATCGGCCATGGTGCTGCTCATGCCCATTGTCATGTTGTCGGGTATGATATTCCCAATAGAATCAATGCCGGTTGTGTTGCAATGGATTTCCGCCATCCTGCCACCCCGCTACTACATCTCTGCCATGAGAAAGCTGATGATTATGGGAGTAGGCATTGGCCAGGTGATGCATGAGTTAGCCATTCTGTCTGGCATGACCGTCTTTTTGCTGGCACTTGCCCTGAAGACCTTTAATCAAAGATTAGAATAAGATGACACTGAAATATCTCATACAGAAAGAATTCATACAGATTCGACGAAACGCGTTTTTGCCTCGTCTTATCGTTATGTTTCCTATCATTATCATGTGCGTCATGCCATGGGTAATGAATCAGGAGGTGAAGAATATAAAGGTGGAGGTGGTGGACCATGATCACTCCACCCGCTCCAGTCAGCTTGTTCGCCAGATTGAGGCCAGCAGATATTTCATCTTCCAAGGACAAAAGGACGCTTATCGCGATGCCATCGACGACGTGGAGCGCTCGGTCGCTGATGTCATTCTGGTGATACCTGAGAATTTCAGCAAGGATATCATGCAAGGCCGGCAACCTCAGGTTCTCATTGCCGCAAATGCCGTGAATGGCACAAAAGGGGCAATGAGTGGCAACTATCTGTCGCAAATCGTCACCTCAAGCGTCAATCCCGATATGCCTGCACTACAGCAGAAGGCATCGACGCTGTTTCTCTATAACAAGCATTTGAACTTCAAGGTGTTCATGATACCTGCGCTCTTTGCCATCGTGATGATGCTGATGACCGGATTTCTCCCAACACTGAACATCGTCGGAGAGAAGGAAACAGGTACCATCGAGCAAATCAACGTTACACCTGTGAGCAAATGGAGTTTCATCCTTGCCAAGCTCATTCCTTATTGGCTCATAGCAGCCTTCGTCATCACCATGTGCTTACTGCTGTCATGGGCCCTATACGATATAACGCCTGTTGGCGACGTTGGGCTAATCTATCTGCTGGCTATGCTATTGGCGCTGTTCTTCTCATCCTTTGGCCTGATTATCTCCAATTATAGCGACACCATGCAACAGGCCATCTTTGTGATGTGGTTTTTCGTGATGATGATGTTATTGTTGAGCGGACTGTTTACCCCCACTCGCTCAATGCCTTCGCTGGCTTACCTCACCACCTATGTCAATCCCATGAGTTACTTCATTGACGCGATGAGAACAGTATATGTCCGTGGCGGCGACTTGATCAGTATCGCCCATCAGGTCCTGGCCCTAATGAGCATCGGAGCCTTCATGGCCATCTGGGCGGTGAGGAGTTATAAGAAGAACTCTTAATCCATAGGTGCCATAGAAAACGGGAGACACTATTTTTTTGTGTCTCCCGTCACAAATGCATTTTAATATTGTTAGTACTTCACGCCTGCATTACTGGTTGGATTCTGGGTCAATGTACCCGGATAAGCGTTGATGGCATTCTGAGGAATGTAATATACAATACGGTAGTCAGTGGCAGGAATTTCTTCTGTCTGCTTATGCGGACCAGGATAGTGACGCGTAAGCGTACCTCCATTGCGGAAAACATCATAACTGCGCTCTGCTTGGTAGGCCAACTCCAGCTGACGCTCCTTATCAATTAACTGAGAAGCATTGCTTGCATTGAGAGAAGTGTAGCCACCACCAACAATAGAACGTTCACGAATTGTATTCAAATCTTGCAAGGCAGCAGCATAATTGCCCAATTTAGCGTAGGCCTCTGCCCTATTAAGATACACCTCACCCAATCGGCTGATAACTGGAGAATGTAACTGCGACTCTTCGCCACCCTCACGCGAGCACTTCACGATGTAGAACTGCGGATATACGCGGTTCAGACTGATGTAATAATCGATTACACCCTGATAAGTATTTCCATCCTTGTAGGTGATGGAATAGATACCCTGTTCAGCATTTACTGGAGTGAGCGTATAGGTATTGGCATCATCTTTACAGGTAATGGTACTGCCCGAGTGAGTAGTAGGAAGCTGAGCATAATTCTGTGTTGTGGCATTGTCTTGCTTGATGAATCTGAACACTTCGGTATTGCCGGCGGCATAAGTCGGCTCTATGAAAGCGGCACGAGCGTCTACTATCTTATAATGATCGGGGCGCCAATCGTTACGCCCAGTCTCATTCAGCAAGTCGATGTACTTGGCACTGGCGTACATTTCGCCCCATCCCATACCACCTATATTGGAATACATTCCACCAATGGTATAGTAATAGTCCCAATCAGGGAATTCAGAAGCAACACGGCGAATAGCAAAGATCGTCTCGGAGTTGTCGTTGGGGTCGAGTTCATTATACTTCATAAACTGCTCTCGTGGCAACAAGCTATATGAACCAGAATTGATGACCTTATCAGCATATTCAACAGCAAGTTTCGCGTATTCAGCGTTGGGATTCTCATAAGTGCCGCTCATATACAAATAAACTCTCGACAACATGGCCTGAGCAGCTCCCTTGGAAGCATAACAATGTCCCTTGTCCTCAGAAAGCAAGGTTTCGGCCTTCTTCAGATCATTGATAGCCTGGTCATAGGTCTCAACCACCGTTGCGCGATCGGGTAAATGAAGGTCACCCGTAATATTCTCCGGAGTACCGTTAACGATTGGCACTCCCAGATTCTCATTGGGTTTCTGATAGTAGGGACGCCCAAAAGCACGTGCCATATAGAAATACAGCATGCCACGAACATAGTAGCATTCGCCCAGTTGGTTATCCACGTCTGTGCTGCTTCCCTCTGGAATCATGTTGATAATATTAGATGCCTGCGCTATGGCCTTATAGCCATAATCCCAAAATGCCTGTAAACGATAGTTATTGGGAGTACGCGAATAAGAGATAAACTCGTAAAAGGCATCTGTCGAAGAACCACGGATCATCATATTGTCACCGGCATATTCGCCCAGACGGTGCATGGGGTCTGACCAAACCTTAAGTTGGGCATACATACCAGTAACAAGGGCCTTTAGATTTTCTGTCGGGTTATTGGTTATCTCTTCTCCAGCCATACTGGTCGTGGGGAGTCTGTCGATGTCACAAGAGGCTAAGGTAAAGGCACACGCGATAGATGCCAAACCAAACAATATTTTCTTTTTCATAGTCAATTCAACCAATTAGAATGATAAATTTAAACCGAACATAAACTTACGGACTGAAGGGTACACGCTAACTCCAGTCATTCCCATCGAGGTACCCGTATCGGCACTGTGCAATTCGGGATCGACACCCGAATAGTCTGTAAAGGTTAGCAGGTTTTCGCCATTGAAGAAGACACGGGCCGACTGTATACCGAACTTCTGCAGCTTGAAGTTATAACCCAAGGTCAAGGAGCGCAGTTTCAGATAATCACTCTTCTCAAGATAACGCGAAGACATCAGGTTGCCCTTATCCTGATTGTTGTACTTTGCAACAGGATGGGTGGCGTTGTCGCCTGGTTTAGTCCAGCGTGACCAGCCGTCCTGCAATTTCATTTGATTACGGTCTCCAGCATATGCACCATCTGAATCATATTCCTGACGGAAATAACTATAAATATGACCACCAAGCGAATAACCGAACGAAGCGCTCAAATCAAAGTTGTGCCAAGTCACAGAAGTATTGAAACCACCGAATACATCGGGTGAAGCACTGCCCACCTTATAATAGTTAGCTTCTGAGTAATTAGAAGTTGTCACTCTTTCACCCGTATCAGAGTCCTTGTACCACATCGGCGCACCGTTATCTGGATTAACTCCAGCCCACTCCGGCATATAATAAGTATCTATCGGTTCACCGATTTCGAGAATCTGCTGGGCAGCTCCGGCAATAGACGATGACATGATAACAGGCTTTGTAACATAATTTCCATTATCATCAAGCTGCTTAAAGAGGTCGGTTAACTCGTTCTTATTGTGTCCGATGTTGAATGTCAGGTTCCATACCAAGTCGTTTGTACGAATGATATCCCCACCAACGGTCAGTTCAATACCATTATTCTTCATCTTACCCACGTTTCTCCAGATAGAAGTGACACCTGTCAACCCCGTTACCGGAACCCGGTAAAGAATGTTGTCGGTTTTCTTTGAATAGAAATCGAAGGTAAAATACAGGCGATTCCTCCAGAAACCACCATCCAAACCAATACCTGTCGTATAGGTTTTCTCCCATGTCAGTTTCTTATTACCAACTTGAGAAATCAGGGCACCGGCAACATTATCATACTTGTAACCTACCGAATAAAGGTCATACTGTGGATAAAGCGATGAAGGACGGTTGCCGACAGAACCATAGGCTACGCGCAGCTTGAGGTTATCAACCCAGTTGGCCTTAAACCAAGCCTCTCTATTAATGTTCCATCCTGCACTTACAGAGAAGAAGTTACCGTATTTGGAATCATCGCCAAAATTGGACGCACCATCGCGACGCAGTGACAACTCGCCCATATAACGATTGTCATACACATAATTACCTTTGAAGAAGAACGACTGCACAGCCCACTCTTCCGAAGAACCGGCCACCTTTTCTGGTGTAGACGTGATGGAAAGTTCGTTGAATCCTTGCACAAATCCCGTACCGTTGCCTTGTCCGTAAGTGTACTTGTAATCTTTGAACTCATAAGCAAGAATGGCACTTACATCGTGTTTTCCAAATTCCTTATGGAAACGAAGCAACTGGTTAGTATAACGACGAACCACGTCATCGCGGTATTCTGAAATTCGACCGTTTACACCTTCTGCGCCGCTCGAACGCGGGTCACTGTAATCGTGTGTTTTATAGGCGAGATAACGATAGTTGTTGACCGACGAAAACGTCAGCCACTTGGTTAGACGAATATCGAAATTTAAGCTACCAGAAAATTCATAGTTCTTGTATTCAGAATGATTCCACTGCAAATCATATAGATAGTTGGTACCACGATTATTCACCCAACCCGAATAATAGTTAGGTACAATATTGCCATCCTCATCATAAGGACTATCCCAAGGTAACATGGAATACATGGCACCTACCGAGTACTGATGGTCTTTAGTGTCAGTGAGAGAACCGCTCAGCTCTGGTTTGATAGTCAACCAGTTCAGCGGCTTCAATGAGCCCTTGTATCTGAAACTATATCGATCGAGGTCGAAGCCCTTTACTGCACCTTGCTCACCATAGTAGCCCAAAGAGAAGAAACTCTGCAGATTTTCGCTTCCACCCGAAACTGTCAAGTTATAGTCTTGGTTGAAGCCTGTACGCGAAGCCAGATCGAACCAGTCGAAGTTGCTGTTTCGTAAATCTTCACTCCACCGTGGGAATGATACCTCATCAGCATTCTGGAAACTCTTATAGTAATCGTAGAATTCAGCGCCATTCATCATTTCCAGATTGCCTCGGTCCAGCGTTGATGTACCCATCTTGACCGATAAGTCCAGTTTTAATTTCTGTGCCTGAGGGTTCTTTGTAGTCACAACAATAACACCGTTGGCACCCTCAGAACCGTAGATAGCCGTTGAGGCAGCGTCTTTCAACACTGTCATGCTCTCAATGTCATTGGCATTGAGCTGCCCCGGACTTGATCCCACGATGACTCCATCTACAACCCACAGCGGAGATGTGTCACCACTCAGGGTGGCCTGACCACGAATTACAACTTGTCCTGACGAACCCGGTTGCCCCGAACCAGGAGTTACGTATACTCCGGCAATTTTACTATTCAGCATATTTTCAACCGAAGTGGTAGTGGCATCCTTGAGCTTTTCACCCTTAATATTCGACATGGCACCTGTCAAGCTTTCACGGCGCTGCTGTCCATAACCTACCACAATCACTTCGTCCAAAGAAGCCTCATCCGGTTTCAGATTAATGGTCATGAGCTTGTCGGGAGTAGCTTTCACCTCCACAGACTTGTATCCCAAAAAAGACGCTTGAAGAATTGCACCCTGCGGGACACTCAGTTCGAATTTGCCATCCACATCTGTGGCACACCCATTAGTAGTGCCCTTTACTACAATACTTGCCCCAGTCACGGGTTCGCCTGTGTCGTCCAGCACCACACCCTTGACGCTTTGCTGAGCCCATAGGCATGTACTGATCATCGAAACGAATAATAGAAAAAGAATTCTTTTCATAAGACATTACGGTTAATTGATAAATCTAATATGATAAAAACTAAGATAAAGACAAAGATAAAAAAAATATCTAACATGCGTTACACTGTTATAATATTAATCCTATGAAACCATCTTTTTTAACAATTTCATCATCATTACTGTTAAATCAACATACTAATTGTCACCCTTGATATGAAATTACAAAGCCAATGATCTGACGACCTCGAATAAGTTTTGGTAGCAACCTTTGAATGCCTCTTGGTAATGGCCAGATGTTTTGCCACTTTTGCCATTTTGCCACTTTGCCAACGATAATTGCGAAATACGTGAAATAGTAGTAAATACTGGTATTCCAGTAAATATATAAAGAAAATTTGCCACGTGGCAAATTGGCAAAAGTGGCAAAAGTGGCAAAAACTTGGGAACTTTATAGGTGGCAATGCATTTTCAAGCAAGTTGCTGGGGGCAAACGCAACGCACGCACGGTGTACCACCTGCACACGAGGACTGATACATGCATGCGGCTGACAGAATGCTCTGAAAATATGCTCACGAGCCCAAGTCATCATTAGCAGTAAGCGTAGGCATAATCGTAAACCGCCCGTTTAGCAGGTGTAAACCATAGGTTTTACCATGATAAATGCTGTAGCTACACACGAGTAAGCGATGATTAGGGTATGCAAACATCGCTAATGGCCTATCCATTACCTCATGCACAGGCAGTGTAACCTGCCCCCCGTGACACCAGCCCCATGTATCCGTATCCACATACCCTCCAGGCCCTCATGCCTAAGCTACCTCCTTTGCCACAGTGACCATCCTGCACGTCACCCCTTCTCCATGCCTACGCCCAACCGTTCGCACCGAACAGTCTGATAATTCTATATAAAACCATTCGATAGTTCTATATAAAACCATCCGATGGTTCTATATGAAACCATCATATCATTCTATATAGAATCATCTGATGACTTGGGGCTTCTCATTTAGCCCGCCCGTCCTTGCCATAAGTGCGGAGGGCACTTGAGACGGCAGTTTGGGGGCGCACAACTGCCACCTATTCCAATGACCCGATTCAGCCCCTCACCCGAGGGCGACTGTTTGCATACTCAGCTTATCCCGGACGCGCGTATAGAGAACATCAGTAAGATTACCAACTTTCATAAAGCCTTACTTATCACGAACTGATATACACATTCGCTTCCTCGTATTTCAACCGGGCAGAATAGAACAGAAAGCCATGTTGTATTCAGTTTTCACTCTATGTCTAATAACCCGGACGCTATCAACCGGCGGATGCGGTCGCGTACACGAATACTACGTTTCACGTCACGTGAGTCAGAGCCTACTGCTATGGTCAAGTTGCCATATTCGGCGATAGCAGGAGAGATGAAGTCGCATAACGGGGGATCGTCGCACACGCTGGTAAGTATGTGCCGACTATGCGCTTCTTGACGAATGGCGGCGTTGAGCTCGCGATTGCCCGTACAAACAAAAAGCACGTCGGTGTCATTGAGGTCGGCCGTAGTAAAGGCCCTTTCTTCACAAGTGAAAGGGAGTGCCTTCAGTTCATCAGAAATCACGGGAGCCACCACACGGGCATGGGAGGTAAACCGATGCAGTATGGTGGCCTTGTGCGTGGCAACCCGTCCACCTCCTACAATGAGGATGCGGGCGTTGTTGATACGTAGGGTAATGGGCAGATAGTCCATGGGCAATCCTATTTCTTCTTAATCGTCACTCGCCAATAATCTTCCACCTTCTCGGTGGCAAGCACGGTATGGCCTTCGCCACGTACACTGCCAGGCACGTTGGCAATGGGCGCGCCATCATCGAGCAAGATTTGCAGAATCTGTCCTGATTGCATGGGCGCAAGGGCTATCTTGGTCTTCACGAAGTTCATGGGGCAGGCGATGCCACGGAAATCCTTGAACACATCTGGACCATTAGCTGCCGCAGACTCTGGCTCGGCTACGGTCTTCGCTGTCTGGGCGTCTGCCGCAGTCTGCTCAGTGTCAGTTTCCTGAACGATGGGCTCGACAGACTTCTCTGGTACATTAAACTGGAGATTGTCGTCCATGTGCTTATAAAGTTCGTTGAGCAAGTCTGCCAACTCTTCGGCCAAAGCCTGCTGGCCAATAAGCGACTCGCCCTTGCGTACCCGCTCCGTAAGCACGCGGAATTTATCGGGTACGATGCCCTTGTTCACGAACTCGTTGATGAATCCATTGTACACGTCATCGTCAGTGCGAGGGTCAATGCCCCTTGTCACCAACAGCATTCGGTTCTCGGCAAACACCAAGTCGTGTAGCACCTTTTCACGGTCGCCCTCATCGGCAGCCAGCGCCTTGCGTTTTTCGGCAATGGTGTCTTGGTCGATATCGATGATATCGAAGAGTCCGGATGAGCACTCGGCCTGTCCATACTTGATGAGGCTGAACTTCTCGTCGTCTCCCCAGTCGTAGAATGTGTCGGGCTCTTCTTCAAAAGGTTTGGCACCTTTGTACTTGCCCGTGAGCAGTTGCTTGACCACTTCTGCGCCACGCTCACGCACATAGGCATAATAATCGGCATAATGGTCCTTCTCGGCAATGACATCACGCAGATAATCTTCCACAAAAGCAGGGACGGCCTTGGCCGGAAGGTAGCCTTGCTGATAAGATATGTCGTGCGCGCCTTGATAAGGTAGCCACACCGTATATGCGGGGTAAGGATGGTCGCCCACGCGCCCCACCCTACCACTGAAGCCCAGATGGCACCATGTGGCATTGGCACAAGTATTGGCGCATCCATTGAGTTTAATCTCAAAATCGGCCAGCGCGTCGAGGTCAAGATCACTGTTTACCAATCGCTTGCGCAATGCGTCAACAGCCCCCTTGGGCATACATATACCCAGCCGACAGGTGTCAGCACCCGTACATGAGGTGAGGCTGGTAATGAGCACGGGATCATCCATCTGCCGCAATCCCAAACTCTTGAAGAACTGATAGATGTTGGGAAGATAGGCCTCGGGGATATTGCGCACCTGCAACTGTTCGCGCTTGGTGAAACGGATAACATCATTACCAAAAGCAGCAAGATACTCAGCGACTTCCGCAAAAAACTCGGGAGAGCCATTGCCATGCGGAATGGCAATATACGCATACCACAGTCCTGCCTGCTGTTGGGCATGAGCGTAGCGCTGTTTCCATTTCAAGAAGGCCTCAGTGTTGTCCTCGACTGGCGCAAAGGGGGGCACGGTGAGCTGGGCGGGCAAAGGAGGCGCAAAAAAGTCGAGGCTGGCGTCGGCCTTGAGCGCTTCAAACTCGTCTAAATACATTCGCCGTGCTTCTTCCTCGCCATAACGATAAAACACATAGCGCATACGCGCTTTGTGGCGGTTGCGGCGGTTGCCGTATTTGTTGAACCAGTTTTTCAATGCTTTGGCAGCACGCAACAGGTCTACTTCAGGCAGAAAGTCGAAGACCTCCCATGAGGTATGAGGATTAGGGGCCGTTGACCCGGCAATGAGCACCCTGAAGCCTCGCTGGCCATTGCGTACCTTGGCCTGAAGCCCCAGATCAGCCACATAGGAATAGCGAGCCGTGGCCTCACTGCTGTCGAATGCCACCTTATACTTACGTGGCATGGTAAACGAGTCACGTTCGGCAATAAGCCTTGAGGTGAGTTCTACGACATAGGGATACACATCGAAGGCGTCGGCGGCGGTCAGGCCGCTGCGGTCGTCAGCCATCATATTGCGCACCGTATTACCACCGCCACCGGCAGAGGAGAGCCCCACAGCCTGCAACTTGCGCAGAGCCGGTACCGCGTCCACTATATCGACATTGTGAATCTGAATTTCCTGGCGCGTGGTTATATGTAAATGTGAGGCAGAAACTTGGTGTCCCACCTGCGCCACTTTAGCCAACTGCGCAGGTGTAATGACACCTCCGGCACACCTGATACGCAACATGTGATGCCCGTCCTTGCGTTGTTCATAGACACCCATGGGCACACGGTTTGACTTTAGTTCACCTTTAGTGATTTCTCCGGCCTGGTATTTCTTGATGAGCGACTCAGTATAATCGAGGTCGCCAGTAAGTGTTGATGGAATGCGATACATGATAGGATGATGGGGGTTAGCGATGGGTAATAAGAATGTATGTCTCTAAAGCGATGGGGCAAACCGCATCTGACATGAGCCACTAAGCGCTGTAATGCTCCTCCTTGTCCACCACTTTGCCCTCTTTGATGGCAAAGGAGTTGAGGTGTACGCCTTGGTGCAGCGAGAGTATAGCATAGCGTATGGTAGGATCGTTGGCCAAACGGATGTCTTCTTCCGAAGGCCGCGAGGGGCTCTCAGGATGAGAGTGCCAATTGGCCAAGATGCGCAATCCCTTCTCACGGGCATAGCGCAAAGCAGCAAACTGCTCTTTTGGGGCAAACGAGAAATGCTCGTTGCTATGGTCAACATTCTCCATGGCATAGTTTTCTGTGACTATACCATCTTGCCCCAGCAGGTAGCCGCAGCTCTCCTCCGGAGCGTCGGCCTTTGCTTGGGCAATGATATTATAGATGACGTCTTCGTTAATATACATAGTACAGTGGGATATTTAGCGATGTGAAGGAAGGTCGCAAGCGGCCTGCTCATAATCAATAAGATGGTCAATGGTGGGATGCGCGCCACAAATCTCGCAGCTATCACGATGTTTCACCTGTACTGTACGGAATACCATGGTCTTGGCATCAAATGTGAGAAGACGATTGGTAAGCAAGTCGCCTACACCAGTGATATATTTCAAAGCCTCAGCGGCCTGAATCGTTCCCAACATACCGGCAATGGCACCCAGCACACCGGCCTGTGAACAGGTAGGCACAGCTCCTACGGGAGGCGGTTCCTTGAACATGCAGCGATAACAAGCCGAACCTGGAACATGGGTGAAGGTCTGGCCATTGAAACGCAGTATGCCGCCATGCGAGAAGGCTTTCCCTGCCATCACACAAGCATCGTTGATCAGGAACTTCACAGGAAAATTGTCGGTGCCATCGATAATGAAGTCGTAATTCTTGATGATATCCAGCGCATTGGTAGAGTCGAGAAACTCATGGTAGGTGTCTACCTGCACATCGGGGTTGATGGCCTGCATCTTTGCCTTGGCACTCTCTACCTTGGGTGTACCGATATCAGAGGTGAAATGGATAACCTGTCGCTGAAGGTTGCTCAGGTCCACCACGTCGGCATCAATGATGCCGATACGCCCCACTCCGGCTGCGGCCAGATACAATGAGACCGGCGCGCCGAGCCCTCCTGCGCCCACGACCAGCACCTTGGCGTTGAGAATCTTCTCTTGGCCTTCAATGCCAACATCCTGCAGCAGGATATGACGACTATAGCGCTCTATTTGCTCTTCCGTGAAATCAATCATCGGCTACCTCCTCCCATAAAATACAGAAAATCGACCTTGTCACCTTCGTTGATGTTAAGACTGTCCCAGGTTTCACGCTCGGCAAACTCCTCATTGACCTGTACCGTCACCATCTCGGGTTGAAATACGTTGTTTGCCTTGATCAGTTCGCTGAGGTTCAGTGGAAGGGTAACTTCCTGCGGCTCTCCGTTTACAATAATCTGTGCCATGTGCTATATTTTTGTTATTAACTATTTCCGCTGCAAAGTTCGTGACTTTTGAATGAGTGTGAAATCGCACGTGCAAGGTATTTTGAATACCTAAGGTTTGCGAGTAGAATACCGAACAAGGGGTATTGCAGAGCTGGGGAGAAAAGAAGACCTTTGCACCACAATAACATATTATTAGTTGTCATGAAAGATTACGAGACACAAGTGCTGGCCACATCTTTTGCCAAGCCAGATGCTCACGGCGCGCTTAACATGCCCGTGTATTACTCCGCGGCGTTTGAATTTCCCAACGCCAAGGGCATGGCCGACGCTTTTGCCGGCCGAAGCCTCAACCACGCCTACTCACGCATCTCCAACCCCACCGTGCAGTATCTTGAAAACCGTGTACAGGCTGTCACTGGCGCCTTAAGCGTCACGGCGCTCAACACGGGAATGGCTGCCATCAGCCACACGCTCACGGCAATCGCCGCGTCGGGACTCAATATCGTGGCCTCTAAACATCTCTTTGGCAACACGGTCTCGTTTATGCGCGACACCCTTGGCAGCTATGGTGTTGAGACACGGTTTGTAGATTTCTGCAAACCTGAAGAGGTGGAACGGGCCATAGACGCAAATACCTGCGCTTTGTTCTTTGAGGTCATTACCAACCCCCAACTGTTTGTGGCCGACATTAATTCTCTTGCCGAAATATCCAAGGCCAAGGGGGTACCCCTCATCGCCGACACTACCATCGTACCCTTCTCTGTGTTTCGTGCCAAAGACTTCGGGATTGACATTGAGGTGCTATCGAGCACAAAGTATATATCGGGTGGAGCCACTGGTTTGGGAGGACTGATACTGGACTATGGCACCTTCGACTGGCGCAAGAGTCCGTCGAAGGTATTGTCGGCAAAAGTAAAAAAGGTTGGGCCTAAAGCTCCCTTCACTGCGCGCTTGAAGACTGAATTGATCACAAACCTCGGCGCTATGATGACACCACAGGTGGCCTACATGGAGACACTTGGATTAGAGACTCTCAACCTGAGATTTCAGCGACAAGCAGAAACCACCTTGTGGCTCGCCCAACAATGCCAGCATGTGCCGGGCATCAAACAGGTGAACTACACCGGACTGAAAGACAATCCTTTTCATGAACTCAGCAACCGTCTTTTTCGCGCTTTGCCTGGCGCGGTATTTACGATAGAACTGGAGAACCGGGAGGCTTGCTTTGCGTTCATCGACCGATTACAGCTTATTCATCGGGCCACCAACCTTTTCGACCATCGTTCATTAGCCATTCATCCGGCCAGTACAATCTTTGCCACGTTTACCGAAGAGCAATGCCGTGAGATGAGTGTATCACAAGGCACCATCCGCCTTAGCGTAGGACTTGAAGATGGAGAAGCCCTGCTCGAAGATATCAAGCAGGCTGTAGGATAATGCACAAATTAGATATAGAATTCCGAGGGGTCTACCAAGCCTGCCCTAAAAGCGTACTTCACCGCTTCGTGCGCGGTATTGACGCCCAACTTACGAAATATGTTCTTGCGATGGGTGTTGATGGTATGAATGCTCGAAAAACGGTCGGCGGCAATCTCTTTGGTTGTTTTCCCCTGGGCGATGGCCTTGAGTATCTCAAGTTCGGTGGTAGTCAGCGAAGTTGCTGTAGCCGGTTCCTCGGGCTGCTGGCTAAGCAGTAGCCCTACGGCTCGCTGACTAATGTACCGATTGCCGGACACCGTGTACTGAATGGCCTCTCGGATAATGTGCAGGCTCTGGTCTTTAAACACCACCCCCATCGGCTTGGAGGCGTAAAAGACGCGTTTGAGGAACTCTCCCGTGAGATCATCGGAAATGAGCAACCAGTGGGAGTTCTTGAAACGCTCGGCCACAATGAGCAGGTTATCGACATCAGTAAAGTCGAACAGCGTATAGTCGACTATCACCACGCTCTCCTCATATTGCATCAACAAGGCTATGAGTTCTGCCTTATCAGGCGCGTACAACACTTGGGCATCGTCTTCTGACACCAAAGACTGCAAGCCCACTCGCGTGAGTTCTTGATTGTCTGCTATAATAAATGTTGTCATCATGTAACTTTACTACGTCGCAAATTATAATTTGATTGCAAAGTTACCCACTTTTTCATCAATCTGTAATCGCTCAAACAAGGTAAATGGACTACCATAAACATGGTAGGAAAGAGGGGTAAACGAAGAAATATACCAAACATAGGGTATGGGATTACTTAAAAAAAGGTATTGTCTGACGGCAGATAACGGCGTAACTTTGCCAACGTAAACAAGGACAAAGAACATGAACATCGCAACAACACTCGCAGCACCCTTCAGCCACGTCCTCACTCGTGAGATTCAGTGGAGCAGGTCTGAACCTTTTCAGGTAGACAGCAAGTTCAGCCGTTTGGGCAATGCCAACCTCGAGGCCAATCATCTCAACGTGTCGATCAACGGACAGCCCATCTTGAAGAATGTCAGTGTCAAGATTCCCAGAAACAAGATTACTTGCATCATTGGCCCGTCGGGATGCGGTAAGTCAACATTGCTTAGATCGTTCAATCGCTTTGTCGACCTGACCGAGGGGGTTCATGTAAGTGGCGATGTCAGTTTAGGTACCCACGACATTATTCATGCCGACAGTCGGCAGCTCACCGAACTACGCCGTCACGTAGGTTTGGTGCCTCAACGTCCTTGTCCACTTCCCATGAGCATTTACGACAATGTGGCCTACGGCTGCCGTATTCACGGTATACGCAAGCGTTCTAAGCTCGACCGCATCGTGAAACATTATCTTCAGGCCGTAGGACTATATGAAGAAGTAAAAGACCGGCTGCACTCTCCTGCCGCGCAACTGTCGGGTGGACAACAACAACGTCTGTGCTTGGCCCGCAATCTCGCGGTAGAGCCCAGCTACTTGTTGGCCGACGAATCGACAAGTGCCCTCGACCCCGTATCGAGCCGTAAAGTGGAGGAGCTGTTTACCGAGCTGAAGAAAGATTACTCTATCGTCATGGTAACCCACACCCTACGCCAAGCCCTGCGCATTGCCGACCACGTGATTTTCATGTACCTCGGCGAGGTAATAGAAGAGGGAGATGCCGATCAGGTATTCCACCATCCTAAGCACGAACTCACTAAAAAATATTTGGAGGGAGCGTTCAGTTAAAGCTCCTCATGGCGATGAGAGGCACTGTACCAACCCCCATTCTGTAGGTCAATTGTAAGAAAGATTTCAAGGACTGCCTCGGGTTGCACAACCCGAGGCAGAATCGTATCTACCCTCAGCGCCTCTGCCATGTATAATATTTGAAAATTTTTCCGCAATCACATTTGTCAATCCCCAAAAAAGTTTTAACTTTGCATTTCAACAAAAAGTTTACTATAACCAAGTAAAATGAAACACAATTATCTATCTCAACTGTTACTCTTGATGGCAGTCTTACTGATGCCTCAGAGTATGAGTGCACAGTTCAACTGGCCTTACTCTATTAAAAATGGTACCATCGTTACCCAGGTACCAGAAAGACCGGCTGGACAAACCGACGTGCTAAACCTTACCACCCCCAAAAATCCCGTAGTGCGTGTGGCCTTTGTTGGTCTGGGTATGCGCGGTCAGGAAGCCGTACGACGCTGGGTGTACCAAGAGGGTGTACAGATTGTCGCTCTCTGCGACCACGAACTCGACCGTGCACAGAAAGCCAACGAGCGCTTGCGTAAGGCTGGTTTGCCACCCGCAGCTCTCTATTCTGGAGAGACCGGCTATGAAGAATTGTGCAAGCGTAACGACATCGACCTGGTATACATCGCCACCGACTGGTTGCACCACGTGCCTGTTGCCAAGGCTGCCATGCTGGCTGGCAAGAACACCGCCATCGAGGTTCCCTCTGCCATGAATATGACAGAGATCTGGGATCTTATCAACCTCTCTGAAAAGACACGCAAGCACTGCATGATTTTAGAGAACTGCTGTTACGACTTCTATGAGCTCAATACCCTTACCATGGCACAGAAGGGTCTCTTTGGTGACGTATTGTACACCATGGGCGCTTACCGTCATGACCTCGCGCCCTATTGGGATTATTACTGGAAGAAAGACAGCAACGACAAGCTCGGCTGGCGCTTGGATTACAATATGAAATATCGTGGCGACGTATATGCCACCCACGGCCTTGGCCCCATCGCCCAGGTGCTCAACATCCACCGCGGCGACCGCATGAAGACGCTTGTTGCCATGGACACCAAGAGTGTTATTGGCAAGGAGTTTGCCGAGAAAGCTCTCGGACAGCCTGTGAAAGAGTTCCGTCAGGGCGACCAGACCACCACGCTCATCCGTACTGAGAATGGTAAGGTGCTCGAAATTCATCACAACACCATGACCCCTCAGCCTTACAACCGCATGTACCAGATTCAGGGTACCAAGGGCTTTGCCAACAAATATCCTACAGAGGGCTACTCGCTCACAAAGGAAAGCATGAAGCTGGCCGGCATACAGAAGACTGGTGACTATATGGAGGGTGAAGAGTTTATGCCCAAAGCTGACTTCGACGCACTGAACAAGAAGTTTGAGAATCCTCTCGTAACTAAGTATACTGTGAAAGCTAAGGAAGTGGGCGGCCACGGCGGTATGGACTTCATCATGGACTCTCGCCTCATCTACTGCCTGCAGCATGGTCTGCCCTTAGACATGGATGTATATGACCTGGCAGAGTGGTGCTGTCTGGCTGAACTCGGCTCTATCTCTATGGACAATGGCAACCTGCCCGTTGAGATTCCCGACTTTACCCGCGGACACTGGAATGATATCAAGGGCTTTAGCTATGCCTTTGCTTCTCCAGAAGAAGAGGCTGCTCAAGACGCCGCCAACAAGGCTTTCACTGCCAAGCTCAAGGCTTCTGCTGAGAAGCTCTGGAAGAAGTACGACGCACAGCAGAAAAAAGCCGCAAAGAAAAAGTAAGACACTATCTTACCATCTATATTTATCCCGGTCATGGTTGCATGGCCGGGATTTTTTGTTTGTCACCATGCAAACCACAACTGACACTCCGCCACATCCACCATCACAGCCATGAAGCACTGACAGCGATTACCGGCTCAGCAGAATCATCGTGGGGCCAAGGTCACGAAGGAGATAACATCCGTGGCGTCTTGCCTCCACCCCTGCTTAGCGTCAACAACCATCGGCTCCCGTCGCCTCATCTCTATGCCTACGCCCAACCGTTCTCATCGAACAGCCCGATGATTCTATATTAAACCATCCGATAGTTCTATATTAAACCATTTTATGGTTCAATATAAAACCATCATATCATTCTATATCGAAGCATCCGATGACTTGGGCTGTTTCATTTAGCCAGAACGCACGCGCCAAGGGGCAAGCACATCGTAAAAGCAAACGTTCAAGATAGTAGTGCAATTGCCTATTGGTATTTATAAGATTCGCCGAAGGCGAGCGGAGGATAACAATCGAAACCCTGACACTATACTGACTGGTGCATGCGGGGTGAGAAGGGTTTCGCCGCTTGCCTCCGGAGAATCCCAAAATATCATTTCTACTGCGCCCGATTACCTTTATACGCAAACATCTAACTCACAACCACTTCGCCCTACCAAACAATAGCGATACGGTTTACCGCATGATGGTGATGACGATTACCCCAATTCGGGTATTACATAGGCTACTCAAACTGCGTACCTTTGCACCAGACATTCAGGTGTAACGTTATGCGCCGTATGTCACCCAAAGGCAGATATTCAATAAAACCAGAAGATATGGACAATAACACCATCACACACTTGAAAGAGCTCGAGGCCGAGTCAATCTATGTTCTGCGCGAGGTAGCGGCGCAGTTTGAGCGCCCCGTGATTCTCTTTTCCGGGGGTAAAGATTCTATTGTGGTCACACATTTAGCCTACAAGGCCTTCTACCCAGCCAAACTGCCTTTCTCCCTGCTCCATATTGACACGGGACACAACTTTACAGAAACAATCGAGTATCGTGACGCATTAGTCAAGAAGTTGGGCGCCGACCTCATCGTGGGTTCTGTACAAGAGAGCATCGACCAGGGACGTGTAAAAGAAGAGACGGGCTACTACGCCTCGCGCAACAAACTGCAGACAGTAACGCTTTTAGATACATTAGAGAAATATAAGTTTGACGCTGCCATCGGCGGTGCCCGCCGCGACGAGGAGAAGGCCCGTGCCAAGGAACGCTTCTTCAGTCACCGCGACGAGTTCGGACAGTGGAACCCCAAGAACCAGCGCCCAGAGTTGTGGAACATCTTCAACGGACGAAAGAACATGGGCGAGCACTTCCGTGTGTTCCCCATCTCCAACTGGACAGAGATGGACGTGTGGCAGTATATCCTCCAGGAGAAGATCGAGATGCCCAGCCTCTACTTCACCCACGAGCGCGATGTCTTTGAGCGCGACGGTCAGTGGCTGGCCGCCGAGCCCTGCATCAAGCTCAAGCCTACAGAGCAAGTGGTGCGCAAGAAGGTGCGCTGCCGTACCATTGGCGACATCACCTGCACGGGTGTGACGCTCTCTGAGGCGCACACCTTAGAGGATATCATCGAGGAGATAGCGGCCTCACGCGTCACAGAGCGAGGAGGACGAGCAGATGACAAGCGGTCGGAAACAGCCATGGAAGACCGCAAGAAAGCCGGATACTTCTAACCCACCAACAAACCAACCCACCAACAAACCAACCCACTATGTCAACAACAAGAGGTTACTTAGATATGGAGCTGCTGCGCTTTTCTACCGCAGGCAGCGTTGACGACGGCAAGAGCACACTCATCGGACGTTTGCTCTATGATAGCAAGTCGATATTCGAGGATCAGTTAGAAGCCGTGGAACAAGCCAGCAAGAGCCGCGGCAATGAAGAGGTGAACCTGGCACTGCTGACCGACGGTCTGCGTGCCGAGCGCGAGCAGGGTATCACCATCGATGTGGCCTACCGCTATTTTGCCACACCCAAACGTAAGTTTATCATTGCCGACACTCCGGGGCACATCCAGTACACCCGCAACATGGTGACGGGTGCCTCGACGGCCGACCTGGCCATCATCCTGGTCGACGCCCGCCACGGCGTTCTCGAACAGACCATACGCCATAGCTTCATCTCCAGCCTGTTAGGCATACCCAACATTGTGGTGGCCATCAACAAAATGGACCTGGTAGACTTCTCAGAAGAGACCTATAACAAAATCGTGGCCGACTATAAGGAGATGGCCAAAACGCTCAATATACGCAGCACGGCCTTCATCCCCATCAGCGCAAAATTAGGCGATAACGTAGTAAACGCCAGCGACAATATGCCTTGGTACAAGGGACGTCCGCTGCTCGAATTTCTGGAAACAGTACCTGTGACACACAAAGGCATCAGCGATTTCTTCCGCTATCCTGTGCAGTACGTCATCCGTCCCATCAGCGACAAGTACCACGACTACCGCGGTTATGCGGGTCGTGTGAGTGGCGGCGTGATCCGCGTGGGCGACCGGGTGCGTGTACTTCCCTCAGGCCAAGAGTCTACCGTGTCATCAATCAGCATCGTAGACCAGGAGCTGCAACAGGCAGCACCGCCCGAGAGCGTGACAATCCGTGTTAGCGACGACATCGACATCAGCCGTGGCGACACACTGGTGAAAGCCGACGAGGTACAGCCACACATAGACCAGGATATCACGCTCAACGTGTGCTGGTTCAATGAGCGTCCCTTGCAGCCCCGCAATAAGTATGTGTTACGACAAACCACTTTTGAGACACCGGTCGTGATTCGCGGCATCAACTTCCGTTACAACATCAACACCTTGGAACAGGAGCACGACGTGACAGAACTGAAGATGAACGACATTGCCGAGGTGAGTATCCATACCGCCAACCCCATAGTCTTTGACGCATACGCCGACAACCACGTCACCGGTAGCGTCGTGTTTATAGACGCCGACACCAACGAGACAGTGGGCGCAGGCATGATTATATAAACAACAGGTATGAGCGACAACGCAAATCATTGGAAAGCAAGTGAGGGTTGGCAAGACCCACAGCAACGTGAGGCATGGTTAGCCACTCTCAACGCGCACCTGCAAGGTGCCAACGCCGAAGAGAAGCTGGCCTTCTTGATCGACACCTTTGGTGAGCGCATAGCGGTGTCGTCGAGCCTGAGCATCGAAGACCAGGTGCTCACCCACATGGCTGTAACGCACAACCGCAAAGCGCGTATCTTCACCCTCGACACCGGGCGACTGTTTCCCGAGACCTACCAGCTCATCGACAAGACCAACATGACCTACGGCATCAACATCGAGGTGTATTTCCCCCGGTTTGATGACGTGCAGCGCATGGTGCAGGAGCAAGGCATCAACCTGTTTTACTCAAGTCTGGAGAATCGTCACCGCTGCTGTCAAGTGCGCAAATTAGAGCCATTGGCCCGTGCCATGTCAACGCTGGACGTATGGGTGTGCGGACTGCGCCGCAGCCAGAGTGTCACCCGCAAGGACATGCAGGCTGTGGAGTGGGACGAGATGCATCACAAGCTGAAGGTGAATCCGCTCATCGACTGGACGGAAGAAGACGTCTGGAACTATATCCGCAAACACCATGTGCCCTACAACAAGCTGCACGACAAAGGTTTCCCCAGCATAGGCTGCGAGCCATGCACCCGCGCCGTGAAGCCCGGCGAGGACATCCGCGCCGGACGATGGTGGTGGGAGTCGCCCGACCACAGGGAATGCGGACTGCACCGCAGAGACCATACAGATTAGCCCCCTTTAAGTAGGTATTCACTCTAACCATAAGCGTATGAAGACTTTCACGGCATGGCTCTGCCTCTCAGCACTGACACTGACCCTTGGGGGCTGTGGTGGCAAGAAAGCCGACAACGCTCCTGCAGGCGATGGACTGCACGGACAGCTCTCGCTCTCGGGTGCCTTTGCGCTCTATCCGTTAGCGGTGAAATGGGCCAACGACTTCACCCAACTGCACCCCGGGGTAAAGATCGACATCAGCGCAGGGGGCACAGGCAAGGGCATCACCGATGCTCTTTCCAACGTTGTAGACCTGGGTATGGTGTCGCGAGAGTTGGCCCAGAGTGAGATAGAGAAGGGGGCCGTGGCGTTTCCCGTGGCCAAAGACGCCGTGATACCCACCATCAACGCCCGCAACCCCAACCTCCTGACGTTGCAACGACGAGGACTGTCGCGCCAAACTGCCATCAACCTTTGGATTACAGGCAAGGTGAAGACCTGGGGACAGGTGGCCGGCAACGGCAACACAGCGGCGGTGATGGTCTATACACGTTCCGACGCATGCGGTGCTGGCGACACCTGGGCCGAGTGGTTGGGCAAGAAACAAGAAGACTTAGAGGGCATGGGCGTCTATGGCGACCCTGGCATGGCCTCAGCCATACAACGTGACATCTACGGCATCGCCTACAATAACATAGGCTATGTGTTTGACGCACGTACCAAACGACCATATCCCGGTCTTGCCGTTATTCCCATTGACATGAATAACAATGGTAAGATTGACCCAGACGAACAATACAGCAACGACAAAGACAAACTGGTGAGGGCGATTGCCAATGGGCGCTATCCCTCACCACCTGCCCGAGACCTCTATTTTGTGACGCGTGGCAAGCCCACGAGTCATGTACTCGTCGCCTTCCTGAAATACGTCATCACCCAAGGACAGGAGGTCAACGAGTCGCAAGGATTCATTCGTATAAGCCAGGAAAAACAGCAGGCCGCATGGAGTTTGTTGCAGAATACCAAACGTTAGGTAAACCATTTAGCCCGCTTGTGGTATTTCCTCCGTGACCACAAAGTTCTAACTTTGCACTATCAATCAAAGAGGAAAGAAAATGGAAACAAGACAACACCAACACCACGAGCAACACCATGAGTGGAGCTTCATTGAGACCCTCACTTGTGCCGCACTAACCCTGATAGTGGGCCTGTTGGGTAACTTCTTGCTTTAATCCCTTTTCAGCCAACATGGATAGGAGAATCATCACCGACAGGATAGCCGGGGGAGGAATGGCAGTCATGACCATGGCCTCCCTTGTTTTAGTTATCGGCATCGCCTTCGGACTTTATTACAAGTCGTGGCCTGTCCTCAGCGAACACTCGCTGTGGCAGTTGCTTACTGACGCGCAGTGGAAACCCATGGCCGGCCATTTCGGCTTTCTTCCGTTCATCGCCGGCACATTTGCCGTTACCTTATTAGCGGTGCTACTGTCGTTGCCCCTGTCGCTGCTGATGGCCATTTATCTCACCGAATATTCGAGCACACAGGTGCGCAAGTGGGTTTATCCGTTGTTGGACATTCTGGCCGGACTACCCTCTGTGCTCTACGGCGTATGGGGAACGCTCATCATTGTACCATGGATTGCCGACAAGCTTGGACCAACGCTTGGGCACCCCACGGGCGGATACACACTGTTGACAGGCGGACTGGTGCTCAGCGTGATGATCATACCGCTGATGCAGAGTCTCTTCATCGAACTCTTTACCGGTGTCGGCAATGACTATCGTGAGGGTTCTTACGCCTTAGGCGCCACACGCTGGCAAACCGTGAAACATGTGGTACTGCGACGCTCCGCACCGGGTATTGTCGCGGCGGTCGTACTTGCCGTAAGTCGTGCGTTGGGCGAGACCATGGCGGTGATGATGGTATGTGGCAACCTGCCCATCATTCCCCGTAACCTGCTCGATGCCTGCTACCCCCTACCCGCCCTCATTGCCAACAACTATGGCGAGATGCTCTCCATGCCCCTCTATGAGAGCGCGCTGATGTTTGCCGCACTGCTACTCTTTGCCTTGGTGCTGGTATTCAATCTCTTTGCGCGCATCACACTCCGAAAATTGGCATAAGCCATCAATCATCCCACAATTCAAGATAAAATGCAACTGAAATTCGTAGAAGAAAAGATAGCCCGTGGCCTGATGTTGGCCAGCGTTGCCGCCGTCGCCCTACTGGTGGTAAGCGTGGTGGGCAGTATCTTGATGCGCGGACTGCCCGTACTCAGTTGGGAGATGGTATCCCAGATTCCCAGTGGCGGGTTCTACATCGGGGGCGAGGGCGGCTTTCTCAATGCCATCGTGGGTTCACTGCTCATCGTCGTTGTCTCTACCGGCATCGGACTGCTCATTGCCGTGCCCATCGTGTTTTATCTCAATGTGTATCTGAGTCAAGACTCCAAACTGGCCAGCGTTGCCCGTTTGGCCTACGACATCTTGTTTGGTATTCCATCCATTGTGTACGGAGCCTTCGGTTTTGCCATCATGGTATATATGGGTTTGCGCGCCTCTCTCCTGGGCGGCATCATCGTAGAGACGCTGTTGGTGGTGCCTCTGCTCATACGCTCACTTGACGAGGTGGCGAAGAATATTCCACGTAATCTCTTAGAGGCAGCCTACAGCTTAGGCGCCACACGCATAGAGACCATAGGGGTGGTGATACGCCAAACGGCGCCTGCCCTCGCCACAGCTACCCTGCTGGCAGTGGGCAAGGCCATTGGTGACGCGGCTGGCGTGATGTTTACCGCCGGCTTTTCAGACAATATCCCCACGGCACTCTCCGACCCAGCCGCTACGCTGCCACTGAGCATCTTCTTTCAGCTCAGCGCGCCACAGCCCGAGGTACAAGACAGGGCTTACGCTGCCGCTGTCGTGCTGACCGTCATAGTGCTCGTGCTGAGCCTCACCGGCCGGTATATCATGCGCCATTTCTCCAAAAACAAAATCTCTTGACCCGCATATCGGTGAGCCAGGAACAATCATAAAAGGTAAACGAAGATGATAGCTTACAAGTCAATCAATCTGCACAACACGTCGCTCGACCGCCATGAGGCCTATTTCCAGCACCTCAGAGACTCGCTGCCCGACCTTCCGGTGGTGTATCTGCAAACCTGCAACCGCTCTGAGATTTATTATGGCGAGGGTGAGGTTCCTGATGAGGTGGCCACCCATCTGTTCAGGGTGGTGTCAGGATTAGAGTCGGCCCTCATTGGCGAACGTGCCGTGCAGGGACAGGTGAAAGATGCTTTCCTGAACGCCAAAGCAAAGTACAAACTCTCCGCTCCCATGAACAAGCTGTTTGAGTTTGCGTTGCTCACAGGCAAACGGGTACGCAACGAGACCGAGATCTCGCATGGCGCGGTGTCGCATTCCCTGGCCGCTGTAGAAATCATTGCCGATGAAGGTATCGACCTCTCCAAGGCGCGCATTACCATTATTGGTGTCAACAAACTCACGTCAGACATCTTGAAGTTTCTTAGAAACAAAGGTGCCCGCATGATTTTCCTGGCCAACCGCAGTGTAGACAAGGCTCACGCCATTGCCGACCCGCTGGGCATCGAGGTGCGACCATTGACCGACAAGCAGGCCTTGCTGGCCCAAACCGATATTCTGATCAGTGCCACCTCAGCGCCTCACTTGGTAGTCAACCGGGCAGATGTTCCCCAAGGGCACCGCCTTTTGGCCATCGACCTGGCTTTTCCGCGCGACATCGACCCCGCCCTCGGCCAGCAAGAGGGCGTGACACTCTATAACATCCGTAACGTGGAGCAAAAGGTAAAAGCCAACATCACCATACGAGAAAGTGAGGTGAAGAAAGCCGAGGAAATCATTCGCGAGGAAATCAAGGAGTTGCAAGAGACCTTGGAAAGAAGAAAACGGGCTCATGAACCCCAACACAACGAAGTCGTCTGACCCCCTGCGCAAGCTCTCCCTCACGCTCGGTGCCGTCGCCCGTGGAGGGGAGAAGAACAAACATGGATTGAGCATCATGGCTATGCCCAGCCTTAATCGTGAATAAAGAATAGAAGTTCGATGTTACCCCATTTAGAATTAAAGGTTGTCGCCCGCTCCAGCCGCCTGTCTCAGCTACAGGTGCAGGAGGTGTTCGCACGTTATCCTGAACTCCACCCACAGATAGTGCTGACGAGTTCGTATGGTGACAAGCGGCAAGACATCTCGCTGCTCAACGGTGAAGCGCCGAGCGACATTTTCACACGTGAGCTCGACCTTGCCCTGATACAGGGTGATGCAGACATCGCCATACACTCAGCCAAAGACCTGCCTTATCCGCTCGACCCCAGATTAGAAGTCATCGCCCTCTACGAGGCCTTCGACACCACAGACTCCTTGGTGAGCCGCGACCGTCTGACCCTCAGACAGCTGCCCGCGGGAAGTGTCATTGGCACCAGTTCGCCATTGCGCCGCCTTGAACTCCAAACACTGCGCCCTGACCTGGTTGTCAAAGGCATACGTGGGTGTATCGAAGACCGGGTGCGGCAGGTACACGACGGCACCTTTGACGCCGCCATCGTTGCCACCTGCGCATTGAAGCGGTTGGGGATGGAGGATGAAATCGCAGAAGTACTGCCCTTTGCCACCCACCCCCTACAAGGCTTTCTGGCCATCACGGCCTTACGAGGACGTGACGACCTGAAGCAGTTGTTTGCCCACGACAACATGTTGCGCCGACAGGGAAAAGTAACCTTGGTTGGTTTCGGACCGGGCAATCCCGACCTGCTCACGGTTGCCGCGGTAAAGGCGCTTGCGCAAGCGGACATCATCTTTTATGATGACCTCATCGGACAAGAATATCTCGGCACGCTGAAGGCGGAGAAAGTGTATGTGGGAAAACGCAGTGGGAAGCATCATGCCGAACAGGCAGACATCAACCGAAGGCTACTTGAGGCCGCACGCCAAGGCAAACAGGTGGTACGTCTCAAAGGTGGCGACCCCATGGTGTTTGGCCATGCCGGGGAGGAGATCGCTTACCTGCAGAGTTGTCTGGTAGAGGTGAGCGTCATTCCGGGCATCACCACAGCCTCGGCCCTGGCCGCCGACACGCGGGTGAGCCTCACCCATCGCGGACTGTCATCGTCGGTGGCTTTGGTCAATGGCCACTCTTCCACCCCCATCACCCCCGACGCCGACACCTTGGTGTATTACATGGGTGCCTCTGAACTCCAGCATATAGCCCAATCGCTCATTGCCGAAGGACGCGCCGGCAACACACCCGCCATATTGGTACACAATGTGTCACTACCCAATGAGCAGGTGTTTGACACCACCCTCGCCCAACTTGCCGCACAACCGCCTCACTATCCCACCCCACTCATCATGCTGGTGGGCTATACCGCGGCACTGCGCCACAAGGCCGAGGCCGACATCGTCCCTACCCTCTACACGGGAGCGGTGTGCCGTGACCCAAATGCCATACACACCCCGCTCATCCGGATTGAGCCTCTTGCCGACAACCGGGTACTCAAGGAGAGTATCGGTCAGCTGGCGCAGTACGACACGTTGCTTTTCACAAGTAGGTTTGCTGTGCGCTATTGGTTAGAGGCTTTCAGGGAGAGCGGAACCCCGTGGTCGGCCTTGACGCGACTCACCATCGTCTCCATAGGTCCTGTCACCACCGAGGCGCTCCGCCACGAAGGCATCGAACAAGTCGTACAAACCGATGCCGACGACAGCTACGGTGTACTCAAATGGTTTGCCAACCAGTCGCCCCGCCACATCTTGCTGCCTCGCTCTGACTTGGCACTTGACATCATCCCCGAGGGACTGCGCGAGCAGGGACACACGCTCACCACGGTGACCGCCTACCGTAACCGCTGTCCCGACCATCCACGCAAGGTAAACCTCAGCAACATCAAACGGGTAATATTCACTTCTCCATCTACCGTCGATCGCTTTATCAAGGTTTACGGAGAACTACCGTCTCATATAGAATATGTGTGTCGGGGTGTGGTGACCCAAGCCCATCTGGACCAACTCACCAACACGCCAGCCCACCAATAAACCAACCCACCAACATGAAAAGATTCAGAACATATCGTAAAGACCAGGCCACACGCGACCAGTACGCTGACGTAACACTAAGTGTAAAAGACTTTATCTATCCTTACTTTGTAGTAGAAGGACAGGGCATCAAAGAGGAAATCGACACCATGCCCGGCGTCTATCGCTTCTCCATCGACACCCTATTGACAGACATCGCCGAGATACAGGCTCTCGGCATCGACAAGGTGTTGCTGTTCGGGGTGGTGGCTGACAGTGTCAAAGATGAAAAAGGCACATTGGCCTATGCCCCCGACTCGCTCATCGTGCGTACCGTAAAAGCCATCAAGGCCGCCTTCAGCAGTGTCATCGTCTTCACCGACGTTTGTCTTTGCGAATACACCAATCATGGTCACTGCGGACTACTCCACGACCATGACGTAGACAACGACACCACCCTGCCGCTGTTGGCGGAGATGGCGTATCAGCACGCCTTGGCCGGTGCCGACTTCGTGGCTCCCTCTGCCATGATGGACGGACAGGTGGAGGCCATCAAGAACCGCCTGCGTGAGGGTGGACTCGACGGCCAGACCAAGGTGCTGGCATACTCGGCCAAGTATGCCTCGGCCTTCTACGGTCCGTTCCGCGACGCCGCCGACAGCGCCCCGGCCTTCGGCGACCGCAAGAGTTACCAGATGGATTACCGCACCCACGACCAGGGATTGGAGGAGATAGCCACCGACATTGACGAGGGTGCCGACTGGACCATGGTGAAACCCGCCATGCCCTATCTCGACATGATAGCCCGTGCCGTGGAGCGATTCCCGCAAATACCCATGGTGTCTTACCAGGTGAGCGGAGAATACTCCATGCTCAAGGCCGCGGCGCGACTGGGTTATCTCGACGAGCAACGCGTGGTGTATGAGAGCCTCATCGCCATCAAGCGCGCAGGGGCACAATACATCATTACGTATTACGCTAAAGAATATCAGCAGAAATGGGCAAGATAATCAACGACAGAACACGTTCCGCCGCAGCCTTCGAGCGTGCGCGGAACATCATTCCGGGCGGAGTAAACAGTCCGGTGAGGGCACTCCGCAGTGTGGGCACCACGCCGCTGTTTGTCAAAAACGCGACAGGAGCATACATCACTGATATCGACGACAATGAGTTTATCGACTTCTGTATGTCATGGGGCGTATTTATCTTAGGTCACAACAACGCACAAGTAAGTCAGGCGGCCGCAGAGGCCATCGGTCGTGGCAGCAGCTATGGCATTCCCACCGAGGCCGAGACGCTGTTGGCAGAAGCTGTGCGCGAGGCCTTCCCCACCATGGAGCGCCTGCGCTTCGTCAACAGTGGCACCGAGGCCACGATGAGTGCCATACGCGTGGCGAGGGGCTACACGGGACGCGACATATTGGTGAAATTCGACGGGTGTTATCATGGTCATGCCGACCATCTGTTGGTGTCGGCGGGTTCAGCCGTGGCTAATATCAGTAACGCCTCGTCGGCAGGTGTTCCAAACGCGTTCACCCAGTGTACCGTGGCCTTACCTTATAATGACGTGGAGGCGTTGACCCGCTATTTCGAGGCGCATGGGCCGGAGGTGGCTGCCGTCATCATCGAACCCGTGGCCTGCAACATGGGCGTAGTGCCACCTACCGAGGCGTTTATCAAGGCCACGCGCGAACTCACCAAGCGCCATGGCGCCTTGCTCATCTTCGACGAGGTCATCACCGGTTTCAGGTTGGCCTTTGGCGGAGCACAAGAGCGTTTGGGCATTCAGCCCGACTTGACGACGGTAGGTAAAATCGTGGGCGGAGGATTTCCTGCGGCGGCCTTTGGCGGACGGGCAGACATCATGCAGATGCTGGCCCCCGAAGGACCTGTCTACCAAGCGGGTACCCTCTCAGGTAACCCCGTGGCCATGGCAGCCGGGGCAGCGACACTTAGACAACTGGCGCAGCCGGGATTTTATGAGGATTTGGAACAACGCGCCCAAACCTTCATCGACCGCCTACGCGGCATCATTGCCGGACATGACATCCAACTCAACCACGTCGGCACCATGTTTACCCTGTTCTTCAACGACAAACCCGTTGTAGACTTCAGTGGCAGCCGCGGCAGCGACCAGCAACGCTTTGCCACCTACTTCAAGCGTATGCTCAGCCGTGGCATCTATGTATCGCCTTCACAATTTGAAGGCAACTTCATCTCTGCCTGTCACACGCCCGAGATACTCGACTACGTGCTGCAGGCTGTCAGTGAGAGCATAGAGGGACTATAAGTGCTTATAGTCCCTCCTGCTTACTGATGAAGCGCAGTTGCGCTTCCAGCATGCGCATCATCCGCATGTCGTAGCCGTGCAGGCTCGCCTCGCGAATGGGTCGGCTGTAGATATACTCTATCTCCATAGACCGGTGGTGGTCGAAGTCTACCTTCATGCTGGGCGAGTAGGGTTTCATACCCCGGGTCATCTCCAACATGCGGTCAGCATGAGCCTCGGTGAGGGTCTCCACGCCGCAGGCCTGAGCACCCCTTATCACCTCAAGCATCAGTTCGTGACAGAGGTTGGCGGTAGACGCACAAGCCAAGAGCTGATCGACGGTGGTGTTAAGCGCCACCGTGAGACCATTGAAACACATATTCCATATCGCCTTCTTCCAGCGCGCTTTCGCGTAGTCGGCCTCTTGGGCAGGCACGCCAGCCCTATTGAAATCGGCAATCATGGCGGCTACCCGTGCTTGGTCCTTGCAATTGTAGTTACCCACTGTCAGGCTACCCAGGTCTTGGTGGTCTATCACGCCCGGATGGGTCTTTGTACTGCCAATAAAGGCCAGGCCCGCGGCCACGCTGACACCGGGAAACCTCTCCGCAAAGTCGGCCTCCAACCCTATGCCATTTTGAATCAACAGCACCAGGGTGTCGTGGCCAAGCAGAGGAGGCAACAGTGTAGGCAGCACGTGCTGCTGTGTAGACTTCAACGCCACGATTACAACGTCGCATACCGGCATGTCTTGGGCACGCCGGTAGGCATTGACCTTGTCTAAGTGGAAATCCCCGTTCACCGAGTTGATTTGCAACCCTTGGCTACGCACTACGTCGTAGTCGCTATGAAAAAGAAAGTGCACGTCTATACCCGCCTGTACGAGCTTGGCGCCAAAATAGGCGCCGACAGCGCCGGCACCTATAATTCCATATCTCATCATTACAGTCCTCTTGCTTTAAGCAATGCCGACGCATCGGGTTGCTTCAGTCCGGTGAAATTGGTGAAAGTCTGCATCAGGTCGAGCGTATTGCCCCGGCTCAACACTTTATCACGAAACTCCTGACCTACCTTGGGGTCAAGGGCGCCACGCTTGGCAAAGGTGTCAGCCACATTGTCGGCCAGCACCTCGGTCCACAGGTAACTATAATAGCCTGCGGCATATCCGCCACCAAACACGTGATTGAAATATGAGGTGGAGTAACGTGGAGGTATCTGCGTATCGAGCAATCCCACCGCATCCAAGGCACGGCGCTCAAACGCGGCGGCCTCAGCGGCAGCAGGCACTTGGCTTGACGACATGGTGTGCCATGCCAAGTCGACACAAGTGGCAGCCAGGTTCTCACCTAACGAATAGGCAGGCTGGAAGGTGATTGACTGCAACATGCGGTTCTTGAGATCCTCGGGCATGGCGGCACCCGTGACGGTGTGACGGGCATAGTGGTTGAACACTTCAGGGATAGTGGCAAACGACTCATTGAACTGTGAAGGCATCTCAACGAAGTCGCGCGCCACTGACGTTCCGCTCAGCGTGTTGTAATAACACTGAGAGAGTATGCCATGCAAGGCATGCCCGAACTCATGGAACATGGTTGTCACCTCGTCCCAGGTGAGCAGCGTGGGCTGGCCTTCGGGTGCTTTGGCATTGTTGCATACGTTATAGATGATGGGCTTCTGCTTACGCTCGCCACTCTGTTTGGCAAAGGCGCTCATCCAAGCACCGCCACGCTTGGTGGGACGGCGGAAGAAATCGGTGTAGAACAGGGCTAACGGCGCGCCATTCTTATCCAACACCTCATACACTTTCATGTCGGGATGATAGGTGGGAATGTCGTTGCGCTCCTTGAACGAGAGTCCATAGGCACGGTTGGCGGCATAGAACACGCCATTGACCAACACGCTGTCAACATTGAAGTAAGGCTTCACGTCGTCGTCAGAAAAATTAAACTTCTCCTGCTTCATCTTGGCCGAATAGAAGAAACGGTCATAGGGCTGCAACTTGAAATCAGCCCCCTGGCTCTTCTGGGCGTATGCCTCTATGGCTTTCGTTTCGGCGTCGGCCGCAGGCTTGTACTGGGCAATGAGTTGCTTCAGGAAGGCATACACTTGGTCGGGGGTCTTGGCCATGGCACGCTCTAATGAATAAGAGGCATAGTCTTTATAGCCCATGAGTTCGGCTTTCTCAGCGCGCAGCTTGGCTATCTCTGACACGATAGGATAAGTGTTGAACTTGCCCGAGCCGTCAGCACGGTGGATGGATGCCTCGTACACGCGGCGGCGCAGGTCGCGGTTCTCAAGATTGGTGAGCAAAGGCTGCTGGGTGGTGTTGACAATGACTATACAATATGGTGCCTTGCCCCCGCGACTGCTGGCGTCTTTCTGACACTGGGCGATATCGGCATCGCTCAGACCGGCAAGTTCTTCGCGACTGTCGACCCATACCACTGCATTGTTGGTGGCATCAGGCAGCATGGTGCCCCACTCCTGCTGCAGCGCGGAGATGCGCTTGTTGATGGCGGTCATGCGAGCCTTCTTGTCGGCCGACAAGAGCGCGCCCGAACGCACGAAGCTCTTGTAGGTTTCCTCGGTGAGCTTGCGGTCTTCACCTTTCAGTGAGGACAATTCATGGTCGTACACATACTTCACACGGGCAAACAGCTTGTCGTTGAACGATATTTCGTTTTGCAGGTCGGTGAGCAGGGGCGTTGACTCCTTCTCGATGGCGGCTATCTCAGGCGTGCGGTCGGCACTGGTAAGGCCGTAGAACACATTGGTCACACGGTCGAGCGTTTCGCCACTCTTCTCCAAAGCCACGATGGTGTTGGCAAAAGTGGCTTTACGCTTATTGGCCGTGATGCGTGCTATGGCCTCGCGCTGCAGGCGTATCGCCTCTTTGATGGCGGGCATGTAGTGCGCCGTCTTGATCTGCGTGAAATCGGGGGCGGAGAAAAGCAATGTGCTACGCTGCAGCAGGGGGTTGTCAGCAAGTGTGGCTGGTGGTACGGCGGCCGAACCTGCCATCATCGTAGAAGCAAAGCTCGCGCAAAGTATGGTACGCTTGAAGTGTGTGTGGATTTTTGTCATAGCTTTTATATTGTTGTTTATTTGTTATTCATGGGGTAAAGATATGAAATAATTACGATAAATCAGACACGTTTACCGTCTTTAACAACTTCGGCAACACTTTCTCACTACACGAGAAAGCCCGTGCCAAAGAGGCGCAACGACGCCCTTAAAGTATAATTCGGGGAGAAGTAGAGAATGATTTTATATAGAACCATCAGATGGTTTAATATAGAACCATCAGATGGTTTAATATTATTGCTGTCCGATAAAACCAAAAGATCGACAGTATGATGGCAATTAAATAATATTGACACGGTTGCCACAGTAAAAAAAATGGGAAGTCCGCTGACTTCCCCAAAGAGTTTGTACTTTTGCGTTGCTAAAAC
>JAFABV010000038.1 GCA_023425865.1 Bacteroidota bacterium | reverse complement strand
CTATAACTTTGTCCTTGGTAATCATCACTCAATATTTTTATAATTTATTGATATTCAACCATAAAGGTACAAAATATTAGTGAGATTACCAACTTTTTTTATGCTTTTCTTATCCCGAACTCGCGTAACAATAGTACAATACATGTATGGTGTTGTTCTTAGGCATCACCGACCATCAAATACGTTTCTTCCAACAATAGTACAATACATGTATGGTGCCGTTCTTGTGCGTCATGTGATCGGTAACTTTGCATCACCAACCTTCCAAGGGATATATCATACCGTAAGTAGGTCTTCATGACACATATATAATATATAGCTTTAACATATCGTGAAGAAGAACAAGGCATCGTCTTTCGCATAACTTGGCATCATGCTAACTTTTAACACCAGCCCTTTCCGCAGTCCTGAAAAATAACTATCTTTGCAGATGAATAATCCATCAAAGATAGATATGAAGAAATATTGTCTCGACTTGACGATCCGCTCGAAGGAGATCTTAGGTGAGAAACACGTTCTTTTGAAGCTTACCCAAGAAGCCCCTTTACCCCCAATGCTACCCGGGCAGTTTGTAGAAATTAGAGTCGACCACTCCCCCAACACGCTTCTCAGACGCCCCATTTCCATCAACTATGTAGATACGGAGCGTAACGAGCTATGGCTCTTGGTGGCAATTATTGGTGACGGCACACACGATATTGCCGCACATGAACAGGGAGAAAAACTCAATTTAGTTTATCCTTTAGGAAACTCGTTCAGTTCTCTTGACGAGATTGCTCGCCAACTTCATCCAACTACTACGCCCCCAAAATCACTTTCAGCTTTCCCCAAACCAAAAGTTTTGCTTGTGGGTGGCGGCGTCGGTATAGCCCCTCTGCTTTTCCAAGGGCAAGAAATTGTCAAGGCAGGAGGAGTACCCTATTTCCTTTTGGGCGCGCGTTCGGCCAAAGACTTACACGAGCTCAACTATTTTGAGAAACTCGGTCCTGTCTTTCTAACGACAGAGGATGCCTCGGTTGGTGAGAAGGGATTTGTGACCAACCACTCTATCCTCGACAAAGAACAATTTGATTTTATTCAGACCTGTGGTCCCAAGCCCATGATGGTCTCTGTAGCACGTTATGCGCAAAAGAAGAACATCGGTTGCGAAGCATCTCTTGAAAATCTTATGGCATGTGGTTTGGGTGCTTGCCTATGCTGCGTAGAGAAGACTACAGAAGGTAATTTGTGTGTTTGCAAGGAGGGACCTGTGTTTAATATTAAGACGCTGTTATGGTAGACTTAAATGTAAAGATAAATCAACTACATCTCAGTAATCCTGTAATGACTGCCAGTGGCACATTTGGTTATGGACTGGAGTTCCAGGATTTCATCGACTTGGAAGAATTGGGCGGCATCATCGTCAAGGGAACAACACTTGAGCATCGCGAAGGCAACGACTATCCCCGCATGGCAGAGACTCCAGCCGGAATGCTCAACTGCGTAGGATTACAGAACAAAGGAGTAGACTATTTCTGCGAGCATATCTATCCTCAGATTAAGGATTTCAAGACCAATATGATTGTCAATGTTAGCGGACATTCCATAGAAAGCTATGCCGAATGTGCGGCTCGCATAGACGCTCTTGAACATATTCCTGCCATCGAACTCAATATTTCCTGCCCCAATGTCAAGGAAGGCGGCATGTCGTTCGGGGTTTCGTGTGCAAGCGCCGCAAGCGTTGTAAAAGCCGTTCGCGAAGTCTACCACAAGACGCTGATTGTGAAGCTCTCACCCAACGTGACCGATATTACAGAGATCGCAAAGGCCTGTGAAGACGAGGGGGCAGACTCCGTTTCACTCATCAACACGCTGATGGGAATGGCTATAGACATTGAGCGACGTCAACCCAAGCTCAGCATCCGAACAGGAGGTTTGAGCGGTCCTGCCGTCAAGCCCATTGCCGTCAGAATGGTGTGGGACGTAGCGCATGCCGTGAAAATACCTGTTATTGGGCTTGGTGGCATTATGAATGCAGAAGACGCAATAGAATTCTTCATGGCCGGCGCTACCGCCATTCAGATCGGCACCGCTAACTTTATTGATCCAACGGTCACTGTAAAAGTGAAACAAGGTATCAGCGACTGGCTGGAAAAGCATGGCTGCAAGCGTATCACAGATATCATCGGCGTGGTTTGACCAGCGCGACTGCGCTTGCATAATAAAGATAAGAGCCGGGAATCCCTCGTGGGATTCCCGGCTCTTGCGTGATGATGACTCTTGAATTTACAAATGAATGGTCTTATTCAAGAGATAATTGTCTAATATCACCATGGCTGTCATGGCCTCGACGATGGGGACTGCACGAGGCAAAACACACGAGTCGTGCCTTCCGCGCACATTGAGCGTGGTGGGATTGCCATCCACATCTACCGTATTCTGCTCCATCAAGATGGTCGCCACAGGTTTGAAGGCTACACGGAAGTAAATATCCTGACCGTTGCTTATGCCTCCCTGAATACCTCCACTGTGATTGGTTGCCGTGGAAATGCGTCCATGATCATTGATGAAGACGTCGTTCTGCTGGCTTCCACGTTCTGTCAAGCCGTCAAAGCCTTCGCCATACTGAAATCCTTTCACCGCATTAATCGTGAGCATAGCATGTCCCAGTTCTGCATGAAGTTTGCCGAACTCAGGCTCACCCAGTCCAACCGGACAGTCTTTTACCACACATGCAATCACTCCACCAATGGTATCGCCTGCCTTTTTTACCTCAGCGATGAGTTCCTCCATCTCCTTGGCCTTTTCCGGGTCAGGACATCTCACCAAATTCTCCTCTGTCAACGCAAGGTCATAACGGCGATAGTCACGGTCAAGCTTGATAGGGCCAACTTGCATCGTAAAGGCCTGGACACTGATACCTAACTGCCTGAGAGCGAGCTTGGCAAGGGCACCAGCCACAACCCTACTGATGGTGATGCGTGCCGAAGAACGCCCACCACCCCGATGATCACGGAGGCCATACTTCTGGAGATAGGTGAAATCGGCATGAGAAGGGCGGAAGATATTACGCATATTATCATAGTCTTTCGAATGTTGGTTTTTGTTGAAAACCACAAAGCCAATAGGCGCACCCGTTGACTTACCCTCGAACACGCCACTGAGGAACTGCACTTCGTCCGCTTCCTTTCGAGAAGTAGTAATACGGCTCTGTCCCGGTTTGCGGCGGTCTAATTCATGCTGTATAAACTCCAGGTCGATGTCAATACCCGCAGGCATTCCATCTACCACCCCTCCCACTGCTTCTCCATGGCTCTCGCCGAAGGTCGACACCGTGAAAATATGTCCAAATGTATTCTTCATAACCCTTACGTTTATCATTCCCGGTCATTAGCTGACCGGGAACCTGTTAAAACCATTTGTTGATTACTGGCAACTACAGCTACCGCCACAGCCGCATTCGCCACCGCCATTGCCGCCACAGCCGCAATCACCGCCGCCGCCACAACCACAGCTGCCACCACAATCTCCGCCACAGCTACAGCTGCCGCTCCCTGAGACCTGCTCAACAAACTTACTCAGCTCTTCATTAGTAGCCTCGCGTGACTCCAGTATCTCTCCCTGGAAATTGAGTGTGCGACCAGAAAGCGGATGATTGAGATCTACCACAACCTTGTCTGCGGTAATCTCCACCACCTGACCATTAAAGCGGTTGCCATCTTCATTCTGCAGTGGAACGATGGCATTAAGATAGATATTCTTGTCATCGAAGTGACCATCTACATAGAAAGTGGTCTTATCCAATTCGACAACGTGGCTGTCTAAATGCTCACCATAAGCCAGTTCGGGTGAGAGTTCAAAGTCAAACTTCTCGCCAACGCCCAAATCGACAACCTGCCGTTCAAAACCGTCTAAGAGAATCCCAAGCCCACTGATGAAGCTAAACGGAGTATCTTCTCTCGTTTCTTCAAGCAACTCACGATTACCGTCTGTCACATCATACAACTTGTACGATGCCCTGATATACTTATTTTCTTTGATTTCCATTTTTGTTATCTGATGATGAATATAGAACTTATACCTTTTATTTATATCACTAATGAGTTGCAAAGATACAATTTATTTTCGTTAATCAGTACATTCTGACAAACAATTCATACTCCTGCCATTTACTTTCAAAATATTATCCACCGGTTTGATGTAGGTCAAAAAGTATAGCTGTTTTCGCACACAAGCTATCAAATCATTTGGAAGATATACCTAAACAGATTACCTTTGTATCGAAATCGAGAGGATTTCAATAGGATAACATGTTTAATTTAAGGTTTGCCACATAATCCGGCAGCCATTAACAAAAAGGTAAAAAGTATGAAAAAGATTGTATTGACAATGGTAGCCATGCTGAGTATGACCATGGCATTTGCAGGTAACACAGAGTCTGACGCTAAGAGCAAGGCCTCAGCAGAGTCAACAGAGGCTAACTATGACATGGCCGTAAGCTACTATAGCTTGTCTCAGGCACTGAATCTCTACGGAGAGCAGATTGACGCGGTGGAGTTTATCCACGACCGTTTTGTAAACGAAGTAAACAAAGCTGGCAAGGCTGACGCTTCTGTTCGCAAGGAACTTATCACTAAGGCCGCCAACAAAGAGCTTGCTGCCATGCGTCAGGTGCTCGACAAGGAGCAGTATCGCAAATACAGCACACTGCTCAACATCACACTGAACAACAGAGGTTTGCTGCGCTAAGCACTTACCCTGTTACAAACGCAACATTTGCCAATAGCTTACACATATACAAATCCATCTGTGATTCAAGCACAGGTGGATTTTTTTATTGTCCTCCAGTCCTCACCCCTCCCCATAAACGGCGAAGATGGAAAAACGGTGGAACTTGCATTTTCCCATTGCGCGCTATCATGGATGTCAGCATCTGGCTTCTCCCACAAAACTGCTGCGTAGCATCTGTGGCGTGCCACGAAGTCACGTATCAGGGGAAGTCCGCTCAATAACAGCGTGTTACACAACACCTCCCCGCAGCCTTGGACAACCCTCAGAAAGGCAGTAAGGGTCGGGGAAAACGCCTTTAGAAGCCATACCCTGCGCCTCAATGGCTTGCCGACAACACACTTATCCTTTAATACTTCGGGAAGAAAGGTCAGAAGGTTAAATATTCAAGGGCTGATGGTTCCATATAGAATCATAAAATGGTTTTATATTAAACCACAAAATAGTTCTATATAGAATTATCGGATAGTTCAATATAGAATCATAGGGTGTAGAAGGGGAGATGGGGCAAGGATTACGGTGGAAAAGTGAGACAATGGGGCGGAGAAGACCAAATGTCACTTGCCTCATGTGATTGGAAACGCGTGCAGCGAGCGCAACGATGAAACACTCAAATGCTGCCCTACTGCCGCGACCGAGGCGTTCCGATGCAAACGTCAAGGCTGTAAAAATCTCTTTAAGGGGTAGCGAAAAAGAGACTTTACCTACAACAGACTTACAAGAACGTATGCTTATACCCACAAAAATACGACAGCACACGCACAAAACCCCTATTTTTAGGTATTGCATGGTATTGAAAAAACACCTAACTTTGCCATCACTAACATATAAGCAACAAAATAAAAAAATATGAGCAAGACAATTGTAGTATACGGTTCATCAACCGGCACATGCGAAAGCATCGCACAAACCATAGGCAAGAAGACAGGCGCAGAAGTCATCGAAGTAGTCAACCTTTCAGCCGACCAGCTTGAAGGAGCAGACAACATTCTCCTTGGCACATCTACTTGGGGGGCAGGAGAGTTGCAAGACGACTGGTATGATGGCGTGAAGACTGTCAAGGCCGCCAATCTTTCAGGCAAAAAGGTAGCTATCTTTGCATGTGGCGACTCGGGGTCCTATTCTGACACCTTCTGTGGCGCGATGAAAGAACTCTACGACGCCGCCCAAGCAGCAGGTGCGACATTGGTGGGAGAAGTTTCTACCGACGGTTACACGTTCGATGACTCTGACGCCGTAGTTGACGGAAAATTCGTTGGGCTCGCCCTCGATGATGTCAACGAAGACGACAAGACCGAAGAGCGCATCGACGCATGGCTGCCTACATTAGGCCTGTAATTTTACAATACGGTAAGATTAAGCCATAAAATCAATTTTCATAATGTTTTTGTACACCATGCAAAAGGCTTGTCGCGAGACAAGCCTTTTCTTTTTCCTTCAAGGTCCTGAGTTGTGGGCTTGGCCCAGGGCAATAGTCAATAGGTCTTACTGGTTTGAGTCCATTCGTCCTTTGAGCCAATCAAGAAATTAAAAGTACCAGGCGCTTCCCCATTGCCCGCCGATGAGCCATCAAAGAAGTTCCCCGTGTACTGTGTAATCATATTGCGTTGAATCTCCACTTCCGAGAATACCTTTTCCAACATCATAACATTGGAGGCATTAAATGCAGTCACCTTCATGTCTAACATATTGCTGTCTGTTTTAGGAAAGGTGTATACCTCAAAGGTTCCCGGCTTGCCTATCATGTCAGCTGTCACCTCTCTCACTTCTGTTTGACGCGAATTGACGCATCCCACGCCCTGCACGGCATCGAACGTAGAACTACCACCCGTGTAATAGAACTGCATCTTTGCCACTCCAGCCGGTATGTTATCGGTGGTAATCATCCGGAACATGGCCACGGCGCGCTTCAACTCCAGATTGTAGGAAGCGGCATCATCGACCGTAAAGTCGCCACTATAATAAAAGGTGTCGGTCACCTTACCATCAAAAGTAATCTTCTGCATATCGGTCATCGTGGGATTCTTCATGCCGCTATGCGCAATAACGACAATCTTATATGTACCCGGTGAGAGAACCAGCTGAAAATCTCCAAACTTGCTATCAGACGACTCCTGGTTGACCTGACTCACCTTCGTTCCATCCTTATACACGGCAAGGCTTACCTTATTACATGCCTCTTTCACGTCTGTAGCTCTCACAGCCATCGGCGAAGGAAAGGGTATCTGTTCTATTTTGGTGACGTTAAACCGTATGGCAACGCCATCTTCCACTTCCCCAGTACCCACAATGTCATCAACTACCACCTTTTGGCAGGATACCAAACCCAGTAGCACCAAACACAGCCATAGCCATAATCGTTTTATATTTTTCATGTTTCTTAGGTTAGAGATTTATTCTGCAAAGATAAGTTATATAGCTATTTCCCAACGTAAGAAAGAAGAAAAAGATAACAAAAAACTACGTGTTTTAATCAAAAGTCGATTATTTCATCATTCTTCCCTGTTTTTTTGTTATCTTTGCAATAAATACTCCCTCAACCATGCAGGTGTGTATTTTCGTCACCCACCATCCTCATACCCAGAACCCATGTTGACATTCACTACAGAAAATATATTCTTCTTCGGCTCGTTCCTGATACTTGTAAGTATCCTTATCAGCAAAACAGGCTATCGCTTTGGCATTCCTACCCTTTTATTGTTTCTCTTTACGGGTATGGCCTTTGGCAGCGAGGGACTTGGTCTGCATTTCGACAATCCGCACCAGACGCAGTTTATTGGTATGGTGGCACTTAGCGTCATACTCTTTTCAGGAGGCATGGAGACCAAATTCAAGGAAATCAAGCCTGTCATGCACTCGGGCGTCCTGCTTGCCACCCTTGGCGTAATGCTCACCACAGCCTTCACGGGTGCGTTCATCTATGCCTTGTCCGAAGGTTTGCAACTCAACATCCAACTCTCACTCATGGTTTCCATGCTGCTTGCGGCCACCATGTCATCTACAGACTCCGCCTCGGTTTTCAACTTGCTCCGCACACAGCAGATAGGGCTGAAACACGATATGCGCCCACTGCTTGAACTTGAAAGCGGCAGCAACGACCCCATGGCCTACATGCTCACCATCGCGCTGATGGATGTAGTCGTCTCAGGTACAGGTTTCTCTATCCCCAATCTTCTCATCAATCTTACCGAACAGTTTGTGATAGGTGGAGGATTAGGCTATGCTGCAGGTCGTTTTGCTGTATGGCTTGTCAACCGCATCAACCTACCCAACTCGTCGCTCTATCCCGTGTTGCTGCTCAGTCTCGTGTTTATCACCTTTACCCTCACCGATATGCTTCACGGCAACGGCTATCTGGCCGTATATATTGCCGGATTGGTTGTTGGCAACAGCAAACTGTCGTATCGCCGTGAGATGTCTACCTTCCTTGACGGTCTCACCTGGCTGTTACAAATCATATTATTCCTCACGCTCGGCCTTCTCGTCAATCCTTCTGAGCTGCTCGGCGTGGCCTTAGTGGCGCTGGCCATTGCTGTTTTCATGATTCTCGTCGCCCGGCCGGCAAGTGTTTTTCTATGCCTGCTGCCTTTCAGAAGCATTCCCATCCGGGGCAAGATATTTGTGTCATGGGTGGGTCTCCGTGGTGCGGTACCCATCATTTTTGCCACCTACCCACTTATTAACGGCGTGGAAGGAGCCAACATCCTGTTCAACATCGTGTTTTTCATCACCTTGGTTTCACTCATTGTACAGGGCAGCAGCATTGGCTGGATAGCCCGCAAACTCAAGGTCGACGGTCCGTTAGACCATCAGCCCAGTGAGTTTGGCGTAGAAATACCAGAGGAACTGGGGCCCAAGCTGCATGAATTGACACTTACCGACGAAATGTTGAGCTGCGGCAATCTGCTTTCACAGATGAAACTGCCACAGGGAACACTGGTGATGATGGTTAAGCGCGGCAAAACAATTCTTGTGCCCAATGGGCAATTGCCCATGGAAGAAGGCGACATTCTGCTTTGCCTGACGGACCAACAAAATAAGGCTTCCGAAGATATCAGCGTTTGCGGAACACCGCCAAAGCCATAAAAAAAAGATGGCCATGTAGCCTCCCCATCGCGGGACGCCACATGGCCTCATGGTTTTTCATAGTAATTCAAGTTGTTATTATTCGCTTTTGATGGTCTCTACGAAGAAAGAGCCATTGTCGATCAGCCCCTGGAAGAACACGGGAAGGGTCTTCTCACGGTTCCAGTCGCGCTGCAGCTCGCAGATATACTGAGTTACTGAGGTGAGCTGAACGCCAGCCTGCTCCATGCGACGCAGAGCCGTTTCGTGAGAAATCTTCGAAGTGCCACCCACTGCATCAACGATGGTATATACCTCATAACCTTCTTTTACCAGATCCATTGCGGGGAATGCCAGACACACTTCGGTCCAGAGGGCGCAAACGACGAGCTTCTTACGGCCTAACGCCTTCACTGCATCCTGAAACTCCTTGTCTTCCCAAGAGTTGACACTCGTGCGGTCGATAGGGGTCACCTCTGGGATTTCCTTCTGTATCTGAGGAATCGTGGGCTTATTCATGCCGGTAGCCACATTAACAGTTGTAAGGATGGTAGGAACACCAAAGCCTTTGGCTACGCGGGTTACGTTGGCGATATTCTTTACCAGCGTCTCACGGTCCATGGAGTTGATGGACTGCACCTGGATAGGCTGATAATCGATCAGAATCAGTGCTGAATTCTCAGGAGTCAACAAGTGATCTGTCTTCGGGTCTCTAATTGGAACAATGCTACTCATTTTTTATATCAGTTTTAAAGTTATACATACTCGGCCTCATGATGTGGCCAACATTTCTTTCGGTTGCAAAGTTCTGAAAAAATATCAGGTTGCTTATGTTCCAAACCATACATAAATTGGTTAATTACAAAACTACTTATTGTAAAAGGAATGTGCCATCGCAGCACGGCGAAAAGGTAAAGCCATGATTATCAAACGTCTGTAAAACCAACGCCTCCACTCGGCACAACAGCTAAAATATATTAAATACGAAGTAAGACAGAAAATTATGAGTAATTTTGCATAGACAATAAATCAAGAGAGAGCACCGAACCGAACACCCATATCCCAAATCACACCACATGAATATCAAGCCTCATTATCAGGTATTGCACAATGATATTATCAAAACGGCAGTAGCTACCTTAGACCGAAGCGTGAGATTGGTGCACATACAACATACGCCAAACCTATGCTTGCATCAGGAGCCCATGTCGGGTTTCTTCTTCTATCTGCTGATTATGGAGGGTAGTGCCGAGCTGTTGATCAACTGTAGGCCACAGAGTTTTCACAAAAACGACCTGATACTCATCGCCCCATCCATGGCGTTCCGGTTCACTTCCACAAGTCATGACTTCCATGCCATTGGTCTATACATGGAAATCTCGTTCTTCGACTCCCTGCAGTTGGGTAGCTTTGCCTATATGCAGTTGTTTGCTACCCAGCCTACCAAGCCAGCCATTACGCTTGAGGCGCAAGAATTGGGCAGCATCAAAAAAACCATGGAAGTGATAGCCGATGCCATCACACTATGCGGAGCCCAGGAAATGTTATCGCATCTCACCAACTTCCTCTCGCTGCGCATCGTCGAAATACTGCGTCAGCGTAATCTCGACACACCCGCCACCCTGAGCCGGCCAGACGAATTATACCGGCAATTTCGCAAGATGCTGGCCAAAGACTACCGTAAAGGCCACAGCATCTCTTACTATGCCGAGCGCCTCCATGTGTCAGAAGCTTATCTCTCCCGCGCTGTACGCAAGGCCTCTGGCAAAACCGTGAACCACTATATTACGACTACACTCATCAACAACGCCAAGCACGACCTCATTTTCAGCGACGCCAACATCAAGGAGATTGCCGAAAACCTGGGCTTTGCCGACCAGTCGTCGTTTGGCAAATTCTTCAAGAAAGAGGCCGGACTCTCACCCATGATGTTTCGTAATAGCCATGCTGAGATTCGCCCCTCTGCCTAAGCGCGCCACTTGATGAACGAAACCGTAAACCCACAATCCCAATGATAGCTTAACGGGGGATGTGCCTATTTTGGCACATCCCCCGTTAAGCTGTATTGTGTCTTTAGCAGTCCACATCTTCCAATTCCTCTTCTTCCTCTTTGCCGAACATAGGATTTATTTTAAGGAAAGCCGTCACAAAATAAGTCACGACACAGCATATAGCCGCCACAATGAAGAAATGGCGGTAGCCCAACATCTCTTGTAAGGCACCGGCAAACAGCCCCGGAAGCATCATCGAGAGTGATGTCAGGGCCGAGGCCAACGCATAGTGACTGGTACGAAACTCTCCCCTACAATAATATATAAGGTATAACGTATAGGCCGTAAGTCCGAAACCAAAGCCAAACTGCTCGATAAATACGCAGACATTGATGGCCATCAAATTAGAAGGCAGCGCGTAGCTCAGATACACATACACCATATTGGGCAGTGTAAAACCAAACACCATGGGCCACAACCACCTTTTTAGTCCGTTGCGACTGGCCGCAATACCGCCTAATATGCCACCCAATGCCACGCCGATGACGCCCACCGTGCCTTGCACCAACCCAAACTCCTGGGGCGAAAGTCCTAAGCCACCGTTGTGTTCGGCATCAATCAGAAAAAGCTCCGACACTTTAGAGAGCAACCCTTCAGGCATACGGAAGAGCAAGATGAAAAGCAACGCCACCACCACCTGCTCTTTTTGGAAAAAGGTCTTGAACGTATGGAGAAACTCCCGCCAGATGGTATGTGTGTTGACATAAGGACGCTTCACATCGGCCTTGGCCTGCGGCAAGGCGTAACAATGCCACAACCAGAGCGCCAGAAAGAGTCCAGTAACGCCATAGAGCATCAGGCTCCACGAATAAGAGATGCTGTTGCGGAATACCACCTGCAGATTGCCGGCAATCATCACCAAGATGCCCTGACCGAAGATGGTAGCCAACCGGTCGAACAACGAGCGAATGCCCATAAACCACGCTTGCTGGTGGCTGTTGAGTCCGAGCATGTAGAAGCCATCGGCAGCTATACAGTGCGAGGCACCCGCAAAGGCGATAACCCAAAAGAAGAACAACGACCCTTGGAACCAGAATGAGGTGGGAATAGTGAATGCCACGCCACCGAAGGCTGCTCCGAGAAACACCTCCATCGCCAGCACCCACCAGCGCTTGGTCTTGATAAGGTCGATAAACGGACTCCAGATGGGTTTAAGTATCCATGGCAAGTATAGCCAAGAGGTGTAAAAAGTGATGGCGCTGTTGCTCAGCCCCAACTGCTTATATAGAATAACCGAGATGGTCATGATGGCCACAAAGGGCAAACCATCGCTAAACGACAGCGAGGGTACCCACAGCCATGGCGACCGCTTGGTGTGAATACCGCCAGCCGAAGACTGGTCGGTTCTTGGTAACTGATGATTCATGTGACAGGTTTATTCGTAAATCTGTGTTATCTGTGCCCCAGGATAATAATGTTGCAGAATGTGGTCATAGCCGTAGCCTTTCTCCCCCATCATGGCGGCACCTATCTGGCAAAGGCCTACACCGTGCCCCCACCCTGCGCCAACCAACTCGAAACGGGCGGGCACGCCGTGGGCATCGAGTTCAAATCGGTCGACCACAAAAGCCGAACTATAGAGATGGGTTTGACTGAGGGTGCGTCTGATCTCAAGTTCCTTGCCGATGGTGAATGTCTTGGCCGTACCGACAATCTTTAGTTTCACAATGCGTCCACTCTTGCCACGCTCCACCGGTACGAGTTCTACAATCTGCCCAAAGTCCATCTTTAGCTTTTCCGCGATGAGCACGCTAAGCTCAGCCTGGGTGTAATTCACCTTCCAGCGATAAAAGTCTGTGGTCTCCTGGTCATAGTCGTTGAGCACTTGCGAAAGCACTTTGTGATCTGTAGTATTGCAGAAACTGGGCTCTTCCGAACGTATCCACCGCTCGGCATTGGCCTCAACGGTGAGGTCTGGCACCGGTTCCTGCGCATCGGTATCGGCCACTGCCTTAAGGTACGACTTGGGAGAGTCTTCCCAGCAATACTGAAACTCCTCGGTCACTCCGCCACAACATTTAGAGAAGCGGGCATCGCATATCTCTCCATCGGCCGTGAGAATCTGCCCACGTGTACGCCTGATGGCCTCTGCCACATGCGGACTGGTCTCCATCGTGATGCCCTGATAGCGCTGACAATGATCGTCGGCACAGACATCATAAATGGTATGGTCTTCGCGATCGTACCAGCGGATAAGCATATCCTCCTTGCGGATAAACGAGAAAAAGTTGCTGTCGGCCTTCTGGGCCTGCCTGCGCTTCGCTATTTGTGCCAGCAACCATGAGCGCGATATCACGGCGTGCGCCTTGAGCAACTCAAGACTCGACGTTGCGCTCATCTCACTTGAAATAACACTCTCCAAGTAATGCTCCACGGGCAGTTCGTTGATGGCACACACCTTGTCTTCCTCTACCACTAAGCGAAGTGTGCCGAGGAAAGTCTGCGTCTGCTTGCGCTCCCAATGAAAATTGACACCGATGACAACATCATCGAGAGAGAACGAGGCCGACGGGCTCAATGGCTGAAATACCAGTTCCCTGTATTGAGTGCCGTTCCAAAGAATGCCTCCTTCAGAGAAGGATACTTCCTGACTGCCGGTCACCCGGTCGCCCTTGGCCATATATTCGTGATGGAGCACAAAGTGAATCCGCTCTGCGCTGACGATTCCCACGGTCACTGTCGGCTCATTTTCAATATCAGGCAACCCCGTTGCCTCTTGTATTGAATGTGTATGCTGATGTATTGTCACTTCTCTATTCCTTTCTCTGGCAGCGCATAAGAACATCATGTGTCTCAGGCTCCCAGACCGTTTGAAAACAAGTCAATCTACTGCAAAGGTAACGAATTTGATACACAAAACGCATGACTTTACTTAAAAAGTTCGTAACTTTGCATAACGATGAAGAAAATCCTGTTAGGCATGTCACTTGCCGAGTTGAAGGACGTAGCCACGTCACTGGGTATGCCTGCCTTTGCCGGTGGACAAATCGCGAAATGGCTGTACGGGCAGCATGTACGCTCGATTGATGAGATGACCAATCTCTCAAAGGTGCACCGTGCCCGCCTGTCAGAAGAGTATGAGATTGGCTGCGCGGCACCCATCGATGCACAACACTCGAAAGACGGCACCATCAAGTATCTCTTTCCCGTGCGCACCACTACACCCCTTCCATCAATATCCCACCAGCCCTCCAATGCGCCAACCCATCAGCCCACACGCTTTGTCGAAGCCGTATTCATCCCCGATGACGACCGAGGTACATTGTGCGTGTCGTGTGAGGTAGGCTGCAAAATGAACTGTCTGTTCTGCCAGACGGGCAAACAGGGATTTGAAGGATATCTCACCGCGGCTGACATTCTCAACCAGATTTACAGCCTGCCCGAGCGCGACAGGTTGACCAATATCGTGTTCATGGGGCAAGGTGAGCCCATGGACAACCTCGATCATGTACTAAAGGCAACCCAAGTGCTGACGGCTGACTATGGTTACGCATGGAGCCCCAAACGTATTACGGTGAGCACTGTGGGCATCAAGGGTAAGCTGGAACGATTTCTCAACGAGAGCGACTGCCACGTGGCCATAAGCCTGCACTCGCCACTGCACGAGCAGCGTGCCGACCTTATGCCTGCCGAAAAGGGCATGCCCATCGAAGACATCGTCTCTCTGCTGAGAAATTACGACTTCGCCCACCAGCGACGTCTGTCATTCGAATACATCGTCTTTGGTGGTGTGAACGACTCCATGGCCCATGCACGACAAATCGTCAATTTGCTCAAAGGGCTCGATTGCCGTATCAACCTCATTCGATTCCATCAGATTCCCGACGTGCCACTCAAGGGCGCCGAGGAAGAGAAAATGGAGAGCCTGCGCGACTATCTCACCGCACACGGACTGTTTACCACCATACGTGCCAGCCGCGGTGAAGACATCTTTGCAGCCTGCGGTTTGCTGACCACATCCAAACAAGCAGAGGAAGCACGCAAACGCTAAAACATTGCGGCATACCGATGCCGCCCTATATATCAACGAAATACAATATGGACAATAAAAAAATACGCGTGGCCATCACCCACGGAGACACTAACGGCATAGGTTACGAACTTATCTTCAAGGTATTTGCCGCCCCAGAGATGCTCGAAATCTGCACACCTATTATATATGGCTCACCCAAAGTGGCCGCCTACCACCGCAAGGCATTGGAAATTGACGCCAATTTCAGCATCATCAATACAGCGGACGAGGCCGAAGACGGGCGCGTCAACATGTTGCCTGTTTTCGATGAAGAGGTGAAGGTTGAGTTTGGCACATCGACCGACGAGGCCAACAAAGCGGCCATCATGGCGCTCGACCGCGCCATCACCGACTACCGTGAAGGGCTTTACGACGTATTGGTGACATGCCCTATAGACAAGAATAATCTGCATGTAGAGGGCTTTCGCTTTCAGACAAGTGCCCATTTCGTTGAGTCATGTATCGGAGAAGGGCACCAATGCCTTGACATCTTGATGAACGACTGCCTGCGCGTGGCGCTATTGACAGATGACATCCCTTTGAAAGACGTGGCCGCAGCCATCACCAAAGACGCGGTCATCGACAAGGCTGCCAGCCTCTACTCTACCCTGCGGCGCGATCTGCGCATCTCCAAGCCACGCATTGCCATTTTGGCGCTCAACCCCAACGATAGCGAGGCTCATCCTGGCAAAGAGGAGAGCGAGGCCATCCTTCCGGCAGTCCAGCAACTGTCAGAGGCAGGTATCGACGCCTATGGCCCGTACCAAGCCGACACCTTCTTCGGGCAAGGCGCATATACGGCGTTTGACGGCGTGCTTGCCATGTACCACGACCAAGGCATTGCACCCTTCAAGGCGTTGGCTCCAGAGAACAACATCCATTACTTTGGCGGCATGTCATTGGTTTGCACTTCGCCCGACCTTGGTCCCAGCTACAATATTGCCGGAAAGGGTATTGCCGACGAGGCACCACTGCGACAGGCCATCTACCAAGCCATCGACGCTTTCCGCAACCGCATCAACTACGATGAACCTATGGCCAACCCGCTACCCAAACTCTACCATGAGCGTAAAGACGATAGCGAGAAGGTGCGCTTCTCTATTCCCAAAAAGCATGAGAATGCCATCAAGGAACGCCAGAAATAAGATGACTGACACTAAGTTCAAGCATAATGAATAAAAAATATCAGAACGGCTTTTTTGTCTTCGGCGTGGTGGTACTTATCATCATGGTTACCCAACTCGATTTCAATGCCGTTTGGCAGGGGTTGAAACATGCAGGCTATTGGTTCTTCGCCGTATTGGCACTATGGCTTTTCCTGTACGCCTTTAACACAGGAGCATGGTATCTCATCATCAAGGGTGTATGCGACCAAGACGCTGGAGGGGCCAGTATAAAAAAGGTGCCGTTCAGTTGGCTGTACAAGGTTACGGTGTCAGGATTTGCGCTCAACTACGCCACCCCGGGCGGACTGATGGGTGGAGAGCCCTACCGAATCATGGAACTGGCTCCGAAGATTGGCACCGAGAAGGCTTCGTCATCGGTGATTCTGTATGCCATGACGCATATATTCAGTCATTTCTGCTTTTGGTTCGCGGCAATATTCTTATACTTATTCACACGTCACACCGACTTCTTGATGGGAATTTTGCTCGCATCGGCCGCGGCCTTCTGCTTACTGGGCCTCTGGTTCTTTATCGCGGGATACCGTAAGGGACTGGCCAATCGCATGCTGAATTTCATGCGACACATTCCTTTCGTCAAGAAATGGGCCACCCCATTTGTAGATAAACATCGCGAACAACTCGACAATATTGACCGCCAAATCGCGGCCCTGCACAAGCAGACGCCCATTTACTTTCTCGGTTCAGTGGCGCTGGAGTTCTGCTGTAGGGTGGTCTCAGCATTAGAAATCTATTTCATCCTCCTGGTTCTAATGCCTGAAGCCGACTACTTGGCTTGTGTACTCATCCTCGCTTTCACGTCTCTCTTCGCCAATCTTTTATTCTTCATGCCCCTGCAGTTAGGTGGGCGTGAAGGTGGATTCCTGATGTCGTCGGCAGGTTTGGGAATACCTGCGAGTGCAGGTATCTTCGTTGCGCTGATTGTCAGGCTCAGAGAACTGGTGTGGACTGGCATCGGACTGCTGCTCATTAAGATTGACAGAAAGAGCAAGAATCCCTCCTAAACACCCACATTGCCAACAATAGCGATGGCCTTCACACCGTGGGAGACGGCTATGGCACCTATCCTATTTTAACTATCTTTATCTGCCATAATTGCAGAGGTGTCGATATTATTGTGTAATTTTGTCATCCAATGAATACATCAGAACTGCAAAAAATCAAGCAAAGATATAACATCGTTGGTAACAGCGATGGCCTGAGCCATGCCTTAGACGTGGCCCTTCAAGTGGCTTCAACTGACTTGAGCGTGCTTATTGTTGGAGAAAGCGGCGTAGGTAAAGAAATCATTCCAAGGGTGATACACGACAATTCTCCCCGTAGACGAGAGAAATACTTTGCCATCAACTGCGGTTCCATCCCCGACGGCACCATCGACAGCGAACTCTTTGGACATGAGAAAGGCGCTTTTACAGGAGCTATTGGCGAGAGCGAGGGCTATTTTGGCGTTGCCAACAAGGGAACAATATTCCTCGACGAGGTGGGGGAGCTGCCTATGGCCACCCAGGCACGCCTGCTGCGTGTGCTTGAGACGGGTGAATACATCCGTGTAGGAGGCCAGGAAATTCGCAAGACCAATGTAAGAATAGTGGCTGCCACCAACGTCAATATGCGCAAGGCCATCTCAGAAGGACGTTTTCGCGAAGACCTCTATTACCGTCTCAACACCATACCCATACAAGTGCCGCCCCTACGCGACCGTGGTGAAGACATCATCTTGCTGTTCAGGCTTTTTGCCATGCAGATGGCCGAGAAATACCATATTCCCAAGATTACGCTCACCGATGACGCCAAGTTGCTGCTGCTGCATTACAAGTGGCCGGGAAACGTACGACAGTTGAAGAATATCACCGAACAGATTTCGGTATTAAGCGAGACACGGGAAATCGATGCAGAGGCCCTGAAAAAATATATTCCTGAAGACCCAGAGAGCACGCAGCTGGCTACCATACGCCAGCCCGGACAGCACTCGTATGAGAGTGAGCGTGAAATTCTGTACAAGATACTCTATGAGTTGAGGGGCAATGTGTCTGATCTCAGACGCGACCTCACCAGCCTGCGCAAACAGCTCGACGAGACGCGCGAGTTGAACACTGCCGCTCCGTTCCACGCACAATATATCAACAACGGAGGCGCCACCGTGCCTGCCATTCGGACAGACAATACGCCCTACTCCACCATACACGCCCAGACTACACCCGTTGAAGTGGAAGCTGAAGAAATCAAGAACGAACCGGAAAGTCTTAACCTCAGCGACTTGGGGAGGCAGATGGTAGAAAAGGCTCTTGAGCGAAACGGCGGCAATAGAAAGAAAGCGGCACAGGAACTGGGCATCTCAGACCGTACACTTTACAGAAGAATCAAGCAATATGGGCTCGACAAGAAATAACGCTTCATCCCACCACAGGCTGCGCCAGGGCCTCACCAAGGTCTTGGTTGGGCTGGTTATGCTCATGCCACTGCTGTTTGGTTCGTGCTCGGTGAAGTACAGGCTCGACGGCGCCAGCATCGACTATACCAAGACGAAGACCATACAGATTGCCGATTTTCCCATCCGAAGCAGCTATGTATGGGGACCCATGGGACCGATGTTCAACAATCAGTTGAAAGACGTCTTTGCCAACCACACACGCCTGCAACAGGTCAAGCGCAACGGCGACTTGGTCATTGAGGGCGAGATTACGCAATACTCACAGCGCAACAAGTCGGTGTCGAGCGAGGGATATTCGGCCCAAACAGAAATATCTATGACGGTCAACGTGCGATTCACCAACAACGTCAACCACAAGGAAGACTTCGAGCGTAGCTTCACTGCCACACAAACCTACGAGACCACACGGAGTCTAAACAGCGTGCAAGAAGAACTGGTGACGCAGATGTGCAAAGACCTCACCGACCAAATCTACAACGCCACGGTGGCCAACTGGTAATCCGCCAACAAAGCAGCCCACCAGCCCACCAACAAACCAGTCCTCTAACCCACATGGATATAGCAAAACTAATCCGACATCCCGAATTACTCGACCGCGAAACGCTTTACGACCTTCGCAGTCTGCTCGCGTTATATCCATATCACCAGACCGCCAGACTCCTGCTGCTGCAGAACCTCTATCTGCTACACAACCCCACCTTCGACGAAGAACTTCGAAGAGCGGCTGTATATATTACCGACCGTAAGGTCATTTTCAACCTTGTAGAGGCAGCGCATTATCAGCTGAAGAGTAACAAAACAGAATCATCAGCCAACAACGCCTCGCAGCAAAGCCAAACAAACGGCAACAGAACCATTTCACTTATCGACCATTTTCTTGATACGATTCCAGAGGAGGAGGAAGATACTCCCCCCAAGAGGACTCCTACGCCCGCCGACGCTTCCGTCGACTATGTATCCTACCTGCTTGAAATTGAGAGTGAGGAGGAAAAGAGCAAGGGCAACCAAACACCGCTGCTCAAGGGACAGGATTTGATTGATAATTTCATCAACAATGGCACAGGAAAAATCCAGCTGAAAGAGGAGCCAGAATTTACCCCAGACTTAGAAGAAAAGACACAAGAAACTGAAAAAGAGGAGGAAGAAGGCTACTTTACAGAGACTTTAGCCAAGATTTATATCAAACAAGGCAGATATGCAAAAGCACTCGAAATAATTCAGCGATTAAATTTGAATTATCCAAAAAAAAATGCTTACTTTGCAGACCAAATCCGTTTCTTGGAAAAGCTGATATTAAATAATAAAAATAATAAGTAAAACATTATGTACACATTTTTTGTAGTTCTTATTGTCCTGGTGTCCATACTGATGATCGGTATTGTGCTCATTCAGGAATCTAAGGGAGGTGGTCTCGCAAGCAACTTCTCGTCGTCTAATGCTATCATGGGCGTGCGCAAGACCACTGACTTCATCGAGAAGGCCACATGGGGACTCGCTGCTGCTATGGTCGTATTTAGTATTGTATGTGCACACACTGCACCTCAAGCTTCAACAGACCAGAGTGTACTGGAGCAGACAGCTACCGAGACACGGACCACTAACCCCACCAACACACCCGGTTTCCAGGCTGGTCAGCAAACCGCACCGACTCAGGGCGCCGCACAGAAGCCTGCTACCGCTCCTGCGGCAAACACCCCCGCTACTCCGGCTAAATAAAAAAACAAATAAAAAAGGTAAGAGATTTTTTGGTAGATTCAAATTATTCTCTTACCTTTGCACTCGCTTTTGAGACACAAAGCAATTTCAACACGGTGGACGTAGTTCAGTTGGTTAGAGCGTCAGATTGTGGTTCTGAATGTCGTCGGTTCGAGTCCGACCTTCCACCCTGCTAACAACAAGCGGAAATCCTTTATACAAAGGGTTTCCGTTTTTGTTTTATAGTCCCCATAAAGCGGTACGAATGACACACGTGAAGATTGAGCACCACAAGTGAGCACGTGGGAAAATGGTGACGCACAGTCTCACATCAGTGAGGGCTAAGCATACACTTGCACATGTATGCACAAGAGAGTCTCTCACTCTCGACACCCCATAATGAGGTTCTACAAGTTATGACCTTTGCCCATAACGCTCCTGACACGGCATTTGAGGCACCTTGGGTTCAGACATCAAGTCTTACGTCAGTACTCTCGCGGCAGGTAGCCGCGATTACATGAAGCAAGAGGCATCTACCCACATCTACCTGCTTGTTCAGTTTGTCCACCGTAATCCTTGCCCCATCTCCCCGTCTACACTCGATGCTTCTACCCGAACTATCCGATAATTCTATATAAAACCATCCGATGATTCTATATAAAACCATTTTATACTTCTATATAGAACCATTTTATGTTTCAATATAAAACCATCTGCGCTTAAGTATTTAACCCTCCCATCCTTCTTCCTGAAGTACAAATGGATAAAGGTGTTAATACCATACCTTCCCGATTGCGGAACAACGCCTCCAGAAGTGTCATCCGCCCACGATACCACCTTTCTGAGGGTTATCCAAGTTTACTTCACGCCCCTCGATGGCTCTCAACTATCGAGCGGTGCCGTTTCAAAGCTGTACACAGTGTAATATCGTCATGGCGGTTATTCTCTTCGGGCATGCAGGCGCGGTTATTTCACACAGGGCAGTTTTTTGGCACGCAGAGGCACAGAGTATTTTGAGTTTCGCCGAAGGCGAGCGGAGAAACCCTTCTCACCCCGAGCGCGCCCAGTCGATAGGGAGACATGGCTTCCTTGCTTTTCCTCCGCTCGCCCTTGGCGATTCTCAGAATATAGGAGAATATCACTGCAGAGAATGCTCCCATGTGCTACCCCGAAGAGGCAAAACTCTGCGTGCTAAACCATGCCACCTCGCATGGTTATTTTCAACACGGAAAGCACGGAATTTTCGGAATTGCCATTCGGTACACTTTGATAGTACGGAGCATCGCTTTGCGATGGGCGGATGCCACGGAACCTGCGTGCGATTACTCCCATTCTCCATTCCTCCTCAGGCCATCGGCCCTCTCTGCCCCCCTCTGCATCGAAGATGCACAACTCTAATCTCTCTGCGGCTCTGCGTGCCAAAAAAATCAACTCTTGTGTGCCACACAAAACAACCTCTACTTACTCCAACACCATACTCACAGCCACTATTGCTCACCACTCGATAGCATCCTTGGTGGTAGGATATTCTAAGATGGGACTCGCTAACGAGGCCTCTACCCCTATTTTGCGATAAGCAGGCAACGTTGCCGATATTCTAAAGATATTCTAAGATTCACCGAAGGCGAGCGGAGGAAAACTTCTCACCCCGATTGTAACAGGCATTAAAGCAAAAAAGGACAGGCCTTATGACCTATCCTCTTACTGAAACTCTGTGGAGCTGGCGGGAATCGAACCCGCGTCCAAACAGGGAAACCATACGCTTTCTACACGCTTATTCCAGCCTTTGGTTTTCGTGTGACGGCAAGACCTGGACCACCAACCGGCACCTTAGCCTCTAAATCTCACCCACGCATCGAGGCCTACGAGGGCTATTTCCGATTTACCTGCACCACTTGACCCTCAGATTCGGAACAACATCCTTGGAGCGGTGTCTCGTCCCATCACCTGGTGACGGGATAAAGCCAGTAATCTACTGTACTTCGATTAGGCAGCGAGAGCGTAATTCTTTTCGCCAATTAAATTTTTGATCACTCAGATTAAGGAGCTAGCCATCGAGGCTCCGCGTGCTTACATACCATCTCATCCTGCTGTCAAATCCAGTCAACCCCATATAAAATGATGTGCTGAGACGCAACATACTCAAAGACGGCGAGTGCCACACATGACAACGCGCAGACCGCTGTCTGCCTGCACCGACTAATGTGCCGACAACTCTTTCGCGTGCAAATGTACAATTAATTGTAGAACCTGCCAAGCATATTGACTTTATTTTAAGGAGGTATAACGATTTTTAGTAGGACTGCAAAGACGATCTAACCTTAGAATAACGCTTGAAGCAAGAAAAACGGACTTACTGGCCGATACATGTTTTTTTATTCGTATATTTGCCAGACAATAATAATTATCCTTTCAAAACACTCTGACTATATGAGCAAGAGATTCAATACAGAAAGATATGAAAACCTGTGTGAGTTCATCGAAGAACACCTGTCAAGGCTCATCAAACTGAAGGTCGTCACACGTGCCTCCTACCATGCCTACGACGAATGCCTGTCCAACTATCTCATTGCCGAAAGCATTGACGACCGTACCCGGATGGGGCTTTTCAAAACGCAGGTACAGTTCTGTTATGAAAGCATTGACTTGAAACTCAGCAAGCAGCTGACGGCCAACCCCGACCTGGCAGAAGATGAGGTGATTGCAGAGATGCTCCAACTCATGGGCAAAGGGGAGTCCAAGGCTCCCCAGCAGCTCTCGTTGTTTGACGATGAGGACAGGAGCGAGAATGAACATATTGACCAATTGCTGAAAATTGCCGAAAAGCTGAACGGCAAGCCGCTGACAAAACAACAGAAAGAGCTATTTAGCAAGACTTTCATGGATAAAGACAAGATGGCGCGTATCATGGCCGAAAATGACAACTCTCACTACCATTACCAGGCACCCGACTATGCCCCATTGGCACAGGCAGATACCATTGACAGCACGCTGTCTGCACTCATGCCCGGCGACAATGATGATTACAGATCGAACAAGACTTACAAAGACCTGTGCGAAAACCTGTCGTCGTGGGAGCACGAAAAACTCTCCGAGCAACTCACACGCCTGCTGTACGCCCACTTGGCAGATTGGCACGACACCGAAAATGCTGGTTATCCGTTCGGCCTGCAAGCTGCCCTCGCCCTGATAGAGCGCTTCCGGCTGACGGAGTGCGTGCCTGTCATACTTGAAATACTGCGCCAATCCCGTAACTTCTATGACATATTCTTCACGGAAGACGGTCTCGACGACATGCCTGCCGCCATCCTCTCACGTCTGATCACCCAGCACGAACTGCCTATGCTACTGGCATACATGAAGGAGCCGGGACTGTTCAGCAACTGCAAAGGCCAGGTAGCCGTGGCCGTGGCTCACATGCCCATGTTCAACTTAGCACTACTCAAGGATGCGCAGCAATGGCTGGCCGACGTGCTCAACTGCTACTTCCCCATGGGCAGCGGCACGACCGTCTTTGATGAGAAATTGCTCGACATGCTTGTATTTTGCTGCATACACACCCGCGCCGTCGAACTCAAACCACTCATCATCAAACTCTACGGAAAGTATAAGATTCCGCCCATTATTGTCTCGGGGGGCATCAATGAAGTGCGCAAGTCGATCAAGAATGCCGAACTTGGCACACTTTACGAGGAGAGTGGCGAAGATATGTTGCTGTACTGTTTGGAAGATGACGAGGAAGAGTGGGATGATGACGAGGAAGAGTGGGAAGATGCAGAAGAAATGGCAGACCCCGACTTTAACCCCGACGACTACAGTCGGCAGGAATACGATGGCTGGGCAGAGCAAAGCAAGGCCATCTACAAGCCGATGCTGGATGTGAAAGCATACACGCTGCGTATCGAGCTCGACTACATCAAACCCGCCATCTGGCGCGAGGTGGAGGTTCCGTCCAACCTCACGCTATCATCCTTGGCCGCCGTCATCATCCTGGCCATGGGTTGGAATGAGGACCATTTGCATCAGTTCATTGTCAGGCACGGCCTTTCATCCACCTACTACTCCACATCTATCCATGAGACCGCACGCGATATAGCGGGGAGTGGCAGTCGTGACGGGAAGAAATACTGCATCGGTGAACTGCTTTCCAAGGTAGGTGACAAAATGACTTTCGAATATGACTTCGGTGACAGCTGGATGCACACCGTCAAGCTCATCGCCTCGGCCGAGTACGACCGTCAGAAGAAGGAAGTGAAGTTGTTGGCTGGCGAGCGAGCCTGCCCACTCGAGGACTGCGGAGCCTTACCCGGCTATCAGGAGCTCTGCGAGGCCATGGACAGACCATATTCCACCTCCGCCCAGAGATTCATGGAATGGCTCGACTGCCGCTTCGACCCAGAGTACTTCCCCTTAGAAATGGCACAGAAAGCGGTAGCGTCTTGCAACAAATAAACACCAACCTGTATTCCCCGAAGGGGATAACTGTTTGATACAAAAGAACTAATACGGCATATCAGGATTCGGATTCCCCGAAGGGGACGAACGTCTGATAGGGCACGGTTGGCACGAATGTCGCCCATAGGGTGACATGACGTGCCAACCGTGTTTGAGTTTGCGCCGAATAGACAAACTCTGCAAGAAGTCAAAGGGTTTCCGAAGATGGCATGGAGGCAACCCCATGCCATGCGTTGCCAGAACCAGTCGCATGACCTTGTTGCAGTTTCCTTTTTATCCACCCCTCGCGCAGCGATGTTCCGTGTTATCTGAACGTGCCGGATGGCTCTCCCTCCCCCCACGGGGAGGGTCGGGGTAGGGCCCATCCATTGCCTCACACGATGTTACATCAAACTTCTAGTCGTGTTCTCCGGTCTCTCCCTTCTTCATCTCCGACATCAGGTCGTAGGCGCCCGTGAGCGCCACCTGGCCGCCGACGGCTGTCCTGACTTCGGCCATGCCGCCCTCTTCCATGCCCTTGCTCACCTCCACCGGATGGAACACCCATCCTTTCTGGCGGCGCGTGGCGGTGAAGAGATAGGTCTTGCCATCCTCCGCGACGAGCCCGTCCTGCAGAATGGCTGTGCTCCGGCGCGGGGCGGCCGCAATCTCACCACGAACATACATCCCCGTCACCAGTCCTCGAGCGGCACCGATGCTCACACGCACATGCACCGCCTTGGCCTCGGCATCAAGCGTCTGGCCTACCGACAGCACCACACCCCTCATCGGCTGGCCGTCGGGGGTGGCCGGCCAAAGGTCGACACGCTGGCCCGCCTTCACCTTGTCGATGTCTTTCTCATACACCAGCAGGTCGGCCAATCGCCCCGAGGTGCTCACCACCCGCATCATAGGCTGCTGCGGGTCGGCAAACTGCCCCGTCTTCATCATGATCTGTTCCACCGTTCCGGCGATGGGACTCACCACAGGAATCATCGTCGTGGTCTTGCCGCCACGCAGCGCCTGCAGGTTCACGCCCAGCAGCCGGAGCTGCGCCGCCGTGGTCTGCACCTCCCCTTGCAGCGCCCGGTATTCCGACTGCGTCTTCTGCCACTCTCGTCCCGCCCCCACGTTGTTGGCGGCGAGGGTCTTCTGCCGCTGGTATTCCTGCGCCATGAACGTCAGCCTGTTGTAGGCCGAGAGATAGCGCGACTGCATGTCGAGGATGTCGGGATGCGTCAGCCAGGCCACCACCTGTCCGCGCCTCACCTCCTGCCCCTCGCTCACCACGATGCGCCTGATGTTGGCACCCATATACGAGGTGACCAAGGCCTCACCCTGAGGTGCCGAGACAATGGTGCCGCTGGCCGCCAGCCGCCCGGCAAAGTCGTGCTGTGGCAGCGGGCCGAGGCGTATGCCCAGCTTCTCGACCTGCGCCGCGGTCAGTTCCACATCGGTCATGGCTTGCTGTTCCTCGGCCGTCTCCTGGGCCCGTATGCTTTCGGCGGTGCCGTTGCGGCCTCCGCAGGCTGTTATCACAAGAGCCGTGAGGCCCGTCAATAATATATTGTAAGAACGATTTTTCATCTTGTTTGCTATTGTTTGTCAGTAAAATACAGATAATTGAACCTCGCCGCCAGACACTCGGCATAGGCATCCCAGTAGTCGAGCTCGGTGCGTGTAGCCTCGCGCAGGTTCTGCACCAGCTCCATATAGTCGGCCGCCCCTTCACGATAGGAGAGCACCGCCGTGGCCTGCTGCTCGCGCGCCACAGGCAGGGCCGTGGTCTGATAATAGTCTACGCTGGCCGCCCACTTGCGATAGGTCTCGCCGAGGGTCTTGCGGCCGGTGGTCCAGGCCAGTTGCTGCGCCCGTCGGTCTTCCACAGCCTTGTCGCGCTCGATGGCCGCCGCCCGCGTCCTGCCCCGCTGCGCTTGTCCGAAGAGCGGGAAGCTCACGCCCACCTGATAAGAGAAATACCCCGTCGCAGAGCCAATCTTCTGACTGCCCACCTCGACGAAGAGTTTGGGCAGGGCCTCGGCCCGTTCCATCTTCCACCGAGCCTCGGCCAGTCTCACCTGCTCGTCGGCCAGCTGGAGCATCGGCGCGAGCGACGGCTCCCCCTGCCGGGGCAGCGGGTCGAGGGCGTCGAGGCGGTCGTCGGGTCGATAATGCTTGTCGCCACCCATCCATCGGTTCAGGTTGAGCAGGGCAATCGTCTGGTCGTTCTCGGCCTGTCGCTTGTTGATGGCCATCTGCCGGGCCTGTGCCATGGCCGACACATACTCCAGTCGCGAGGAGGCCTGCGTCTCGTAGCGCAGCCGTGCCGCCTCTTCCAGGTCTCGGCAGAGCGAGTCGAGGCGCGCGTAGACCCTCAGCCTCCGCTCGGCCACAAAGGCCATGGCATAGTCGATGCTCACCTGGCGGGTCAGTTCGGTCTCGGCCACCCTTGTCGCCGTCGTGGCCACCGCCACGCGCTGCCGCTGATAGGCGCTGCGGGCACCGATGGCCAGGATATCGAGGTTCTGGCGCACAGCCACCAGCGTCCACACGCCGTCGCTGCCGCGCCCCAACTCCTCGCCGCTCGTCGACACCTCGGTGGGGCCGATGTCGCGTGCCGCTCTTTGCAGCGCCTGCTGTCCGGCAATCTCGAGGTGTGCAGCCCTGACAGCCGGATAATTGGCCAATGCCCGCGCCACAGCCGAATCGAGCGACAGCGGCTCCTGTGCTCGTACACCCATCGCGGTCATGCCTATTGCAATCATGGCAAGCATCCGCTGTCCCTTGATGCCGCTCATCCCGCGCCCAAGCCGTTCCTCCAGACTATAGAGGATGGGGATGACAAAGAGCGTGAGGACGGTGGCCGAGAACAGTCCGCCGATGACCACCGTTGCCAGCGGCCGCTGCACCTCGGCACCGGCCGACTGCGACACGGCCATGGGCATGAATCCCAGCATGGCGGCCGCGGCCGTGAGCAGGATGGGGCGTATGCGCTCGCGGGTGCCGGTGAGGATGCGGCGGTTGAGGTTGTCCATACCCTCGGCCTTGAGCGTGTTGAACCGGTTGACGAGCACCAGTCCGTTGAGCACGGCCACGCCGAAGAGCACGATAAAGCCCACGCCGGCCGAGATGGAGAAGGGCATGCCGCGGAGGGCCAGGGCCAGCACGCCCCCGATGGCGGCCATCGGCACGGCCATATAGATCATGAGGCTCTGACGTACCGACTTCAAGGCGAAATAAAGCAAGATGAAGATCAGGGCCATGGCCACGGGCAGCACCACGGCGAGTCGTGCCTTGGCCTCCTGCAGGTTCTCAAACTCGCCGCCGTAGGCCAGATGGTAGCCTGCGGGCAGTTTCAGCTGTCGGTCGAGCTGCTGCCTGATACTGGCCACCATCGACTCCACGTCGGTGCCCCTGACGTTGACGCCGACCGAGATGCGTCGTGAGGCCCTGTCGCGCGAAATCTGCATCGGCCCGGGCTGATACGACACGTCGGCCACCTCGCCGAGCGGTATCTGCTGACCGTCGGGGGTGTCTACGTAGAGTGCCCTTACGTCGTCGAGGCTGCCCCTGAACGAGGGCGCGAGCCTTACCACGAGGTCGAAGCGTTTCTCACCCTCGAACACCACCCCCGCCTTGCCGCCTGCGAAGGCCGAACTGACATAGGTGTTGAGCTTCTCGATGTCGAGGCCGTAGCGGGCCAGCCGCTGGCGGTCGTAGCTGACGGTGATCTGCGGCAGTCCGTCGGTGCGCTCCAGGGCCACATCGGCCGTGCCGGGTATGCGGCTGATGATGTCGACCATCTGCTGTCCCAGTCGGTTGAGCTCATGCAGGTCTTCGCCATAGAGCTTCACGGCCACGTCCTGGCGCACGCCGGTGAGCAGTTCGTTGAAGCGCAGCTCCACGGGCTGCGAGAACGAGAAGTTGAGTCCCGGCAGCTCGCTCAGCTTCTGCTTCATCTTCTCGATGAGCTCCTCCTTGGTCTTGGCCGAGGTCCATCGGCTGCGGTCTTTCTCCAGGATAATGAAGCTGTCGGTATAGTCGAAGCCCATCGGGTCGGTGGGGATGTCGGCCACGCCGATGCGGGCGCAGACCGTCTTCACCTCGGGGAAGTTGTCGAGCAGCAGCCGTTCCACCTCCTTCTCGCGCTCGATGGTCTCCGTCAGGGCGCTGCCCGGTCGCAGGAAGGTCTGCATGGCGATGTCGCCCTCGTCGAGGCTGGGGATAAACTCGCCGCCCATCCTGGCGAAGGTCACACCCGCGCCCGCCAGCAGCATGGCAGCGGCGACGAGGACGGCGGTTCTGTGGCGCACGGCCCGCACCAGCCACGGATGGTAGCGGGCCACGAGGGCGGCCATCAGTCGCTCGCTCATGCGCTCCACGCCGCGCTCCATACGGGCCAGCAGGCTCTGTGGACGGGTGGTGGGACGCATGACCACCGCCGACACCATAGGTACATAGGTGAGACAGAGGATGAGGGCTCCGAGCACGGCAAACGAGAAGGTATAGGCCATGGGGGCAAACATCTTGCCGCTGATGCCCGAGAGGAAGACGATGGGGGCGAAGACAATGAGGATGATGAGCTGTCCGAAGAAGGCCGAGTGCATCATCGTGGCGGCCGACCGATAGCTGATGTCGTCCATGGCCCTGGCCGTGAGCGGAGCCGTGGTGGCGGCGAGCCGGCGGCGTGTCTCGGCCACGATGCCCTCGACGATGATGACGGCTCCGTCGACGATGATGCCGAAGTCGATGGCACCCAGGCTCATGAGGTTGGCCCACACGCCGAAGACCCGCATGAGGATGAAGGCGAAGAGCAGCGACAGCGGGATGACCGATGCCGCGATGAGCCCGCCGCGCACGCTGCCCAGCAGCAGCACGAGCACGAGCACCACGATGAGGGCGCCCTCGGCAAGGTTGCGGGCAACGGTCGAGGTGGTGCGCTGGATGAGCTCCGAGCGGTCGAGGAAGGGCCGTATCTCGATGCCTGGGGGCAGCGACTTCTGGATGGTGGCGATGCGGTCTTTCACGGCCGCCACCACCTTGGCCGAGTTGGCTCCCTTGAGCATCATGATCGTGCCGCCCACGGCCTCGCGGCCGTCTTGGGTGAAGGCACCGTAGCGCACCTGTGCCCCGAAGCGCATATCGTCGGCCACGTCGCCCACGAGCACGGGCACGCCGCCCTGCTGCTTCACCACGATGTTGCGGATGTCGTCGAGACTCTTCACCAGTCCCTCGCCACGGATGAAGTTGGCCGTATGGTTCTTCTCGATATAGGCCCCGCCGGTGTTCACATTGTTCTTGTGCAGGGCCTCCATCACCTCGCCGATGGTGGTCCTCAGGGCAAGGAGGCGCTGGGGGTTGAGCGCCACCTCATACTGTTTGATGCTCCCGCCGAAGGAGTTGACCTCCACCACGCCGGGAATCATCGCCAGCTGTCGCTTCACTATCCAGTCCTGGATGGTGCGCAGCTCCTGCGCCGTGTAGCGCGTGGTGTCGCGAGGCACGAGGGTGTATTGATAGATCTCGCCCAGTCCGGTGGTGATGGGGCCTATCTCCGGACTGCCGAAGCCATCGGGAATCTCGTCCTTCACCTCCTCTATCTTCTCGTGTACCAGCTGCCGGGGCTCGTAGGTGCCCATGCGCTCGCGAAAGACGATGGTGACCACCGACAGGCCGAAGCGCGACACCGACCGGATGTCTTCCACGCCGGGCAGGTTGGCCATGGCCAGTTCGATGGGGTAAGTGACATACTGTTCGATATCGGCCGTCGAGAGGTTCTCGGCCACGGTGATGACCTGCACCTGGTTGTTGGTGATATCGGGCGTGGAGTCGACGTTGATGGTGCTCAGCGAATAGAGTCCGCCGCCGACAATGAGCACCAGCAGCAAGAGTACGATAAACTTATGCTGTATGGAAAAACGAATGATGCTGTGTATCATGACTTTTCTTAAAGTGTAACGATATACCATATCCAAGACACACCCACGGTGCGCCCTGGACTCATGTCATAAAATATAAAAGGTGGGAAATCGTTACACCGTCGGTGGTGCCCGCAGTCCGCCCGAAGAACAATATTCCTCGGGCAACAGGGTGCGTGGCCCGCGGCCGTGCGGGCGCTCTTGTCGCCTTTGCGCCTTCAAGGGCACACACGCCCCATACAAGGCGACAAGGGGATGGCTGGTCTGTGCCCCACCCCACTTGGCCGACATGCTGGCCGTGCCCCGGGCAGGGATAAACTGCTTGGCCGTCTCCACGGCACAATAGTCGGACGGCGTGCCCTCGCCCTCGGTAGGGGCGTGCTGGGTGTGGATGTCGTTGATGTTGCCGTCGCTCGCACACTCCTCCAGGGCAAAACAAACCTCGTCTACATGATGGTGGTGCAGCATGATGCTGACCGACAACACCGCAAGCGTTGCCCACCACAGACAGAATATGTAGACTGTTCTTTTCATCGGTGCAAAGATAGCACAATCTTTTTGCAACCTGATTGCAAAGTTGCGATTTCTCGTTTTTTTCAGCAAGAACGTACATGCTATGTCAATAGTCCCTGTCTCCGGTGGCATACGTTGTTCAAGGACCAACGCTGATATGGGTTGCGATATGGACTTGGCACGCACTATGATGGTTTTCTCTCGCAGATGACGCAGATTGCGCAGATTGTTGCCTTGCGGGATGAGGCGTTTGCCCCTTGCGGACGCTCGGGGGATTTACGCAAATTGGCTCGCGCGGTGGGAAGGGCGCGCAATGGATGCTATTGGCGAGCGCTGAGGGGAGATCTCGAAATAGATGCTACTAGTGCAGTGGGGCTCGCAATGAACGCAATGGATGCTATTGGCTCGCGCGGTGGGGGGCTCGCGGTGAACGCAATGGATGTTATTGGCACGCGCGGCGGGACTTGCGTAACTACAACTACACTTTTAATCTTTTGATGGTTTAATCTTTGCCCCAGGTTGTCTTGCCTACCCCAAAGGGGTTGAACGCATGACAGGGCAGGGTTGGCTTTCCCTCCGACCGTCGATTTTCAATTGCCGAGTGCAGCGAGGCTACCCTGTCTGGTAATCAGCGGTATTGTATGAACTCTGAAGGAGTTCAACACTTGACAGGGCAGGGTTGCCGAGTGCAACGAGGCTACCCTGTCTCAACCGGCAGTGCAGAGAAGGAACTCTGTAGGAGTTCAACTTTTGACAGGGCAGGGTTGCCGAGTGCAACGAGACTACCCTGTCTCAACCGGCAGTGCAGAGAAGGAACTCTGTAGGAGTTCAACTTTTGACAGGGCAGGGTTGCCGAGTGCAGCGAGGCTACCCTGCCTCAACCGGCAGTGCAGAGAAGGAACTCTGTAGGAGTTCAACGGTTTAACGGATTACTGTAGGATAGGCTGCGCAGTCGTATGCAGAAGACCGTTGAACTCCTACAGAGTTCATCCATTCGGCGTGGTCGTAGACACGGTAGGCATGTCATGTCTCCCTTCGGTCGACATTCATGCCAACCGTGCCCTATCAAGAGTTTATCCCCTTTGGGGAAAGCAAAACAATTAACCGTTGTTATTCATGAGTGCATGTGAACTCCCATGGCATGCTGTAATGCGATGATATAGCAGGATTGGCCAGAGGTAGCTCTCCCTCCGGCCATCGATTTTCAATTGCCGAGTGCAGCTAGGCTAGCCTGTCTCGTCCCCCGTGATACGATAGAAAGGCGGGCATCCTAGCCCTACCTCGAAGGGGTTGAACGCTTGACAGGGCAGGGTTGGCTTTCCCTTCGGCCGCCGATTTTCAATTGCCGAGTGCAGCGAGGCTACCCTGTCTCAACCGGCAGTGCAGAGAAGGAACTCTGTAGGAGTTCAACGCTTGAGTGGAAGGGGCGGCGAGCACAATTGTTGCGATGGCGAATGGGGGGCCTCGTGACACCGCGGCTGCCTTCCGGCCTATCCGTAGCATCGGTTTGACAAGGCCACAGGTGGTTTGTCGTGGTGTAGTTCGAGTCGAAACAGAGTCTGGTTCGACTCGAAGCAGAACGTGATTCGACTCGAAGCAGAACGTGATTCGACTCAAAGCAGGATACCAGCACACATGGGAGGCAATGCCTCAACGGCGCTGCCAGGGCACGAAAACTGGGTTCAGGAGGTAAAAGTAGGAAGCTGTGAGATGCATATTGGTTTACACCTTACATATTAGACCTACCCCGACAGGGGGGACGCTATTATAGAATATGGGCTGCTTGCGCAACAAGACTACCCTGTCTCGTTGTACGATGGCGCGAACTACGCTGTCGGGTTACACTCATCCTCTTACCAGGAGACAAGAAGCAAAAAACCAACTTTTAGGTTGTTATCGCATGGGATGCACTTCTTTTCTCCGCCAAAAATCGTTATATTTGCAATAAAAAAAACTTCGTTTTGCTTAGTTTTTCGTCACGCTCAGCGGTAATAAGGGTGTATGAAGCAAAAGACAACAGACATAGAGCGGCTGTTCCGACAGCATTACGAGCGGATGTACCATCTGGCCAGGACCATCCTCTACGATGCCGACGAATGTCGCGACGTGGTGAGCGACGTGTTTGAGCGCCTGCTCCGCGAGGACACCGTGCTGCTGCCCGACACCGAGGAGGCCTATCTGCTGCGGAGCGTGCGCAACCGATGTCTCAACATCATAGCCCACAAGGGGGTGAGAACGCGCGTGGAAAAGATGCTCGTCATGGACGAGGAGACCATGATCTCTGACAACGACGACGAGCAGCTGGACCGCCTGCGCGACATCATCGACCACCTCGACCCACCCATCCGGCAGCGCATCCTCCGGCTCCGACTACAGCAGGAGATGACCTATCAGGAGGTGGCCCAGGCTCTGGGCGTGAGCAAGGTGACGGTCTACAACCACCTGTCGCAAGCCATCGACACAATCAAACAAACTTTCAAGCAAGCGAAACAATGAAAAACGAAACCATCAATGACAAGCGCGCGATGTTCCTCAACATGCAGGAGCATCCCGAACAATACACCGACGAGCAGATCACCGCGCTGCTGGCCGATGATGACATCAAAGCCTTTGCCGAGACCCTGGCCATGAGCAAGCGGGCCATGATACGGCAGGAGGCCAACCCCGTGGATGTGGACGCCGCGTGGCAGCAGTTTGCCGAGGCCCACAGCCTGCCCCGGCGCAACCGATACAAGATTGCCGCCGTCACCACAGGCATCATCTTCCTCTCGGGCATGGCCCTGGCCGCCGTGGTACGGCTGGGTGTGTTCTCGCCCACCCCACGGCCTGCCGACAGCCCTCAGGCACCGCGCACGGAGCGCGTGGCCTCGACCGACACCCTGCGCAAGGACTCGGTTGCCGCGCCGAAAGACAGCGTAGACCTCTCGCCCGTGACCTTCGAGGATGCCGAGCTGGGCACCATCCTCACGCAGATGGGTGCGTTCTACCACGTCAACGTGACCTTCGGCAAGGAGGCCTCGCGCCACATCCGACTGTATTTCCAGTGGGACAAGCACCTCGACCTGCAACAGCAGATTGACCTGCTCAACGCCTTCGAGCGCATCAACATCACCCTTCAGGGCAACCAACTCAACGTAGACTAAACCCATGAAACACCTTATTATATATATGCTCTGCGCCTTTTGCCTCCCGCTCTCAGCGCAGCGCATCACCCGACAATATCACGACGTGTCGATGGCCGACGCATTGAAAGAGCTGAATACGCTGCAAAACAAATACGCGGTGAACTTCATCTATGACGACCTCGAAGACTTCCGCGTCTCCACCGCGGTGCGCGGCCTCTCCGTGCCCGATGCCGTAAGCCGCATCGTGGGCTTCTACCCCATTGCCGTGACGCAGAAGGGCAATGTCATTCTCGTGGAATGCACCAACAAGACGCAGCACCATCTCACAGGCCGCATCATCGACGAGCAGGGCGAGGCCGTGCCCTTTGCCAACGTGCTGCTGCTCTCGCCCGCCGACTCCGCGGTCATCGCGGGCGGCGTGAGCAACGAGAGCGGTGTCTTCGTGGTGCCATACGAGACCGCCAAGGTGATTGCCAAAATCAGTTATGTGGGCTACAAGACCGTCTGTCGCACCTTCACCACCGAGCAGGCGGGCACCATACGCCTGCAGCCCGAGACACGCACGCTGCAGACGGTAAAAGTGAAAGCCATGCGCCCGCAATACAAAATGGCGAAGGGCGGCATGACCGTAGAGGTGGCAAACACGGTATTGTCGAAGATGGGAACTGCCATTGACGTACTCGGACAACTGCCTCGCGTCAACGTAGATGGCTCAGGAGGCGTGTCAATCTTCGCCAAAGGGACACCGCTTATCTATATCAACAATAAGCCATTGACAGACAACAGGGAACTCACCGAACTTAAATCGGATGAGATAAAAAGCATTGACGTGATAACAAGTCCCGGTGCCCAATACAACGCCAGCATACAATCGGTCATCAAAATCGTGACGCTCAAACGACGCAACGAGGGATTCAGCTTCAGAAATGATGCCTACGCTTCTTACAACTCGATGTGGGCTGGCTACGAATCGACTAAACTCACCTACAGAACAAACAGGTTGGAGATTACCAACAGTCTATACTGGAGTTCGGATGCCTATAAAGAAGACAACAACCTGACCAACATACTGCATACCCAAACTAACGAACAGATTACCATTGCACAGCATGCCATGAACAATGGACATGAAGATGAAATATTTGAAAAGGCAGGAATCGCCTACGCTTTCAACGACAGCAACTCCATCGGTGGCTCGTACCAATATTTCAAGTCGTTGTACGGCAGGTGGAATATATATGGCAAACAGGATATCAACCGCAATGGAATGACAGAAGGAGCGGTAGAGCAGAAGGGAACATTCGATAGAAATGCTGGGCCGCGAAACGTGGTTGATATTTATTATGTGGGCAAAATCAAGAAGCTGAAGATAGATTTCAACAGCTCGTATATGTTCACCAAAAGCAACGAGCAAAACTTCTTGGAAGAGACGAGCGTACAAGTTGGCGACCGCCAGGTACACAGCTACAGCAATCAGCGCAGCCGCCTCTATGCCGCCAAACTGCTGTTCGGCTATGCCATAGGCAAAGGCGAGCTGACCTGGGGAGGAGAGATCTCACACACGCAGTCGTCGGGAAACTACCAAAACCGTGAGCAATATGTGAACGATTCGGAGACCGACATTCAAGAAAACAATGTGGCCGGGTTTGTGGAATATGGCATGCCCATGGGCCATCTGAATATTGATGCCGGGCTGAGATATGAATATGTCAACTCCGACTATTATTCGTTTGGCGTCAAACAAGATGATGTGAGCCGTGAGTATCATCATTTCTTTCCCAACGTCTCGTTGTCGTGGAACAAAGACCACTGGGGCTTTCAGCTCAGTTACAACGAGAAGACCCATCGCCCCAGCTATCGGTCACTGCGCAACTTCATGCAGTATGACAACCGGTATCTCTACGAAGGCGGCAACCCGATGCTAAGACCGGAACAGATTCACACCCTTGAGCTGAGTGCCGTACATAGATGGATATCCCTGTCCATGGGCTATAAATATGCCAAGAACGCCATCATCTGGACGTTGAGCAGGCTGGACGGGCAGGAGATAGCCTATCTCACCAATCGCAACTACGACCATCACCAATCTGTCTACGCCTCAGTCTCCGCTTCGCCGGTGTTTGACTGGTATAAGCCCATGCTGGAGGTGGATTATCAGCAGCAATTCTTCGATGCCGTGAAATACGGTTCGTCTAAGAACCTCAACAGGCCCGAGTTCGTTTTTGTATGGAACAATAACCTACAAATTAACAAGACTTTGTTGGCGAATATCAGCTTCAGATACAGAGTGAATGGTTATGACGGCTTTCAGGAAGACAAGGGATACAGCCGGTTAGGCGTATCGTTACGAAAATCGTTTATGAAAGAAAAGCTGATCGTTCTGCTCCGCGCGACAGATATTCTCAACTCTGAAAGAGAAAAATGGACCATGTACGGATTAAGCGCGGAGGGCAACAAAGACTGCAACAACTTCTATAGATCGGTGTCGCTCACCGTGACTTACAACTTCAATGCCACCCGAAGCAAGTACAAGGGTACGGGTGCGGGCAATGAAGAGAAGAAGAGACTGTAACGGCCATCGACACATCTACGGGGAAGGGCTTTGTTGTCAATATTGTCTTCTCTGGTTCCTCGCAATCAACGCAACAAGCGCAATGGCTAAAGCGGTATGTTCAGCCAAAGCGGGTGACTTGGAATTTGCCGCTACGCGTCACCGCAATGGGCTTGCGCGATGGCAAACCGTTTGGCGTGGAATGACTGATGTGAATGGAAATTCGTGGAATTGGTGACATTCGTGGTCAGACTCGTCGAATAAAAACATACAATTCATCGAAAAAGGGCAAATGGTTCCGACAAACTACCGTATCTTTGCATCATAAAACAATAATATGCAAAAAAACTGCCCCATTATGAAACCTGATCGTTTGACCCTCGCAATCGGCTTGATGACCATGCCGACCCTGACGTTCGCACAACAACACACCAGTGCTGCCGACACGCTCATTCACGACTCGGCACAGATTGCCACCGTGGAAGTGGTGGCACAGAAGCCTGTCGTGAAGATGAAGACCGACCGCATGACCTACGACGTGCAGCAAGACAAGGACGCACAGTCGATGACGGTGCTCGACATCCTGCGCAAGGTGCCCATGGTGACTGTGGACGCACAGGACAACATCACGGTGAACGGATCGAGTTCGTTCAAGGTGCTGGTAGACGGCAAGCCCAACGTGCAGCTACAGAACAACGCCAGCCAGATCTTCAAGGTGATGCCGGCCTCGGCGGTGAAGAACATTGAGGTGATCACCAACCCCGGCGCCAAATATGACGCAGAAGGTGTGGGCGGCGTGCTCAACATCACCCTAAACCACCAGACGGGGAAAAACAACGAGCGCATCAACAGCTACGGTGGAGAGGTGAGTGCTCGCGTGAGCAACATCAGCTACGGCGGGTCGGCCTACGTGGGCGGACAGCAGGGCCGACTGAACTACAGTCTCAACAGCTACGGCGGCTACATGGAAAACAAGGGCACGACCTACACCAACGAGATCACACAGGAGCACGGCGACAGCCGCCAGGTGACCACCACCACCGCCAGGGGCAACCGCTACATGCCTTACACGGGCTCTACGCTGAGCCTGGGACTGGAGCTCGACTCGATGAGCAATATCAATGCCTCAATAGGGTTCAACAACTTCAGCCAGCGGCAGTCGTCGGAACCCTTGACGACGCTCACTGCCGGTAATAGCGGCAGCTATAGCTATCGCAATCGCAACAGGGTGAAGTCGACGGGAGTGAACGCCAGCGCCGACTACCAGCGTTTTTTCAACGCCGAGCACACCCGAAGCCTGGTATTGAGCTATCAGTTCAGTTCGAGCCCCAACCGCACCCGCGACTATCGTTACTACAGTATTGCGGCTACGACGCTGCCCTTCACGCTCAACGACAGCTATTCAGATGCCCGCACACGCGCCACCGACCACACCGTGCAGGTGGACTACACCACGCCCATGGGACAAGGACAGACGCTCAACGTGGGTGCCAAATACATCAATCACCTGAACAAGTCGGATGCCAGCTACCAGGAGTACGACGAGGACGGAGCAACGACGCGCACTACTTTGACGCGTTACCACGACCGTCAGCAGATTGTGGCCGGCTATGCCGAGCACACGGCCACCTTTGGCAAATGGAGCAGCCGGGAGGGACTGCGGTATGAGCACACCTGGCAGAAGACCACCTACCCCGACCTGCCAGCCCAGAACTTCGAGAAAGACTACGGCAACCTGGTACCCTCGGCCACCCTCAGCTACAGTCTGGCCCCAGCCACCAACATCGGACTGACCTACGCCCTGCGCATCGTGAGGCCGGGCATCAGCTACCTCAACCCCTACCGCGACCCCTCTGACCCCACACAGGTGACCTACGGCAACCCCGACCTCGACGTGGAGCGGTCGCACAACATCAGTCTGGTGTTCAACAAATACTCGGCCAAGCTCATGCTCAACGTCACCCTGAGCCAGTCCTTCTGCGGAAACCAGATAGCGCAATATACCTTCACCGATGCCGACAACAGGCTTAACACGACCTACGGCAACAACGTGAAGAACCGCTGGACCAACCTCAACGCATGGGCTCGCACGATGCTGGGCAAGAAGACCTCGGTGATGGTGAACGGCTATGTGGGCTATGGCGACATTCGCTCTTCGCAACTCGACGAGCGCAACCACGGCTGGCAGGCCGACGGCATGGTGATGCTCGAACAGACGTTGCCCTGGAGCGTGAAATGGAACACCGGCTTGCAGGCCAGCGGCAAGAAGTATAACCTGCAGGGCTACACCGGCGGCATGAGCTTTGCCTTCACCACGCTCAACAAGGCCTTCTGCAACGACCGGCTGAACGTATCGCTCTTCTTCATGACTCCCCTTGCCGACAAGCTCAACATCGAGATGGAGAGCCGAGGTGCCCAATTCAGCAACCATACGACCATCAAGGTGCCCATCCGCATGGCCCAGCTGTCGGTCACCTGGAAGTTTGGCAACACCAAGCGCCAGTTTGCCCAGTACCAGAGCAAGATCAAGAACGACTACGGCGAACGGAAGGCCGAAAGCGAGACCATCAACAACATGGGCACCGGACAGGGTATGTAACAGCCTCCCCAAATCTGCGGGAGGATAACCTGCTTATTTAGTTTATCCTCCGCTCGCCTTCGATGAAGGCGGAGTATATCGGCAGAATATCTTTGTGTGTATCAGTCGGATCATCGCAAAATGTCTCTTTGGCTCCGCCGACGGGGACTACTGCCCCATGACAGCAACAGCTATGTTCACCCTATGACCTTCACAGAACCGGGCATCTGTACTTTTTAGAAGGCTCGTACATGCAAACGCATATTGGGCAAGTTTACCAATCCGTACCAGGTTATTTTACCTATAAAGTGTGGTGTCTGTCGTAAACCGCCCACTAAGCAGGCGTAAACCATAGGTTTAGTCATGATAAACGGTGCATTTATGCGCCCTAAAGCTGCCGTTTCAAGTGCCCTCTGCGCCTATGGCAAGAGCGGGCGGGCTAAATGAGAAGCCCCAAGTCACGGGATGATTCTATATAGAATGATGATATGGTTTTATATAGAATTATAAAATGGTTTTATATAGAACCATTGGATGGTTTCATATAGAATTATCGGGCTGTTGGGTGAGAATGGTTGGGCGTAGGCATGGAGATGGGGCGACGTGCGGGATGGTCACTGTGGCCAAGAAGGTGGCTTGGGCAAGACGCCGCGGAGCGTGTGTGGATACAGATACATGGGGCTGATGCTACGGTTTCAAGCTACACTGGCTGCGCAACGACACAGGATGAGGTGATAACTTTCTGTTTTACAGGGGGCGAACGTTGATGGCAGAGACCGACGGAAACTGTTTGCATGCTAATCTTATCCCGAACTCGCGTATACAAATAACGCACGTTGTCTGGTTTAGACAAACTTCACAAGTTACGTCCAGACTCACATTGCCCAAGCCCATTGCGTTTATTGCGAGAGAATTTAGAAAACAAGCACAAACAACAAAGGGCAACCAAGGAGGCATGATGAATCTATTTGTGCCTATTGGCTCCTTTTTTATCCTTTTTGTTGTATCTTTGCATTTCGCAACCCCTACCCATACGTTATATATAAAGGTACAGGGAAATGCTTGTAGTCAATATATCATACGTGAGAAGCAATATTTTCAAAAGAATATAGTTAATATAAAGACTTAAGCATCTAAAGATAAAACTTAGAAGAGATACAGCATGAAAAGAATATTCGTGAGCCTGATGTTGTTGGGCTTGGCCGTGGCACCGGTCATGGCACAGTCATCCATGACCGACAATCAGGTGGCCGAGTTTGTTCAGAAAGAAGTGGCAAGGGGTACTTCTCAGGCCCAGATTGTGACTAAGCTGATGCAAAATGGCGTAGACATCACGCAGATACGACGCGTGCGCAAGAAATACCAGCGCCAGATAAACGACAATGGGCTTGGCGAGGTGAACGACAAGAGCCAGCGCGACACTCGTCTGCGTACCAATAACGCCAAGGACGAGACTTCCAAGACGCGGACACAGCAGGACAACATGGTTCGCTCGGCATCCACCACACAGCGCATTCAGAGCAACACCACCTGGCAGAACGAATACAACGAGAATGATGCCGACTTCGTGCAGATGCGCAACGAGCTCGACATGATGACACCCTCCGACTCCATCAAATGGCTAAGAAACATTCTTGAACAACAAAAGAAAAACAAACACAAGGTCTTTGGCCGGGACATCTTCAACAACAAAGACCTGACCTTCGAACCCGCCATGAACATCGCCACACCGCAAAACTACCGGCTGGGGCCGGGCGATGCCGTCATCATCGACGTGTATGGTGCTTCGCAGAAGACCATCGAGAGCACCGTGTCGCCCGATGGTGACATCGTCATCGAGAACTTCGGGCCCATCCAGGTGAGCGGGCTTACCGTGGCCCAGGCCAACGCGCGCATACGCAGCCAACTGGGCGCTCGCTACCAAAGCAGCCAAATCAAGATTTCATTAGGTCAGACCCGAACTATTACCATCAATGTCATGGGTGAGGTAAAAGCTCCGGGCACCTATACCCTATCGGCCTTTGCCAGCGTATTCCACGCCTTATACATGGCCGGTGGAACCAACGATCTGGGTACACTGCGTAACATCAAGGTTTATCGCCAAAACAAACTTATCAGCACGGCCGATATCTACGACTATATACTCAACGGAAAGATGACCGGCAACGTGAGACTGACCGACGGCGATGTGATCATCGTGGGACCCTACGACTGTCTGGTCAACATCGCCGGCAAGGTGAAACGCCCGATGTTCTACGAGATGAAGAAGAACGAAAGCATAGAGAGCCTGCTGAAATATGCTGGAGGATTTGCCGGTGATGCCTATACCAAGGCTGTACGCGTGAACCGTAAGACGGGGCGTGAGTATGCGGTATACAATGTGGAAGAGTTTGACATGAGCAGCTTCCGCGTGGCCGATGGCGACAGTGTGAGCGTAGACTCCATTCTTCCGCGCTACAAGAACACGGTAGAAATCAAAGGCGCCGTGTTTCGTCCAGGATTATACCAAATGGGAGACAATATCAATAGCATACGCACATTGATTGCCCACGCAGAGGGACTTACTGAAGAAGCCTTCACCGCCCGTGCCGTAATGCATCGTATGAAGGCCGACCGCACCTTGGAGGTGGTAAGTGTGGATGTGGAAGGCATCATGAACGGTCGTGTGGCCGACATCCCCCTGAAAGAAAACGACATACTCTTTATTCCTTCCAAACAAGAAGCCATGACCGAGCGCACCATCACCATTTACGGTGAGGTGCAGTATCCTGGCATATATAAATATGCTGACAATGAAACACTGGAAGACTTCGTACTGCAGGCAGGCGGCTTGAAAGAGACGGCATCGACCGTAAAGGTGGACGTGGCCCGAAGAGTAAACAACCCCAAAGCACTCTCAACAGACAGTATCATCGCCCGTAACTACAGCTTTTCGCTCAAAGATGGATTTGTGGTTGACGGTGAACAGGGATTTGTACTCCAGCCCTACGATGAAGTTTACGTTCGCAAGAGTCCGGCCTACTCAGAACAGCAGAATGTAACTGTGGAAGGCGAGGTGATGTTTAGTGGCACGTACACACTCAACAAGCGCAACGCACGAATAACTGACCTCTTGAAAATGGCCGGTGGTGTGACAGACCGTGCCTACATCAAAGGCGCACGATTGGAACGCATACCCAACGACGCAGAGCGTGCACGCATGGAAGCGGCTTATAAAATGCAACAAGAGCAGTTTCAACAACAACTCTTGCAATTGGCTGCCAGCAGTAACAATAGCAGTAACTTGCAGCAACTGGGGCAGCAGACCACCAATACCCAGCTACAGAAATTTGAGGTCCCCAACACATACCCTGTGGGTATAGAACTCGACAAGGCCTTGGCCGACCCGACCAGCGACGCCAACATCGTGCTGCGGGCTGGCGACCGCCTCATCCTGCCGCCCTACACGGCCACGGTGAAGATCAACGGTGCCGTGATGTACCCCAACACCGTAGCATTCCAGAAAGGCAAGAATGCCAAATACTACATCAACACAGCCGGTGGTTTCGCACAGAACGCCCGCAAAAACAGTGCCTACATCATCTACATGAACGGCATGGTAGGCAAAGTGAGCCAAGGAGCCAAAATCCAGCCGGGCTGCGAGATCGTGGTACCCAGCAAAATCTCACGCAAAATGAGCATTGCAGAAAGTCTAAGCATCGGTACAAGCATCTCCAGCATCGCCGCCATGATTGCCACGATTGCTAATGTGACGAAGTAAGAAAAAGAAGAAGACTATGAGATATCCAATAGGAATACAGTCGTTCGAGAAGATACGCATAAAAGGCTATGCCTACGTGGACAAGACGCGGTATGTCTGGGAAATGGCCAACAACGGTGTGTACTACTTTCTCGGTCGCCCACGCCGGTTTGGAAAGAGCCTGCTCATCTCCACGCTCGAAGCCTATTTCTCGGGCCGTAAGGAACTCTTCACCGGACTGGCCATCGACGGTCTGGAGACCGCATGGGACGTATATCCCATCTTGCACATCGACCTGAACACCGCCAACTACAAGGAACGGGGCAGTCTGCAGAAAGTGCTCAACGACACGCTCGCAGAGTGGGAGAAGTGCTACGGCTCACGCCCCACAGAGACTACCCTACCCCTGCGGTTCAAGGGCATCGTGGAGCGGGCGGCCAAGCAAGCCGGCAGGAACGTTGTCATTCTTATTGACGAATATGACAAACCGCTCTTGCAGACCATCGGCGACGATGACATGCAAGAAAACTACCGCAACGAGCTCAAGGCTTTCTACTCGGTGCTCAAGACACAGGACAGGTATATCAAGTTCGCCCTGCTCACGGGCGTGACCAAATTCGGCAAAGTGAGTGTGTTCAGCGACCTGAACAACCTCAACGACATTTCCATGGACCGGGAGTATGCAGCCATCTGTGGTATCACGGATGAAGAGATCGACAGCTATTTCCCTGAAGCCGTCAGCGAGCTCGCGGAGGCCTGCGGCATGTCATACGACGAAGCCCGCAAGAAACTGCGGGAGCAATACGATGGGTATCACTTTGAAGTAGACTCTCCGGGCATCTACAATCCCTTCAGCCTGCTCAACACCTTTGCCAAATGTAAGTTCAGCAACTACTGGTTTGAGACAGGTACCCCTACTTTCCTTGTGGAGATGCTCAAGAACTACGATTACAGGTTGCCGGACCTGACACAGGAACAGGTGACAAGTGATGTCATCAACAGCATCGACTCGTCATCGCGCAACCCCATCCCCATGATTTACCAGAGCGGGTATCTCACCATCAAGGGCTACAACGAGCGTTTCCGCCGCTACAGGCTGGGATTCCCCAACAAGGAGGTGGAGGAAGGTTTCCTCAATTTCCTGCTCCCCAACTACGCCGCGGTGGAGCACAAGAGCGACTTCGACATCATACATTTTGTGGAGGACGTGGAGAGCGGAAAGCCAGAACAGTTCATGAAACGCCTCCAAGCCCTGCTGGCCGACACAGACTATAAAGTGGTGGGCGACGCAGAGCTCTACTTCCAGAATGTGATGTATCTCATCTTCAAAATCCTTGGGTTCTACATCCAAGTGGAACGCCCCACGAGCGACGGCCGCATCGATGCTGTCATCCAGACTGCCGGCTACATCTACATCATCGAATGCAAGCTGGACGCCGGTGCCGACAGAGCCCTCGCACAGATTGAAGAGAATCATTACGCCACCCCCTTTGCCATGGACAGCCGCCAGCTCTACAAGATTGGCGTCAGCTTCGACAGCAAAAGCAGAGGGGTGAAGGAGTATCAAATAAGATAAAACGACCAGATAGAAACAAAAGCATCAGGTAACATGAATGGCATGAATACAAGATACGACATACTCACAGTCCCTGGCTTCTTGCTGAACGCGCGCAAAAGCAGTGCCTACATCATCTACATGAACGGTATGGTGGGCAAGGTAAGCCAGGGTGCAAAGACACAGCCGGGCTGCGAGATCGTGGTGCCCAGCAAGATCAGTCGCAAGATGAGCATTGCCAAGACCATGAGCCTCGGAACAGGCATAGCCAGCATCGCCGCCATGATTACCACAATAGCAAATGTGACGAAGTAAAGAATCCGGGGGCAGTAGATTCCTGCAAGTCTTCCTGAGAACTCTTGTTTAACAGAGCTGTATAGTAACAATGAGTCTAAAAGATAACCTTTCATCAAAATCAATGGATGCTACGATGTACCATCGAAACAGCAACCTCCGCAAAAATATCATGCGTACTGCTGTGATCAAAGCCATCGGTATGGGGTGCTCATTGCTTATTGTTCCAGTCACGCTCCACTATCTCGACAATGAGGAATATGGCGTTTGGATGACGATGTCGTCTATCCTGATGTGGTTTTCCTTCTTTGACATTGGCCTTGGAAATGGCTTGCGCAATTATCTCACGGGGGCAGTGTCCAAAAACAACATGGCTCTGGGCCGGACTTATATTGCCACGGCCTTTACTCTTCTTTCAGTGATGGCCCTGCTCTTTCTGGTCATCATGATGGTGCCCATCAGGCTACTGGATATGGCATGGGTGTTTAACACGCATCATGTGGACAGTCTCATGTTGCGCGATATCACTCTGATAGCTGTGGTCTTCACCCTTGCCAACTTTGTCGTTAAGAACATTGGCTACGTTTTTGTGGCGCTGCAACAGTATGCTGTCAACGAGGGACTGTATGTCTTGAGTAACCTGCTGTCGCTTATCATTATCTTTGTACTCACCCGGGTTACTGCCCATGGGCATCTGCCATACGTGGTCATGGTATTTACAGCGACTCCTGTCATAGTGTTTTCAGCAGCAGCCATCCCTCTGTTTCTCCGTCATCCTGAGCTCTATCCCTCATTCCGTGACATTGATATAACATACAGTAGACAGCTCGTGGGAAAGGGTCTCGGCTTCTTCCTGATCCAGATTTCAAGTGCGCTGGTCATCTATGGTTCGTCCAATCTTTTCATTGCGCAATATGGCACTCCTTCTGATGTGACCGTGTATAATATTGCCTATAAGTTCTTCAATCTTCTTTCGGTGGCCTATACCATAGTCATCTCTCCGATGTGGAGTGCTTATACAGATGCTTACGTGCGCGGGGATATGCTGTGGATAAGGCGAACGTTTCGCAAGGCTCAGCTATTTTGGATATTAAGTCTGGGCGGTGGTATACTGATGCTGATGCTCAGTGCATTGGTCTACCGTATCTGGGTGGGTACTGGAATCGTTATTCCCATGACGGTTTCGGCCAGCGTCTTGTGCTATATCCTGTTGTTCAATTTCAACAATTGCGTAACTTATCTGCTCAACGGACTCAACAAAATCAAGATACAAATCATTACCTCTGCCATTGCCACGCTGCTATATCTGGCGCTGGTCTTCACGGTGGGCAAACGCTGGGGCATCGTAGGTGTCTCACTTTCCATGTCAGCAAGTTATCTACTGCTGAGTTTAGTCCATCTGTATCAATGTCGCCTCATCATCAGCGGTAGAGCAAGAGGAATCTGGAATGAATAGGGATGATCATGAAAACCAATAAGATCAGTATAGTGACCGTTGTGTTCAACGATGTGGAGCATATCAGGGACACTATGGAGAGTGCGCTGGGGCAGACCTGGAATGACAAGGAATATCTGGTCGTCGACGGTGGCAGCACGGATGGTACCCGCGAAGTGATTGCCGAGTATGCCGACCGTCTGGCCTATTGGTGTTCGGAAAAAGACTACGGGATGTATGACGCCATGAACAAGGCCGTGGCTCATGCTTCGGGCGACTGGGTTGTTGTGCTCAATTCTGGCGATGTTTTTGTCACGGCGCAGGCGTTAGAGAATGTTATGCGAAGCACTGACCCCACGCAAGCCGATGTCATCTATGGCAATAGTATTGCCGTTGGAGAGGATGCTGCCCTGGAAATGAAGGCGGGTGATGACCCCGCAGAGATGGAGTGGCGTCCGGTCTATCGTCATGGCTCATCACTCATCCGCACTGAGGTGCAGCGGAAATACCCTTATGACCTCAGCAAAGCGCCGCAACTAAAATATGCACTCGACTGGGAGATGATACACCGCGTGTACCGGGCGGGCTACCGTTTTGTCAAAGTGGACTGCCTTGTAGAATCTTATTTGGTGGAGGGGACCTCCAATCATCCCTTTCGAAATCTTTGGTATAACTATAAGATAACTTCTGATGGGCAACTAAGTATCCGTCGGTTGGCCTTTCTGACGAAGGCTGCCGCCATGGTGACAGTCAAAAGGTCAGCACTCTACTCATGGGGTAGAGCGTTACTCATAGAGTATCTGCCCAACGACCTCCTCCCGCACATCCCCTTCTGGAACTGGCGTAAACGTGTACTGAAAGCACTTGGAATGAAAATTGGTCGTGGAACGTTTGTGATGAAGCGCAACTATTTCATCAATCCCAATCTTGCCACAATCGGAGAGTATAGCCATATTAATCGTGACTGTACCATAGATGCGCGTGGCGGCATTAGCATAGGCAACAATGTGTCGATATCCCATCGCGTGAACCTGATAACAGGCAGCCACGATATCAACAGCCCTTACTTCATCGGAGTCTTTTCACCCATCGTGATAGAGGATTATGCATGGATCGGAATCGGAGCTACAATCTTGCAGGGGGTCCGTATCGGCGAAGGAGCGGTGGTAGCTGCGGGAGCGGTGGTTTCCAAAGATGTGGAACCCTACACAGTCGTAGGAGGAGTGCCGGCCAAGACTATTGGGTACCGGAAAAGCCCCGTGGATTATCATTGTAAATGGAATACACCCTTAACATAATAGCTATGGATGAAAAAACAAATACGGCAGTGAGCAAGGAAATAGATATTGTCAAGTTGGTATCTCAGGTTCTCCGGGAATACAAACTGTTGGCAGGTTTTATCACCGCGTTTGCCTTGTTGGGTATCCTTGTGGCACTCAGCACTCCGAAGACATTCACCACAAATGTGGTGTTAGCCCCGGAAATAGGTTCGGGAATGGGAATTTCGAACAGCATCAGCGATTTGGCTTCGATGGTAGGAGTCGACTTGTCGACCGATGGCAAGAGCGTAGATGCTATTTATCCGGAAATTTATCCCGACGTGTTCGCATCTACAGACTTCATCGTCAAGCTCTTTGATGTCAAAGTGAAGACTAAGGACGGACATGAAACGACCTACTTCAACCATCTGGCATACGACAAGAAGATTCCGTTTTGGAACTACCCATCGGTGTGGTTGAGCAAGCTGATAGCATCCAAGAACAAGGTTGCATCTCAAAAGCGCAATCTCTTCCAGCTCTCCAAGACGGAGTATGGCATAGCAGCACTCATACGCAACAATATCTCCTGCACGGTGGACAGGAAGACAAGTGTCATCACGATAGCTGTGAAAGACGAGGATGCGATGACATCGGCGATAGTCGCTGATACCCTACGCGCCAAATTGCAAGAGTATATCACATTATATCGCACGAAAAAAGCGCGGAATGACTTGGCTTATGCAGAACGCCTTTACCGTGAGGCCAAGGGGCAGTATGAAAAGTCCAGACAGCATTATGGCAGTTATGCCGATGCAAATACCGATGTAATCTTAGAATCGTTCAAGGCCAAACAGGAGGACCTTGAAAATGAGATGCAACTACGGTTCAATGCTTACACCCAGATGGCTCAGCAGTTGCAGATCGCAAAGGCCAAGGTGCAGGAGAAAACGCCTGCTTTCACAATCATCCAGAATGCATCAGTACCATTGCAAGCTTCAAGCACGCCGCGGACCTTAACTGTTATCATCTACATGATGTTGGGTGTGCTAGTCGATACCATATGGGTTTTGTGGTTACGTGAACTTTATCGTTCTGTCATGAAGAAATAACTACGACCTTTGTAATGTCTGAATTAATGTAGATCCAAGTTCAAGGATATCAATGGAAAACTCATTGGCTTATATCTTGCTCTGCCTGTTTTTCGGGTGTACGGCACTCTATCATTATTGTGTGGAGACCGGAGAAATCCGAACCAGACTCAATTTGCTATGCATTGTCGTATTCTTTCTATTCTTTGGATTTCGAGGCTTCGTTGGTGATGATTGGCAGTCTTACTATGTGAGTTTCCAGACGGCTTCGTGGAGTGAACTGTCTCTGGTGCCCAATAATCACTGGAATTACGAAGTTGGGTTTTCCGTCCTTATGTTTGCTTGTAAGAGCATCATCAATGACTATCAATTCTTTGTCCTGATATGCTCATTAGTAAACACACTGCTGCTTTCCCGCTTTCTGCTGAAGCGTATGAGCAATGTACCCTTGGGACTAATGCTCTACATCTGTATGGGCGGTCTGGTGATGAGCACCAATCTGATGAGAAACTCTATAGCCATCCTTATCTTCGTCAATGCGCTGGAGTATATCGAACAACGTCGTCCACTGCCCTATTTGGTGATGGGGGTGTTGGCAATTTCTTTCCACACATCAGCCACCATTTATCTGCCACTCTATTTCTTCCTGCACCGCAACATCAGTAAATGGGTTTATTTGGGAGTGTTTCTGGTGGGAAATGCCATTCTTCTGCTTCATATTTCTTTGCTGTTGCCCCTCACCGAGCTGGTGGGGAGATTACTGAACGCTCAGATGCTTGAAAAGATCAATGACTATACCGAGATGCAGGATACTGCAGGCTTTGTGCTTTCCATCGGTTATTTAGAACGGCTGTTTACAGGGCTGCTCGTCTTCGTATATGTGGACAGACTCAAGATGATGCGGCAGGAGAACGTGGTTTTCATCAACGCCCTGTTGCTTTATTTCGTGATGATATTCATGTTCAGTGAGTTCGAAGAGTTCAGCAAACGAATGTCCAACCTGTTCATCTTTGCCTACTGGATACTTTGGTATGACCTTATCAAGACTTTCTCAGTAATGAATAATCGCCGGCTGTTCATAGGGTTTATTGGTATCTACTGCATGATGAAGTTGGTGGGTACCGCCAGCTATGTCTCATGGAGGTATGACAGCACGCTGCTTGGGGCAAAGTCCTATCAGGAACGCCTGTTCATCTACAACCGAAATATCCCTGACAGTAAATAATAAACACAACTGATGATATGAAAAACCATGCTTTTTTGTTCATTGTCCACAAGCAGCCCGAATTGTTTGGTCGGATTGTGCGACTACTGGCCCAGACCAATCACTATTTTTTTATCCATGTAGACAGTAAGTCTGGGGATTTGGCACCATTCGAAAATGCAGTGCAGGGAGTCGACAACATGATGTTTATGAAAAAAAGAATTGATGTCCAGCATGCTGGGGTCAGCCAGATCTGGGTACATCGGACTTTGCTGGAAGAGGCTTATCGGCATCCTTCGAAGATGAACTATTTTCATGTACTCAGCGGGCAAGACTATCCCCTTCGGTCGAATGCGCAGTTTGACCATTTCTTTGAGGCCACAGATGATAGCTTTATGTATCTTGATTCGGGAGCATTTAGACTCCAGATGGAATCCCATTATCACCGTTGCACGGATGAATATCATTTTAACCATACGTCAACGCTTTGGTCGCGGCTCTACGAAAAACTACAGTTAGGTAGGATATTCAGGTTATTGGTCCGTCGACCTCCCATCGAAAACCTATGCGGGGGATGGGATTGGTATTCGTGGAGCCGGCAGACTACCACATTTGTCCTGAAGTATCTGCAAGACCATCCTTCCTATCTACAAAGGTTCAACCATACCTGCGCAGGCATTGAGATGATCTTTGCCACACTGTTGTCACCCCGTGCAGCCGAACTTCACATTCAGACGGAGAATCCGTTAAGATATGTCAGTTGGCACCCAAAACACCCGGTCGAAGGCAGCTATCGTCCTTACGACTTGACTTCATTGGATTATGATTATATCGTAGACAGTAAAGCTTTCTTCTGTCGTAAGGTAGACGAGGTGAAGTCGAGGCGTCTCCTAGACCAGATAGACCGTCAGCGGGAAGCCCATTACGATATCTCGGAACATTACGATTTTGTTTAAACTAATCTCCATAATGAATATAACTATCATTACCATACTACTTCCATACCCCTTAGACTCGGGAGGCACGCAGGCTCAATATAATATGATAGATACGATACGGCACGAGCATCATATCTCCTTAGTTTTCCCAGAAAATGGGCATAACAGCCCAGAGGCCTTGAAACAACTCAAGGCACTTTGGCCGGAAGTAAACTTTTATAGTTATTCATATTTCCGACAACTCTGTTATTTGCCTTTCCTAATGGCTAAGGCAAAGCGAGCTATCAATCTTGCCTTACGAAAACACAATCGGGCATTCCTCATGGAAAGAGCCTTACAGCCTTATGGGTATGACCTTAGCAAATCGTTTGTCAGATTTGTAAAGGACGCCGTACGCCGATCAGAACCCGATATTGTGCAGGTAGAATTTTACCCGTATCTGGGACTGGTATCGGTGTTACCTCCAGAAGTGAAGAAAATTTTTGTTCATCATGAGATAAGATACATCCGTAATGCCCGAATACTGAAAAATCTTAGTCCGACCACACGCCATTGGACCCTTTGGGAACGCTTGAAGACAACGGAAATAGAACAACTTAACCAATTCGATGGCATTATCACGCTGACCGATAATGATCGGGAAACCCTGAGCAAGGACGGAGTATCCCGCCCGTTGTTCACCTCACCTGCTGCGATCAACACATTCCAGAGGTCTTACCAGCCATGGAATCATACAGTTGTTTTTTTAGGGGGCGTCTCGCATGGGCCTAATGTTGAAGGTTTGATTTGGATGCTGAAAGAGGTCTTGCCAAGCATTCCGTCAAAACAATTGAGCAAGATAACCCTGAAAATCATCGGGAAAGGATGGACTACCGATATGCTGCCGAAAGTCAGTGGATTAAACATTGTCTGCACAGGATTTGTCGAGCATTTAGAGCGTGAGGCGTTGGGGGGCATCATGGTGGTCCCCATTCTTTCAGGGAGCGGAATGCGAATGAAGATATTAGAGGGCGCAGCATTAAGCCTACCCATGGTGTCTACAACGGTAGGGGCTGAAGGACTTGATTTCGCTGATGGAGAAGCCTGTCTTATGGCAGATTCGCCCTTAGAATTTGCACAGGCCATGGTCCGTCTTTTTCAAGACGAGGAGCTACGGAAAAGCATTGCTATTGGTGCCAGTCGAATCTTTGAGACGAAGTATTCTCGCGGAGCTTTGTGCTCTCTGCGTGAGCGTATCTATCATCAAATCTGTTCTCAATGATAAGCGTTTGCATGGCCACTTACAATGGGGCACGTTTTATTCGGCAGCAGTTGGAGTCTATACTCTCACAATTGAGTGATGGCGATGAGGTTATCATATCTGATGATGGCTCCACTGACCAAACATTGGATATCATCCATGATTTCAATTCTGATCGAATCAAGGTATTCCAGAATCAAGGTGAGCATGGGTACACACCAAATTTTGAGAATGCCTTACGTCATGCGTCGGGCGATTATATTTTTGTCTCCGACCAGGATGATGTATGGAAACCCAACAAGGTAAGCAAGTGCTTGGATTATCTTCAAGACTACGATTTTATAGTCACCGACGCAGAGTTGATAGATGCCCGGGGGAACATGACGGCCCCTTCTTTCTTTGCCCTGCGCCACTCTCGGTCTGGATTTATCCACAACCTGATTCGATTCTCGTTTATTGGTTGTTGCATGGCCTTTAAACGAGATGTTCTCGTGCGGGCACTACCTTTCCCACCAAATCACCGGCTCTGCACCCATGATAACTGGTTGACACTTGTTGGCATGGGCTTTTATAGAGGCAAAGCTGTTGATGACAAACTTATAGGATATCGGCGATATGGGGATAACACGTCCAATGGCGGAATGACTGACCATACCACTATAGGATTTAAGTTAAGGTACCGTTTATATCTGGCTTTTTGGCTTTTGCGACGCTTTGGAGCGTCTTGCTTGTCTCTGCCCAAAACTGATTGCGACTATCATCAGTGATATGGCCGCCAACGTAGCCAGTCATATATATCCCTCTTTGGCAATAAAGCGCTTGACACTAACATTGTCGCAAACATTCATGCTGTCACGTTTTAATACTTTGATAAGCTGCTGATAACTTCCATCCAATAGAGCTTTAGGGCGACTGGTACGCGCCTCAATATACAGAGGCTGAAGCTCTAATCACTCTATACGACTCAAAGCCGTAATGCCGCAATCGACCTTTCTTTGGGCCGTGGGCAAAAGTTACTTGACCTCGTCGAGAAATGCCGAGGGGAATATAGACTGTTGAAGTCTGTGGTAAAGTATATGATACGCGAGTTCGGGATAAGATTAGTATGCAAACAGCTCCAATTGCCTTGTCTTTTCCACATGCACAGGCAGTGCCTCTGGTTTGTTGTCAAAGAAGCAGTAGGCAGTGAGAGCCGAGCATAGGTTCA
>JAFABV010000054.1 GCA_023425865.1 Bacteroidota bacterium | reverse complement strand
TGTACCTTTGCAACCGCAATTCAGCACAATGCTTCAGTAGCTCAGTTGGTTAGAGCACCTGACTGTTAATCAGGGGGTCGTTGGTTCAAGCCCATCCTGGAGCGCAAAAAGGATGACTTCGGTCATCCTTTTTTTTGTATATCACCCCAAGGGCGCATGCTGCCGGCTGAGGTTCCGTGCGCATCATGCGGATGAGCGAAATGCCATGAGAAAAGGTATTATCCCCATCTTTATCCACATGAGCCAGTAAGGAGCACGGCGGAAGATGAAGACAATATTATGTCTCAGCCACAGAAGTACCTGACCATCGGCTGACATCGAAACATAATAACATCGGCATGACAAGACCAATGCGTTGAGAATGTTGGAAGTGCAACATTAGTCAACGCGAGCAGAGACGCAGCCTAACTATTCCCAATACTCCTTACCCTTTCCTCGAAGCTCTCGCGGTCGGTGAGGGCACCATTCTTGACGCGGGCTCGGTAGTTGTAGATGGTGTTGACCGAATAATGGAGGAACTCGGCTATCTTGCTGGAGTCGTCGATGCCCAGACGGATGAGGGCGAAAATGCGGATGGTGGTATTGAGCCGCTTCTTGTCGGTGAGTATTACTTGCTCTTCGGGTTTGAGCAGCGCGTTGAATGAATCTACGAAATTGGGGAACAGATTCAAGAAGGCCGAGTCGAAATGGGCATAGAACTCATCAAGCTCGTTTTCCTGAAAATCTGCCGACTGTGTGAGTTTGTAAAGTTCAGCATACTGCTTCTGCATCACCCGCTTGCTCACCTTCTTCCGCAAGTCGTCAAGGCGATCCATATACACCGAACAAAGGCGCATGAAGCGGCCTACATACTCTTCTTTCACCCTGTTGGCATCCAGCAACTGTACGTTGGAAGCCTTCAGTTGTTTGTTGAGCGATGACAGTTGGGCATTGAGGTCAGAGAGCATACTATTGCTTCGCGACAGGTCGTCGCGTGCCACGGCAAGCCTGTTACGCTGGTGATTCACGTAGTACAAGGTGGCTAACAGCAACAATAGCATGACACTGATAGCCCCCAAGGCAATCATGAGCCGATTGTTGTTGCGCTGGCTTTGTGCCTTATACTCGTTGGCTATGGCCGCTAACAAAGGTGAGATCTGCGTGAGGCGTTGTCTGGAACCAAAGCGCCCTGCGCAGTCGCTCGCAAAACTGATGTAGCGATAAGCGCGGTCTACGTCTCCCCGCACCAACAACTGATTGGCCATCTCCCACATGGAACCCTGGTCCATGACGCCATTACGCAAGTCGGCCAGCACTGACTCAGAGAGCCAATACATCATGTTCAACGTATCATCGATGTTTTTATATTCCAGATAACGGTATAAGGATACTAAGGCGTAAGGATGAGAACCCTTCTCGATATGTTTCATCCATTCATCATTGACGGCCATAGACGCTTTGAAATTACGCTCATTAAGCAGCTCAAGCTCTAAGGTCTGCATCCTGTTATTGTCGTAATGAGGCAGCGTCTTCAGTAGCAAGGCTTTATAAACAGCCGCCTTGTTACCATACTCTATGCGCATATGAGGCAGGTGCGTATAATAGGCCAACTCCCCATAGACATGTGAATAAGCAAAATAGTAGGTGCCTAAGGCCGTATTCTTCATCAAGGTAGAGTCTACCTTCGACAGCACGGTAAGCGCTTCGTCATACATTCCGGTGTTGCTACAACGCAAGGCCACCTGAACCATACACTCATTCGACAGGTCGGGACGGCCATTCTTCAGCGCCAGATCAGAACACTGATAAAGGTAATAAATGGCTGAATCGTTGATAAAAGGCTTGTATTCCTCATAAAGGCGATAGGACAGGTCATACCGGCCACGGTTATCAGAAGCACGGCGCAGTTCACTCCGCAACAAGGAAATACGCTGTTCTTTGACGTTTATATATTGCTCAGAGTTGTCTATTGCCTGGTCTATGAGCGTAAACAATGAGTCAAGGCGAATGTCTTTGGCTGGCGAGATAGTCGGCAACAAAAGGCATAACAGGCATAGAAATATCTGTTTTGGGGTCATGTTTGGATAGATAATATGCCAACAAAGATACGTTATTTTTCAATAAACTACCATCATAACGCCTCTTTTTTAGCTGTTTCGCGAGAAAAAAGCCATTCTTCCGAAGATGCCGCCCCCATGGCGGACACCATTACAAATGCCCTCACAACAGAGATTTAGACCTGCTTTGTCTGACTCTGTAGTGAGGGCTACTATCACCAATGTATGGGTGACGCTACCGTTGTTGCTTACCGTGCCAGGTGAGCTGTTTCCAGACCCAACGACTTGATATAGGAAACCTGGGGCTTGCAGTTGCGGCTTTCGGCATTACGCAGAAACGTGTGCATCAGCTGAAGGGCCTTTGCCTGTTCAGGCCGTGCCTCACGAATGTGCTGATAGGTGCTGCGGTCGGCCTCGGCAAACTTCACCACCACCGAGTCCCAGCCCTCGGGGCGGTCGATGGCATTAAAGCACGAACCGTCTACCTTCTTGTAGGGCCAGAACGTGTAGCCGATGTTGTTGTCGCGTAGAATCTTGCACAGACTCTCCTGCCACTCGTCGGTGTTGTGGCCCGTCTCACCCATAAACATCGGTAGTCCCGTGCGGTCGCGGAAGTCGATGATGTCGCGATAGGCCTCCACCACGGCTGCCGAGCCATAGCGATGACAGGTGTACATAATCTTGTCGTCGAACGTCCAGTCGGTAAACGGCTTGAAGTTGCCGTTCCACTGTGCCCCGCCGAGCAACACGATGTGGTTGCGGTCTACCTCACGAATGGCCTTCACCACCCGCTTGTAGAGGGGTTCCAGCTTGGCGTTAAGCGCGTCGAGGTCGTCTTTGAAATAGTGGGCGATGGGTTCGTTCATCGGTTCATAGCCCAGAATCACCGGTTCGTTGCGATAGCGCAGGGCAATGTCGCGCCATATCTTGCAGAACAGCTGCTGGCTCTCCTCGCTCTCGAAGAGCCATGGGTAGCCGTAGCTGTTGTCGATATTGTCGCCGGTTTGTCCGCCGGGACAGTCGTGCATGTCGAGGATGAGATACAGGTTATTGTCGCGACACCAGGTCACCACCGAGTCAACCAGCCGGAAGCCGTCTTGCTTGGAGGTGAGCCCCATATAGTCTTCGTCGGTGAAGAGCTTGTAGTTGAACGGCAGACGTATGGTGTTGCTGCCCGTGGCGGCGATGAACTCCACGTCGCGGCGGGTGATGTACTTCTCCTTGAATGCACGCCAGAACGCCGCGGTGGCATCAGGCCCCACCATCTGCGAGAACATGTCGTTGATCATCCAATAGCTGTTGGCCTTGCTGAAACCAAACATATAACCCTCGGGGTTTAGCCAGTTTCCCAGGTTGGTGCCCTGAATGAAGAGCCGCTCGCCGTTGGGCTGCCGCAGGTTTGTACCGTCGATGGTGACAAACTTACGCTTGCCTGCCGTGCCCGTAAGGCAGAGCAGGAGCGTGAGCATAAGAATAAAGGTCTTCTTCATGTCACTATTTTTGGAAGATACGGATATAGTCTACCTGCATGGTCACGGGCAGCGCACTCTCGTCCACGCCGTTCATGCCGCCCCAACTGCCACCCCATGCCAGGTTGAAGATGGGGTAGAACGCATAATGGAATGGCCACTGGTCTTGTCCTGAGCCCATGGCAGCCTTGGTCACCGCGAGTTGCACCTTACCGTCTACATAGGTGGTGATCGACTCGGGAGTCCACTCCAAGGCATAGACATGGTAGGCACCCTCGGCATCTGGGAGCGTCATGGCATGTGTCTTTTGCGTGCCCTTGGTATGGTTGTAGTCTTGGGTATGAAGCGACGACGACACCTCGTTGGGCACGGCGCCCACCTCTTCCATGATGTCGATTTCTCCACATCGCGGCCAGGGGTTGGTGTTGAAGTCATTGTTGCTCGGCATCATCCAGAAGGCGGGCCAGGTGCCCTTGCCCTTGGGCAGCAGGATGCGGGCCTCGAAATAACCATAGGTCCAGCCTGTCGACGGCTTGGCATACACACGACCCGAGTAGATCTTGCCGTCACTGCCCTTGTAGCAATGGATATTGAGTTTGCCATTGGCCACCTCGTTGACACTCGATCCCTTGATGTAGGTCTGCAGTTCATTGTTCACCCATCCGGCGGGTTGTGCCTCCTGCACCCAGTCGCTGCCGAGGCTGTTGCCGTCGAACTCATCGTACCACACCAGTCGGTAGCCGTCGGGGATAGTCATCGTGCGGTCGGCCACCGACTCCTGATACACTTCCACATCCACTGTCTGCGACTCCGTGGCCACCGTCACCTTGCCTGTGCGCGAGCTCTGGGCATCGTTGGCCGCCGTCGTCACGTCGAATGTTGTGTCGTTGGTCTTGCTGACGCTGATCCAACTATCCTTTGTGCTCACCGACCATGCTTCGCTCGATGTCACCGTCACCGACACTTTCTCGCCGACAGAGCCTGTCACGATTCGCGTTTGTGAGAGCAGCAGCGGCGCGCCCTGTTTCACGGCCACCGTGGCACGGCTGGTGCCCGACTTCACCGTTATGGTGGTCTCGCGGGCAGCGGTACCCTTGTTCTCGGCCACGTTCACGGTGATGGTTCCCTTGCTCGTATTCGTATTGGCATTGGTCACCGTCACCCAGTCGGCTGCACTGTACGAGGTCCACTCGCCCCGCGAGGCGGTCACCGCCACCTGGTAGCTGGCGGCGCCAGCCTTTACCTGTAGCTCCGTGGGACTTACGGTCAACGTATTATCGGTATTGCCCGTGGTAGAATTGTCATCGCTGCCACTGCACGACAGACAGACGAAGGCCGAGAAGGCTGTTAGAAAGAGATTGAGTTTTTGTTTCATAAATCATAGCAAAAAGGGAGGCAGGAGTAAGATGCCCGCCCCCCCTTACGATATTAACCTAAAATCAAATATAACCAGTTACTTTGGATTGTGTGCCTGAATGATGGTGTTCTTCACCTGCACGTTCAGTCCGGCCGGGCATCCGCCGAGGTCGATGACAAGTTTTGCATTGCTCGCATCCACGTCGCCCACCTTTTCATTCTTCACGTATCGCTTGGCAAAGCGCAGCACGTTTTCGCCTCTATTCAGACTCACGGGACTGGCATAGAGTAGCGTGTTGTCGTCGTTGTCTTCCTGACAAACCTTGACCGTAGCATTCTCGAAGGCCTCGCTGGCCACGAGGGTCACCGAGATGTCATAGGCCTGTCCGGCCTTGAGGTCTACGCCGCCATTGTGTATCGAGCACTGGGCCTGCCACTGGGCGGCGGTGGCATAGGGTGCGGTGATGCTGTAGACACCATCGGCATACGCGAAGGTGGGGTCGGCCTGCTGTGCCCAATCGGCATTAGCCCACCAGAACACCATCGAGCCCACGCTGTTGAGGCCCTTGGCGAGGTTGAGGTCGCTTGCCGCGTCAGCCCAGTTCACCTTGTCGGGGTCGAAGTCGGTAGAGGGCGCGGGGTCGTCACCGTTGATGAGCGAGAAGTGCCACACGATGCCAGGCAGGTCGAGCGCCAGCTCCATATACTTAGAGTCGATAGAGAGTATACGCAGGGTGTAGGCCTCATCAATCTGTGCTTGGTGCGCGATATAGGGGAAGAGCATGTGCGCGGGCAGAGTGATGGTCTCTGTCTTCGTGGCATCGTCATAACCCAAGGCATACTTGCCCTTGTCCTGCATACCAAACTGGCCTACCAGCGGAACACTGTAGTCGCCGCCAGCACCCGTCACGCCGAGGGTTGATATACCTGCGTTGACAAACGTGTTGCCGTCTTCACCGGCACTGTAAACATAGTCGTTGGTGTTGCTGAAGGTCAGGCGGTCGTCGTAGATACCTTGGTCGGCCTTCTCGTTGGGGCCTGCCGACCACCACTCAAGGCCGTCGGTGCCTGTGGGTCCGCAGCCCAAGTGTCCTTTCTTCGAAGCATAGATACGCCACTCCTTGGTGCCATCACCGGTCAGGGCAGCAATGGTCTTCGAGAAATCGTAGCGTGTGGTGTCCACGGTAAACGAGTCTGTGATCTCTCCGTCGCTCACGCCATTGCGGTTCCCCACCTTCAGTTTGTACTTGTAAGTACCCTTAAAGATATAACGTTTTTGGTATCCGTTCACCGTACCCTTGTATTCTGGCGAACCCTCAATGGTCCAGATGGGATAGCATCCGGGTGTGTTGAGGGTAAACGTGACCACGTTGGTTTTCTGGTCTACGGCTACCGTATAGTCCACGTCAGAGATATTGGGCAGGCCGTTCTCATTGGCCCCGTCAAACTTGTCGGGCGAACATGCCGTCAAGGCCAGCCCCGCCGCAAGGATGATTCCCCATGTTTTCATTATATTTTTCATTGTTCAAATGCTTTGTAGGTGGATAGATCAATAGTTGTTTTGCACGAGATTGGGGTCTGAGCTCAGCTCGTTCTGCGGAATGGGCAGATACTTTTTGCTCTCGGTCCAGCTGTTGGTGCGGTTGGCGGCGGTGTTGGCCACGAGGGTGGTGGCAGCCTTTCCGGTGCGCACGAGGTCCCAGTAGCGCTTGCCTTCGCCCACAAACTCCAGGTGACGCTCGTTGATCACGTCGTCGACGGTCACGCTGCCCAGGTCGCTGATACCGGCGCGCTTGCGTACCATGTTCACATACTTGGCAGCCGTAGCGGCATCACCACCGGTGCGAAGCAACAGCTCGGCAGCGTTGAGCAATACCTCTGAATAGCGGTACACGCGCAAGTTGTTGTTGAAGTTCAGGTCCACATCCCATCCGGCATCCTTGTTGTTCTCCGGACGTGGCAGGTATTTGTAGAGGAAATAGCCGGTGTCTTGCCAAGCGTGCTCATAATCAAAACCGTTGGCGGCAGCCGCAGCATTGGCATCCCATGCCGTGGCGTCACGGCGCGCGTCGTTGGCGGCAAACATATCGTAGCACTCCTTGCGCACAGGGCCGAAGCTCCAACCCGTGTCCACACCGTCCTTGCCCGATGTCCAGCCGCGCGGACCCAGCAGTCGGGGCAACACCGTGCCACCCACGCCCAGCGAGTTGCTCCAGCCACGGGCATGGTTATCGTCGTTGTAGTTAATCTCGTAAATGCTTTCCGGGCACCACTCGTTGGCCTCCTCCCACAGCGCCTTATAATCGGCCAGCAGGGCATACTGTCCGCTGCTGATGATTTCGTTCATATAGCCCAACGCCTTGGCGTAGCGGTCTTTGTCGTTCTGATACATCACCATCTCGGCATACACCATGTAGGCAAAGGCCTTGGTCACGCGGCCCTCGGTGGCATCAGCGGCCTTCATCGCCAGTGTGCTGCTGGTCATGGCCTCCTCCAGATCGGTGATGACGTTGGCATACACCTCGTCGGCCGGCAGCTGCGGTGCCAGGTAGTTGCCCGTGAGGTTGGTGGTGAAGAATGGGATGTTACCCCAGAACTTCCACAGGTTCATGTAGTAATAGGCCCTCAGTACCCGTGCCTGGGTGGTGTAATCCAGTGCCTTGGCCTCGGTCACGTCGCTCTTGCCAGAGGCCTGTGCGTTGGCCACGTAGGCTATGACGTCGTTACAACGCTTCACGCCGCTATACTCGTCTACCCACAGCGCGGCCAGCGTGTTGTTGGAGTTGGCCGAGTAGTTGGCCATGAGCTGCCAGAAGAGGTTATCAGACGCCGTAGCGCCACCCACGTTGATATCGTCGGCCATGATGTCCGAACTGATGTTGATGGGATTGTAGCCGCCGTTTCCCCAGTCGGGCCAGTGCAGTGGGTCGTAGGCTGCCACCACGGCCTCCTGCAGGTGGGCGTCGGTGAGGTAGTATTCGTCAACAGGGTCTGCCGATGGGTTCTCTTCCTCCAGGAAGCTATCGCTACAGCCGGTCAGTGCCACCGTAGCCATGGCCATCAGTCCCAATACCAATATATTCTTTGTTTTCATAATTGTCATTTGCTTTTAGGATGGTTAGAACGAAAGGTTGAATCCCACGGTCCATGTGCGTGCCTGGGGATATACGCCGTAGTCTACACCCAGTGAAGTGCCGCCCGACGAGATTTCAGGATCGAAACCATGGTACTTGGTGAAGGTGAACAGGTTCTCGGCCATCACGTAGAGGCGGAGCCGGTCGATGAAGAACTTGCGCGTCAGCTGCTGCGGCAGCGTGTAACCCAGCGACACATTCTTCAGGCGCAGGTAAGCACCGTCGTAGATGTAGAGGTCGCTGCTCTGCCAGTTGGTGGCGTCGCCGTTCTTCAGGCGGGGATATTTGTTGCTTGTGCCCTCGCCGGTCCAGCGAGCCAGCATCCATGAGGGGTAGTTGCTTGAGGCAATATCGGTGCGGTGGGTGGCGTCGAACACGTCCACATCAGCCACGCCCTGCCAGAACATGTTGAAGTCGAAACCTTTCCACTGGGCGTTGAAGTTCAGACCGAAGGTCCACTTCGGTGTACCGTTACCGATGTCGGTCTCATCGTCGGCAGAAATCTTACCGTCACCGTTGACATCCACGAAGCGCACGTCGCCGGGAACGGCATTGGGCTGTATCAGTCCGCCGTCGGCATTGCGGTATGCCTGCACCTCATCGGCATTCTGGAAGATGCCGGCTGTCTTGTAACCATAGAAGAAGGGGAAGGGATGGCCGTTCTCGGCACGGGTGATAGTTCCCACGCCCTGGAAAGAGTCGAGGTTGGCATAACCGGTGTCGTTGCCATACTGCAAGAGCTTGTTCTTCAAGTACGAGGCATTGCCCTTGACGGCAAACCTCGCGTCGGCCACGTTCCACTTGTAACCCAGCTCAAACTCCAGACCCGAGTTCTCCATGTCACCCACGTTGCCGATGGGCTTGGCCTCACCCACATACGAGGGGATGCTCATGGTCATCAGCATGCCGTTGGTTTTCTTCTTGAAATAGTCGACCGTGAAGGTCAGCGCGCTGTTGAAGAAGGCAAAGTCGAGTCCGAAGTCGGTCTGTTCACTCTCTTCCCACTTCAGGTCGGGGTTGGCCAGTCCGTTGGCCTTTGAGCCCTGGGCGAGGGTGGAGTTCTTGCCAAAGTAGTAGTTGTTGCCAGTGGCCGTGAGCACGGTGTAGCGGAAATCTCCGATGTTGTCGTTACCGTTCTTACCCCAGCTGAAGCGTGCTTTGAGGCCATTAAACCACTCGGGCATCTTCATGTAAGGCTCATTGGCAATGTTCCATCCTAACGAGAACGAGGGGAAGGTACCGTATTTATGGTTGGTGCCGAAGCGGCTGGAGCCGTCACGACGCACCGTCACCTGTGCCATGTAGCGCTCGGCATAGTCATAGCTGCCACGGAAGAAGAGTGACGACATAGAGTGCGGGCTACCCACCCATCCGCTCACGCCGTGTTCTACCACGGCACCGGTCACGATGGGTACGAGGTTACCGTTGGCATCGGTGGCATAGACGATGTTACCATTACTGTCACGCTGATAAGAGAGGTGATAGTCACCGGTGGCATAGTTGATCGATGGCTTGTCGGCATTGATGAGATAGTCGCGGTTGCCGCTCAGCCCATAGCTGGTGTTGCGGAACGCGCTCTGTCCGAGCACTACGGCAAAGTGGTGGTCACCCAAGGTCTTGTCGTAGCTCAGTGTGTTCTCCACCTGCCATACCGTGCCGCGCTCGCTGTCCGACGAGGCACTGGTGTACTGCGCCTGGTTGTTGGCTGAGCGGTAGTAGGTCTGCGGCGTGCTGGCGTCGTTGCCCCAGAATGAGAGGTCGGCACTGTAAGAGAAGCGATACTTCAGCGCATCCCAGATGTTGAGCTCGGCGGCGAAGTTGGTCACAAACTTGTGGCTCCAATATTTTGTGGCGGGCAATACCATGAGTGAGAGGGGGTTGTTGATCTCATTGTATGAGGTGCCTGGAATCATCAGCACTTCTCCGTTCCAGTAGAGAGGCTCATAATATTGTTTTTTTCCGTCCTTATCGGTGTAAGTATACGTGCCATTCTGTGCGGTCGCGGCATCGCCCGATACGGTCGGGGTGAGTGCAGGCGAGAGGGTCAGGGCCGAGCCAAGGGCAGAGCCCCACTGTGAGTTCACAGCCAGTCCCGAACTCTTGATACGGGCATACGACAGGTTGACGTTCAGGTCGAGCTTGTTCAGCCAGTTACGTTCCTTGGTGGCGTCGAAGAGGTTGTACTTGGTGTTGCTGCGCAGCGACATACGCTCATAGTTCGACTGTCCGTAGTTACCACCCACGATACCGTCCTGGGTGTAGTAGCCCATCGAGAGGTAATAGTTCACCTTCTCACTGGCCCCGCTCACCGACAGCTCGTTGTTCATCACCGGCGCGTTGTCGTTGAACACCAGGTCTTGCCAGTCGGTGCCCGTACCCAGCGAATATGGGTCAGCATAGAGGGGTGCTTGACCCGAGTTGATATACTGCTCGTTTTGCAGGATGGCGTAGTCTGTTGCACTGAGCACGTCGCGCTTACGCCACTTGCTCTGCCAGCCGTAAGAGAAGTTGTAGTCTACCTTGGTCTTTCCCACCTTACCCTTTTTGGTGGTCACGAGTATCACGCCATTGGCGGCGCGGGCACCGTAGATGGCACCCGAGGCAGCGTCTTTCAGCACCTCGATGCTCTCAATGTCGGTCGGATTCACATAGTCGAGGCCACCCTCGATGGGCATGCCGTCAACGATATAGAGCGGGTCGGAGTTATTAATGGTACCCGTACCGCGCACGCGTATACGCGCGGCAGAGCCTGGCTGACCAGAGGCAGAGGTCACATTCACGCCGGCGGCAAGGCCTTTCAGGGCGTTGTCCATACGCACGGGGTTGGTGCCGGCAAGGTCGTCAGCACTCACCTTGGCGATACTGGCCGTCACGACGCTCTTTTTCTGCACGCCATAACCGATGACCACCACTTCGTTGAGCAGTTCTTGATTGTCTTTGAGCACCACACGCATATTCTGCGCGCCGGGCAATTCCTGGGTGAGATAGCCCACATAAGAGAACACCAATGTGGCGCCCTTGTTGCCTTGGAATGAGAAATTACCGTCAAGGTCGGTCACGACCCCACGCGAGGTTCCCTTTTCCACTACCGAAACACCAATGATAGGCTCTCCGTTTCCATCGGTCACCGTACCTGTGAACGTCTGTCCTTGGGCATGGATGACAATGGCAACCAACAGAGCCAAAACCAGAGTTATGAATCTTTTCTGTTGCATAGGTTATAATAAATTAGGTTGTTAAAATTAAAAGATGTTCCTATTTGCTTTAGATTGTGAGGTTGCTGCTTCGTATTAGTTTCATATTCTTTAGCATCAGCCGGTCAACTTTCTAAATGCAAATGTATATAAAAAAACCTTTCATCCTCCCGCCATAGGATAAAAAAGTGGACGACTACGAAGCGTCAATCCGCGCAGCATCCTTATTAACAAACAGTTACAGATATTACGTTACCGTTAAAAATGAAATAAAAGTGGAATACTGTCTAAGGGTATGGGGGTATGACATAGGGTGATGGCAGCATTTTCAAGCATCCACTTTTTTCTATTCTCCCAAAACAGACAACATTTTAATTATCAACACCTTCCGCCATCCGACACCCACCAATAAAGCCACTTTTCATCCATATTGCCTCAAGCTGTATCTCTTTAATTGCTATTTTTGCCACAAGCCCTGCGGCGGGAGTTGTGCGCTAAGCACACAGCTCCTCACGCATCAAATCTATTTTATAACTTTTCAAACCTAACGCAACATGAGCAACTCTACCCTTCTTTCGGCTGCCATCGCTGCCATCAGCCTGCTGTCAGCGGCAGGGGCATCGGCACAAGACAGCTATCTCACCAAGGCAAATACCCCGTTTGACTTTAACGCCGCCAAAAACTTTGTCGTGCTCTACGCCCCCGACGAGGCGGTAACGGCCATGGGCAGCAAGATCATCAGCAACAACAACCTCGATCCCAACATGGTCAACAACCAGTTCTACTATTGGACCACCGACTGGGACAAGACCTCGCTGGTGCTTACCACTGTCGATGAACCCGAGGGAAAAAACTCCTTAGGTGGCACGTCGTACATCAATATGACTCCGCTCTACGAGTGGGGCGGTGGCAGCTTCTCCGCCAAAGGCAGCTGGCAATACGACCTCAGCAAGGTCAACGACAATATGATTTTGCACATCGGGCTACGCGATTTCGGCACCGTAGCCCCTAAATTCAAGATTGACGTAGGCCGCGTCAAGAACATCGCCTCCAATGGCTTCCAGTTAGAAACCAATCTCGCCATTGGCCAGACCGATGGCAACTACGTGGGCGTGGGCAACATGGGGCACGACGGCGAATGGTATTATTTGGAGGTTCCGGTGAAAGATCTTGTCGATGAAAGCGGCAATTATGGCTTCACCTACGACTTTTCCTCGCCGTTCCCCGTGACCGAAGCCGCCGTGCAACTCTCCTTCGCCAAGCCCGAAGTGTCGGTGGCCACTGGTGTTCTCGAACCGGGCAACACCGTAAAGACCTACACCATCACCAAGTTAGGCTCGGCCATGAGCGTCGACGGCATCTGGTTTTATGAGAAAGAGTCAAACGGCATCACCGATATACCAACAAGCCAACCCACCACCACACCAACCCACCAACCCGTCATCTACGACCTCAGTGGCCGCCAAGTGAACACCTCCTCCCTGCCGCGTGGCATCTATGTAGTCAAGACCTCTACCGGCGTGAAGAAGATTGCGATACAATAACCACCTTACATCAACCCCCATACGCATGATCAAACCATCAACATTACTCAGCATAGCCCTCCTGTCGGCAGTGCCCACCCTTATTTCAGCCCAAGTCACCGACATGCCTACAGGATACAAGATGGTGTGGAGCGACGAGTTTAACGGCACCCAGCTCGACGAGAAGGCATGGAATATCGAGGTCAACGGCGACGGTGGCGGCAACCAGGAGTTGCAGTTCTACCGCCGTGACAACGTGTCTGTAGCCGACGGCAACCTCGTGCTTACCGCCCGCCGCGAGAATTACAGCAACCGCAGTTTCACCTCCGGGCGCATCAACAGCCGTCAGAAGGCGGCCTTCAAGCATGGCATCATCCAGGCCCGCATCAAGATGCCCAAGACATCTAATGGTCTTTGGCCCGCTTACTGGATGATGGGAAACGATTACAGTCAGGTGGGATGGCCCCGCTGTGGCGAGATCGACATCGTTGAAATGGGGCATTTCAACGGCATCGCCAACGGTACGCAAGACAGCTATTTCGCCGGAACACTGCACTTCGGCAAGAGTGCTTCCAACGAAGACCACCAGATGATCAGTCAAGACTATACCGCCCCCGACAGCAATAAGGTGGCTAATGGCGACTACCACATCATCACGGTGGAATGGGATAATAATAACCTTTACATGTATTATGACCTCAAAGGGTTCTCTGCTGCCCAGAAGCGTCAGGCCCGTTATTTCTCCACGAACATCTCCGCCTCTACCGACGTCAACTCGCCGGGCACTTATTTCCAGAAGCCGTTCTTCCTCATCTTCAACCTCGCCGTGGGCGGCTCGTTCACCAATATCTACTCGCCCGCGGGCATCACCGCCCTGCCCAATGCCGGCGACGAGGCCAAGATGTATGTCGACTGGGTACGCGTGTACCAGAGCGAAAGCGATACCGACGCGCAATATATCACGCCCGAAGGCAGCAATCTCCCCGTTACACCCACCGACCCCACCATCCAGCCCAACGACACGCTGACCGAATACGGTTACTATGGCCGTGCCGCGCTCGATGACAACGGACAGAGTACCTTCGATTTCGCCCATTCCACCGACGCCGTGCTCATTGGCACCAGCGGCGGCGTCACCGATGCGTTCTCTGCCACCACCGTGGCCAATTACAACGTCGATGAGCAGAAAAACTTCCTCTACATCTGGAGCGACACTTACTCGGCCATGCCCTCAGACGGTGTCAACTCTTTCGGCTTTGAAGAGAATTACAGCCATTTCATCGTGAATAGCGTGGGATGGTCAGGGCTCGGATATGCCTCCTCGGCCGGCAACGGCAAAGACCTCTCAATGATCAACGACGACTATATTCTCCATTTCGCCATGCGTGGCACCGATGCCGACGCGCACGCTTCCCACCAAGTCATCGTGGGCAATGCCAAATTCTCCTTGGGCACTACTTCCGTCGATGGCGCACCCGTACTGGGCGACTTCCGCCGCGACGGCAGCTGGAGCAGCTTCGACATTCCCGTCACCGTGCTCAAGTCATTGGCGGGTGGCGACCTCTTCACCACCGATGGTGGCCCCTCGGCTTACGTGGGCAACGTCTTTGCCTTACTGAGCGGTGGCAAGCAAGGCACCGACCTGCAGTTCGACAACGTGTTTTTCTACAAGAACCCCACCATCAGCAAGGCGCTGCCCTCTACCGACAACGCCACCGTCATCGGCGGCTATGCCTCACAGGCGGTGACCAACGGCAGTCACACCTTCAATTTCGACGATGCCGACAACGTGGTGCTCATCGGCACCAGTGCCGGTGTCACCGAGGCACTGAGTGGCGTGACGCAGAAAAACTACAACGTAGACGAGCAGACCAATTTCTTCTGGGTATGGGATGGTGGCGACTACACCGGCATGCCCTCCGACGGCACCAACTCCTTGGGCTGGACTGAGAGTTGGACCCGCCTGCAGGTCACGGGCGCCTCTACGTGGAACGGCGCCGGCTATGCCTCAAAAGACAAGGGCAAAGACCTCTCGATGCTTGACGACACCTACTACCTGCACTTCGCCATGAAGGGTAGCGACGTGCTCACCCACCCCTCACAGACCATCACCGTGGGCAACGCCGTATTTGTCATCGGCAACGCCACGTCGGGCGCGCCCATCCTCGGCGACTACCGTCGCGACGGCGAGTGGTACAACTTCGACATCCCCGTGGCCAAGCTGCGACAGCTGGCCGGCGGCACGCTCTTCGACGGCGCGTCCAACTTCATAGGCAACGTCTTTGCCGTGAGCACCACCAATATCAAGGGTGCCGAGGTCAACTTCGACAATGTGTTCTTCTACACCAAGAAGTTGGCAACAGAGCCTGTCGTACTGCCTTCCTACGTTACCAAGGCTATCGACACCCAGGGCAGCGCCACCTTCGACATCGCCAATGCCCGCGACGTGGTGCTCATCGGCACCAGCGGCGGTGTGACCGAGGGTTTCAACGGCAACATCAAGGCCGACTATAACGTCGACGACGTCAACCATTACCTCTACGTTTGGGACGGCACCTACACGGCCGAAGGCCACACGGGCAAAAACTCGTTCGGTTATGAGGAGGGCTACACCGTCTACACCGTAGGCGCCGCCGGATGGTCGGGCTTAGGCTATGCCTCGCAGGGCAAGGGCAAAGACCTCTCGATGCTCGACGACACCTACTACCTGCACTTTGCCATGGCCGGCACGGGCACAGAGACACACCTCGTCACCGTGGGCAACGCCAAGTTTGCCATCGGACCCACAGGCTACAACGACAACGGCAACATCACGCCTGCCCTGGCCGACTATCCGCGCGACGGACAGTGGTACAACATCGACATTCCCTTCTCTGAGATCCGCAGCAGGGCCACCACGGTCTTCGACAGCCCCAAGGCTTACCTCGGTAACGTCTTCGCCGTGCTCAGCGGCGGCAAGCAGGGCACCCAGCTGCAGTTCGACAACGTGTTCTTCTATCGTACCGTGGCCACGGGCATCACCACCCCATCAACCCACCAACCAACCACCCCACAAACCCGCCAACCCGCCATCTACGACCTCAGCGGCCGTCGGGTAGACCACATTACCCAAAAAGGCATCTACATTGTACGCACCGCCCAGGGCGTGAAAAAGATTCTTGTCAAGTGACTATGAAACATTACCTCCTGCCCCTCGTCCTTGCCCTTGCCCTTGCCTCCCCGGCCTTTTCGCAGCAGCGGAGTGCCAAGCGGGGCGTATGCTGGGACGAGAAGACGCAGCCTCTCACGGCCGCCACGCTGCAAAAGTTGGCACCGGGCGTGAGCTGGCTGTACAACTGGGGCGTCGCGCCCACTGCCACCGCCGCGCCCATCGGTCCCGATGGACTCGTGGCCTTTGCACCCATGTGCTGGAATGGCGCGTTCAACGAGACCGCCCTGCGCTCCTATCTCGACACCCATCCCGGCGTGACCTACCTCTTAGGTTTCAACGAACCCAACATTTCGGGCGCATCGGGCGGCAGCAGCATGACGCCCCAGCAGGCGGCCGACGCATGGCCCCGCTTGGAGAAGATTGCCGACGACTACGGCCTCAAGCTCGTGGCACCGGCGCTCAACTTCAGCGGCGACGTCGTGGGCGGCACCGTCTACAGCACGCCCTACGACTGGTTGGAGGCTTTTCTGGCCCTCTACCCCACGGCACGCATGGACTATCTCTGCCTGCACTGCTACATGGACTATGCCTCGGCCGTGAACTGGTTTGCCACCGATTACTTTTACAAAGATGTTTTTTCTGAGGCCAACCGCGCCAAGTATCCACGGTTAGTGAGCTATTTAGACAGTCACGGCGAGCTGCCGCTCTTCCTCACCGAGTTTTGTGCCATGGGCAACGACTTCCGCGGCAACGGCCTGACCATCACCCCCACCCTGCAAATAGACCACATGACCCAGAAGCTGCAATACCTGGAGCAGAGCCCGCGGGTAGCCGCCTACGCCTGGTTCATGGCCAACGGCGACGCCACCAAGACGCCCTACTGGAGCCTCATGCAGCGCAACACCGCCGCCAGCGACCTCTCGGAGGTGGGCAAAGTGTATGTCTACATGTCGGCTTTCGACACCACACGCCACTACGTACCGGACGAACTCATCGCCGCCAAAGACTATATCGATGCCAGCGTGGGCGACCAGCAGGTGCGCCTGCGCGCCAACAGCGACGAGGCCACGGCGGCCGACCTGCCTCTGCAGGTGGAGCTGCTGCCCAGCGCCTGGGCGAGCTATCAGGTGGAGCTGCCCACGGCGGGCGAGTATGCGCTGACGCTGCGCTGCAACGCCTCCGACAGCCACAGCCTGTGGGTGTATGTCGACGGCAAGAAGACCGCCACTGCCACCCTCGCCGCCACCAGCGCACAGTGGGACGACCGCACGCTGACGCTCACGCTGCCCACGGGCCGTCATCAGCTCATGGTGTTCAACGCCTCGGCCACGCCCATGCTCGTCAACCGCCTCACACTCGCCACCACTACCGGCATCGCCCACTCACCCACCAACCCACCCACCTACCCACCAACAAGCCAACCCACCTACTACGCTCCCAACGGCATGCGCATAGAGAGGCCCGCCAGGGGCATCAGCATCGAGCGGAGCGTGGCTGACGACGGCACCGTGCAGGTGAGGAAAATCTTGAGATAACAGTCGAATCTATCCATTTAACTAAACTTTATGTCTATAAAAAAATCTTTATTAATCCTCGCGGCCTTCATGGCCGTGCTGCTGGGCAAGGCACAACCCACCGACGTGCCGGCCGTGGGCACCACCGACAATGTCTACCTGCTCTACGCCAATGGCGGACAGCATGGTTTCAACTTCTACGACTGGGGCGGAGGCACAGGCACCACCGTCGATGTGAATGGCAAGCAGGTCTACCAGATCAGCGGGTTCAGGTATTTTGGCAGCGGGTTCAACAAGGTTGACGTATCGAACAAGAAGTTCTTCCACATCGACATCTATCCCACGCAAGAGATGACATTAGGTGCGGTGATGATCTGCCGCAATGAACTGGACAACGCCAACGAGGGCGAGAAAGGCGTAAACCTCCCTACCCTCAAGCCCAACCAGTGGAACGCCATCGACATTCCCGTGCAGGACTATATCGACGGCGGTGCGGTCCTCACACGACTGTTCCAGATCAAGCTGGTGGGCAGCGTGGTGGCACACGCACCGGGTGTGAACGCCAGCGATGGCTTTGCCAACGGTGACGGCACCGCCACGTTCTACATCGGCAACGAGTATTTCTACGGCACCCGCATCACCGACACCACAGCACCTGTGCTCGTCACGGCCGAGGCCACCACGGTGAACGGCAACGACGTGACACTCACGCTCAACGCCACCGACGACCAAGCGCCCATCACCTACACCATCACCGACGCGGCCAACAACCAGACCTACACCGCCACCGGCACGGCAGGCACCACGACCACCAAGACCATCACGGGGCTTGAGGGACTGACCACCTACAACTGGACGGTGCAGGCCACTGACATTGGCGGCAACAAGTCGAACACCCTCCAACTGAGCTTCACGACGAAGGAGGGCTTCAAGATCACCGCCGCCCCAGCGCCCACCGTCGACACATCGAAGGTGAAGGCCATCTTCTCGGACGCCTACACCCCTGCCACCACCTACAACATCGGCGGATGGGGACAGAGCACCACGTATGAGACCACGGCCGTGAGCGGGGACAATGTCATCCACCTGAAGAACTTCAACTACATTGGTCTTGAGTTTGCCTCGGATGTCGACCTCGCCAACATGAACTACCTGCACGTCGACGTGCTGCCGCGCCAGGCCATGACGATGGGCATCACCCCCATCATGCGCGGAGGCAGCCCGACAGAGAACCCCACGAGCCTCGGCACACTCACGCCCAACCAGTGGAACAGCATCGACATTCCACTGTCGAAGATTGGGCTCGACTTTGCCAACTATGCCGCCTTCCAGCTGAAACTGGACAAGGGAGCAGGTTCAGACGAGGTGTATGTAGACAACATCTACTTCTACAACAACGGGCAGGGCAACTTCTTTGTAGAAACAGCCAACGGCGTGGCCACCGTGGGCGGCGACCTCACGGCCGACAACGTGGCGCAGGTGAATGACGCCGACGCCATGTTCATCGACCTCACCGGCGTGGCATCGGTGGCCGAGGGTGTGACCCTCAGCCCCAAGCACAAGAACGCGCTCATCGCCGTGACCGGCACCCATGACGGCACCAACGTGGCCGCCGCGAAGTATGCCGCACTGGCCGGCACGCCCAACATGGTGGTGCAAGACACCTGGCTCTTCCCCGTGACGCAGGTTCAGATCACCGATGACCCCACCGAGCCGTTGTGGATGGGTGAGCGCAACGTCAACCAGGACGTGAAGTTCATCAGCACGGGCAGCACGGGCTACAAGGTATCGCGCGTCATCCCGGCCAAGACATTCGTCACGACCTACACCACGGCGGCCGTCAACATCGCCGACCTGCCCGCCGGACTCACGGCCTGGGAGGCTACCACGTATGATGGCACCACCGTCACCTTTGCCAAGGCAGGCACCATCGCCGCCTTCTTCCCCTATGTGCTCTACAATGCCAACGATACGGAGGTGACATTCAGCTTCGCCGGAACGGGCGACTTCAACCTCTACGGATGGGCCACCGGCAACGTGGCAGCCCACGCTGTGGGCTCAGCCAACTTCCAAGGCAACTTTGCCAATAAAGTGACCGACGGCAGCCAGTGGATACTGCAAGATGCCACAGGCACGGGCAGCGGGGCCGAGAGCGTGGTGTTCAAGCAGGGCAACGGTGCCACCATCACCGCCTTCAGGGCATACTTTACCGGTATCGCTGAAAATACTACCGCCAAGTTCAACGGCTTCGACACGTCCACCGGCATTACCCATCTCGACGCAGGAACAGCTGCCCAAGGCAAGGTGTACAACATCAACGGCATGGAGATGACCAACACCGGCCACCTGCCCAAGGGCATCTATGTGACCAACGGCAAGAAGTTTGTGGTGAAGTAAGCACGCTTCGCCAACCCCGTAAACACTTTGAGGCGTGCCCTGCACGGCCTGCACGCATGGCGACAGGCCGCGGCACGCCCCATAGTTCTATATAAAACCATGCGATGATTCTATATAAAACCATAAGATGATTCTATATAAAACCATGCGATGATTCTATATAGAATGATTCCACCCTTCGGGCAGAACCATCACTCCCCGACAAACGAATGGCACAGTGGAAGTGCCCTTCACGACGCACCTCGACAGCCTTCTCACGGGTACTTGGGGTGGTCGTGGAGACATAAAACGATAACTACGACACATTAACAACCTGACAAAACAGACTGACAACATGGAAAAACAAAAGTATGAAAAGCCACAGCTCTGGCTACACGTGATAGAGAAAGAAAACCTCATGGCCGGCAGCGGAGGCGCAAACACAGTATCTGGCGGCTTCTCGGGAACGGCCTCCAGTGGCTACGCATCGTCTAAGCCCTCTCGTTACAGCGTGTGGGAGGATAACGCGGAGGAATAATCATGTCTGCCTGGAGCAACACCATTGCCGGCGTCGCGCTACTGGCGTCGGCAACCCTCCAGCCCCACCTGGCCAAGGCTCAGCACGTGGTCAAGGTGGGGCAAGGCAGCTATGCCTCATACACCCCGCTCATCAACAGCCGCAGCAGCCTGCACACGCCCGACGCCTATGGCAACACGGGCGACCAGAGCAGGTACATGCAATACCGCAAACTCTATGTAGACGAAAGACCCGGACGCCCCATCCCCACCAACGACTGGTGGACCAACCTCATTACCCAACCCTTCAGCGGACGGCTGTGGAGCTATCCGCAACTGATACAGGCCACCGCCTCGGGACTCGACATACAGCGCCCGTCGTTCTGGATAGACAACGGCACGGAGATGAAGTCGAACACCGTGCTCTCGGTGGGCGGCGACCACTTCGCCCCCGACTCTGCCGTGGCTACCGACTGGCACGACTGGGACGTGGAATTTGCCATCATGGACGCCGACAAGCGCATGGACGTCACCATGGCCCATGGCATGCCCTTCACGTGGATAGAACTCCATGGTGTGGAGCCCATCATCAGCCTCAGCAACAGCCTCTGGACCGCGGCCAACCATAACACCGGCGCGCCGGTAGAGGTGCTCACCGCCGATGGGCAACCCCTGGTCTCGGGCACCGCCGTCTCGGCCCTGGTCATGAAGAAAGACGGCGACGCCTACGGCATCTTTCTGCCCGCGGGCACCGAGGTAAGCGTCAACGGACAACAGGTGAGCCTGCTGTTTCATCAGGACAAACGCTATATGGTGGTGGCCTGTCTCAACGACGTGGCCGACATGGCGAGGCTGCGCCCATACGCTTACACCGTGCCCCGCGACACCAAGGTGAGCTGGCACTACGACGAAACGGCAGGCAAGGTGAGCACCTGCTGGGACATCGACGGCGAAAGCCTCAACGGTGGCACCACGCAGTGGCTACAGGGATTTCTGCCACACCAGTACCGCGACACCGGGCACAACCCTGCCTTCGCCTTCAGTGGCATGACCTATGCCACGCCCCACGGCGAGCTCCGAATGGCAGCGGGCAACCACTTCGTAATAGACTATAGCTTCTACGGCATGCTGCCCTACTATGCGCTGCCTAACGACACCACCGGCGCCAACGCCTATCTCCCGGCGCGCATGACAGAGATGCTGCACAACTATGCCGACAACGGTACCTTCGGCGCCGACACCTACTGGGGAGGCAAAGGCCTCACGCAGATGGCACTCTACATGACCTTTGCCCGTGAGATGGGCGACACGGCACGCTTCGTGCAATGCCGTGACCGACTCAAGGCGGCGCTCATAGACTGGTACACCTATACGCCCGGCGAGCGCGACCGGTTTTTCGCGCGCTACGACCGCTGGGGCGGACTGGTGGGTTACAGCACGTCGTACGACAGCGACACCTTCAACGACCACCACTTCCACTACGGATACTTCGCGCTGGCCAGCGCGCTGCTGGCACTCGTCGACGATGACTTCCGCGACAACTATGGGCAGATGGCACGGCTGCTGGTGAAAGACTATGCCAACTGGGACCGCACAGACACGGCCTATCCCTTCTTCCGAACCTTCGACCCCTGGGCGGGTCACTCGTTTGCCGGAGGCATGGGCGACGACAATGGCAACGGACAAGAGTCGTCGTCAGAGGCCATGCAGGCGTGGGGCGGCATGTACCTGCTCGGCGTGGCACTCGATGACAAGGAGATGCGCGACGCGGGCATCTTCGGATGGGTGAGCGAGGCGCGAGGCACGGCAGAATACTGGTTCGACCGCCACGACGACCCGGCGGCCGACTACAGCGTGGCCAACTATCACCAAGCCACAACCCCGGGTTACAACATACCCTACTCGAAATTCACGTCGACCTACACCCAGAATGGCGTGCAGAAAACCATCATTCCGCCCTACAACAGCAACCTCACCTGCCATGGCGTGGGCTGGTGGACCTACTTTGGCTGGGACGCCATCTACATGCAGGGCATACAATGGATGCCCATCTCCCCGGCCCTCGACTATCTCTCGGAGAACAAGGCCTTTGCCGCCTGGGACTACGCGCGCCTGATGCAAGACAAGCTCATTGGCGGATGGCACGCCGACAGCAAGACCGAGCAAGGCTATCTCGGCGACTCGGGCGGATGGGGCAACGTGGCGCTGAGCTACCTGCAACGGTCGGACCCCGACCAGGCTGCCGCCATTTTCGACGCGTGTTGGCAACAGGGCGATAAAGAGTTCACGCAGTTTAGCACCAACGGCATCACTTACTTCGTGACGCACTCCCACCGCGCTCACGGCGACCCCGACTGGAGCGTTACCGCCAACTGCCCCACGGCACGCGCCTTCGACCGCGACGGCATGCGCACCTACCAGGCTTACAACCCCCACCGTGAGCCGCTGACGGTGCGCTTCAGCGATGGCCATACAGCCACGGTGGCGCCCCGACAGCTCTACGTGAGCGACGACCCCAACCGCAAGGCGCTGCCCATACTGCCGCCCACGGTCGTCGAGACACAGGTGCTCGACGCGCTGGGCATGGAAAACCTGGCCCTGCACAAGACCTGCACGGTGTCGGGAGAAGAGAACGTGGGCACCGTGGCACAGCACGCCACCGACGGCGACGACGCCACACGCTGGGGCAGCCTGCACCAAGACGGGCAATGGCTCAGCGTAGACCTCGGCGAGCCCGCCAAGCTCTACAAACTCCGGCTGCACTGGGAGGCGGCTTATGCCAGCATCTACACCATAGAGCTGTCGGACGACGGCAACACATGGCACAGCGGCAAGACGGTGAGCGGCGACGGCGGCTGGGACGAGGTGAAGATGGAGGGAGCGCAAGGACGCTACATCCGTATCACGGGCAACAAGCGCAATACGCCGTACGGCATCAGTCTGTATGAGATAGAGGCCTACGGACAGAAGAACTCCTTGGGGGCCGATGACCTGCTGGGCATCAAGGTCAGTGCCGACAGCGACGTGCTCAAGCAGTACGCTCCGGCGCGACTGTCAGCATTAGGCTACACCGTGAGCGGCGAGTGGACTCCGGTGACGGTGGACTGGAGCACCGACGACGGCACCATCGACGCAGAGGGGATATTCACCCCGGCGAAGTTCGACCTCGTGCAAGTGCAAGCCCATACCAATGGCATCACCGCCAAGAAAACCTTTGCCGTAGAGGAAGCCATCATCATGCAAACCTTCACGGTGAGCCCGGCAGAGGCCGACATCGTGGTGGGTGGTGACAGCGTGGTGTACGAGTTTCACGCCACCGACCAGTTTGGCGGTCCCTTCTCGCTTACGGGGCACAGCGTCAGCGCCGAGGTGATGAGCCGTAACACAGACGGTACGCTGACCCCGACCGACGGCGCCGTCTACGACGACACTTGTCTCAAGGCACTGCGCACGGGGCGCTACGCCATCGTCTTCGGCAGCGACGGCATGCGCGACACGGTGTATGTCAACGCCAAAAACTTTGCCGACTACAACCTCGCCCTCAACAAGCCTACCGAGGCCACGTCTGTCAACGGAGGCAATATAGCCACCTGGGCGACCGACGGCAAGAGCGACACCCGGTGGGAAAGCGCATGGGCCAATGCCACCGACGACGTGACGGTGGACCTGCGGGGCACGTACCGACTCAACCAAGTGAAGGTGTTGTGGGAGGGCGCTGCCGCCAAAAACTACGACATACAGGTATCGACAGATGGTAGCAGTTTCATAACGGCTACAACCGCACATGCCACAGGTAGCGGATGGACCGTCACGCCGCTGGCGCTGCCCGACGGCACGCTGCCCACGGCCCGCTTCGTGCGGTTGCACTGCACCGAGAAATGGCTGCCCGCCTATGGCTATAGCCTCTATGAGCTGGAGGTGTACGGTGTGGCAAAAATCGACGACCAGACCACACGAATCGCGCGCCCCAACCGTGACGCGGAAGACGGGACGTGGTACGACCTGACAGGCAAACGCGTACCTCGCCCCACGTCGTCGAAAAAAATACGGGGCGTGTATATTAATTCGGGTAATAAATACGTTAATCCATAAACCTCTTTAACATTTATGAATCGATTGCTTAAACAGTTTGCGGTTCCCGCCCTGCTCCTTGCCGGATGTATGACGGCGGCGGCTGCAACCAAGGGAAGTCAGGCACAGAAACCCTTGCCTGTGTACCTTGACGCGACAAAGAGTATTGAACAACGCGTGGAAGACGCCTTGCAACGCATGACCCTCGACGAGAAGATTGCCGTGATACATGCGCAGAGTAAGTTTTCCGCCCCCGGCGTGAAACGCTTGGGACTGCCCGACTTCTGGACCGACGACGGTCCCCACGGCGTGCGCCCCGACGTGCTGTGGGACGAGTGGGAGCAAGCCGGACAGACCAACGACTCGTGCGTGGCCTTCCCTGCCCTCACCTGCTTAGCCGCCACCTGGAACCCGCAGATGAGCTGGATCTACGGCAAGAGCCTTGGCGAGGAGGCGCTGTACCGCGGCAAGAACATGATTCTGGGGCCCGGCGTGAACATCTACCGCACGCCGCTGGGCGGCCGCAACTTTGAGTATATGGGCGAAGACCCGTTGCTGGCTGCCACGATGGTGGTGCCCTACATCCAGGGCCTGCAGTCGAACGGTGTGGCCGCCTGCGTGAAACACTATGCGCTGAACAACGATGAGGAATACCGCCACCAGGTGAACGTGGTGGTGAGCGAGCGCGCCTTGCACGAGATCTACCTGCCCGCCTTCAAGGCGGCCGTGCAGAAAGGCAAGGTGTGGGGACTGATGGGGGCATACAACCTCTACCGCAACCAGCACAACTGCCATAACGACTACCTGCTCAACCAGGTGCTGAAGCGCGACTGGCAGTTTGACGGCGTGGTGGTGAGCGACTGGGGCGGCACCCACGATACCGAGCAGGCCATCACCAACGGCCTCGACATGGAGTTTGGCACCTGGACCGACGGTCTGACGATGGGCGCCACCAATGCCTACGACAACTACTATCTGGCCGCTCCCTACAAGAAGCTCATCCAGGAGGGTAAATACACCGACAAGGAACTCAACGAGAAGGTACGCCGCGTATTGCGCCTCTACTTCCGCACCACCATGGCCCCGCACGCCAACCGCGGATTCCTCTGTTCGGAAGAGCACTACGAGGCCGCGCAAGAGATTGCGACGCAGGGCATCGTGCTGCTGCAGAACAAAGGCAATGTGCTGCCCATCAACACGGCCAAGGCACGCGGCGCAAAGCTCAAGGTGCTCGTAGTGGGCGAAAACGCGCTGAAGATGATGACGGTGGGCGGCGGCTCCTCGTCGCTGAAGGTGCAGCATGAGATTTCTCCCTTCGACGGCCTCAAGGCACGCTTGGCCGGCGTGGCCGACGTGACCTACGAGCGTGGTTATGTGGGCGACGTGAACGGAGCCTACAACGGCGTGACCACCGGTCAGGACCTCTCCGAGTCGCGCTCTGCCCAGCAGCTCATCAACGATGCCGTGAGCAAGGCCCGTGAGGCCGACTACGTCATTGTGTTTGGCGGACTCAACAAGAGCGACTACCAGGACTGCGAAGGACATGACCGCAAGGAGTACGGTCTGCCCTACGGACAGGACGCCCTCGTAGAGGCACTGGCCAAGGCCAACGCCCAGACCGTGTTTGTCAATATCTCGGGCAACGCCGTGGCCATGCCATGGAAAGACCGCGTGCCCGCCATCGTACAGGGATGGTTTATCGGCTCGGAGGCAGGTATCGCCCTGGCCGCCGTACTCTCTGGCGACGTAAACCCCTCGGGCAAACTGCCCTTTACCTGGCCTGCCAGCCTCAACGACGTGGGGGCGCATGCCCTGAAAACCTACCCAGGTACCTGGCGCGCCGACAAGAAAATCATCGACCAGGAATACAAGGAAGGCATCTACGTGGGCTACCGGTGGGTAGACAAGATGAAGACCAAGCCTCTGTTCGCCTTTGGTCATGGCCTGAGTTACACCACCTTCAGCATCTCGAACCTGCGTCTTGACAAGAACACGATGACAGTCAACGACAGCCTGAAGGCCACCGTGACCGTGACCAACACGGGCTCGCTCGCCGGCAGCGAGGTGGTGCAGCTCTACATTCGCGACCAGAAGGCATCGGTAGACCGCCCGTACAAGGAACTGAAAGGCTTCAACAAGGTAAACCTGCAACCCGGAGAGCAGCGCGACGTGACCATCACCATCGGACGCGACGCCCTGAGCTTCTACGACGAGACCACCCACAGCTGGAAGGCTGAGCCGGGACGCTTTGAGGCACTTATAGGTAATGCCTCAGACAATATTACGCTGAAAAAGGCGTTTACACTGCAGTAATCCCCACTCATGAGGTGCTGCCGCCCACACCGGTGGGCGGAAGCCACCAATGGGTGGCACAATACAACAGTAACCTCATGAAAAAAACTTCACGCATCAGCCAGTTGGCCATCATCACGCACCGTGTCTTCGGGGCAGTAAGGATGAGGCAACTGGCTGTCTTGGTTTGTCTGAGCATCATCAGCCAAACCGCATGGGCCACGCAAAACCTGCAATTCAGGGCGAATGGCGAGTTCAAGATTCTGCAGTTCACCGACCTGCACTACATCTACGATGACCCCAAGTCCGACGTGGCACTGCAATGTATCGACGAGTTGATACAGAGCGAAAAGCCCGACCTGATAATCTGTACGGGTGACAACATTTGGGGCAAGCCCGGGCTCCCCGGCATGCGGCGCGTGACAGACCACATCAGCCAGTTCGGCATTCCCTTCGCCATACTCTTTGGCAACCATGACTGCGCCGACGGCGGCGCGTCGCACGAGGCCTACTACGACCAAATCAGGCAAGTGCCTTATAACGTCATGCCCGACCGCGGGCAGCGCCGCTCGCCCGACTACGTGCTGCCCATCGCGTCGCACGACGGTAGCCGTGACGCCGCCTACATCTATTGTCTTGACAGTAACAGCTACCCCGCCGAGAAGGGAATGGGCACTTACGACTGGGTACACTTTGAACAGGTGGCTTGGTTCAGACAGGTGAGCGACTCGCTGAAGCGCGGCAATGGCGGCAAGGCGCTGCCCGCCCTGCTTTTCCAGCACATTCCCCTGCCTGAATACGCGCTGGCCGCCATCGCCCCCGACAACATCCGCAACGGCACCCGCATGGAGCGTGAGTGCCCGCCCGAGTACAACAGCGGACTGTTCTTGGCCATGAAGGAGGCCGGCAACGTCATGGGGATGTTTGTAGGTCACGACCATGACAACGACTACACCACCGTGTGGCATGACATCCTGTTAGGCTACGGCAGGTACTCGGGAGGCAACAATGTCTACAACCACCTGAAGCCCAATGGGGCGCGCGTCATCATCATGAAGGAAGACCAACGCGCGTTTGACACCTACCTGCACCTGCGTGGCGGCGAAATACTGCAACGAACCACCTATCCCGACAGCTACCGGAAAAAAGACTGAGAGGAAAGACGATGATATCAATCAGGTGAAGGAGGGAAGAACAGACGGATGTTCCATATCCGAAATATATGTCCTATTGCTCCTCACGCGGATGCCTGTTTGTTATTTTTAGGGGAAAACATTTTGCCATCTCAGGTTTTTTAGCGATAATTGCACGCTGACACAAAACCTGATTGCCGACGCCAAGCTCCTTCGTGAAGAATAAGGCCTGACGTTGACTGAATGACAAGATAGAAAAACTATGAGAAAAGAGTACGTACTTTTAGGAGCATTGCTAAACGTTCTGGTGGTATCAGAGGGCTTGGCACAAACACACGAAGAGCCTATTTTGTATGGTAACATGGAAAACTGGGTAGTGCGTAATATCCATGAATCGGCCGTCATTGGCGGAAACAACAAGACGCTCTATGAGATTGGGCCGTCGAAAACCATTGATGGCAACAATCCTTATAAGAATATGGGGCACTCGCCATGGGGCACGTCTAACGTGCTGGCCAAGGTGATGGGTGTGGTCAAAGGCAGCGCGTCGGTCTTCCGCGACACCCATGGCAGTGGCCACAGCGCAAAGATGATGACACACGTGGAGCGTGTAAAAGTGCTCGGACTGGTCAACATCAACGTCTTGGCGGCGGGGTCCATCTACCTCGGCGACATCACCGAGCCTGTATCGGGCAGCAAGGATGGCGAGAGGAGCCTCAATTGGGGCATACCTTACACCAAGCGCCCCACAGCGCTGCGCTTCGACTATAAGGTGCATCTGTCGGGACAAGCCAACCGCATACGGCAGTCGGGAGGAAAGGCCACACCGGTGGCCGGCAAAGACAAACCCGTGGCCCTGCTGCTCTTACAGAAGAGAACCGAAGACAGCAAAGGAAATGTGACGGCCCAGCGCATCGGCACCATCGTGATAGAATATGACAGGAACACCAATGGCTGGGTGGAGAATGCCACTTACCCGATATGGTATGGCGACATACGCCACCGACTCGGATACAACGCCCAAAGCATGGGCCTGCGCAATGTAGACTATGTGCGCAACAGCAAAGGCAAGCAAGTATTGCTCAAAGAAACAGGATGGGCGGACAAGGATGAGACGCCGACCCATCTCATCATACAGTTCTCATCCAGCAACGGCGGTGCCTTCGTGGGCTCTCCGGGCAACACCTTCTGGATAGATAATGTCAGTCTTGTGTTCTAAGTCAGCTACCGAACGTCTACCCATCCGGCGGGTCATCAGCATCGTAGCCTTATTGCTGCTGTGGTCATCGGTCGTGGCCCATGGACAAAACACGACGGGAGAGCCTGCCGACACCATGGGGAACGTCAACGCCAATGACAGTATGATGCCGGCCCGCAAGGGACTCATCAAGCGCATCACCGACTATTTCGCCGAGTCGAATCAGGGCAAAGACCGTGAGAAATTTGACTTCGGCATCATCGGCGGACCGCACTACAGCAACAATACCAAGCTCGGACTGGGGCTCGTGGCGGCCGGACTGTACTACACCACTCCCCACGACACGCTCATGCCGCCGTCTAACCTGTCGCTCTATGCCGACCTCTCCACCGCGGGCTTCTACATGATAGGACTGCGTGGCGTACACATCCTGCCCCAGCAGCGCTACCGCTGGGTGTACGACGTCTCCTTCAGTTTCTCACCCACCAACTTCTGGGGCACCGGGTATGACATGGGCAACGACGATGACAACGAGAGCAAGATGGACCGCCTTGACGTGCAGGTCAGCACCAGCTTTCTCTTCAGACTGAACAAGGGGTTCTATGTAGGTCCTACCGTAGCCTACAATTGGATGACGACCCGCAACGTGACTCGCCCGGGGCTCGTAGACAACCTCTATGCCAGTGCCTCTGACATTGGGGCGGGCCTGATGGCCGAATACGACACGCGCGACGTGATGACCGCACCCCACCGAGGCATGTATCTGTCGCTCACCCAGACCGTGCGCAAGCAACTCTTCAACCGGAGGCACTGGTTTACCACCACCAATTTTGTGATGAACGGCTACCTGCCCGCATGGCGTGGCGCCACCGTCGCCGCACAGCTGTCGGGCGTATTGCAAATGGGCCGACTGTCGTGGAACGACCTCGCCATGCTGGGTACCACACACAGTATGCGGGGATATTATTACGGCCGATACCGTGACCGCAATAAACTTGAGACGCAGGTGGAACTCAGGCAACACATTTACCGCCGAAACGGGGTGGTGGCATGGGTAGGAGCAGGTACGGTGTTTCCGGAGTTCGGCGAATTGCGCCTGAAGAAGGTTCTGCCCAACTACGGCATTGGCTACCGATGGGAGTTTAAGAAGAATGTCAACATCAGGATAGACTATGGCTTTGGCAAGAGCGGACAGTCGGGCTTCATCTTCAATATAGAGGAGGCATTCTGACCGCCGTGCCACGCAGCGGTGGCACAAGCCTGGCGTAAAGGCCATTACAAACACTTGTCAGATACATGAAACTCAAAACGTTTATACTCCATAACTTCACTGCACCGGCAACGCTATTCATCTGGGCATGGCTCATTCTTGCCTTGCCCAATATCTGCCTGAGCATCACCGAGCCCCTCTCACCGTGGGCGCGCATGGCCAACCTGCTGGTGCCGTTGCCCCTCTATGCCTTGACGCTCACCCTCCGCCGCCGTCCGGCAGTCATGACGTGGTGGCTGTTTCCGCTCATCTTTCTGTCTGCCTTCCAGATGGTACTGCTCTACCTCTTCGGCCGTTCGGTCATTGCGGTAGACATGTTTGTCAACCTGGTGACCACCAATGTGGGTGAGGCCACCGAGCTGCTCGACAAAATCATGCCGAGTATCGTGTTTGTAGTGGTAGCCTACGTGCCGCTGCTGACGCTCGCCATCGTTGGCATCAGGCAACACACCCGTCTATCGGCACAGCACACCGCCAAGCTCAGAACCGTCAGTGGTGCGCTGCTGCTCGTGGGACTCGCCGCATGGCTATGGCGAGGCACCTACAAGAACGCCACCGATGAGCTCTATCCTCTCAACGTCTTTCATAACATCAGGCTGGCCGTGAGCCGTGTAGAGGCCTCGGCCCATTATGCCCAGACCTCCGCCCGATTCACTTTCGGCGCGACCTCGACGCACGACGCCCACGAACGCGAGGTCTATGTGTTAGTGATAGGCGAGACGGCACGGGCAGAAAACTTTCAGCTCTACGGCTATCAGCGCCCCACCACCCCGCTTCTCATGCGGCTCGACGGTCTCATCGCCTTCGACAAGGCCTTCAGCCAGTCGAACACCACCCACAAGAGTGTGCCAATGCTGCTATCGGCGGTGTCGGCGCAAGACTATGACAGCCTCTACCACCAGAAAGGTATCATCACGGCCTTCAGGGAAGCCGGATTCCACACAGTGTTCATCTCCAACCAAATGCCCAACCACTCCTTCATCGACTTCTTGGGGCAAGAGGCCGACAGAAGCGTCTTTGTCAAAACCGCAGCGAACGGAAACGATATGGCCGACAAAGCCGACGGCGACCTATTGCCACTATTAGATAAGGTATTGGCGCAGAGACGCACAAAGGAACTCATTGTGCTGCATACCTACGGCTCGCACTTTGAATACGACATGCGCTATCCGAAACGGATGGCACACTTCAAACCCGACGAGGCCGTGGACGCACGGGCCGAAAACAGGGTACCGCTGGTCAATGCCTACGACAACTCGATACGTTACACCGACTGGTTGCTCAGCGAGGTGATTGAGCGCCTGCGGGCAACAGGCTCCACCTCTGCCATGCTCTACACCTCAGACCACGGCGAGAATATTTTTGACGACAAACGACACCTTTTCCTCCACGCCAGCCCCACCCCCTCGTCTCACGAAGTCTATGTGCCGTTATTGGTTTGGACGTCACCTTACTATAAGGAAAGACATCAAGCGCAGACAGCGGCCCTGTGGCGGCATCGCCACAAGGCGGTGGCCACGAGCCTATCGGTGTTTCATACACTCACCGACATGGCTGGCATACGCAGCCGCCTCTGTCGCGGTGATGCCTCATTGGCCAATGAACATTACCGGGAACCCACGCCGCTCTATCTCAACGACCACAATGAGGCAGTGCCCCTACAACAAGCCGTGCGTGACAAGGAAGACTGGGCGCGGCTGCTTGCCATACTCAGGAAAGACGCTTCATGAAGAACGCTATACTCATTGACACAGAAACAGAAACTTCATCTCAATACGCGAGTTCGGGACAAAATGAGTATGCAAACAGTGGCCCTCGGGTGAGCATGCAGGCTGTGGTAGGGTGGTGCCAACGCCACGGCCGAACAGCGCAGCAGTGGGTGTGGAATGAGTGGCATCAGGCACCGCTCTGGGTATCGCGGCTCGCGCATGCAAACGCATATTGGGCAAGCTCACCAATCCGTACCAGATTAATTCACCTGTAAGGTATGGTGTCTGTCGTAAACCGCCCATTAAGCAATCGTAAACCATGGGGTTAGTCATGCTAAATGGTGCAGTTATGAGCCACAAAGCTGCCGTTTCAACTGCCCTCCGCGCCTATGGCAAGGGTGGGCGGGCTAAACGAGAAGCCCCAAGTCATCGGATGATTCTATATAGAATGATGATATGGTTTCATATAGAACCATCGAATGGTTTCATATAGAACCATCGAATGGTTTCATATAGAACCATCGGATGGTTTCATATAGAACCATCGGGCTGTAGGGTGCGAACGGTTGGGCGTAGGCATGGAGATGGGGCGACGTGCGGGATGGTAACTGTGGCCAAGAAGGTGGCTTGGGCAAGGCGCCACGGAGGCAATGAGACACACAAACGATGCCCTCCACACACAAGATAACCCACAAAAAGATACAGGCAAGGCCAAAAGCCTTGCCTGCAATATGTTCATACCCGGCACCATTGCGGACTTACCAGTTATCGGTGCGGAAGGGTAGCAGTGGGAGGTTGGCGCAGTTCTTGAGATTGCCCAACTGGAAGTTGCGAAAACAGTAGCGCACGGCAACAGGATGCTTCACCTGAGGCGAGGTGACAAACACCGTCTCATTGCGTGGGTCATTGCCTGGTGCCCAGAAGTGACCAGCCACTGCCTTATGGAACACCCGGTCTTCGCCAGCTACCTCGAAGCCCTCAATGCCATTGAAACGTGAAATGCCACCATAGTCGTTTTGCAACCGCACATAGCAGGTGTCACCCTGGATGGTCATGCTCTTGTAACGCGGACTCTCACACCACACGTTATTGTAACCATAGCTGCGGTTGAGGGCGAGGAAGGCCAGACGCTCACCGACAGGGCGCTTCTGGCAGGGATGAATCTGGTCGTACTCCCAAGGATAAACCAGGTCGTTGGTACATACAAGGGCGCTGTTGGGAATGATTTCAGAGGCCCGCGCCTGCTGTTCGCGCAACAAAGCGCCCACAATGCCGTCAACTCCATCGGCACCCTGATGGTAAGGGGCGATCTGTACAAAGTAGAAAGGAATGTCGCCAAGGCGGAAATCACGACGCCACTGTTCCACCAGCAACTTGAGCCGGTCGGAATATTGGTTGCCGGGATCACCAACATTTGAACAACCTTGATAGAACAGGATGCCTTTAACCGTGTAGTTGAGAATGGGATGGAAGGTGCCGTTACCCCAAAGCAGCGGACGATGGTAATCTCTCGTGAATTTCTTGACTATAGCCATAGAGTCGAGCGGCTCCTGCGTATAGCGTTTGAGATTGTCTTCGTCTAACCAGCTCTCCACACGTGTGCCTCCCTTATTTGCCATGACCAATCCTACGGGAACATCTAAGGTGTGACTCACCATACGGGCAAAAAAGAAGCCCACGGCGCTGCACTCGTTAACGGTGTTGGCATTGATCGTCTCCCAATGGCAGTCGGCATCCGCCAGTGGACGTGTGCTCATGACGCTGGGTATCTTCACGTAATGCACGCCACCATCTTGCCAGGCATTGGCCACTGCGTCACCATAGCCTTCTACCGGACAGTTGCCAAAGCCACGTACAGGCATCTCCATGTTGCTCTGGCCGCCACACACCCACACCTCACCAGAATAAACTTTGTTCACGGTGAGTTGGTCACCATCGTCGAAGGTGATGGAGTATGGTGTGAAACTACCTTTTGGCGTCTTCACGCTGACGAGCCATTGCCCATCAGAGGAAGCCTTGACACGATATCTTTTGGAATCCCACGAGGTGGTTACCGTAATGGGTTGTCCGGGTTTTGCCCATCCCCAGAGGCGGGCATCGGTCTGCTGTTGCAGCACCATGTTGTCAGAAATGAGATGCGACAGCCGCACCTTGGCTTGTGCCGTGAGCCCCAAGAATAAGAGGGCGATGGCAAGAATCGTTTGTTTGTTCATATGTGTAGAAGCAGTATTAAAAGTAAGAAGCAGACCGCGAGCATCACTGCTGGCAGCCTGCAAAGATTGATTTTAATTCATAATACCTATCTCTTATTTTCTGAGATAAAGCCCATTGAGAGTACCAATCAATACAGTTGACTCATCATTATAGAAATCTACGAAGTCGTTGATGCGCTCATTGTCCAGCCCGGGAAAGGGTACATAATAATGCCCCCCATCGATGTCACCGCGGTTGGGTCCCATGAGCAGATAAGCAAGGCGCTGTGACCGCAGCAGGGGTTGCAAGGCTCCCATGAAGCAGTCGGTAGTGGGCAGTCCCTCAAGCCCTGCGTTCAATCCGGCAGCAAGGTTACGCTCGCGCGATAGGCGCATGAGATGTTGCACGCCGCTGTCTAACGCGCTGCGGTAAGCGGCGGTAGTTACAGAAGTCGTACCCGGCCTGAGCACAGAAACCTGAAGTACGTCAATTCCCTCTGGCATGGAAGCCTCTACCTGACTCACGGGCATATCGTCACTATAGCTCATGCCAAAGATGGCATTGGTGACACCTAAGTCGTGCAGTTTATTGAGCGAATGACCATAGAGTGTCTTGTAATCCTCGGGGCTAAGCTTGGCATACCAAGTGTCTTGCCGCAAAGGATAAAGAAACAATACAACTGGGGCTTTGATGCCATACTCGTCCTGCAAGGACTCAAGATAGGTGGCTATGTGGCCAAGCCATGTGTCGAGTACTTTCTCGTCGCCCTTGTAGTCGGGAGCCGACCAAGACATCAGTACCAAGCCGCCTCGACGGAACAAACGCAAAACATCAGTACGTATATCGCTGAACGCCACCGAATCGCTGTTGACCTTCTGGCCGCGTTCCAAACCGGCAAGCTCATACCCGCTGCAGGCGGGCCCGTCGTTACAGATACTCCGGATGTCGCTCTGTTCCACCGTATCGGCTTTCCAGCCGATGCCATCCAGGGTACCGTATTGCTGTCCGACGATGGTGCCCTTATTGGCAAAGGTGCGCAGGTTGGCTTGCAGGTTCTCAGTGCGGGTGGTGAGTCCGCTCTCTCCTATTTCATCATACGATTTCTTTTTCTTGTCGCCACAAGCGCCCGAGAGCAGCACTATGGCTATGAAGCTTAACAGTAATGTCAATCGATTCATGGGTTTACAGTTAAGTTACTGGTTGTAAGCAGTCTTCATCGCCGCGGCCACAGTGGGCAATGTCCACTGGGGCACCGTGCGGTCGGTACCTTCGAAGATACTCATCCAATAGTAGGTGGCAATGCCAAGTGCCTTGGCTTGCTTCACCATGTCGGCGGCCTGGTCAGCAGCGGCTTGCTTCTGGGCATCGGTAGAAGTCTTCGACACCGACTGGTCGCCATGTGTACCATACTCGCCCACGATGACAGGGATACCCTTGCTCACGAATGTGGTGTTCAGACGACTGAACATCTGTTGGAGATAAGTGCTGCAGTCACTATTCCATGCACCGTAAGTAGAAAACCAGTTCCATGGGTCATAAGAATGAATCTCCACGGCCAGGTGTCCGGTCGTATTGTCTGAAGGCAGCACCAGTGCATCGAGCACGGCCTGGTGGTTAGCACCTGCATAGGTGTTAATGACCAGATTGCGAGTAGAATTGTTGCCCCCCGTATTGCGCACGGCCGTGACAAAACTCTGCGCATAATTATTGAGTGCCGTATAGCTCTCGGCATTGACGGGCGCATTCCAAGTGTTGGCTGCATCGAGCATTTCGTTGTATCCCTCGAAGACCAGATGGTGGTCGTAGTCGCGGAAGCGATTTGCTATCTGTGTCCACAGCCCCTCGTAGCGCAGCTTGTTGCTGGCATAGTTGTCGGCATCGGCCTTCACCCACGCATGGTCGCCGGCAGCAGTGTCGTGATGCACATTGAGAATACAGTACATGCCATTGTCGATGACATAGTCTACGATCTCTTGCACACGGTTCATCCAGGCCGCGTCCACGACACCATTCGTATCCATATGCTCATACCAGGTAACGGGTACGCGCACCGAGCCAAAGCCCTCCTTCTTCAGGAAGTCGATCATGGCCTTGGTGGTGACAGGTTGTCCCCACATGGTCTCATAGTCAGTGGGCGCATGGCCTGTGCCGGCACCATTGGCATCGAGGGTGTTACCGAGGTTGAATCCCAATCCCATATTGACCACGGCCTGCTTGGCCGACTCGTCGACGGTGGTGGCATTGAGATTGACTTTGTCGCGTGTGATGACAATATCTTGGCTTAAATTTTCCTTCAACCACGCGTCAGAGGGAAGCGATGACCCGTACCAAGGCATGAAACCCAGCCACCGGGCACCTGCGTTCCAGGCATCGACAACGTTGGCCGTGGCGGCAGTGGAAGTGATACCACACTCAGATAGGTCGATGAGCTTGTTGGGATAGCGAGCCTGCAGCTCAGCAAACTCAGTCTTTTGCTGGGCAGCGGTCGTACCATAGAGGTCGCGGCCCACAATGTCTACGTAGGCATCACCCGGATACCATGCAGCATCATTGTCATACTGGGTGCTGTCGCCATTGTAGTTTTGCGAGGTCCATACCCAGATGAGATTGTGTACACCCTTGCTCTGGAAGTAGTTGAACATGGTCTGCCACAGCTGCTTGTAGGTGTCGGCTCCGTCGGCACCCCACCAGAACCAGGCCGTGGCCCAGCTGGCTCCTGACTTGAGCATGGCATTACCCGCCGCCTCGTGGAAGGGACGCCAGGTGGCTACGATACCAGCGTCCTGCAACTTGAGCAGCACGCTAACCACCTTGTCCATCTGGGAATAAAACCACTTGTTCTCCCAAGTACCGCTCACCAGCGCGTTTCCAGCCTTGAAGGTAGTCTCAGAGGGTGAGGTCGTCACGCCCGAGCCGTCGGTACCAATGGTTGTGGTCTCAGTCTTGGGCACATTGAAGTGCCACATCAGCGATACCAAGCCACCGGCTTCGACCCACTCTGTGACAGGAGTGAGATTGTCGTAGTTAATCCAAGTACTGCCCTCAGGCACGTAGATATGGATAAAGTCGTAACAGTTGAAGGCAGGATACTTACCCGTTTTGGCATAAAGCTGGTCTGCGATCTTATGGTTCCAGTTGACATCGGCCATGACCGAAGAGAAGATACGACTGCCATAGTTGAGTTTCATGTATTTGTACAGCTTCTTGGTAGCATCATTGGCAGCGGCATCGGCCAGTGTGATACCACTGACATCGCTCTCACGCTGTACATTGAAAATGATGCTGCTGATCTGGTTGATGTCGTAGGTTTCCCATGCGCCAAATTCCTCCCAACCTTTAAGATAGACCTCAAGTTTACCATCAGCGGTGTGTTTCAGCGAGGAGATAACATCAGATGTACCGGCCAAGTTCCACGTCGGAGTCCTTTCCTGCTCAGTAGTATTGATCGTGATTTTGTCTCCGTCGTGCTGGGCTGAGACACCTAAACAAGAAAGGAAGACAAGAAGTAGTGTAAAGAGATGCTTCATGGCTTTGCGATTTTAATGGCTTTGCCGTTGATATTAATGATATAGACACCGTGGGGTAAGGCCGCAAGACTCACCACTGTACTGCCGGAGGACACTACAGGGCTGACACGAACAGCAGTGCCGTCGATGGCAAAAACACGGATGGAGTGTGCAGAGCCGGGTACAATAAGGCGGTCGCCATCGAGGACAGGCTGGCTCAATTGCGCATTACTGATGCCTGTAGTGGTACCATAGATAAAAGTGCTGACCGTCTGCAGGTCGTAAACCGCCGTGGTGGCGGTGGTGGTGACGGTGAGCTTGTCATCGGCAACGGTCACGACAGGCAGCGTAGAAAGGGCAAACTCGACCTTGGTGTTATCGGTAAATGTGACGAACAAGGATTTACCCGTGTCGGCAAAAACCATAGCCACACTAAGGGAGGCCAGAAAAATTAAAATCAATCTTCTCATCATACATAATATAATAATGTAAGGAACGAGATGCCTTCAGGCACCTCGTCCCTCACTTTGAGTTTGCAATTATGGGAGTATAGTCATCTTGGTTACCCCCGAGAGGGTACCCTGTAAGATGAAAGCAGTATCACTCCATCCATCAGCGACACTGGTAACGGCAGCCATCATGGCATCGTCGAACTCCTGGATTATCACATCTTGAGTACCACCCTTATCGGCAACAGTATAAATACTGCCCCAGTTGGCGTTGTTGATCTGTATCTCACCGGTTGCGCCCGCATTCTTGTAGATGAGCAATTTAGAACCCAACTTTACACCGGCTTTAACCAAGTCGGCCTTCATGATGCGCATCTTACCCTTAGAGTCACTCCACGAGAAGTTGAACGGCCAGCTCACCAGTCCTGAACGATCTTCGTAGACTGCGAAGCCTGCCAGATCGATTTCCTTAGGCATCACGGTGAAGGTGCCTCCCTCGAAACGTTTGCCCTCGTAGTCTTCCAAGAAGATGGTATAGGTGCCATCGGCTGCCGTGGCAGGCACTTGGCATACGATTTCGGTGGCCGAGCGCGAGGTGTACTTCGTCACCTTATACTCACCAATATAAACATTCTGAACATTGTTGAAGTTCTTACCGGTGATGGTGATGGTGGTTCCAGCCGTTGCGCTGGCAGGATTGATGGCGGCAATCGATGGGTCGGTAGCTGCCTTGATGTCGAGACCTGTGGGCACGGCAACAGTACTGCCGTTGATAAGGTTGAGCGTGAAGCCAGTACCTGATGCGGCAGCGGGTACGACGAGTCCGATGGCCGTTGCACTCTGGGCGGCGAAGGTGGTGACGGTCTGCGCTACTTCACCGGGGAAGGTGATTGAAGCTACGAGGTCGAGGTTGGTACCACGAATGACCACCTTTTCGCCAGCGGTGAGCGAGGCAGGTGTACAACCTGTCACGGCAGGCTTCACCAAGGTGTAAGCCACGGTGACGGTCTTGCCATTGGCTAAGGTGAGCGTGATGTCGCCCTCCTGCGCCTTGGTGGGAACAGTAGCCACGAGCTGGGTTGCCGTCAGGGCCTTAGGCGTCACGGCATCAGTGTTGGGGAAGGTGACAGAGGTCACGAGGTCGAGGTCCTTACCCGTGATGGTGAGATCGGCACCATTTTTCACGGGAGCGGGAGCGGCACTGAGTGAGGTGGGCACCACCGTCACGATGCTGCCTGCAGGAATCTCTACACCCGACTTGGTAACAAGTGTCACCTCGCCATCGGTAGCTGCGGCGGGAAGCACGAAGCTGATGGCAGCGTCTGTCTGGGCCGTCAAGGCCTCGACCGTGGCGCCAACGAGTTTGACACTGGCTATCTGGGTAAGCGACTCACCCTTCACTGTGATGGTCTGGCCAGCCTTAGGATTCTCGGGCGTAAGACCTGACACGGTAGGCAGGTTGATGGTCAGGGCCTCTTCGCTCTCGATCTCAGTGGGAGTCTCAGCCAGGTCGGTGAGCACAAACTTACCCGTCTTGGCCTCAGCGGGGATAGCCACCTGAATGGTGTAGCGGTCATGCGCCAGGAACTGGTCTTCACGAACGGTATCCTTGTCGGCGAAGATTACTCCATGGAGCAGGTTGAGGTAGTCACCCTTAATGGTAACCACATCACCTACGTTACCTACAAGATTGCCCTCAGTTCCCACATAGAACTTGTCGAAGACAATATCCTCGCGGTAAGTCACAGGGGTAAGGGTCTTGATGATGCCTCCCTTGGCGGTGACCAGGGTCACGATACCCGTGTCGCACTTTTCCGCAGGCACCTGGATAGCAATCTGGCTGTGAGCCCCAGAAGTGATCACATTGATGGAGGTGATGGGGTCGGCACCAGGAAGGTCGATCTCGCGAATCTGGTCGAGGTTACTACCGTAGAAGTAGAGCATACCACCACGCAGCACCGGCGATGGACCGAAGGAGTTGAGCGCGATGTCATTGCCATACTGGTCGGTGTTCAGGTCGTCGCCATCGTTGCACGAGGTCAACGACAAACCCGTGAAGGCTATCATCATCAGGATACATATCCTGCACATATACTTTTTCATAGGTCGTATTGTTATTTAGCGTTATTTATTGGGCACCACACGGATGTTGTCGATCTTGATGATGGGATGACCGTCGGCACCGGTAGGAATGACGGTCTTGTCGTTATACGAACCCGTCACAACAAAGAGTGTCAGACTGGCAAAGTCGTCGACAGAGCTGAAGGTCTTAGTGGCTAAGTTGCCATCCCAGTCTTTATTGAAGTCCTTCAATGGAATGGTGACCGTCACCCACTTGTCGCCAGTATCATACGTCTTATCTTCATTATTCCAAGGCATATAAAGGGCACGCCCCCATCCGTCACCAGCATGGAAGAAGGTGTTGTTGGCAGCAAAGAGCGTAATCTTGTCGGGACCGGCAAAAATCACCTGCAGCGGCGCGGCGCGCCAGGGGTTGGCAGAAGGTACAAGCATCTCAAACTTGATGCTCTTCTCAGTCCAGTTGGAGAAGTCGGCCACGTCGTTGAGCTTGGGACCATCGCCGTCGAAGGTCTTGTTCCAGGTGCCAGCCCAATATTCAAACGCGAAGTTACCGTCATTCCAGCCACCGTCACCCGCCATATCCGCGTCACCCAGCAAGAGGTAGTTGCCACTGAGAGAGGTACCATCGCTCTGGATCTTCTGGTTGTGCCAACCATGATTGCCCAGCACATTCACGCCATCGTAAGCCGTATCGAAGTCGAAGAGCAAACCGCGGTTGTCCTTATACTGGAACGGTGCCTTGGTAGTACCATACTTCGTGGAGATGTCAATCTTCTCATGCTGGGGCATGGACTCAGGCATGACAAGCGTAATGGCCGTCTTGGTGATGCTCGTGATGGCACTGCGAGGAACTGTGTATTTGTCGCCCACGGTAATTTCCAAGGGATAATTGTCGTAGTCGAGGAAATAGTCACCCGTGATGGTCACAGTCTCACCAGCAGCGGCCCACTCGTTGCTCATCGACACGACGGTGGGTGCAGGCACGATGACCTTGAAGTCGTAAGGAATGGTATCGTTGCTTGTCGTGATCATATACATCTTGTCAGAAACCTGCGACGGAATAGTCTTGGGTACCGACACGATCAGGGTATGATCGGTCATGTAGCTGGTGTTGAGCACAGCCTTCTGGTCGTTGAAGTTGATGGCCTTAATGCTGCGGAGGTTTTCGCCCACCAAGCAGATAGGCGTTTCCATGGATGCGGCGGTGAGCAGTGAGTCTTTCTTGCTCACGTCCACTGAGCGGATGTAGTAGACCGTAGGTGTGCCGTCTGTGGACTCATACTTGTCTGGTTCATCCTTACAAGAGGTGAATGCCATGCTGACAGCGGCAAGCGCTATCATGAAAGTCCATTTATAATTAATCTTTTTCATCGTTGTTCGTCTCTAAAGGTTATTAATAGCTGTAAGTGCTGCGCACGTCTACGTGAATGGGTGCGACATTGCTACCCAGGTTAGGATTCAGGGCCACATCCTCTGTCGGGAAAGGCAACTGGAAGCTGTTGGCCGTAACATTGGGGGCAGGGGTATCGCTGTCATACTGCATCTCACCGCCTTCTTCGTTATATGACCATACGTTTGATTCAAAATAGCGCTTGTACACAATATCGCATCCCCAAAGGGCATTTCGCTTCTGTGCCTTGATTTCTGCGATACAGGCATCTACATCATAGTAGCTGCGACGTACGAGGTCGTACCAGCGGTCGCCCTCTCCGGCGAACTCCAGGCGGCGCTCTTTCCATACATCATTGAAGGTGAGCGATGTCTTCTCCACATCAGAGGGAACAGCACGCTGATGTACGGCATTGAAAGCCTTGAGCGCATTGGCGTTGGTGGTGGTGCCACCATCAATCAGGGCTTGGGCCTCAGCCAGCACGAGGTAGACATCAGAAAGTCGGAGGATATGGGTGGCGAGGGCATTGGCCATGCGTCCCGGAATGATACCCATCTCAGCCAAGTGATCGGCATTGTCGCCATAGAGGTGCTTCACGTTGGTACCTCCGCAAGGTGCCTGACACTGACCGGTGGCAGCAGCATTATAGCTCTTGTCGTACCAGAACTTCAGATAGTCGAGGCCTTTTTTGCCATTGCCCAGGTCGTGGTCGCGCCAAAAATACTCGTAGATGTCGCCGGCAAGCATGACGGTAGCCTTGCGGCGGGCGTCCTTATCGATACGCTTGGTGGGATCGTCTTTAGGCGAAACACCGTAGGCCTCGATGAGATCGAGCGAAGGGCCACCCCAGCCACCCCAGTTGTCGCCGTTCTCGTCAAAGCCCTGGGGTGCCAGGTCGCTCTGCAAGGTATTCTGACTGGTCCACTGCGCACCTACAGTCCAACGCCAAGCGAAGAGGCTCTCGTCACTCACGTTGTTGCTGCCACGGAAGATGTCAGCATAGTTAGCCATCAGCGTACGGCCAGAATTGTTGATGACGTCAGTGGCATAGCTTACAGCCTTGGCAAGGTCATCCTGGTTCAAGGTACCGCTGACGCCAGCCTTGGTGAGATACACCTTGGCCAACAGACCCTCGGCACAATAGTAGTCTATACGTCCTGTGGTGCTCTTGGTCTTAGGCAGCAGTTCCATGGCCTTCTCCAAAGTCAAGATAATGTAGTCGTAAACATCGGCCTTCTCCACCTTCTGCAGCGTGTTGTAGTCGCCAGCGGCAAGATTGTCGGAGTTGTTATGCACGATAGGCACATCACCGAATGAGCGCACGAGGAAGAAATAGGCCATAGCCTTCCATGCCAAGCACTCACCCATACCCTGGTTTTTCACGGCTTGCGAGGCATTGGCACCCTTGAGTGACTCATACACCGTGTTACAGTGACCAATTTCTGCCCAGAGCGAGTATGACATATTGATCAAGTCTTCGTCAGAACCGTTGACACTGAAGTTGAGGTAGGGGCTACTTCCCCAATACATATTGCCTGACAACACCTCGCCCACCTTGATGAAGCCACGCTGGAAATCGTACCAGGGAGAGTTGTAAAGGTAATTGACGCCTTGAATTACGGCGTTGTCTGACTGATAATAGTTCTCGGTGTTGTAGTTGTCTTCCACCGGCTTGTCCAGGAAGTCGCCACATGACGACAGTCCAAGGCCCATGAACATGGCAACCGCAACATATTTGATATTCTTGGTTTTCATCGTTTATTCCATTTAGATCTTTAGAATGACATGTCGAGACCAAACGTGACGGTCGTCGGTGACGGATAGCGTCCGTTGTCTAAGTTATACACATTGGCACTGGCCGGAGAGATACCGATTTCTGGATCGTAGCCATCGTAACCTGTGATCGTGAAGAGATTGGTGGCGTTGAGCGACAGGCGCAGGCTGGAGAGTCCAATCTTTCGGATGAGCTTGCTGTCAAAGGTATAACCCAAGGTTATGCTCTTCAAGCGCATATAAGACGCGCTTTCGATATAACGGCTACTCCAGGCGTCGTTGTTATTGGGGTCGTTGATTGAAGCACGTGGCAAGGTAGCATCAGAATTGGCAACCACAACACGGCTAATGTCATCAAACCAGCGACCACTCAAATCACCATCACTGGTTGTCAGGCGTGCACGGTTGTTGACATCAGTGAGCTGATTAGACCACACAGTATTCATATGTGTCAGTTTCATCTTCATGTAGTTGCCGATTTTACCACCGAGAGAACCATTGATGAAGACGTTGAGGTCGAAATTCTTATAACGGAAGGTATTGTTGAAACCGAAGGTCATCTTGGGGAACGGCGAACCGAGGTCGGTCTTGTCGTTCTCATCGATGATGCCGTCATTGTTGACATCCTTATACTTGATATCGCCCACATAGGTCGTATTGCTTCGACTGTACTTGGTGGGGTCGGTGCTCCATGACTTCGTGCCGTCGGCATTGGTGACGATCGGATTGTTTTGCTGCAAGGTGTTGACCGGCGAGTTGATGATGTCGTCGAAGTCCTGGTAGATGCCTTCCACCTCATAGCCATAGAAACGGAAGAGTGACTGTCCGGGGACTGTGCGTGTCACCACGTCGCTCCACTGGCCATAGCCCAAGAGTGCGGTACTGCCTGAAAGGCTCTTCAGCTTGTTCTTGTTGAAAGAGAAATTGAGGTCGCTACTCCATTCAAAATCCTTTGACTTCACGGGAATGGCATTGATATTGATTTCGAAACCAGTATTCTGGATGTCACCATAGTTGCCATAGGGCGCTGCCAAAACTGAAGACGCATTACCGCTGGTACCCATGATCGACGGGAGGATGAGCTGCATCAGCATGTCTTTCGACTGCTTGCTGTACCAGTCCATGGTGAGGTTCAAGCGGTTATTGAAGAAGCCTAAGTCGAGACCCACGTTCCACTGTTCCTGTGTCTCCCACTTAATGTCGAGGTTCTTCAAGTTGGCAGGACGATAGCTGGTGCCCAAACCGGTAGACATCACCGACATGGCTGATCCCCAGAGGTAGCTGCCAATATTCGAGTTACCCGTCTGTCCCCATCCTAAACGGAGTTTACCGTTGCTCAGCCAATTGCCGGCCCAACTCTTGACAAAGGCCTCATTAGAGAAACGCCAGGCCAAAGCCACAGAATGGAATCCAGCCCAACGCTTGTTGGGGCCGAAGTTAGAACTGCCATCGTAACGATAAGTGTAAGTGGCAAGGTAACGGTCGTCGTAATTGTAAGTCTCACGGGTGAAGAACGAGGCCATGGACGAACTGCCCCAACCCGATCCTATCTGTGGGTCACCAGAGCCCAAAGAAGGATTGTGGACGATATCGCTGGGCAGATTGGTGTTGTAAACAGAAATATAGTCATACTTTGATTCCCACATTTCCTGTCCTACCATCGCCGAGACGTTGTGCTTGCCAAACTGGTTGTTATAATTCACATAGTTGCTTAGCGACCAATAGTCGTTGCTGTTCTTTTGAATGCGACTCTGGTTCTGGTCTCTGGTCCATGTACCGAGATTCACCTTAGGCTCATACGTCTGAGCTTTCGAAGCTCCCGTATTAAAGCCTAACTGCACGTGCCATGTAATGTGCTTTATCGGTGTCACGTCGGCAAAGATGCTTCCATTGAGCGTCTTACGGTCAAGGAGAATGTCATCCATCATGGCCAAGGCAATGGGGTTAGGATTGGTGAATCCCTCTTTCGACACACTGGAATAACCGCCATCGATGTTATAAATCTGAATATCGGGAGGTGTGGTGAGCGAATAGGTGATCAGACCCTCATCACTATCTGCCAGTTTCAGACTTTCACTGGTCTTGCTGTATGTGGCATTCACACCGAGCTTCAGCCATTTCTTAAGCTGTGCATCAAGATTCACACGGAAAGAATAACGACTGAACTCACTGCCAATAATGGTACCGTCTTGGTCGTTATAGTTACCCGACACATAGTATTTCACCTTATCTGTACCACCCTGTGCGCTCACTTGATGAGAATGCGACCAAGCGGTGCGGAAGATGGCATCCTGCCAGTTGGTACCCACACCCAGCGTAGACGGGTCACTATAGACCAAATCGGGATCAGAAATCTCACCCTGGGCGGCCATGTCGTTGTAGTAGCTGGCAAACTCGCGGAGATTCATGATGTCCAACCGCTTGTTCTGTCGGGAACCCGTCACAGAACCATTATAAGAGAATTTAGCTTCTCCCTCCTTACCATGCTTGGTGGTAATCAGCACTACACCATTGGCACCCTGGGCACCATAGATGGCTGTAGCAGAGGCATCCTTCAACACCTCTATATTAACAATGTCAGCGGGATTGAGCAACGACATGGGCGACACCGTAGAATGCTTACCATTACCCAGGGCATCACCCAGACCCAGACTGGCACCACTGTTGGAGCCACCCTGCCAGATCACGCCGTCGACCACATAGAGAGGGTCAGAGCCTGCGTTAACTGTGGCCAGACCACGCACATTGATAGAGACTGCCGAACCCGGCGCACCTGACGACTGCATCGACGTGACACCCGATACACGTCCCTGTAACGCTTGGTCGATATTCGTCATGGGCGCCGACTTCAAGGTTTTCTCGTCTAATGAAGCGGACGCACCAGCAAGGTCACTCTTCTTCATCGTACCATAACCCACCACTACCACTTCGTTCAGAGAATTGTTTTCCTCAGTCAGCGTAACCGAATAAGACGCCTTGCTTCCTACCTGGAAACTCGCATCTTTATAACCCACATAGGTCACGGTAATGGTAGAACCTACGGGGACATTGAGCGTAAAGTTACCGTCAAGGTCAGTGACCGTTGCCACTGAAGTTCCTGCAACCCTTACTGCAGCTCCCACAATTGGACCTTGCGAATCACTGACCGATCCAGTAATTCTCTTGGTCTGCTGCTGGACGACCTGTACCGCATCTGTAGCGGCATAAGCCTGTGGCGCATAACCCATGCTCAGGCAAGAGCATAGACCTGCCAACAACAACATTCTTTGATCGTTTGGTTTCATATACTTAGTCTTGGTTTTAAATTGATTTTACAAGTAGATTCTCACTTGAGTCAGATGAGACAATAATAAAGTAACAATACTGATCGATAGATACAAAATTATAACTGCAAAGATAGACAATATTTTCCTGAAGTTCATAATACTATATTAACCAAACCTTATACTTTTATCCCAAAGTGTTTTTAACTATATTCAAACGCAAATATACAACTATTTTGATTTGACCTATATCAATGACCGAGTGACCACATCATGCCTTTGGCTTATCTTGCCCTCACTTTTAGCACCAGGCTGTCACAGTAAATAACCGACACCTTAATATATATACGCAAGTTCGGGATAAGTTGACTATGCAATTAGTTCCCTACTGTCACGGCCATCAACGTTTACCCCTGTAAGACGGCATGCCATCACCTCTCCACGGCCGTTGCCAGCAAGTCTTGCTGCCCCCGTGGCACCAGCCCCATGTATCAGTATCCGCATACCCTCCGTGGCGTCTTGCCCAAGCCACATTCTCGGCCACGGTGACCAGCCTGCACGTCGCCCCATCTCCATGCCTACGCCCAGCCGTTCGCACCCTACAGCCCGATGATTCTATATGAAACCATCGGATGGTTCTATATAAAACCATTCGATAATTCTATATAAAACCATATCATCATTCTATATAGAATCATCCGGTGACCTGAGGCTTCTCATTGAGCCCGCCCGCCCTTGCCATAGGTGCAGAGGGCGGTTGAAACGGCAGCTTGGGGGCTCACAACTGCACCTTTTAGGCACCACCCTGCCACAGCCTGCATGCTCACCCGAGGGCCACTGTTTGCATACTCAGCTTACCCCGAACGCGCGTATGGATAATATTAATATTTCATAAGATTGAAATACAAACCAAAATAACATCAAAATACAAGGATATGACAATATAGTATCAGCCTAATTTCAATTAATACGCTATCTTTGCAACAATCTTAGCACTCATAAACCTAACAAATGGAATACCCTACGAGAAAAGCTGGCATTATATTGCTACTCCTGACAACCATGATACTTGGGCTCAATGCCCAGATTATGGGCAAAAACATTGTAGTTACCGTACAACCCGACCATCAGGACTGGAACTACAAAACCGGCGAAACAGCACGCTTCAAAGTTACCGTACTGCGTTCGGGCACACCCATCAACAATGTCAAGGTTGATTATGAGGCAGGTCCGGAGATGTTTCCTACCCTGCACAAGAAAGACGTGACATTAGAAGACGGCACCATGAACTTCGCTGGAAAGATGACTTCGCCGGGCTTCTACCGCCTGAAAGTTACGGCACATGTCGACGGAAAAGATTATGCAGGGCTCTGCACAGCCGCCTTCTCCCCCGAGAAGCTCACGCCTGCCACACAATGTCCCAAAGACTTTGATACCTTCTGGAGCAACACCCTCGCCCAGGCCCGCAAACTTGACCTCGACCCACATCTCACCCCCCTGCCCGACCGCTCCACGCAAACGGTGGATGTTTATGAGGTGAGCTTCGTCAACGACCGCCCTGGCGGACGTATCTTCGGCATACTCTGCGTACCCAAAAAGCCCGGTCGTTATCCTGCGTTACTGCGTGTGCCGGGCGCGGGAGTGCGCCCTTACGGTGGTGACATCTGGACAGCTTCACAGGGAGCCATCACATTGGAAATTGGCATTCATGGCATCCCCGTCACCTTGCCGCAGTCGCTCTACGACCAAATCTACAAGGCTGGACTCGACGGTTATTTCGATGTCAACCTTGAACATCCAGAGAAGAACTATTATCGCCGCGTCGTTACAGGTGCCGTGCGCGCTGTAGACTATATCGCCTCCTTACCTCAATGGGACGGCAACATCATAGGCGTAACGGGCTCCAGTCAAGGCGGATTTCTCTCTCTCGCCGTGGCAGCCTTAGACAAACGCGTGACCTTTATGGCCGCGGTACATGACGCCATGTGCGACTACGAGTCAGAGCTCAAAGGGGTAGCTGGCGGTTGGCCACATTATTTCTATTATGACAAAACGCCCACGCAGCAGCGCATCGAAGGGGCGCGCTACTACGACGGAGTGAACTTTGCCCGTCGGGTGACCTGCACAAGCTGGTTCTCGTTCGGCTACAATGACGAGGTGGTTCCTCCCACTTCTTCCTACGCTACCTATAATATTGTCACTGCGCCCAAGACCTTAAGTGTCTATCCCCTCACAGGACATTACTGGTACCAAGAGCAGTGGGACGAATGGGAAAACTGGATACTGACACAGATGAAGCTCAAATAAAGCAATGGTATAATACAACTCAAGTTTAGAAAGCAAATTCCCGTAACGCAATCACATACCCAGCACATGAAAATAACAACCCTATTGACAACAGTCTTGTTCGGCCTGTCATTCACAGTTGTACAAGCCTCACCAGCCTCCAAACTGCTCAAACGCTTGAAAAAAATACAGTCAAGCGGTATTATGATTGGTCACCAAGACGCTACGGTGTACGGTCACAACTGGAAATGGGATGAGGGACGCAGCGACATCAAGGACATCATTGGCGACTATCCTGCTGTCATAGGCTTTGAACTTGGCGCTCTGGAATTGGGGAAAGATAAAAATATCGACCATGTTCCCTTCGACCGGATGCGTCGTGAGATTCAGCAACAACATGCGCGCGGGGGCATTATCGAACTCAGCTGGCACCCCTTCAACCCTGTAACGGGCAACAACGCCTGGGACCCATCAGGTCGTCCCGTTAAGGAAATCATCCCTGGAGGCAGCCAGCACGACAAGTTCAACACGTGGCTCCATGCCGTGGCACAGTTTCTGTCTTCTCTCCGCACCCCCGATGGCAAGCTCATCCCAATCATTTTCCGCCCATGGCACGAAATGGGTGGCGGATGGTTTTGGTGGGGAAGCGCCAGCTGCACTCCTGATGAATACAAACAGCTTTACCGCTACACGCACGACGTTCTTTCGAAGAAATACAAACTGAATAACCTGGCATGGGGCTTTTCGCCCAATGCAGGAGACGCCGATTACCTCACTTATTATCCTGGAGACAAATACGCTGATTTATTGGGAATAGACCTCTATGATTTTGATGCCAACAACGACAAATACGTGAACACGCTCAAGTTTGAACTCAATCGCTTGCAGCAGGTAGGCAAGGCTCACCGAAAGGTGATAGCCCTGACAGAGACCGGTGCCCAGCGACTGCCCGACAACACTTGGTTTACGCGGGTTTTCTGGCCTGCCGTCAAAGATTTTCCCATCAGCTACGTGCTTTTCTGGCGCAATGCTTGGGACAATCACAAGGAAACCTATATGGCCTATCCCGGAAGTAACACCGAACAAGACTTCCGCGCTTTTTCCTCCTATCCCAGGACGCTATTCCTCGGTGACATCAATAAGAAGAAGAAATAATAACAAAAATATTACCCTACAATGAAAACTTTTGAAGAAAGGGTAGCTGCCATCCGCAGCCGCCACGAGGCATTACTCACGAGAGCAAACGAACCCTTAGAATGGGGCAATGGTATCTACGACCGTTATAAATACCCTATTCTCACCGCTGACCATACACCGTTGGAATGGAGATACGATTTCAACGAACACGACAACCCCTACCTGATGCAGCGCATCATGATGAACGCCACGCTCAACTCGGGTGCCATCAAGTGGAATGGCAAATACCTGTTGGTGGTGCGCGTGGAGGGTGCCGATCGCAAGAGCTTCTTCGCCGTGGCCGAGAGTCCCAACGGCATCGACAACTTCAGGTTCTGGCCTGAGCCCATCACCCTGCCCGAGGACACGATTCCCGCCACCAATGTCTATGACATGCGCCTCACCGCACACGAAGATGGATGGATATATGGCGTATTTTGCGCCGAGCGTCACGACGACAGTCAGCCGGGCGACTTATCGGCAGCTACCGCCACGGCAGGTATCGCCCGCACCAAGGATCTCATCCATTGGGAGCGTCTACACGACCTCAAGTCGAAGAGTCAGCAGCGCAACGTGGTACTGCATCCCGAGTTTGTTGATGGCAAATACGCCTTCTACACCCGCCCGCAGGATGGATTCATCGACACCGGTTCAGGTGGCGGCATAGGTTGGGGACTGGTAGACGACATCACCAATGCCGAGGTGAAGGAGGAAAAAATCATCAACCTTCGCCACTACCACACCATCATGGAGGTGAAGAACGGCGAGGGTCCCCACCCCATCAAGACGCCCAAAGGATGGCTGCACCTGGCCCACGGCGTGCGGGCCTGTGCCTCGGGCCTGCGCTATGTATTATATATGTATATGACAGCTCTCGATGATCCCACCCGCGTCATTGCTCAGCCCGGCGGCTACCTGCTGGTGCCCCAGGATGAGGAGTATATCGGCGACGTGATGAACGTGGTATTCTCCAATGGCTGGATTGCTGACGACAACGGCAAGGTGTTCATCTACTATGCCAGTTCCGACACGCGCATGCACGTGGCCACCTCGACAATCGACAAGCTCATCGACTACTGCATGAACACCCCCGAGGACGGATTCACCACCGCGGCATCGGTAGAGACCATCAAGAAACTCATCGCAAAAAATAAATAGTTTGTTGGTGGGGCCCATCCCAGCCCTCCCAAGGGAGGGAGTGCCGTGCGGTGGGTTAGTCTGTTGGTGGGTCGGTTATATGGCTTGCGGGGTCTAATTGGTTAGCCAGTTAGCAAGTTGCAAAAGCTGCATCAACTATCAATCCACCTACAAACCAACCCACCAACAAACCAACCCACCAGCAAACCAACAAACCAACAAACCAACCCACCGTATGGCACTCCCTCCCTTGGGAGGGCTGGGGTGGGCCCAATACCTACCACCAACAATGTCAAAAGCAAAACTCATCGAGAAAGTAGGATACGGATTTGGAGACATGGCTTCCAGCATGTTCTGGAAAATCTTCTCCTACTATCTGCCTATCTTCTATAGTGACATCTTCGGCCTGTCACTCGGTGCCACGGCTACCTTGATGCTCGTCACACGTATCTGGGACACAGTCTCCGACCCCATGATGGGTGTTATCGCCGACCGTACACAGACCAAGTGGGGCAAATATCGCCCCTACCTACTCTGGTGTGCGGCGCCCTTCGCCATTTCTGGCATACTGCTTTTCACCACACCCGATGCCTCGGAGACCCAGAAACTGGTATGGGCCTACGTCACCTATATCTTGATGATGACTGTCTACACGGGCATCAATGTGCCCTACGGCTCCATGCTTGGCGTTATCTCCAACGACTCTGACGAGAAGACGGTATTCTCCAGTTTCCGCATGTTCTTTGCCTATGCCGGTTCGTTCATCGCCCTTTTCTCTTGGGAACCACTGTGCAATTTCTTCGAGTCGCAGGGCAAAAGTCCTCAGGGGGCCTGGCAATGGGCCATGATCTGCATCTCCGCCTTCAGCTTCCTGCTCTTCTTGGCTTGCTTCCGCCTCACCAAAGAACACGTGCGTGTAGAAGCCACCCCATTAGGCTCCGACGTCAAGTCACTCATCCGCAACACTCCTTGGTGGCTGCTCACGGCCGCGGCACTGTGCTCCAACCTGTTCAACACAGTGCGTGGCGCCACAGTGGCCTATTACTTCAAGTATTATATCGGCGAGCAGGCCAACATCAACCTCGGTATGGTGGAGTTCTTCTTTTTTGCCGGATTGTTCCTCGGCGTGGGCGAGGTATGTAATATGATAGGCGTCGTTTGCGCCGTACCCATCAGCAAGCAATTGGGCAAGCGCCTTACGTTTGCCGCCTCGTGCATCGCAATGGCCGTGCTGAGCATCGTGTTCTTCTACCTCCCGCTCAACAATGGCGGGTTTATCACCATGCTTCTCCTACAGATTCTCATCTCCGTTTGCACAGGTATCATCAGCCCGCTCATTTGGAGTATGTATGCCGACGTTTCTGACTATGCCACCATCAAAGACGGCAGTTCTTCCACAGGACTCATCTTCTCCTCGGGGTCTATGGCACAAAAGTTTGGTGGAGCCATCGCTGGCTCAGCCGTATTATGGCTCTTTGCCGCTTTTGGACTGGTGCCCAATGCGCCTGAGCAGACGGCAGGTGCCATCATGGGCATGAAGCTCACCATGAGTTGGATTCCCGCCGGCATTGCCGTGCTGATGGTAGTCATCATGGTGGTGTACCCCTTGACCAAGAGCAAGATGCAAGAAATCAGCCTCAAACTCAAAGATATTCGAAAAACCTCAGACTAATATGGACATCAAACAACTCAAAGCCGAGATGCGGCAATGCGCGGTGGAAAACATCCTAAGCTACTGGTTAGAACGTGTTATCGACCGTGACTATGGGGGATTCTATGGCCGCATTGATGGCCACGACCAAGTAGATGTTACAGCAGCCAAGGGTGCGGTGCTCAATGCCCGCATCCTTTGGTCGTTTGCCGCAGCCTATCGTGTATTGGGCAATCCAGAATACTTAGACGCGGCCATCCGCGCCCGAGACTACATATTCGACCATTTCATCGACCGTGAGCACGGCGGTATCTATTGGAGCGTTGACTACAAGGGAAATCCCCTGGACACTAAAAAACAGACCTACGCCATTGGCTTCGCCATCTATGGTATGAGCGAGTTGGCACGCGCCACGGGCGACCAAAAGGCTCTCGACTGTGCCATCGCGCTCTACCACGACATCGAGAGCCATGCCTACGATGCCGTGAACGGCGGCTACCGCGAGGCTCTCACACGCGACTGGCAACCCATTGTCGACATGCGCCTGTCGGATAAAGACGAGAATGGCTCAAAGACCATGAACACCCATCTGCACGTCATAGAGCCTTATACCAACCTCTACCGCGTATGGCCACAGCCCGAACTGCGCCAAAGCATTGACCACCTGCTTGATGTCTTTACCGATAAGTTCTACAATCCCGACACGCATCACCTCGACCTCTTCTTCGACGACGCATGGCAAGGCCGCCGTAACATACAGAGCTTCGGCCACGACATCGAGGCCACCTGGCTGCTCTACGAAACAGCCTTGGTACTGAATGACCCAGACGTCATCGAACGGTTGCGCCCCTTGGTGGTCAACCTGGCCAAGGCTGCCGACGAAGGGCTATGCCCCGACGGCTCAATGATCTACGAGCGTTGGACAAACAGCGGCCACACCGACCGTCAGCGTCAGTGGTGGGTACAGTGCGAAAACATCATCGGCCACGCCAACCTCTATCAGTACTTCGGCGATGACGATGCGCTCAGCACCGTCTTCCACACCTGGGATTATATCAAGACTCACCTCATCGACCATCTTCACGGTGAGTGGCACTGGGCCATTGACGACCAAGGCAAGGTCAATCTCGACGACGACAAGGCCGGCTTCTGGAAATGCCCCTACCACAACACCCGCATGTGCTTGGAAATTTTAGAACGTACGCTATGATATCTATCGACAGTCATGTATTACATGAGATAACGCCGCTCATGGATCGAGACGCGTTATACATCGCCGACCGGCATAAGAAGGAGTTTACCTACCCCATCCACTGCCACAACGTCTGCGAGCTTAATTTCGTGGAGCATGCCGAAGGGGTGCGCCGCATCGTAGGTGACAGCAATGAGGTCATTGGAGATTTCGACCTGGTACTCATCACCAGTCCCGACCTGGAACATGTATGGGAACAGGCCGACTGCAAGAGTGACGACATCCGTGAGATCACCATCCAGTTCGACTTCGGCATGACAGAAGACAGCATCTTCACCAAGACACCCTTACTCAGTATCCACAAGATGCTGCTCGAAGCCCGCAAAGGCATTGCCTTCCCCATCAGCACCATCATCAAGGTGTACGACAAGCTCGATACCATTGGCCAACAGACCGACAAGTTCAAGGCTTTCATGCAGTTTGTCGACATCCTACACACCCTGTCGGTAAGCGAGGGGGCACATACGCTTGCCACCTCGAGTTATGCCAAGGTAGAGGTGGAAGACGACAGCCGCCGTATCCTAAAGGTGAAAAACTACATCAGTCAGAATTTCATGTATGAGCTCAAGCTCGAAGATCTCTCCGAGATGTCGAACATGAGCAAGAGTTCGTTCAGCCGATTCTTCAAGCAGCACACTGGCCGCACCCTGAGCGACTACATCATCGATGTACGCATCGGCAACGCCACACGTATGCTGGTAGATACCAACGAGAGCGTCAGTGAGATTTGCTTCAAGTGCGGTTACAACAACATGAGCAACTTCAATCGCATCTTCAAGCGCAAGAAGGGCAGCACGCCCAGCGAGTTCCGTGAGCAATACAAGAAAATAAGAGTCATCATCTAATCGCTTACCACCCTATCCATGAAACCTATCTATCTCTTCACCTCACTGGCAGCACTGCTCCTCGCCCCCATGGGCCTATGGGCACAAGACTATCAGCGCGAGGGCAACACCGTGACAGTAAACGTCAGAAACAGCGGCAACGGCGTGCCACGAATGGTGCGCCTGCAGCCCAAGAACAGCAAGATCATTCGCGTGGAGGCCACCGCCGAGGAGGCCTTCCCACAGAAGCAGAGCCTCATCATCGTGCCACAAAAGGCCTACAACGACTTCAAGGTGAGTGCCCAGAACGACATCGTGACGGTGGCCACGGCCGACGTGCAGGCACAGGTCAGCACGCTCACCGGGCGCGTGGTGTTCAGAGACAGCAACGGTAAGCTCTGGCTCGCCGAGGCCGAACAGGGCGGCAAGACGCTCACCCCCTATACCGTGCCCGACCGCGAGATTGGCGTAGACATCGCCAAGGTGAAGGAGGCCGACAAACACGGCTGGACGTGGCACGCCCTCTTCGACAGTCCGGCCGACGAGGCATTCTACGGACTGGGGCAGCACCAGTCCGAAGAACTCAACATGAAGGGCAAGAACGAGGATCTCTTCCAATACAACACCAAGGTGTCGGTGCCCTTCGTACTGAGCAACAAGAACTACGGACTGCTATGGGACAGCTACAGCTATTGCCGCTGGGGCAATCCCGAGGACTACCAGCAACTGCACCGGGCCTTCAGGCTCTACGACCGTCAGGGGCGCGCCGGACACCTCACCGGCACCTACACCGATAAGCTGGGCAAGCGCGTCGTGCGCGATGAAGACAGTCTCTACTATGAGTTCGACACGCCCACCGCCTCTAAGCTGGCCAATGCCACCGAGCCCGGAGGCATCAAGAACCTTCCCAAGGGCTTCGACCTCAACGGCGCCAACGTGGTGTACGAAGGCTTCATCGAGGCTCCCGCCACCGACAACTACCACTTCATCCTTTACTATGCGGGCTACATCAAAATTTACATCGACGGCCGCGAGGCCGTGGCCGAGCGCTGGCGCACGGCCTGGAACCCCAACACCTGGAAGTTCACCTTCCCACTGCAGGCCGGGCGCAAGACGCAGATTCGCGTGGAATGGCAGCCCGACGGCGGCGTGAGCTACTGCGGTCTGCGCGTGGCCAAGCCGCAGACGGCCGAGCAGCAAGGCCGCATAAGCATCTGGAGCGAGATGGCCAAGGACATGGACTACTACTTCATCGCCGGGCGCAACGCCGACGAGGTAATCGCGGGCTACCGCACACTCACGGGCAAGGCGCAGGTCTACCCCAAATGGACTTTGGGCTTCTGGCAGAGTCGCGAGCGCTACAAAACCGCAGAAGAGATTGAAAACACACTGGCTGAGTTCCGCCGTCGACATATTCCTGTAGACAATATCGTGCAAGACTGGAACTACTGGAAGCTCGACAGCTGGGGCGACCATACCTTCGAAGCCTCGCGCTACCCCGACCCACAGGCCATGCTCGACAATGTACACCGCATGAACGGTCGGTTCATGATTTCTGTCTGGCCCAAATTTTACTCGTCAGTGGCCAACTACAAGGAACTCGACGCCAAGGGATGGATGTACCACCAGGCCATCGAAGACGACATACACGACTGGTTGGGCTACGCCGGCTCGTTCTACGACGCCTACGATGCCGGGGCACGCAAGATGTTCTGGCGGCAGATGAACGACAACCTCTACACCAAATACAAGTTTGGCATCGACGCCTGGTGGATGGATGCCTCTGAGCCCAACGTGCGCGACTGCACGCCGATGTGGTACCGCAAGGCCCTCTCGGGCCCCACGGCACTGGGCACCTCGACCGAATACTTCAACGCCTACTCCATCGTCAATGCCGACGCCATCTACCATGGACAACGCAGCGTGAACCCCAACCAGCGCGTGTTCCTGCTCACCCGCAGCGGCTTCGCCGGCGAGCAGCGCTACTCTACCGCCACCTGGAGCGGAGACATCGCCACCCGCTGGGAAGACATGCGGGCACAGATGACCGCCGGACTCAACTACTCAATGGCCGGACTGCCCTTCTGGGGCATGGACCAGGGTGGCTTCTGCGTCGAGAACCGCTACGTGGCCGCACAGCAGCAGTATGACAAAGACGGCCTCGAGACCGAGGACCTCAAGGAGTGGCGCGAGCTGCAGGCCCGCTGGAACCAGTTCGGCTGTTTCATCCCCCTGTACCGCGCCCACGGCCAGTGGCCCCTGCGCGAGGTATGGAACATCGCACCCGAAGACCACCCGGCCTACAAGACCATCGTGGCCTACGACCGCCTGCGCTACCGTCTCATGCCCTACCTCTACTCCATGGCCGGATGGGTACACTTCCGCGACTACACCATGATGCGCGGCCTGGTGATGGACTTCAACGGCGACCCGGCCATCTACGACATCAAAGACCAGTGGATGTTCGGCCCGTCGCTCATGGCCTGCCCCGTGGGCTACTACAAGGCGCGCAACCGCAGCGTCTACTTCCCCGCCCAGCGCGGATGGTACGACCTCTACACGGGCGAGTTTGTGGAGGGCGGCCAGCGCCTCATCGTCGACGCGCCCTTCGACAAGATACCGGTCTACGTGCCCGAGGGCAGCATCATACCCTTCGGACCGGAGATGGAATGGAGCGATCAGAAGAAGGCCGAACTCATCAACCTCTACGTCTACGAGGGTCGCGACGCCGACTTCCAGCTCTACGAGGACGAGGGCACCAATTACAATTACGAGCGCGGCAAGTACGCCACCATCGACATCCACTACAGCCAGGCCACCCGCACCCTCATCATCGGCAAGCGTCAGGGAGCCTTCGACGGCATGCTCAAGAGCCGCCGATTCAACATCGTGACGGTGAGCAAGACCCAGCCCCGAGCCCTCAACCTCGACAACCCCGAGGGCAAAATGATAAACTATAACGGCAAGGCCGTGACGGTGAAACTGTAAATCCCACCAATTGAATCATGACACGTATCCTTCTGGCACTCTGCTTCATGGCACTTGTCTGCACTACACGTGCCCAGCGCCAAACACTGTTGCTCAACAACAACTGGACGTTCCATCTGGGACATGCCGCCTCGATGGCCGAAGACTTCGGCCACGGCACCGAATACTTCACCTTTTTGTCGAAGGCCGTGGGCCAGAACCAAGGCCCCGCCTGGGTGCAGTTCAACGACTCAGCCTGGACGCACGTCAACCTGCCGCACGATTGGGTGGTCGACCTGCCCTACAGCAGCGAGGCCAGCCACTCGCACGGCTACAAGCAGGTGGGCTGGAAATATCCGCGGCACTCGGTGGGATGGTATCGCAAGCGCTTTACCATCGACAAGGCCGACGAGGGGCGGCATATCGCCGTGCGCTTCGACGGCATTTTCCGCAACGCGCAGGTGTTCTGCAACGGTTTTTATCTGGGCCATGAGTCCAGCGGTTACGCCACACAAGTGTATGATTTGTCGCCCTATCTCAACTACGGCGGCGACAACCTGCTGACCGTGCGCTGCGATGCCTCCGTGGAGGAGGGATGGTACTACGAGGGCGCGGGCATCTACCGCGACGTGTGGCTCATCAAGCGCGACGCACGACATTATATCGACGATGTGAGCTACGTCTGGCACGACGGCCGTCTGCAGGTCAACGTCGTGAGCACCGACAGCTGCCTCAACACGCTCACCGACGCAGCGGGCAGGGTAGTGGCACAGGGTCGCGGCGTACTCACCATCAGTCAGCCGCGTCTATGGAGCCCCGACGACCCGTATCTCTACACCCTGCGCACCGCCACGCCGGGCGGCGAAGACGTGGTGACGACAAAAGTGGGACTTCGCACGCTCACCTACGATGCCCGGCAGGGCATTCGCCTCAACGGCCAGCCCATCAAGCTGCGCGGCGCCAACCTGCACCTCGACCACGCGGGCGTGGGGGTGGCTGTGCCCAAGGCGCTGTGGGAATATCGCGTGGCACGCCTCAAGGCCTTGGGCATGAACGCTATACGCTGCTCGCACAACCCGGCATCGCCCGCCATGCTCGAGGTGTGCGACTCGATGGGCGTGATGGTCATCGACGAGAACCGGCTGATGGGCGTCAACCATGAGCATCTCGACCTGCTGCGGCGTATGATCGTGAGCCACCGCAACCATCCGTCGGTCATCATGTGGAGCATCGGCAATGAGGAGTGGTGGATAGAGAGTGGTGACAAGGGGGAGAAGATTGCCCGCACGATGATCGACTATGCCCGGCAGATCGATGACAGCCGTCCTTATACATACGGCAACAGCGGGGGATTCGGCATCGTGAAGCAAGTGGACGTGCATGGCTACAACTATATCGTACAGAACGATGTGGACCGCCGCCACCGCGAATATCCCGACTGGCTGGTGGTGGGCACCGAGGAGACCACAGGCTGCGGCACGCGCAACGTCTATGCCACCGACTCACTGCGCGGATGGATGGTTAGCATCAACCGCGAGGGCGAGGAGAGGTCGCAGGGCGAAAAGAATGTCATTGAGCGCGGATGGAAGTTTTATCGTGACAACAGCTGGGCTGGCGGACTGTTCTACTGGACGGGCTTCGACTACCGGGGTGAGCCTAACCCCATGAAGTGGCCAGCCACGGGGTCGCAGTTTGGCATCCTCGACTATTGCGGATTTCCCAAAGACGAGGCATGGTATCTGCAGGCGGCATGGACCGCAGAGCCCGTGCTGCATATCTTCCCCCACTGGAACCTCAAGGGCCGCGAAGGACAGCAGGTGGAGGTGTGGGCCTATTCGAACATGGATGAGGTGGAGCTTACGCAGGATGGTAAGTCGCTCGGGCGGCAGGCGATGCCCCGCGACGGTCATCTGGTATGGCACACGACCTATCGTCCCGGACGGCTCGTGGCCTACGGGTACCGACAGGGCAAGCGGGTGATGACGCAACGGGTGGAGACCACCGGACCCGCAGCCAAAGTGACGCTCAAGGTCAGCAAGCAGACGCTGCGAGCCGACGGACAGGACATTGCCGTGGTAGACCTCACGCTGGTCGACGCCAAGGGGCGCACCGTTCCCGATGCCTGCGACAACATCATGATTTCTCTCGACGGCTCGGCCGAGCTGTTGGGATGGGGCAACGGCGACCCGGCGTATAAGCAGGCCGAGCGTCCGCAAGGGTCCGACCGCCGTCATGCCGAGATTGCGGCATTCATGGGGCAGGCGCAGGTCATCATCCGCGGTGTGGAGGGTGGCGCCACGCCCGTGACGCTGAGCGTGACGACGGCAGGGCAGAAAGTCCCTACCGTAGTGAGGTTTGAATTACAATAGGCAGATACAGGATGGCCAAAGGCGGTGACGGCGGGCTTGGTTTATATCATCATCAGCCGTTGTCGGGTCATTGGCATAGATGGCAGTTATGAGCCCCCAAGCTGCCGTTTCAACCGCCTTCCGCGCCTATGGCAAGGGCGGGCGGGCTAAATGAGAAGCCCCAAGTCATCGGATGATTCTATATAGAATGATATGATGGTTTTATATAGAACCATCGGATGGTTTTATATAGAATTATCGGATGGTTTCATATAGAATTACCGGATGGTTTCATATAGAATTATCGGACTGTCACGTGCGAACGGTTGGACGTAGGCATGGAGAAGGGGCGACGTGCAGAGTGGTAACCGTGGCCAGGAAGGTGGCTTGGACAAGACGCCACGGAGGGTATGTGGATACTGATACATGGGGCTGGTGTCACGGGGGACAAGTTACCCTGGCTGCGCAACGCCGCAGGAGAGGCGACAGCTTTCTGTCTTACAGGGGCAAACGACAGTGACAGCCGGGAACTGTTTGCATGCTCATCTTATCCCAACGCCCTTCGGTGGCCATCGTCACCATATAAAAGCAGCGCGCGATATAGTCGTGACTCTCACACCGGCGGAGCATCGACGCATGCTTCTCCAGCCGGCAGCCTTGCGGCCGGCTTTGTTTCTCCTTTTCCTCTTCCATCCTTCCATATTCTGTCCTTCTGGTCTCGCTTCACGCTTCGATATGCAGTGCCTCCATAAACCGCCGCACCACCTCGGGCTTGCCGGTATGCTTGCCCGTATCCTCCGACAGCTTACACGTGTCGTTATAGAACGGCCATGCCTCGGTGATCTTCACCGCCACCAGCTTGATGACCGTGTTCATGGGCTGCACCCCCGGGAAGTCGTTGGTGAAATGCGTGCCGATGCCATACGACGGCTGGCACAGTTCCTTGGCATACTGCTGAATGGCGATGGCATCGTCGGTGGTGAGCGCGTTCGAGAAGATCACCTGCTTGGTGCGCGAGTCGATGCCTAACGACTGGTATTTCTCCACGATACGCTGCAGCTCATGCCGGTTGTCGCCACTGTCAACCCGAAGCCCCTTGAAGAGGTTGGCGAAGTCTTCCGAGAAGTTGAGCGCAAAGATCTCCCAGCCGTAGCTGTCGTAGAGATAGGTTCCCAGTGCCCCGCGGAAGGTGTTGCGCCAGGCGTTCATGGCCAGGTGGTTGGCCATCTGCGGCCCAAACATGCCACCTATGGCACACACAAACTCATGCGCCATGGTGCCCACCGGCGTGAGCCCATGCTTCATGGCGATATACACGTTGCTCGTGCCCACAAACCGACCCGCCCAGTCGGCGCGCGATTGCTGGCAGTCGCGGAAAGCCCGCACGGCGGTGTCCTCGGCCTCGAACGACGCCCGCCGCCGTGTGCCGAAATCCGAGTATATGCACCCCGCCCCCAGCAGTTTCTCAGCCTTGCGGTAAGACCGCTGGTAGTAGTCGTCGTAGTCGAACCGCTCGTCCTGGCCTGTCACCATATAATACAGTTCTGAGATGATGGCCAGCACCTTCACCTCCAGCAGAATGGTGTCCGACCAGTTTCCCTCAAACACGATGCTCAGGTGGCCTTCCTCGTCTTGGCGCACGTCTACCCATTCTGCTTGATACCTAAAACCTTTCATGTACGTATAAAACCAATGGGGAATATAAGCGCATTTCTCTTTCATGAACTCTATTTCCTCATCGGTGATGACCACCTCCTCCAGCATCTTCACCTGGTCTCTCACCAGTTGGTCGAAACCCTTCGGGTACGTGGTGTTGTGCCGGTCGACGAAGGCGTATTTCACTTGGGCACGGGGATAATTGTCGATGACGGCACAGCACATAGAGAACTTATAAAGGTCGTCGTCGGTAAAATGATTGATGATCTGTCGCATGGTTTATCTTGTATGTGATGATGACAGCCGTGGACCCACACGGTCCGCGCCTGTCCAGGCCGAGCCTGCGCCTTTGCGCAGCGCAACTGCCATTTTGCAAAAATAAGGAAAATAAAGGTAAACGAGGGGGAAAGCCACCCACAATCTTAGATAAAAGGCGAGAATATTTGCCCCGCCGTCAAAATATTTCTAACTTTGCCCCATGATGGAAAGAACAAAAATAGAAGGCCACGCCGCCGTGCTGTTGGCCAACGTGATTTTCGGACTTGGCATACCAGTTACCAAACTCTTGCTCGACCAATGGGTGTCACCCATGGCTTATATGGCCACTCGCTGCATCGGTGCCGCGGCCATTTTCTGGCTGCTCTCGCTATGGATGCCCAAGGAGCATGTCGAGCGTCGTGACCTCTTGGTCATCATGCTGGGCGGACTGTTAGGCTTTGTCGTCTCACAGACACTTACCGCCTGGGCACTGCATTTTACAAGTCCTGTATATTTCAGCGTCATTGCCACCCTCACCCCCGTCGCTACATTGCTCTGCGCGACCCTCCTCATTGGCGAGCGCCTCACCACACGTGGCATCATCGGTGTGTTAGTCGGCATCGCCGGTGCCTTGCTCATGGTGGTGATGGGATGGCAAGGAGGCAAGGGCAGCAACGACCTGTTAGGCATTGGATTGGCCGTGCTCAGCCTGATGACATGGGCCGTGTACCTCATCATCACGCGCAAGGTGTCGCCCAAATATACTCCCGTGACACAGATGAAATGGGTGTTTTTGGTGTCTACGGTCGCTGTGCTGCCTTTCTCTTGGCACGACTTGCAGACAGCTCCGCTGTATAACGGCGCGTGGGAATGGAGCGGAGCCTTGGAGATGGCATTCATCGTCATCTTTGCCACCGTGGCCGGCTATTTTGCCATACCCTTCGCCATGCGCCATCTTCAGGCCACCACGGTAAGCGTGTACACAAACCTGCAACCTATCGTTGCCTCCTTTGTGGCTATTGCCATCGGGCAAGACAGCCTTACCTGGGACAAACCCGTAGCCCTCATCCTGGTATTGGCCAGCGCGTGGATGGTGACAGCCGCATCACAAAAAGCACATTGACGTCCGTCACTTCAGGTCAATCAGAAACTCGGTAAGCGACTGGTCGTTCTTGATACCCAGTTTCTTTCTCAGTCTATAGCGGGCACCCTCCACACCCCTGATGGTGAGGTTGGTGTTCTTGGCGATTTCCTTGGTGTTGAGATTGAGCCGCAACAGCGCGCAAAACTTCAGGTCAGTAGCGGTCAGGTCGGGATATTTCGTCCTGAGATTCCTGAAGAAGTTTTGGTGAATGAGGTCGAAGTTCTGCTGGAAGATATTCCATACTTCTTCAGAATCTTCGCCCTCGGCGGTGGTAATCAACTCCTTGAAATCCTTGTCTGTCAATATTCCCTTTCGCTTCTTTTCCAGCAATCCCTCTCGCAACACCTCCGACTTATCTTTCTGCACAGCCATCTTGAATGCCATGGTAGCCAGTTCCTTGCTCTTGCTCGTCAGCTCGTTCTCCATGATAATCTGCTGTTGTGCCGCGATAATCTGCTTCTGTTCGAGCACCTTCAGGTTTTGTCGCATGAGTTCTTCCTCTGCCTCATGCCGGTTTCGCTCTACGATTTTGCGCGTGTGCCACTGCACATATTTCCTAATGACAAGGAAGCCTACCAGCACATACAGGGCAAAAGCCCAGATAGAGAGGTACCATGGCACCGCATGCTCAAATTGATAACTTGTCCGGGCAAGAACTTCCCCATCCACCGAAACTGCTTCCAGCTCACAGGTATAACTTCCATATCCCAAACTGTTAAAGGTGATGACGGGATTGTCTTGTACCGCCTCTACATCCTTTCCCTGTTTACGAAGCTTGTATCTGAAAGTGATCAGTTGACTGTCGTAGTTGGGATAAGACAACACGAGGCGAATATTGTCTGACTGAATCACGTTATCGTCATCTCCCGCGCACGACAGCTCCACTTTCTCATTATCCGACTTGATACTCGATACGCTGACGATAGTCAACGGGTATTTCACCGCACGCGTCTTATTCGCCTTCATACGGTATCTGCCTATTCCGTTATTGAGAAAGAAGTAAGTCTCCTCACCACTGACATACTGTGCCACGCCATTGGTGTTGACATCCAATCCGAATAACTTATAAGGGAAGCAGGCCATGCGACGATATTGACCACCATCGTAGTGGAATAGCGAGAAAGACGCGTTGTCAGCCGTCCACAGGGAAGAGTTGTCTACCACTGCCGTCGATATGACATTCCGCGGGAAGCGCGGACTGTTGACCTGATAGGGCACAATCTTACCATGCAGGTCATCATAGGTATAAAGGCTTCCTTGATAAGAAAACACCACCCTTCCCCTAATCTTCATGACGTGCATCTGACTGTGTATGCCTTCCTTGGTGGGAGAACCAAAATACCTGATATCAGCCACCGTCGTCAGGTCATCCGACAAGTCTATCTTATAGATTCCCTTACTGAAATGCGCTGCCCAGATAGTTCCGCTATTGTCAATCTCAAATTCGAGTATGGGTGCCTGAAATCCACGCACCTTATGGGCTGCCGACCATTCACCGTTTTGTCGCCGATAGACATTCAGACCGTTATACCCCGACTCGATCAGCGCCTCCTCTCCGTTGACATGATACGACTTCATCATCGTGCTTCCCTCATTACTTCCGGGTACAGCGGCGACCACGTCGCCCGTCACGGCCAGTGTAGACAGGTTATGTCCCACCCATATACGTTGCCCCAATGCCTTGACATACCAGTTCTGCCCATTGGTATTTTTCACTTGCCGCAACTCCTTAGATGCCGTCAGGTATTGCCACAGCGACTGGTTGGTGGCAATATACAGGTTGTCACCGGCCTTACAGATATCATACACCATGCCAATGGGAAGGCCCAACTGGTCAGTGCGCATCACCGTGAGCGGAAGTCCTGAATGAATGACAGAGATGCCATTGTCGAGCGCGGCCCACACATTGCCGCCCTTGTCTACGTAGAGTCCTAAAACCGTATTGTTTCGCAAACTGTTGGCCAGATTATAGTGCCATAGCGTCTGACCAGTGTTCAAGTCCAAGGCATAGATGCCATTGAGAATGGTACCGATGACCAATGTAGTGGGTGATAGAAGAGTGGCGTTGTTGGGCTGGAATTGCCTGAGGTCACTGTCAAGCGTAGTGGCCCACCGTTCCAGTTTCCCATGTTGATAGAGGTATAGCCCGCTCTTCGACGTCACGGCCAAAATGCCGCCATGCTTGAGCGCCACCATACCTACGACATCGTCATTGTTAAAGGCTTGACGCGACAGGAAGGGCACGTATCGATTACCCTGCAACACATATACCCCATCATTGATCATCTGCGCGTAGATGCGGTTGTTGACCTTGAAAAAATGCAGCGGCAGGTGGCGCGCGTCATAGTGCGCCGTCGTTTTCTGCCCATCATAATCAAACCAAGAGCAAAACGACTGAAAATAAATGTGCCCATTGGGAGCCTTGATGATTTTCCAAATCTCATCTTCATGGGCCTGATACCCCTTTGGCCATAACGAAGTGTATTGGTAACGGCCCGCGCGGTCGCGCCTGAAATACCCGAAGTCGGTATACGAGCCCACGTATATGCGATCGCCATCCGCAAGCACCGAACGCACGATGGTATGACTCGGCAGACTGTATGTGTTCCACTGGTAACCGTCGAAGGAGAGAAGCCCCTTTTGGTTACCAAAGTAAACTTGTCCGGTGGCCGACTGTGTAACCGACCAGTTTTGCAATCCTCCCCCGTAAACCGCCTGTGAGAAATTAGACACGATAGGCATGAAATCTATCGTAGAGGCATGGGCCGTTCCGAGCCCCAAACCTGTCAAAATGAACGCAATGAGTGCATGTAAATGCCGAATAAGCATGGGCAATGTTATCTTTTGACAACAAATGTAATAGATTTAGACCAAACTACCTAATATTTTTTCTTCTTTTTTATCTACTGATAATCAATCAGTTGATAACCATGTCGTAGTAATATCGTAGTACGATGAGGGCGAAAAGTAGTAGTAGCGTATCTTAATATTCGTACTATTGGCTAAATCTTCTTTAATTTGCAACATCATACGTTAAATCATAAAAACCTAAAATCAATGAAGCAAAAACTTTCAATGTTACTGTTTGCCGCGATAGTGGGTCAGTCTGTCATGGCACAGACCCAGACTGTCAAAGGCACTGTAGTGGACAAGGAAGGCTTTCCACTCCCTGGTGTTACCATCAAGGTAGAAGGAACTTCCAAAGGTGCTGTTACCGATCTCAATGGAGAATATACCATTGATAACATATCACCGTCGGCCACGCTTGAGTTTACCTACGTGGGCATGAAGACCCGCCAGCTGAAAGCCTCGTCAACGATGAACGTGACTCTTGAGGACGACTTTAAGAATCTCGATGATGTCGTGGTCATTGGTTATGGCTCTGCCAAGGCCAAAGACCTCACCTCCCCCATCTCGGTGATCAAGGCCGAGCAACTCACCTCCACCCCTTCTACTTCAGCCATGACCGCCCTGCAAGGCAAGGTGGCCGGCGTGAACGTCATCAGCGCAGGTACCCCCGGTGCGGGTCCCACGGTGCGCATTCGTGGCGCGGGCTCCTTTGCCAACAGCTCACCACTGTATGTAGTAGATGGTATGTTCTACGACGACATCAATTTTTTGGATAATAATGACATTCAGGAGATGTCGATCCTGAAAGACGCCTCCGCGGCCGCCATCTATGGCGTGCGCGCCGCCAACGGCGTGGTCATCATCACCACCAAGAAAGGTGTGAAGAATCAGAAGGCCAAGATCACCTACGACGCTTATGTGGGTGTACAGCAGGCCACCAACGTGCTGAAGATGGCCAACTCGCAGCAATATGCCACCATGCTGTTAGAAGCCAATTATGACGCCTACGCACCGGTCATCAAGTCGTCTATCGACCACTATGGCGGCAGTTATGCCAATGCCGACTTCCATAACTGGACCTTTGGCAGCGATACCGACTGGTACAATGAGCTGCTGCGCTCTGCCCTCATCACAAGCCATAGTGTAGGCATCAGCGGCGGTAGCGAGAAGGCCACCTACTCCATGGGAGCCAGCTACCTACACCAAGACGGAATCATGGACACTGACAACAAATACGACCGCATGAACATCCGCGCCGCGGTAGACTACGATGCCACCAACTGGCTGAAGGTTGGCTTCAGCGGGGTATTCAGCCGTTCAAAGCAGGTACTCCCCAACAACCAAGCGTGGCGCATGGCCTTCAACTCTCCGGGCATCTATCCGGTGTACGATGAAAACAATGCCGAGGCCAAACCCGAGCAATATGCGTCTCCCGCCACCATTGGTTTCACCAGCAACTTCTACAACCCTGTGGCTACAGCCAACTACTACAACTCACAGAACGACAATCGTCAGTTCATGACAAACATGTATGCCCAGTTCAACTTTATACCTGAGAAACTCTGGTTCAAGACCAACATCAACTACAACTACCAGAGCATCGAAGGCCGTGTGTTCACCCCGACGTACTATGTAAGCAGCTGGCAGCAGATGACGGCTTCCAGTTTAGAGAAGTCTACCACCCACTATGACAATTACATTTGGGACAACACGCTGACATTCAAGAACAGCACGGGCAAGCACAACTATGGCGCCATGCTCGGCGTGTCTATGCGCCAGGAGAAATACCGCCTGCTGAAAGGCACCGCCAGCAATGTGCCCGAAGGCAAGGAAGAGTACTGGTATCTCAACAAGGGCGACTCAAAGGGCATTACCCTTACCGACGACGGTAACACCTATCGCGGCCTTTCATACTTTGCCCGCCTCAACTACGACTATGCCGGCAAATACTATCTGATGTTCACCATGCGTGCCGACGGCTCATCAAAGTATCAGGAAAAGTGGGGCTACTTCCCCTCTGTAGGCGCTTCGTGGGTAGTGTCTGAAGAGCCTTGGATGAAGAACCAGAGCGTTATAGAATACCTGAAGCTGCGCGCCAGCTGGGGCAAGCTCGGCAACGACCATGTGGCTGCCAGCGACGGTTTTGCCAATATCTCTACTGGCAACTCGGCCTCGGGTGTGTATGGCAACACCATCTTCCCCGGCTACCAAAACAACTCTTATTTCAGTTGGTTGCAGTGGGAGCAGGTAGAGGAGACCAATTTCGGCTTCAATCTCTCCACACTCCAGAGCCGCCTGAACATGGATGTCGACTATTTCCACCGCATGACAAAACATGCTGTCATCTCTCCCCGTCTGCCCTTCAGCAACGACGTGCTGGCCGGCAACTATGGTAAGATTCTCAACGAGGGCTTTGACGTGTCGCTCAACTGGAACGACCGCATTGGCAAAGACTTCAAGTATAGCATTGGAGCCAACCTCTCATTCCTTTGGAATACGGTCAAGGACCTTGGCGGAAAGACCATTATACAGGGCGGAAAGACCGTCAATATCGTAGGCGAAGAGATGAACTCCTTCTATGGTTACAAGGTCGTGGGCATTTACCAGACGCCTGAGGAGGTGGCTGCCGACCCCATCGCCGTGGCCAACGGACTTGAGCCGGGCGACTTCAAGTACGAGGATGTGAACAAAGACAACGTCATCGACGGCAACGACCGACAGGTGCTCGGGGCTTATATTCCCAACTTCACCTATGGCCTGAACTTCGGCTTTGAGTGGAAGAACCTCGACTTCATGCTGACCACTTACGGGCAGACCGGCGCGCAGATGTACAACCGTAAGCGTGCGCTGAGATACGCGCAGAGCAACTTCAACTTCGACGAGGCTCAGTACAACGACCGCTGGACCGTAGCGGGCTCTACCAACGAGCATCCTTCCGCCAAGGCCCTCATCAAGGGTTGGAATGTCTCTGACCAGCGCAGCAACTCCTATTTTGTGGAGAGTGCCGACTACTTCCGCATCCAGAACATCACGTTGGGTTATACGCTGAAAAATCTGAAGATGGGCAGCTATACCATGCCGTCTGTACGCTTCAGCCTCACGGCCGACCGTCCGCTCACGCTCTTCTCCGCCCACTCGTTCTCGCCAGAGCTCAGTGACGCCGAAGGATGGGACAACGAGGTGTATCCGCTGACCTCTACTTATACGTTCGGTATTCAAATCCAGTTCTAATCTCAGTTAATAGCACAACTATGAAATTAAACAAATATATAGCGTCTATCGCCATCACCGCATTGTTAGGAGCGCTCACCTCCTGCAATGACTACTTAGACAAGGATCCAGAGAACAGTGTTCCTGAGACCAGTGTAGACTTTACCAACCTGAGCAACATGTACCAGCCGGTGTCGGGCGTTTATGCCAAGATTCGTACCGGCGCCATGCACTGGGTGATATGGCCACTGTCTATTGTGCGCGACGATGATGTCTGGTCAGGCCGCGTCGACGACCAGCAGTCACTTGTCAACTTCGGCAACTACCAATACGACAACAGCTTCTGGGGCCTCAACGAGATGTGGAACCAGTATTATGGCATCATCAAGGTGGCCAACGCCGCGCTAACCTCACTCGACAGCTATGCCGAGAACATCACCTCTTCATCCGACATGGCCACCAAGAACGCCTATGCGGGCGAGGTGAGATTCCTGCGCGCCTACGCCTACTACCGCCTGGTGCAAGCTTTCGGCCCAGTGACCATCCTGCGCACCAACAGCCAGACCGACCTCACCCGTTCGACCGTGGAGAGTGTTTACAAATACATGCTCGAAGATTTGCAGTACACCATCGACAATACGCCCAAGGTGCGTCCTAACGAGATGGAGCACGTAGGTGCCGTGTCTGCCTACTCGGCCATGGCACTGGCCGCCAAGATCAACCTCAACATGGGCAACTACAACGAGGTGGAATCGCTTACCGACCAAATCATCAACAGTGGCAAGTTCGCGCTCTACCCCGACTTCTACGAGGCTTTCAAGATACCCGGCAAGCTCTCCGACGAGTCGCTCTTCGAGTGTCAGACCACCGACTTCGGCAACAGTTCCGGCGATTTGGTAGACGCCGACATGTGGTTTGTCTTCCAGGGACCTGCCAACGATGGCGACATCTCGGGCTGGGGATTCATCGGACTGTATAAGTCGTTCCGCGACTGGGCCAAGAACCGCGGTGAGACGGTGCGTTACACCACCTCTTTCCTTGAGGCTGGCACCACCACCCCCAGTGGCGACGTCATCCGTCCGCTGCAGAACCCCACACAGACCGACTGCTGGAATGGCAAGGCTTACACGCCGACCAACGAGCTCACACCCGGACGCACCAAGTACGGCACCAACAACAACATCCGCATCCTACGCTATGCCGACGTGCTGCTGATGAACGCCGAGGCCAAGGTGCGGTTGGGCAAGAACGGCGACGCTCCCTTCAACCTCGTACGCGCCCGTGCCGACATGCCCACCCTGACCAATGTCACCGTTGACCAGATTCTCGACGAGCGCCGCATGGAGCTATGCTGCGAGTGGGGCGAGCGCTACAACGACCTGGTGCGTACAGGCAAGGCTGAGCAGGTACTCGGACCCAAGGGATGGACGGCCGACAAGACCTACTACCCCATTCCGTTCGCGCAACTTACCGACAATCCCAACTTGGCCAAAGAACCCATCAACGAATGATGATGATGACCAGAACCAAACACTTTCAACTATTCATCCTCAGCCTGTTAGGATATGGCCTTCCGGCCATGTCCGCGCAGGCTGACTCTATGGCCCCCGACGACTCGGTCAAGGTGGTCAAGGGACAGGTGAGCGACTACTATATCCCCATCAACACCACGTACGAGGTAACGGGAATCGTGACCGATGAGCAAGGCACACCGTTGGAAGGCGCCACCGTGATGTTCTTTTCCAGCCCATTACATTGCAACACCAATGCCAAGGGCGAGTACCGTCTCACGGCCACCAACGGAGACAAGCACCTCTATGTGTATTATCCCGGCAAAGAGTTCGGTCACTTTACACGCAGTGAGACACAGCGGCAGGTCAACATCAAGCTGGTGCCCAAGACACCGGGGGCGGCCAATCTGCCTCGCGTCAAGGCCGTGGCCACTCCGTGGTTCGACCCCGCTGACCAGCTGACCACCACCTTCTGCAACCCGCTCAACATCAGTTACAACTACGAGCCGTACAACAACAACGTGAAGGCCAATGGCGCTTTCCGCTCGGCCGCCGACCCCATGGCCCTGATGTACAAAGGCCGCTACCTGCTGTTCTCTACCAACCAGGGCGGATTCCATCATTCCGACAACCTCAGCGACTGGGACTTTACCACTGCCACCTTCCAGCGCAAACCCACCGATGACGACCAATGCGCGCCGGCGGCATACGTGTCTGGCGACACCTTGTTTTACACGGGCTCTACCTACGAAGGCCTTCCCGTGTGGTATACCACCAATCCCTATAATGGTCGCTGGCGCCAGGCCATAGGCCGCAACACATTGCCTTCCTGGGACCCGTGCCTTTTTCTCGACGACGACGGCAAGCTTTACCTCTACTACGGTTCGAGCAACGAGTATCCGCTGAAGGCCGTGCAGGTGAGCCGCGACGACTTCTCGCCCATCAGCAAGATTCACGACGTCATCATGCTGCGTCCTGACGAACACGGCTGGGAACGGTTCGGCATGAACAACGACGACGAGGTGACGCTCAAGCCCTTTACCGAAGGTGCCTACATGACCAAGCACAACGGCAAATACTACCTGCAGTACGGCGCGCCCGGCACCGAGTTCAAGACCTACGCCGACGGCGTTTATGTGGGCGACAGTCCGTTGGGACCCTTTGTCTACCAACCCCACAACCCCATGAGCTACAAGCCCGGCGGCTTTGTGCAGGGGGTGGGCCATGGCGGCACCTTTGCCGACAAAACCGGTAACAACTGGCACGTGGGCACCTGTATGCTGTCGCTCAAATACAAGTTTGAGCGCCGCATAGGCCTTTACCCCGTGGGCTTCGATGCCGACGGCGTGATGTACAGCGCCACGGCCTACGGCGATTACCCCACCTGGAATGCCGACCACAACATCGCCTCGCCTGAGCGGCGCTTCACCGGATGGATGCTTCTCTCGTATGGCAAGACCGTTACCGCGTCGTCGTCAGACAGTACCTTCACCACCGAGGCACTCGCCGACGACAACCTCCGCACCTACTGGGCGGCCAAGACAGGACAGCCCGGCGAGTGGATACAGATGGACCTGGGGGCACCGAAAAGCGTCAGGGCGCTGCAACTGAACTTCTACGACTACAAGACCGTGCAGCACAACCGTGCCAGCGACCTCTATTACCAATACCGGGTGCTGGCCAGCGACAACGGCAACGACTGGACCTTGGTGGTAGACAAGAGCGACAACGACCGCGACGTGCCCCACGACTACATAGAGCTCAAGGCGCCGCTGCGCACACGCTACCTGCGCGTGCAAAACCTGCACATGCCCTCAGGCGGACACTTCTGCCTGTCCGACCTGCGTGTCTTCGGTGAGGGCAACGGTGACAAGCCGGCCGCCGTCAAGACGCTCAAGGTGACGCGCGACCGCGCCGACAAGCGCAACGCCACGCTCGCATGGACGCCCGTGAAAGGCGCCTACGGATACAACATCTATTACGGCACCGCGCCCGGTAAGACCTACAATGCCATCACCGTATTAGGCACCAACACCTACGACTTCAGGGGCATGGACAGAGACACTGACTATTACTTCACCATAGAGGCAATGGCAGAGTCGGGCATCTCGGCCCGCGCACCCATTGTCAAGGTAAAACATTGACTATACAAATGACAAACAAGATTTTCACCGCGCTTACCGGGCTGCTGCTCGCGTGGGCATCGGTGGCCTGCAAGACCACCGAAGACCAGAACACGACGCCCAAGGGCGGCGGCAACACCATTGCCGAGGCCGCGGCCGCAAGGCCACAGTCGTTTAAGTCTGACGACGACATGCTCGACTACATCCAGAAGATACACCTCAACTACATGTGGGAGGGGGCTGAGCCCACCTCGGGACTTGCCCGCGAGCGTGTACACCTCGACAACAACTATCCCCAAAACGACGCCGACGTCATCACCACCGGCGGCAGTGGCTTTGGCATCGCCGGACTGTTGGTGGGCATAGACCGTGGGTTCATCGACCGCCCGGCGGGCGTGGCACGCCTCCAAAAAATCGTAGACTACCTGGCGCGGGCCGACCGCTTTCACGGCGTATGGCCCCATTGGCTCTACGGTCCCACGGGCAAGGTAAAGCCTTTCGGCCAGAAAGACGATGGCGGCGACCTCGTGGAGAGCTCATTCCTCATGACCAGCCTGCTCTGCGTGAGGCAGTATTTCAACGGTGGCAACGCCGCCGAGCGACAACTGGCACAGGATATTGACCGGCTTTGGCGCGAGATGGACTTCTCCTGGTACCGCAACGGCGGAAAGAATGTGCTCTACTGGCACTGGTCGCCCAACTACGGTTGGGAGATGAATTTCCCGCTCGAAGGCTACAACGAGTGCCTCATCACCTACATTCTCGGCGCCTCGTCGCCCACCCACCCCATTCCCGCCGAATGCTATCATGAGGGTTGGGCACGCAGCGGCGGCATCAAGAGCGACGCCGCCCCCTACGGCTACGCGCTGCGCCTGAAGCACAACGGGGCGGAGGCTACCGGCGGCCCGCTGTTCTGGGCACAATACTCCTTCATTGGTCTCGACCCACGCCACCTCTCCGACCGCTACGCCAACTACTGGGACGTGACCCGCAACCACGCCCTGAGCGACTATGCCTACTGCGTAGACAACCCCAAGGGCTTCAAGGGCTATGGCAAGGATTGCTGGGGACTCACCGCCAGCTATTCCACCGTTGGCTACTCGGCCCACGCGCCCAACAACGACCTCGGCGTCATTACGCCCACCGCGGCACTCTCGTCATTCCCCTACACGCCCACCGAGTCGATGGCGGCGCTCAAGGGATTTTGGGGCAAGGGCACATGGATATGGGGCAAATACGGATTTTATGACGCCTTCTCCGAATCATCCGACTGGACGGTACCTCATTATCTGGCCATCGACCAGCTCACCATTGCGCCCATGATTGAGAACTATCGCAGCGGACTGCTCTGGCGGCTCTTCATGAGCTGTCCGGAGGTGAAAGCGGGGCTAACCAAATTAGGTTTCACCACTGCCCAGTAACGCCATGCAATAATTATGTCACCGAAGACACTATACACCATAATATATATGAAAACAAAGAAGATACTGATGACCCTGGCACTGTCGGCCCTGACCGTGGCCAGCGGGGCTGCGCCCAAGGCCAAGCCCGACATGAAGACCTTCATCGACGACCTCATGAGTAAGATGACCCTGCAAGAAAAGATAGGGCAGCTCAACCTCCCCGTCACGGGCGACATTGTCACCGGTCAGGCCAAGAGCAGCGACGTGGCCGACAAGATCAGGCGAGGAGAAGTGGGCGGACTGTTCAACCTCAAGGGCGTGGAGAAAATCAAGGAGGTGCAGAAGATTGCCGTGGAGCAAAGCCGGCTGAAGATACCCCTTATCTTTGGCATGGATGTCATTCACGGCTACGAAACCGTATTTCCCATTCCCTTCACCCTCTCGTGGTCGTGGGATATGGATGCCATTCGCAACAGTGCCCGCATTGCGGCAGTCGAGGCCACGGCCGACGGCATCTCGTGGACCTTCAGCCCAATGCTCGACATTGCCCGCGACCCGAGATGGGGACGCATGAGCGAGGGTAACGGCGAAGACCCCTATCTCGGCGCAGCCATCGCACGCGCCATGGTGGAGGGCTATCAGGGGCAAGACCTCTCGGACAGCAATACCCTGATGGCCTGCGTGAAGCACTTTGCCCTCTACGGCGCGCCCGACGGCGGACGCGACTACAACACCGTGGACATGAGCCATTGGCGTATGTTCAACATGTACATGCCCGCTTACAAGGCGGCCATCGAGGCTGGCGCAGGCAGCGTGATGACCTCTTTCAATGTGGTAGACGGCATTCCCGCCTCGGGCAACAAGTGGCTCATGACCGACGTGCTGCGTGGCATGTGGAAGTTTGACGGCTTTGTGGTCACTGACTACACCGCCATCTCTGAGATGATAGCCCATGGCATGGGCGACCTGCAGCAGGTGTCGGCACTCGCCATCAACGCGGGGACAGACATGGACATGGTGGCCGACGGCTATTCGGGTACCTTGGAAAAATCGCTCCGCGAAGGCAAGGTGTCGCAGGAGGTCATCGACCAGGCGTGCCGACGCATACTCGAGGCCAAGTACAAGTTGGGACTGTTCGACGACCCCTATCGCTACTGCGACGTGAAGCGAGCCAAGAAAGAGATCTTCACGGCCGAGCATCGCAACGAGGCACGACGCATAGCCGCCGAGTCGTTTGTACTGCTGAAGAACGAAGGCGAGGTGCTCCCCCTGAAGCGTCAAGGCAAGATAGCCCTCATAGGTCCCATGGGCAACACCCGCGCCAACATGCCGGGCACATGGAGTGTGGCGGCCACCGCCGAGAAGTATCGCTCGCTCTACGAGAGCCTGCAGGCAGCCGTGGGCAACAAGGCCACGGTGACTTATGCCAAGGGCTCTAACCTGGTATATGACGCCGACCTGGAGGCACGCGCCACCATGTTCGGACGTGAGATGCGCGACAGCCGCGACAGCCGCGAGATGCTCGACGAGGCACTGCGCGTGGCGCGTGATGCCGATGTCATTGTGGCCGCCGTGGGCGAGTCGTCGGAGATGAGTGGCGAGAGCAGCAGCCGCAGCGACCTCACCCTGCCCGACGCGCAGCGCGACCTGCTCACCGCACTGAAGCAGACGGGCAAGCCCATTGTGCTGGTTTACTTTGCCGGACGGGCCACGGTGATGACCTGGGAACAGCAGAACTTCCCCGCCATACTCAACGTGGGCTTCGGCGGCAGCGAGGCGGGCGACGCCATCTGCGACGTGCTCTTTGGCGACAAGGTGCCCTCCGGCAAGCTCACCGCCTCATGGCCCAAGAACATGGGACAGATACCCATCTACTACAACCACCTGCCCACCGGTCGCCCATTGGAAGAGGGAAAATGGTTTACCAAGTTCCGCAGCAACTATCTCGACGTAGACAACGACCCGCTCTACCCCTTCGGCTACGGCCTGTCTTACACCACGTTCCAGTATGGCAAACCGTCGCTCAGCGCCACGGCCATGAGCCTCAACGGCGGTCAGCTCACCGTGACCGTGCCCGTGACCAACACTGGCAAGTACGACGCCGACGAGATTGTGCAGCTCTATGTACACGATGTTGTGGGCAGCGTGTCGCGCCCCGTGAAGGAACTCAAGGGCTTTGAGCGCGTCAGTCTGAAGCAGGGCGAAACCAAGAACGTGACCTTCACGCTGAAAGCCGACGACCTGAAGTTCTACAACCAGCAGCTGGAATACAAATGCGAGCCGGGCGACTTTGAGGTCATGGTGGGCCCCAACAGTCGCGACGTGCAGACCATGAAGTTTACATTGCAGTAAACAAGGTCGTCTCTCTGATCGTGCAAAGCACCAACCCCCGGCGTCTTCTTCTCCTGCGCATAGGAGCAAAAGGCATCAGAGGTTGGTGCTTTGCCATGTTTAGCCGGCGCCACAACTACGCCCTTGACCCATCGCCAAGGCCACGGTGGCAGATGACTCGGGCTGAACGAGCCTATCATTCCATATAAAACCATCGGATGGTTTAATACAGAACCATCGGATAATTCTATATAAAACCATCGGATAATTCTATATAAAACCATCGGATAATTCTATATAGAACCATGAAAAGACAACGTAGGTATGCTGCCACCTCTAAGCGCATATCGCTGCATGAAACCTACCTTGACACACCCTCAGCCCGTGTGTTCGGCACGACAATTACATAAAGGGATAGAAAATATAAACGATTTTTGGCAGCGTAAACAGCACCAGCAGCGCGATGATGATGATAGCGTTCAGCCGCTGCCGTTTGCCCTGCAGGTAAAAGTAGGTGCACAGTATGACGATGAGAGAAGGAAGGTGCAGCGCATTGCGCACCACCAGATTGCCATCAGTGACATACCGATACCAAAGAACATTGTCGGGGACCAGCACCAACAGGGCCATGACCAACAATACCATTATCTTGACTCTCTTGCTCATGATTCTCTTGTTTGAATACCACACGAGGAGATGATTTACGCCTCACCGCAGCGGACGACGCGCAGGCACCTGTGTCGTGACACTGAACGCATTCCGCAGGTTTTTATTTTGTCATCCAACGTTAAATCAGATGCAAAAAAGTTTGAGAATATGCAAAAAATAGTAACTTTGCACTATGCGTCTGCCGTTGACAGAATCTGTACATACTGAATTTCAACAGATTATACGCCACACAACAGCCAATACCGACGATGTGAAGGTGACTCATGTACGAATGAGTCTCTGACTGCCGACTTGCATTTGTCGAGTGAGCCTATATGTTGTCAACGTGATGAAACCCTCTCGCAAGACATGCAACTAACGATGATGAAACGATAATGACACTAACTGAATACCGACTAATTTTCAGACAGCAATACCCGGCACTGACGATGTATGCTACCAAACTGCTCGGAGATGCCGACGTGGAAGACGTGGTGCAGGATGCCTTCATGGAGCTGTGGCGGCGCAGGGAGGTCATTGTCGACGACACGCATATCAAGTCTTTTCTCTGGCGCACCGTCTACACGCGGTCGCTCAACGTCATCAAGCACCGTCACATCGTCTTCCAGCATGAGAAGGCCTATGTGGAGCTTGAGCGACAGCGCATGGCCTACTACGAACCCAGCAAGAACCTTGTAGACAACGATATGCGCAACAAGGAACTTCACGCGCAGATCGATGCCGCCATCGCCACGCTGCCCGACAAATGCCGACAGGTGTTTATGATGAGCTATCTGCACGACATGAGCAGCAAGGAGATAGCGCAAGTGTTGGCAATCTCGGTGAGGACGGTGGACGTACACCTTTATAAGGCCCTGAGACTTCTGCGCACCAAACTGGCCAAGGTGACGCTGCTCATACTGTTAAAAATACTTATCGCGTAGGTTAATTCCCATGGCTCAGTTGTTATCTATATTATAAAACATCTCTAAAAGACACGCAATGCACAACAATATCAGCGACAAGCTCCTCAAGGATTATCTTCTCGGCAAATGCACACCCAGCGAGATTGAGCAGTTGCAGCAATGGGCCAGCCAGTCGGAAGACAATGCCCGCTGGCTGTTCAGCATGGCCGACGCCTACCACACCCGCCGCATAGCGCCAAACATAGACGAGGCACGCACGCTGAGGGCCGAGCAGCGACTGGTGGAACGCATTACGGCCGAAGAGACCGACTACCGACGTGTGCGTCGCATGAACATGATCAAGTATGCCGCCGCCGCGGCCATCGTGGTGGTGATAGCCACCGTCACGATGGTGTACTGGAAACACCAGGCCATGATGCTTGAGGTGACAGCCCAGGCAGGCAAGGTGGAACATGTGATGCTGCCCGACAGCAGTGAGGTGTGGCTTAACTCTGGTGCCACCATACGCTACCCCCGCCAATTCGACGACGACGACCGCACGCTCAGCCTACAGGGTGAGGCCTACTTTGAGGTGAGGAAAGACCCTCACCGCCCCTTCACCGTGAAGAGCGAGGCCTTAGACGTGCGCGTGCTGGGCACGGTGTTCAACATGTCGGCCCGCAAGGGGAGTGACACCGCGTCGGTGGCCTTGCTCGAAGGCAAGGTGCAGGTGAGGGGCAATCATGACGAGGGCATGGTGACCATTAACCCCAACCAGAAGGTGGTGCTCACGCGCACGGCCAAGACCATGGAGGTGAGCGAGGTTTACGCTCCACTCGACGCCTCGTGGCACAACAGCCTCATACCGTTCACGAACATGCGCATCGAAGAAATCACACGTGTACTGGAGACCCACTACGGGGTGGAGTTCAATATTGCCAGCCGACTCTACGGCCAGTCTACCTACACGGGTGAGATCAACAGCGTGGAAGACATTGACTCGGTGCTGAAGAACCTGTCATACACAATCCATTTCAACTATAAACGCAACGGCCGGACGGTGACCCTATGGTAAGTGGCGATGCCGCTTACGCCATGGGGCGTACGCAAGCCGTTCCTGCTTAAGCCAACAGCGACATGAGAACAGCGCCCATTGGTCGACTGCCGACCAATGGGTTATACATGAGTACGCCATGCTTTCGTGTCTTTAGGGGGCGTGCCTACTCTTGGGGAGGAATAGCCTACGTGCGCTCCCCCACCGTGAAAACCCGCATGACGATGTAACTATGTTAACCGCTAAGCAATGAAGTGCCATTCAAATCAGGGTGAAGCCTTACTCTGCCAGACAACTGAAGAGGGCGTAAAAATTCAGCTGTTTTTTTTCATTTCGGATAAGTAGAAGCCCAACGTAAGTTGTTATACGTATAAAATCTATCTGAAATACGTCTTGTGAACAATGCAAGACCTAAGTCTAATTATTAAAGTACTGATATGAAAAAACATCGCCAGGAACGGATGTCTGCCATGGGCAAAGTCATTCTATCCGTGTGTTTCTTCTGTTTACCCACCCATTGGGCAAACGCACAAATCAAACTATCAACGCCTCGGGCCAAACTTGAGAATGTCATCAACAAGATCAAATCGCAGTCGCAGTACCGATTCTTCTACAACGACTCGCTGCGCTCGATCAGTGTCAATGCCGTCAACATCAAGAACGGCAACATCCGGACCGTGCTCGACAAACTCTTTGCAGGCACAGACGTAAGCTACCGCATCTCAGACAACGTGGTGTATCTCACCCACAAGACCGCTGCCACCCCACAGGCACTGCAGCAGCAGAAGAAGACCACCGACAAGACCACTAAGATTGTGGGCGTGGTGACCGATGCCTCGGGCGAACCCCTCATCGGCGTGAGCGTAAAGGAGAAAGGCACCGGGCAAGGTGCCGTGACCGACATCAACGGCAACTACAGTTTTACCCCGAGCAGCGACGCTCCGGTGCTCGAGTTCTCATACATAGGCTATGCCTCGCAAACCGTGAAGGCAGACGGCAGCGGCACCCTCGACATCACGATGAAAGAGGAAGGCAAGGAACTTGGCGAGGTGGTGGTCACGGCCTTGGGTATCAAGCGTGCGGAGAAAGCCTTGAGCTACAACGTGCAGAAGGTGTCGAGCGACGAACTCACCCGCAACAAAGACGCCAACTTCGTCAACTCGCTCAACGGTAAGGTGGCCGGCGTGAGCATCTCTAAGAGTGCCAGCGGCGTGGGCGGTGCCACACGCGTCATCATGCGTGGCGCCAAATCGATCGAGGGAAGCAACAACGTGCTCTATGTTATCGACGGTATACCCCTGTTCAACTTCAGCGGGGGCGACGACAGCGGCGTCATGGGCGAAGGCAGGGTAAGCTCTGAGGGCATTGCCGACTTCAACCCCGAAGACATCGAGAGCATCAGCGTGCTGGCCGGCCCGTCGGCTGCCGCCCTTTACGGCAGCAACGCCGCCAACGGCGCCATACTCATCACCACCAAGAAAGGCACCGAGGGCAGGCTCGACATCTCGTTCTCGTCATCGGCCGACTTCAGTACGCCACTGATGATGCCCGAGTTTCAGCACACCTACGGCAACAAGCCCGGCATGTATGAGAGCTGGGGGGAGAAACTCGCCACACCCAGCACCTATGACCCCAAGAAAGATTTCTTCCGCACCGGCACCAATTTCATCAACGCGCTCACGGTGAACACGGGCAACGAGTACAACCAGACCTTTGCCTCGATAGCCACGACCAACTCGAGCGGCATCGTACCCAATAATACTTACGACAGATATAATTTCACCATCCGCAACACCTCTAAGATGTTCAAGGGCAAACTGGTCATGGATCTCGGGGCATCGTACATCAAGCAGAAAGACAAAAACATGGTGTCGCAGGGAGAATACTGGAACCCCGTCATGGCGGCTTATCTCTTCCCGCGCGGTGAGTCGTTCGACGACATCAAGACCTTTGAGCGTTATGACAGTGGGCGCAACTTCCCGCTGCAGTACTGGCCGCTGATGGAGGGACGTTACGCCAACCAAAACCCTTACTGGACGGCCTACCGCAACGTGGCCCCCGACGACAAGGACCGGTATATGTTCAATGCAGGACTGACCTACAACCTGTTCGACTGGCTGAGCATCGCAGGCCGCGTGCGATACGACAAGACCTTCATGACCAGCGAGCGGAAGATTTACGCCTCGTCGTACGATAACTTCGCCAAAGCAAACGGCGGATACGAATACTACGACTACAAGGATCATCAGACTTACATCGACTTCATTGCCAATATCAACAAGCATGTCGGTGACTTCAGCATCGCGGCCAACGTGGGGTACAGCTACTCTGACTACGGTTCGCTCACACGTGGCTACGGCGGCAACCTGGTGCTGGTGCCCAACAAGTTCTCACTCACCAACATCGACCCCGCCGACAGCAAGATACGGGAGGCCGGCGGCGACAGCAAGATACGCAACGTGGCAGCCTTTGCCAGTGCCGAGGTGGGATGGAAGAGCATGCTCTACCTGACCCTGACGGGACGCAACGACTGGAACTCACGCCTGGTCAACTCTTCGGAAGAATCGTTCTTCTACCCCTCCGTGGGACTCTCGGGCATCATCTCGGAGATGGTGAAACTGCCCACCTGCATCTCTTACCTCAAGGTGCGCGGCTCGTATACAGAGGTGGGCGCACCCGTATCGAGGTCGGGCATGACACCGGGCACCATTACCACCCCCATCGTGGGCGGTAGCCTGAAGTCGACCAACATCTATCCTTTCACCGACTATAAGGCCGAGCGCACCAAGTCGTACGAAATAGGACTGACGGCCCGCTTCTTCAAGAAACTCTCGTTCGACTTTACATGGTACAAGTCTAACACCTACAACCAGACCTTTATCGGCGAGCTTCCCGAAAGCTCGGGTTACAGTGCCGTGTACCTGCAGGCCGGTAACGTGGAGAACCGGGGCGTGGAGATGAGCTTAGGCTATGAGGACAACTGGGGCGGCTTAGGATGGCACTCGTCGTTCACCTTCTCAAAGAACGTCAACGAAATCAAGGAGATGGTACACGACTACTACCACCCCAAGAGTCCCGAGCCCATCAACATACCCGAGGTGTCAAAAGACAACGGACGCGTCATCCTCAAGGTGGGTGGCAGCATCAGCGACATCTATGCCCGCAAGACGCTGGCCAAAGACAACCAAGGCTTCGTCAATGTGTCACCCTCGGGCGGCATCAACCTTGAGACGGTAGACCCCATCTACCTCGGCAAGACCACGCCAGACTTTACCATGGGATGGAACAACTCGTTCAGCTACAAAAACTTTGGGCTGAGTTTCCTCTTCAACGCACGCTTCGGCGGCGTGGTGACCTCATCGACGCAGGCACTGCTCGACCGCTTCGGCGTGTCTAAAGCCTCGGCCGACGCACGTGACGCCGGCGGCGTGATGCTGCCCAACCAGGGACTTTACGACGCCCAGAAATACTACACCATGATAGGCACGGGCGAAACTGACCTCGCGGGCTACTACACCTACAGTGCCACCAACATCAGGCTGCAGGAACTCACACTGAGCTACAAGTTCAATCCCAAGTGGTTTAACAACATCATCAGAGACCTCACGCTGTCGTTTGTGGCCAACAATCCGTGGATGATCTACTGCAAGGCACCATTCGACCCCGAACTCACCGCCTCGACGGGTACCTACGGACAAGGCAACGACTACTTCATGCAGCCCAGCCTCAAGAGCTACGGATTCAGTGTAAAATTCAAATTTTAATGCATAGGAAAAATGAAAACACACCTATATATCATCAGTATGCTGGCCTTGACGATGTGTACGGCCTGCGACTTTGAGAAAACCAATACCAACGAGTTTGAGATGCTGCCCGAAGAGGGACTCATGGACGGTATCAGCGTGGGCGGACCTCTCACCGCCATGGAGAAATGCGTGGTACCCGTGGGAACGCAGGCCGACGGCACCAATGTGGCCAACGCCTACCAGACGGCATACAATCTCGCCGCCGACTGCTGGAGCGGATACTTCGGACAAAACAACAACTGGAGCGGCGGCCGCAACAATCTGACCTACTTTCTCATAGACAACTGGGTGGCCTCGTCGTACCGCCAATCGTACACCAACATTCTGCCCCTATGGCAGGACATCAAGGAGAAAACCGAGGCCAAGTATCCAGAGGCTTACGCCTTAGCACAGATCATCAAGATATCGGCCTGGCACAAGACCACCGATATGTTTGGCCCCATACCTTACAAGGAGGCCGGCAAGGGTCTTATCACCGTACCCTACGACAGTCAGGAGGAAGTGTACAAGATGATGTTTAAGGAACTCACCGACGCCATTGCCGTGCTCTCTGATGCCATGGACCAGGGAACGACGAGCCTCATGGCCAAGGCCGATGCCGTGTACGGCGGCGATGTGCGAAAATGGATTGTCTATGCCAACTCGCTCATGTTGCGCTTGGCCATGCGCGTGTATTATGCGGACGAGGCCCTCGCCAGGCAGTATGCCCTGCAGGCCATCAACAATCCCTACGGCGTGATGACCACCATCGACGACGAGGCCAAGATGGAACGGGGTGCCGGACTGGTGTTCCAGAACAACGTAGACATCCTCGCCAACCAGTACAATGAGTGCCGCATGGGCTCGTCGATGTACGCTTACCTCTGCGGATACCAGGACCCACGACTGCCCAAATACTTTCTCACTTCTACCTACTACGGAGCTACCACGGTGGGCAACTACGGCAGATACATGGCCATACCTACCGGCCACGACCTGACAAAGAACAATACCTTCACCAGCTTCTCAAAGCCCAACATCACCAGTGCCACGCCCACTTACTGGATGCGCGCCTCTGAGGTGTGCTTCCTGCTGGCAGAGGCCGCCTTGCGTGGCTGGCCTGTAGGCAACACGGCCGAGAGCTATTATAAAAAAGGTATCGCGATGTCGTTCGAGGAGAACGGTGTGCCCACCACTGAAGTGGATGCTTACATGAGTTCGGGACGCACGCCCCGCGCCTATAGCGTGAACGACTGGTTCGAGGGCATCAACGTATCGGCACCGGTCGTGTCGAACGCCACGACGGCATGGGGCAGCGGCACTGAGGAGAACCTGGAGAAAATCATGATACAGAAATGGATTGCCCTCTACCCCAACGGACAGGAGGCATGGAGTGAGCAGCGACGTACGGGATACCCCAAGCTGCACCAGGTAGTCAACAACTACAGCGGCGGCGAAGTGAGCACCGAGGCAGGCATACGGCGTATGCGCTACCCCACCAGCAGGGCTACCTCGCCTGCCGAGCAGGAGAACCTGGCCAAGGCGGTGCAGATGTTGCGCGGCGGCGAAGACAAGGCCGGCACACGCCTGTGGTGGGACAACAAGAAATAGGCTTGAATGAAGAATCGAACAAAAACGAAAAAACAGAATACAATGAAACAATTTAGATATTTCACCCTTCTCCTCGCATGTGCGGCAGGTATGGCCATGACATCCTGCTCAGACATGACTGAGCCGGAGGCTAAGGATTTTGACCACATCGGTGGGTACAACACCCTCAACAACGCTGAAAGTGAGAAATACTATGCCGACCTGCGCGCCTACAAGCAGCAGGCGGTGAACTACGGACGCCCCGTGGCCTTCGGCTGGTACAGCAGCTGGTCGCCGGCAGGCACCTACCGCCGCGGCTACCTCACCTCGATGCCCGACAGCATGGACATCGTGTCTATGTGGAGCGGTGCGCCGAGCCGGTTTACCATCACCCCCGAACAGAAGGCCGACAAGGAATTTGTGCAGAAGGTGAAAGGCACCAAGCTGCTTGAGGTCACACTGCTGTCGTACATCGGAAAAGGGCGTACCCCCGACGAGGTATATACCGCCGTGGAGCAGAAGGCCGTGGCCGAGGGCTGGGACAAGGACACCAAACGTGTGGAGGAAGCCAAGAAGTTGGCCCGCTGGGCATTCTGGGGATACGACGGCGTGGTGGGCTCTGATGCCCATAAGCAGGCTCTGGCGAAGTTTGCCCATGCCCTGTGCGACTCGCTTGTGGCCAACGACTGGGATGGCTACGACATCGACTGGGAGATAGGCAGCGGCGTGTTTGACATGGACGGCTCGCTGAGTCGGAACGCTGACCTGATATATCTCGTGAAGGAAATGAACAAGTACATAGGCCCAATGAGCGACCCCGAAAACAAAGGCCACAAGCTCATCTGCATCGACGGAAGATTCCATGGCTTGGAACAGGAACTCGATGGCTACGTAGACTACTGGATTGAGCAGTCATACGGCGGGGTGCCCAATCTTGACTACTACGACTTCGACCCCAAGAAGGTAATCATCACTGAGAACTTCGAGTCGAGCTTCGCCTCTGGCGGAAACTTGCTCCAGCAGGCCGCCAAAATGCCCACCACAGGATACAAGGGCGGCGTGGGTGCCTATCGCTTTGACAACGACTACGACAACGCACCAAACTACAAGTGGATGAGACAGGCCATACAGATCAACCAAAAGGTGTTTAACGAGTGGAAAGAAAAACAAAAATCTGCCGGCAATACCGCACAGTAAGCACGAACCAACAAAAGAATGACTGACATGAAAAAGAATATTTCAAGATACCTGGCACTTGCAAGCGCGCTGCTGCTCATGACATCGTGCGGCGAGAGCGAGAGTGACCTACTCACCCCAAAGGTGTATTTTGAGAGCGCAGAGCACAGGGTGACCATCGATGGCGAGGAAGACTACGTTGACGTGGACCTTGTGGCACGGTGGTCTAATGAGACCGACAAACAGGCTTCGCTCTCCTATATCATCGACGACTCATCGGCCGTCAACGAGTACAACGCCAAATATGGCACCGACTACGTGGCCTTCAAACCCGAGAACGCCAAGCTGCAGGCCAACGGTACGGTGATAGAGAGCGGCAAGATCTACGCCAACAAGGTGCAGATGCGCCTATCAGGACTCAAGAGCCTGGAAGAGGGCAAGTCGTATATACTGCCCGTGCGGGTGACATCACCCGATGCTCCCGTCATCTCCGGCGGCGACAGGCAGTACATCATTCTCTCTAAGCCGATACACATCACCAAGGTGGGCACATTCAACAACAGCTACATCAACGTGAAGTTCCCCACAGGTACCTACTTCAAGTCGTTTACCTACGAGGCACTCATCTACGCCAATAGCTTCTACAGCTCAAGCCATACCATCATGGGCAACGAGGGCATCATGATTCTGCGCGTTGGTGACACCGGCGGCGGTATCGCCTCGAACATCCTCCAGATTGCCGGCAGCCAACACTATGAGGCACCACAGGCCCTGCAACCCCAGAGATGGTATCACGTGGCCGTGACTTATGACCAGTCTACGGGCAAGACGGTGATGTATGTCAACGGCAGCAAGTGGGCTGAGTCGGCCTGGAATCTCCAAGGATTTGACCCGAACCAAGGTGTGAGCTTCATGATTGGCCGCATCAAGGGCTTCCAGTGGGGTGAGCGTCCCTTCAGCGGATACATGAGTGAGGTAAGGGTATGGAGCGTGGCACGCACAGAGAACCAAATCAAGCAGAACATGCTGGGCGTGAAACCCAATACCGACGGGCTGGAACTATATTATAAGTTCAACGGTACCGAGACCACAGAGCCTGGCAGCATTTACGATTCGGCCAAGCACATCCAAGGACTTACGGGTGGTATCACCATCAAAGAACTTGCCGCACCAGTGAACGTGCAGTAATCATAAAGCTAAGTATCAATGCGATATTGAAGTGAGTTCGGCAAATGGCCGAGCTCACTTTTTTGTAATAAGAAAATGATGCATGGCCTGTACCTTGGTTATGGGGGACAACGATGAGAGCCTGAACATGGGAAAAAGGCTATTGACGAACAGTTACTTCTGCCAGGCCCGGAACAAAGTTCTGTTAAACAAATGTTAAAACATAGAACTCCGGTAACTTTGTTGACCGTCAATCGTCGAATAGATAGTGACACGAGAATATAACGATGGATTATAAATATATCAATCAACTCTTAGAGCGTTACTGGCGCTGCGAGACTTCCTTGGAAGAGGAAGACATCTTGCGTGCTTTCTTCAGCTTGGACGAGGTTCCGGCTGAACTGCTGCCCTATAAGCCTCTGTTTCGGTATGAGGAACAACAGTCGCGGCTTGAAGTGCTTAGCGAGGGGTTTGATGAGAAGATATTGGCTGCCACTGAAGGCCAGAAGCCGGTCAAGGCACGCATCATCACCATGCCGCAACAGCTTAGACCACTGTTTAAGGCCGCTGCCGTGGTGGCAATCATCCTCACATTGGGCAATGCCATGCAAGTGCCCTTCGCCCGTCAGAATGCCGACCCCATCAGCAGCTATGATGGCTATGAGCGTCCCGAGATAGACAAAGGCACCTCAGTGGCCATGAGCGACAGCGCTGTCATCGACACGATGAAACAGAGTATGATGGATCCGAAGGCTGCCGCCACGGAGACCATTATCAAATAAGAATATTTCTATGCTTTCTCTATAAAACATGTTTAGTAAAACAACAACGAAACTGTGAAGTTTCTATTCTCTCAAATTTTTCATAACATACTAACGTAGAAAAGGGACCGCCGCTCTGTCGAGAGCAATGCGGTCCCTTTTTGATTTAAGGCTGGGGCCTCATTACCACCAAAAAGAAATAATTAACTAAGTTACAGGATTAAGGTAAATGTAAACTGATTGAAAATGAATTGAAAAATGGTCACGATACTTTTGTAACCGTAACCAAATGTTATGATTTTTTATGAATAACAAGTTTTTTTTAGTGGCATTTCTCATTTCAATATGTCCTGTTCTGCCTTCTTCAGCTCTAGAAGATGGGAACCCTAATCCCATCGAGGAGAATCTTGCCATTGACGAAGTAACGGGAGTGGTAAAGGATGCCAAGGGAGAGCCTATCATTGGTGCCAGCATTGTTGAAGAAGGAACACACAATGCTGTAGTAAGCGATGTGGATGGAAAATTCACTTTAAAGCTTGAAGGTGAGGGGAATTCCATCCGAGTTTCATATGTTGGCTTTACTACACAGACGCTGAAGCCGACGGGCAAGATGGTAATCACCCTTCAGGAGGATAGCCATTCTCTCCAGGAACTGGTCATCGTGGGATATCAGAAGATTAGGAAGACCGACGTGATTGGTGCAGTCGCCAGCGTGAAAGCAAGTGAGTTGAACACTTCTACAAACAGCATCGGCGAAAGTCTTGTTGGAAAGGTGTCTGGCGTACAAATCGCCCAGGTCAGCGGAGCCCCATACAATTCGACGAAAATCAGGGTTAGAGGAACCGCCTCAATTAATGCCAGCTCTGACCCTTTATATGTTATAGACGGTTATCCATCCAGTGGAGATCTACTCCTGGATCCAGAGGACATTGCTTCTATTGAGGTCTTAAAGGATGCTGCCTCTGCTGCCATTTACGGATCTAGGGCTGCAGGAGGTGTTGTCATCATTACAACCAAACGAGGACAGACCGGGAAGGCAAGAGTTGGATACGACTTCCAGTTAGGAGCTAGCAGCCTAGCCAAGAAAATGAGACTCCTGAACGCAACTCAGTTTGCTGACCTGGTTGTTGATGGTCGGAATAACTACTACAAGCGGTTGTTGACCAATAAGGGCATAGCCTGGAACGACAGCTATTATAGCGATACCAATACACAGCGTGCTACTCGTCTGGGGGCTTCTAACAGTGCAGTCAACATACCGGAATTTCTTTATGACTTCGCCAACCAAAAGGTCATTACGCCACAGTATGATACAGATTGGCAGGATGAACTCTATCGCACGGCAATCTCACAACGTCACCATATTACGGTGAATGGCGGGAATGAAAAGATGAGATATAATCTCAGTGCCAGCTTCATGGACTTAGACGGTATCGTCCGCTCATCCCAGCAGCACCGCTTGAACTTCCGCGGAAATATAGACGCTCAAATCAGCAGTCGCCTTAATGTGGGCGCAAACTTCTCTCATGTGTCCAACTGGAACCATGAGACCGACGAGGGGCGCTTTGACCACGGACCTATCTTAGGAGCATTAATCTATGCGCCTATTTTCAGGTGCTATGACAACAATGGAAATCTTGTGAAGGGAGAAATGGCTTCCAATGCTTCTCAGTATGGCTTCCAGCAGATAGAGAACCCGGTGGCACTCGCTGAGGAAACGAAGATCAGGCGAAATGGCGATCGGAATACGTACAACCTTAACCTGTCTTATGAGCCTTTGAAGGATTTCTTCCTCAAAGCGAATTTGGGCATGTATACCTATTATGAGAAATACGAGTACTATCGTCCCACTAGTCTCACCACAGGTACCTACATGCCAGGATCAGCACAAGCACAAGCTGCAGCATATGCCATCGCAACGAGTGCCCACACGAATGATTACTTAGGCGAGTTTACCGCTAATTATAACCAGTCTTGGTCGGGTATCCATCATTTCAGCGGAATTGTCGGTTATTCAATCCAGAAGCACGAGTATGATATTATAGGTGCCAAGGGAACGGGATTTGAGGATGACCACATCAAGGAGGTGACAGGTCACGGTGCCGACCCCAGTGACATGTCTCTTTATAATACATCAAAGTCGAACTGGGCAATGCTTTCTTACTTCTCCCGTATGAGCTATAACTTCCGCAGTACGTACTACCTTACGCTATCCTTGCGCAGTGATGGGTCGTCCCTCTTTGGCCCAAAGAATCGCTGGGGCTATTTCCCCTCTGTGTCATTGGCGTGGACGGTATCTAACGAGCCCTTCTACAACGCACTCTTCGGCAATAAGTCATCACTAAAGTTGCGCGCAAGTTGGGGAAAGAGCGGAAACAACAATATAGGTAACTATAACTATGAAGCGGTCATGAGTTCCCCTGAAGGAGCCCTGTTTGGGAACGGAACGGTCTATTCGGGAATGGAACCCGGCGGCGTCAAGGACAACACCATTGGATGGGAGTCGACCTCTCAGTACAACTTCGGAGCGGACCTTTCCCTGTTCAACAATCGGTTGGAGATCTCTGCCAACTATTATTTGAGCTATACCCGTGACCTGCTTTTTGAACAACCGATTTCGGCTATTGGAGGAACCAATTCAATCTTGACCAACTTACCCAACTCTAAGATTCGCAATCGCGGTCTTGATCTCCAGGTTGACGGGCGCATCATCTCTGCGAAAGATTTTCACTTAACCGCTAGTGGCAATTTGACGATCAATCGCAACAAAGTGCTTGACCTCGACGGTGGCAACACGCTGATTGTCAATGGAGCAGAGAGATCCTATAAGACACACGTCACAGAAATTGGACGACCGATTGGTATGTTCTACGGATTCAAGGTCGCAGGCATGATCAGGGAATCTGACATGGTAAATATCGCAGAGGACAATAAGTACTATAATGCAACGACTCATTCTTTCCCAGAAGGGTATAAGCTCAAGGGGCCAGCCCGCTCGCTGTCCCAAAGCATGCCCTTGCAGCCTGGCGACTTGTACTTCGAGGATGTCAACGGCGATGGAGTAGTAGATGACAAAGACAAGACCATCATCGGAAATCCTCATCCTAAGCTCACTTATGGTATCAATATCAGTGGAAATTACAAGTCGTGCGACTTCTCTGCTTCTTTCAATGGCAGTTATGGCAACAAAGTACTTGATGGTCAGGACTATTATCTCTTCAATATGGAGGGCTCTGGTAATCAGTATGTCGAGGTTGACAGTCGGTATCGGAACGAGAGCAATCCTGGTAATGGATGGGTTTACAGTGCTTCTCGCGGGGGTACCCAGAGCAATAGTACACGCCTTTCCACTTTCTATCTGCAGAGCGGGTCATTCTTTCGCTGCACCAACTTGACAATTGGCTACTCCATGCCCTCAGTCAGCAAGCTGACAGGTGGCGTACTTAATAAGCTGCGCCTCTATTTCGCTACGGGCAATCTCTTCACGATTACGAAGTATAAAGGGTATAACCCAGAGGTTGACTATAACAATGGCGCAAACCTGACGCCTGGTGTTGACTATGGTAAGTATCCTCTTTCCAAATCATTCAACTTTGGAGTTCAAATATTGTTCTAAATGTTTAAAACAAAAAAAATGAAAAAAATAATATATATCGCCGCGGCCGTCCTCTTCTTCCTGCCATCATGCAGTGACTTCCTTGATGAAAAGGATCCCAACAAAATACCAGTGGATACTTATTTCCAGAGTTCAAATGATGTGGAGAAAGCCTTAAACGGTGCCTATCTCTCACTCAGGAACGGCTATTGCATGGGCGAATCCAGTACGATGTTTACAGAAGAACGCTCTGATAATACAGGCAGGCTTGATAATCAGTCTGCATCAGGGGAACCTTTCCAATTTACTAACTTCGCAATCCTTCCCAGCAATACTTATCTGAAGAAGTATTGGACGAACTTGTACAAGACGGTCAATGACTGCAACTTTACCATCAAGGGAGCCAATGAGATACATATGGATGATGCAACGAGAAGCAACTACTTGGCGCAGGCAAAATTTATCCGTGCTTTGGTCTATTTCGAAATCGTGCGCAAATGGGGTGATGCGCCCTTAGTAACGGATTACTCTTCTTCCAAGACGGATATTACTGCAAATACCTATCGTACAACTAAGAAACAGGTATATGCTCAGATTGTAAAAGATTTAGAAGATGCGCTCAACAGCGGCCTTCCCAACCGCCAGGATGCGGGAAGCCGTGGACGCGCTGACAAGGCTTCCATCACGGCATTGTTAGGGAAAGTTTACCTTACCATGGCTGCCGTCCTTGATGATGGAAACACAAGTAGCTATCTGCAAAAAGCAAAGGGATACCTAACGGAGTGCTACAATATGAAGCAGTTTAATGCGCTTTCAGACATCCCTTACACCGATGTCTTTGATGTCAACAAGAAGTCTTTCTGTCCGGAAATCATTTTCCAAATTGTCTATAAACAGGGCGACAAAGACTATCATTCTTCCATTGCGGCCGACAACTAATCCAAAGGCGAGACAATCAACTCGCAGGTGAAGTCGAATGGCATGGGAACTTTCGTCAATCCCGACTTGGTCAAAGAGTATGAAGAGGGAGATGTACGCAAGGCATGGTCGGTGAAATACTGCGACAATCCTGTTGCCAAGGCATGGTTTATCACTAAATTCCGTGATACTAGTGATGCGGCGGGCACGCTCGGGTATGGTGGCAACGATTGGATCATCTTGCGCTATGCCGACATTTATCTAATGCTTGCCGAAGTGAACGCTCGTTTGGGCAATCAGTCTGAAGCAGTCAAGTGGTTGGATGAGGTGCGTAAGCGCGTCGGACTTAAAGGATATGATGAGGTGAAAGATGACGCGTCGTACAAGGCTGTGTGCCCCACGCTGATGCGCGCTATCCTGCATGAGCGCAGATTGGAGCTCGCCTTTGAGAATCAACGGTGGTACGACCTGTTGCGTTTCTTTCCCCCAACCGACCTCGTAACCTATATGCACGCAAAGAAATCTATCGATTATGGTATCTCTGACCTGAATAATTTCGGGGAAAAGGATATCTATTTCCCGATTCCTTATGACGAGTGGAAACTCAATCCGGAGAAGATGTATCAAAATCCTGGCTATTAATATATAAAAAGAGAATGATATGAGAACTCTATTTCTATTATTGCTGCTACTTTTTGCCTTGCGGTCTTCAGCCCAAATGCAACAACCTCTTCGTCCGGTTGCACCGGAGAACGTGTTGAGCAAGAACGCTTATCTGAGTTTCATGCTCTCAAGAAATGTAGGGATGAGGCAGATGCTCACTGCCGACAAGACCCTAGGCCAATTAGGGCTATCTCAGTACAAGGCACTCTCAGAAGCATCCAATAGCCTTGAAGGAGTGAAAGCCATGAAGGTTCCTAGCAATCATGCAAAGCAAATAGCTCTCCGACTAGCTTCCCTATATGACAATAATTCTTCCTTCCGCTCTTTTGTCGACGACTCCGTGATGACAACGGGATGTTACGATATGGTGGGGGGGACGGGGCGCGAACGCCTGATGAAAGCCTGGTATCACGATGTCAAGGCCCTCAACCATGTAGTCGATGTCTATGGAGGGGGCTGCAAGCCCAATTACCCGTTGATCGACTCGATCAGCTTTGATGTGCGTAGTCATCGCTTCAATCAAGAAATATTTCCTCTTGTGAAGGGAAATATCTTGTTTGCTACTGACGGAGATGCCTTCTTTGCCGCTATTCCCCTGCAATCTGCCCAATGTCTGTTGATGGCAAACGACCGTCTACAAGCTTCTGATGAAGAACCATTAGCGAACGGCCTGAACAAAGTTGCTTATGCTGCGGTTGCCAGAACGGCATGGAGGCAGTATCCCTATTCGGCTGTTGTGGTGTTAGGCGTGGGACCAGAGACTTTAAAGGAAAGAGTCACAGCGGAGAGCCTGCTGCGTGCCAACTATGCTGCCCAGTGCTGGCAACGGAAGTTAGTGCCTTTTATCATCGTCTCTGGGGGAAAAGTTCATCCCTATCATACGCCTTATTGCGAGGCAGTAGAGATGAGGAATTATCTCCGATTGGTCTGCCACGTACCTGATAGCGTAATCATTGTCGAGCCTCACGCACGCCATACAACGACGAATCTGCGTAATGCGGGCAGAATCATGATCAGGCAAGGATTTCCCATGGACAAGCCAGCATTAGTAACAGGGAGCAAGTCGCATATGGATTATGTATGTAGTGATACCTTCCAACAAAGATTCCTCAAAGAATTGGGGTACTTGCCCGTGTCCCTATTGAAGAGAAAGGATAACAGGCTTTCTTCGTTCTTCGTCAATCATTCTTGCTTGCAAATCGACGATGACGAACCGATGGACCCTTAGGTAGGCATACATGAATGCAAGAAAAGATGAGTTATTGTATTAATAAAAGAATAATACATGAAAAGACTATTATTGACCTGGTGGGTATTGTTGAACTGTATTTTATTCTCGTGGGCCCAATCCCATTCACTTCGCAATTTTCCCAATGATAAGATTATGGTCATTGCCCATCGAGGTAATTGGCGTGAAGCTCCTGAGAATTCTATTTGGGCGATTAAAAAAGCCTATGAGGCTGGAGCAAACATGGCGGAAATCGACTTGACCATGACAAAGGATAGCGTGCTTATCCTCTTGCATGATAAAACGTTGGACCGAACAACGACTGGGAAAGGAAATCCGTCCGACTATCTTTACAAGGATATCCAAAAACTTCAGTTACGTGCAGGCACCAGTGTACCCACCCAAATGGGCATTCCAACACTAGAAGAGGCTCTAATCACGGCTAAAGGGAAAATCTTCCTGAATTTAGACAAGGGCTTTGAGTACTTTGATAAGGTGTTGCCCCTGCTGAAGAAATACGACATGCTCGATGAAGTACTCTTAAAAGCCAATGTAGACTATGCCACGTTCGATAAGCGATATAGGTCTATTAAAGACCAGATTATCTTCATGCCCATCGTACATCTCGCCAGTGACAATGGGCCTGCAATGATTGAGGGTTATCTGAAAAATTATGTTCCTTATGGCTTTGAGTTTACCGTCGGCAGTGATGAGTCTCACCTGATTGATTTCTCTCCTCTTAGGAAAAGGGGAATCAAGGTATGGGTCAATTCCCTGTGGCCTGAACAGAATGCCGGGCATAATGATGATGGCGTGTTGGAGGATGCCCATGTCTATAACTGGTTTATTGCTCATCAAATCAACATGATACAAACTGACAGAATCAAGGAGCTAACAAATTTCATGAAATCCAAGGGGCTTTGGATGCCCAATCCTTAGTCAAGTGAAGCACATCTCAATCACAGTCGGCTATATCCCATATCCTTACGTTTTCTAAAAGGTGGCCTTTCGCAATAAAAAGTCATCTTTTACAAAGTAGACTGACCATTTGGGGGTATTAGATTGTATTTATCCAAGCACGCCTTCGCAAAAAGGCAGGGCTACCTATACCTATATGCGTTCGGAGTGCTGACCTGTGACACGGAGCGCGGCATCACGATGATGCAATACGATAATTTCCAAAATCTTGCCCGCATCCAGTTCGCCAACGGCAGTGTGACACGCTATGTATATTCGGCAGACGGTGCCAAGCTTCGCATGGTGCATTACACGGCCATGCCCAACATTACGGTTGCCACAGGGACCATCCATGAGCTTACAGCAGCAGAGACGCAGGATGTCGATTTCGTGGACTATCTGCTCGGAGGAAAACTGCTGCTGAGGAACAGCAGAATGGACAAGTACCCTTCAGAGGAGGATAATGTGAGGCAACAGGCCCGGGGCATACAACGCCAAGCCCTGCAATCCGATATTAGAAGACTCTATCGGGCCTTCCAAGGAAAGCATGGAGGAATTGGCAAACTCCTGAAAGCATGGAAAAAGCAAAGGAAGCCAATTTAAATATGGACAACTTTAGTTACTACCTTTACAACACCGACCGCCAAGGCAACATCCGTGAGGTGGTCGATGCTACGGGACATGTGGTGCAGTCGACCCATTACTATCGCAAAAACCCAGATTGCACCAAGTCATCATTTCCAGTAAGCGTGGGCGTATCGTAAACCGCCCATTTAGCAGGTGTAAAGCATGGGGTTAAGCATGACAAATGCTACAGTTATACATGAGTTCGCAATGATTTAGTATGCAAATCACTCTAATAGTCTATCCTTAACCTCATGTACAGGCAGCGCCTCGGGGGTGCCAAAGATTCAGTATGCTGGGAGTGCTGAGCATAGGCTCATCATAAAATGAACGCACGTACCAGCCCACCAACAAACCAACCCCACCTTACTCCTTGCGAAGGCGCAGATGAAGCTGGAAGATACTGGGAATGATGATGCAGAACGAGAAGGCAATGCCCATCCACAGCATACGGTCGTCACCATGGAACAGGTCGATGAGTTTACCATCGGCCATTTGGGGCATGAGATGGAACATGATATAAGCCACGGTGTTGTTGACCCAATGGAAAAGAATGCCGGGAATGATAGACGAAGTGCGATAGTACATCCAACCAATAAGAAGTCCCATGACAAAGGCATGGACAAACTGTGCCATGTTAACATGAGCCGCTCCAAAGATAACGGCAGAGACGACTATGGCACCCCAGTGCCATTTGTCGCTGAAGAGCCTCAGCAAGCCCCTCAACACGGCGCCACGGAACACCAGCTCTTCTGCCACAGGTACCAGAATACCGATGGCAAGATAGCCCGTAGGTTCGGACATAATACTCTCGAACATCTTGATGCTCGACTCTGGCATACTGAAGGCTAAAGCTTCGAGCAGCCACTCGGAGGGCAGGATGGTACCCAAGGCCAAGAGGGCCGCCCACACCAAGGTGACCCAAGGATGCGAGGCCAACCATACACGCGATACCGTTGCCCACTTGCTGTAAATAAATACCACAAGCGTGACGATACTTGACAGAACAGACGTGCCAACGAGCATCTTGCCAGACATCTCTATGCCACCCTTAGCCAAAGTATCTCCGATGACAACCCACGATGCGTTCTGTTGCAACAGGTCAACAGTGGTAAAGAGATAGATGGTGAGCATCTGGATAAGAAGAAAAACGATGATATACAAGACAATGTCGAGTATACCGCGTATGGTTTTATTCATCATATTGTCGCTTTGAACAGTTGTCTAATATGGGCTTCATCCTTTTTCAGCTGGGCAGACAGTTCTTCTGGCCCTGAGAATTTACGTTCTTCTCGCACCCTGCGAATAAAGTCGAGCCGTATCCGGCGATCGTAAATATCACCTGAGAAATCAAAGATATAGGTCTCTACCGTAAGGTTCAGTCCTCCGAAGGTAGGGCGAATGCCAATGTTGGTCATGCCATAAAGCGTCTGCCCATAGCCTTCGATATGCACCCGCACAGCATACACGCCATGGGGAGGTATGAGCTGATGGGTGGAGGAAAGGTCGAGGTTGGCAGTGGGGAAGCCCATCTTTCGTCCTTCTCGAAAGCCCCCTACAATTTTTCCGTCGAGGGCGTAAGGACGCCCCATGCAGCGATTAGCCTCATCGAGGTTACCCTCATTGATCAACCTGCGCACAACCGACGAACTCACCTGAATGCCTTGCAGACTAAAGGCGTCGCTCTGCGTTACCGTCATGCCCAACGCGATGCCATAGCGCTGGTAGTCTTCAAAACCCTCCTGACGATTATGCCCAAACCGGTTGTCGTAACCGATGATGAGTTCTTTGACATGGAGTTGCCGACTGAGCACCTCAGCCATGAAGTCGTGCGCCGAAAGGCTTGCCAACTGCCTGTCAAAATGGAGCACCACCACTTGATCGACACCCGTGAGCGACAGTTGCTCGAGTTTCATGTCGAGCGTACTAAGCAGTTCGGGTTGATAGTCTTGCTGGAGTACTTGCCGGGGATGGAGGTCGAAGGTGATGACCATCGACTGCATTCCCACCTGTCGGGCACGGTCAACAACCTGCCGCACAAGATACTGATGCCCGAGATGCAGACCGTCGAAAAATCCCAAAGTGGCCACGTAGGGTGTGGCATGGGTGACAGAGGTGTTTTGCAGATATATGGTTTCCATACGCTTAATCATTATTGGATGTTTCCGCTCAGAGGCACCTCATTAGTAAACAACCAGTCGTCAACATGGAGGTTATGATAGGTTCTGATTCCTAATTGCGCGGCAGCATCGCAGTTTTCCTTACGGTCATCGATGAAGAGCGTCTCTTCGGCCTGAAGACCAGCCTGACTCAGAGCCTCAGCAAATATCTCCACCTGGGGCTTGGCCAGATGCATTTCGTAGGAAAGGAAAACATGTTCGAAATAATCGGAGGCGGTACTCGTCTGGTAAGGCAGCAACTGTTGTGCGGTATATTCCCAGTGCATCTCATTGGTATTGCTCAACAAGAATACACGGTAGTGCTTACCAAGGGCGAGTAGGCGTTGCTTACGGGCATCGGTGATCCGCTCCAGAAACTGGTTCCAGGCCCAAACGATGTCGTCATCGGGAACGGTAGTGCCCGACAGGCTCCTGATCAGCGCACAACTCTCAACGGTCGAAATGCCATCCACCTCTGTTACCCGCCAAAAAGGATCTGCATACGGGGGCTTGAACAAATCAGAAGCATTGGTGATGCCCACCTGGGCAAAGGCCTCAAAACAGCGCTGTGGGTTAAGGTCGACAATGACCCCTCCCAGATCGAATATGATATTTTTGAGCGCGGCCATATCAATGCTTTGCGTGAACGACACGTTTGAGGGCACGATAGATTTCGCCCCCCAAGAAGACGGCTACACCGGTAGCGCCGATAATGATGCCCCACTCCGCGGCCGACAAGGGTTGCGTGCGGAACATTCTGCCGCCGAAGGTCACTATGAGCCACTGACCGGCGAGGATGAATGCCAGCACCAACAGCAACCCACGGTCACGCCATAAATAACGGAACGCGCTATGGTCAGATCCCAAACACTTGGCGTTAAACAGATTCCAGAACTGCAGCATCACAAAGGTGGTGAAGAACAGGGTCAGTTCGTGTACATCCACGATGCTTCCCTCCCCCCGGCGCTCACACCAGAGCAGGAAGCCAAACATGATGACGAAGAACATGGCACCACAGAACAGGATACCGGCACCCAGAGGATTGGTGATGATGAATGCCGACGCGCTACGGGGCTTCTCCTTCATCACCTCGCGCGAGGGGGGTAACGAGGCCAGGGCCATGGCCGCAAAGGTATCCATGATGAGGTTTATCCAGAGTATCTGTGTCACCGTGAGTGGCATCTCGGTACCTATAAACGAGCCTCCCAGCACCAACAACAGCGCGGAGAGATTGACTACCAACTGGAAGTACAGGAACCGCTGAATATTCTTGTACAGCGAGCGTCCCCACATGATGGCAGACGCTATAGACTGGAAACTGTCGTCGAGCAGGGTGATATCTGACGCCTGCTTGGCCACCGAGGTACCCGAGCCGAGCGAAAGACCCACATGGGCGTGATTGAGCGCAGGCGCGTCGTTGGTGCCATCGCCTGTCACGGCCACCACCTCACCATGCTTTTGCAACAGTTTGACGAGGCGCTGCTTGTCGGAAGGACGAGCGCGCGACATCACCCGCAGGTCTACCACCCGCTCATAGGCTTCGTCATCGCTCAGCGCGGCAAACTCCGGGCCTGTGATATGCCAGTTGTCACTGGCACCAGATGCCTCGGCCTTCACCTGTTGCTCTTCGCTTTCCGCACTCGGCCATACGCCAATCTGCCTGGAGATCTCAATAGCCGTGGCTGAGGTGTCACCCGTGACAACCTTCACCTCAATACCCGCCTGCTGGCAGTCGTGTACCGCACCTGGTACGTCGGCACGCACCGGGTCGCTGATGGCGGCCACAGCCTGAAGGGTAAGGTCATGCTCCCTGAACATCCCCTCACAATAGGCAAAGGCCAAGGTGCGCATGGCCCGCTGCTGGTAGCCAAGAAGTGTCTGCTGGGTCTCCGCGCGCCGCGCGTCGTCTATATCACACATCGCCATGATGATTTCAGGTGCACCCTTGACGAAGGTGTACTGACGGTCATCTACGGTCACCGTAGTGGCCATGTATTTCTTTTCGGTAGAAAATGGTATTTGCGCTTGGGCGTCGTATTGCCGGCGAAGTTTGAGATAATCGTGCCCCTCAGCCTTCAGCCACATCAGCAGGGCGCCTTCCGTGGGATTGCCGATAGGCGTCTCGCCATCGAGTTCGGCCGTCGTGTTCACCGCTATGGCTATGGCCAAACGCTCTTGCCCATCGTCTGAAGCTTCAGCGCCCTGACTGCCAACCAGCTTGATTTCCGAAACCGTCATCTTGTTCTGGGTCAACGTACCGGTCTTGTCCGTACATATCACTGTCACGGCACCCATGGTCTCAGAAGCATGCAGCTTGCGCACCAGGTTATTCGACTTCAGCATACGACGCATATTCAGCGCCAAGGCCAACGTCACCGCCATCGGCAGTCCTTCGGGCACAGCCATCACAATGAGCGTCACCGCCATCATAAAGTAGTTGAGCACCACCTGGGCCATATCAAAATAGTTGGTGCCTTGCCAAACACTGTTGGTCAGAATATCGCGTGTAAGGAATATCACAAAAGCGGCCACTGCCACGCCCGACCCAATCTTTGAAATGAGCGACGCCAATTTATCCAACTGGATATTCAGCGGAGTCTTGGTCGACGACTTCTCTGTGGCCTGTGCCGACACCTTGCCTATCTCGGAGGCGTCACCCACCTTGGTCACGATGCCCACGCCATGACCGTTCATCACCATGGTCGAACGCAAGATGACATTCGATGGATAGGCTTCCTCGCCTTGATGTGAGGACGCGTCAGTATCCACCGATTTTGTCGTCAACGGCTCACCGGTAAGGCTCGATTCATCTACCTGCAGGTTCACGGCCTCTACCAATTCCGCGTCGGCAGGTATCTCGTCGCCCACCTCCACAAGGATGACATCGCCTACCACCACGTCACGGCGAGGAATCTCTGTCACATGACCATTGCGGCGCACCTTCACCAACTGGTCTTCGTTCATCGCCGTGAGCACCTCAAACTTCTTGGCGGCATCCCGCTCAAAATAGAAGCCCACTGTCGTGGCAATGAAAATAGCCACAAATATTCCGATTGTCTCAATAAAATCCTTTTCGATAAAGGCCAACCCCAAGGAAATCAGGGCAGCGACAATCAGTATCTGGATAATCGGATCGTGATATTTCTCAAGATATAGTTTCCAAAGCGAAACCTTTTGGGGAGGAGTAAGAACATTGTCGCCATACTTCTGGCGGCTTTCTATTACCGCGGCATCGGTCAAACCTTGAATACTGTTTTTTGCTGATGTCTCTTTGTTCATTGCTCTACTATTATTTTCTGCAAAGTTAGGCAAATTCACCATAACCGCCAATTTATCGAATTATATTTAGCTACTTTTTGCATAAATCCTTTGGCATTTTAATCGAAAGATAGTACCTTTGCACCACTTTACTTGCCGCCGCCTTCCACCGGCAAGCCGGACTTGTAGCTCAGTTGGTTAGAGCAACAGACTCATAATCTGGAGGTCCCAGGTTCAAGCCCTGGCTGGTCCACAATAAGAATCAAGCACTTACAAAGATTTTGTAGGTGCTTTTTCTTTTACTTGCGAACACATTGCGAACACGGATAATCTTTCAACAATCACTATATGGATGCCCATAGTTATCTATAACAAGTTGTTATGATTGCTTATTTTTGTCCCCCAGCTTCTTTTGCTCTCGATCAAACTGCTCCAAGAAATGGATTTCTACGGGTGACAATTCATTCTTGGTCCGTTCTTTGAATTTGTCATACTCTGCATCAGCCTTAGCTTTTGCCAGTTGCGCTGTTATCCGTCCGGCATGATTCAAAATATCTTTACGGGAGATACGAAGGAAGTCATCAAGAATATTGATCCAATCTTTCATATACATGGGACGATGTTCCTCTGCTTGTAATTCGGCAAAATCCAGATACAAACTGACAATACGGTTTAGCGTAGTGACTTCTTCTTTAGTTAAGTAGTTCTTGGCTATCTCTGCATCTGATTTTTTAGGTAAGACTCCTGTCCATGTGGTTAGTCCCATAAAATTCTTTTCTGCATCAGCACGTTCATAGATAATTTCCGCAGCAGTATGTCCATGAACAGAATAGTGCATCTTGTTTTGCACGGTCTTAAAGAATTTCTGTGTCACCTCCACTTTGGGGTCATAGTCGATGCTGAGTGCATAAATCTCAAGTACTTTCCGATAGAATACCTTTTCAGAGGAGCGTATATCGCGGATACGTGCCAACAGTTCATCGAAATAGTTGCCACCACCAGCCCGCTTTAACAGGTCGTCATTCAGCACAAATCCCTTCACAATATACTCCCTCAACACCTTTGTTGCCCACATACGGAACTGTACGCCACGATAGGAATGAACACGATAGCCAACACTGATAATCATATCTAGATTATAATAATCTACAAGATGTGTCTGCGATTTCCCCTCAATAGCGCCATGCTGGGTGGTTATTGCGTATTTTGCAACAACCACCCCCTTATCCAATTCACCATCCTCAAATACATTCTTGATATGTCTGGATATGGTAGATTTATTGCGTTGAAACAGCTCTGACATTTGGTCAAGATTGAGCCATACGGTTTCATCTTGCAATCTGACCTCTATGCGCGACTCTCCGTCTGCCGTTTGGTAGAGCAATATCTGTCCTTTGTTTGTTTCCATATTTTATATTTCATCAACTTTGAGACCTAAGTCCAGTTCTTGAAATTACATTTGTACAATATAGGAGTTCTTTCAACTGACTTTAGATAGGTAGCATTGATAGCACCTTTGTTAGTAAAGGAGTTAACTGATTGGCGATAACATTAATACCAATATCTAACGACAAACCTTTCATAGCTTGAAAACATCTTTTTATGACCTTAGCTTCCGACTTCGGTTTTTTGATTTCTTCTTCAACATCCTCTATAATACCTTTTAGCTCAGGACTATCTATCTTCTCGGAAATATCTTTAATTTTACGTATTACTGTTTCAATTTCCTGCTTTGTACTATCTCCAAGCATTGCTGTACTATTTGTTAGATACTCAAGTTTCGGATTTAGATTTCAAGCCGTTTGAGCATACTCTCTAAGTGCAGCCAATCTCTTGTCATTCTCAATAATTTGGATGGTCAGTTCATCAGAGTCAGCACCAATGAGTTCTGAAACGACGGCTACCACCTCTATTATGATTGCCCATATCTTTTCAACCACCGTCAGTTCGTGTACTCCGAGATACATGTCACCGAACAGTCCTCCTATGGTGTCATAGTCGAGTGCTCTTTTTATTGAGGCGAGCATGTTGTAACGTATCATGACCAATGAAACATGTGCAATATGGGCGGAAAAGTCGCGGGATGAGCAATCGGCAAGTCCAAGCAGGCGCTTGCTGTCTGAGAAGAACACCTCTATGCTCCAACGCATGGAGTATATCTCGTAGGCACGCATAAAACGGAGGCTCAGATCTGTTGTAAGAAGTACTTTCCACGCTTCCTTTTTGCCCCTCTTGCAAAAGAACAATTTTACGGAACGTTTTCCAAGCACAACTTCTATTTCGGCATAATGGCAATGGTAGCGCCTGCTGTATTTCACTTCCTTCTTAGCCTTAAGTTTGGTGATTATGGCCTTGGCGGACAATTCACCCCAATTAGTAGTCATATACTTGGTGTTGCCCATCTTTGCCATGCCGAGAAGATGGAATTTCTTGTGGCGGCGATAAACGAAATCCACAAGTTCGGTACATATGAACCAGCTGTCAACCAGCAAGTAATCGAAAGGTATCTTGTTGCGTATCGCGTTCTTCACCATATCCATCAATTTGGCGCCCTTGCTCATGAAATACTCTTCCTTGCGTTTGGCAATATGACACTTCTCGTCACGTTTGCGCTCATAACGCCCATTCCTCTGTTCAGAGGTAAGCCCTTGTTCCTTGCCATCAACCTTGCCCTTCTCGCCATGAAGCGAGAAGTCGAGCATGAACTGCGTGCGGCCATCGCTCCAGCACAACATCAGAGCCTTGTAGCCGAGGATGCATTTCTGGTGTACATGCGAGAATATCTTGCCTATGGACTCCATATGCATGCCCGTCTTTGGAAGATCCGTGTCATCGGCTATCAGTACGGTTGGAAGCAGACTCTTCTTATGGTCCTGACGCACGGTCACTTTCGTCAGCAGCCAATTGGTTATGCGGTACACGACATTCCGCCAGTTGACATTGTCTTGTGACAGATATGAATAGAGGATATCTTTCTTACCGCCAAACATACGACACAGCGCCGAACCATCATAATGGGAGAAGCCTTTGATTGCAAAGAATGGAAGCAGTAACAATATCTGGAACACTTGAAGGTTCGTCAACTGGCAGTTCTCACGTTTCAAACCACCAAGGCTACGGTTGTCCAAATTTAAGCCTTCAAGCAGGCGCGTAAATGTATCCATAACTATACTGCGACGTTTTTCTGAGAAAAAGTTGCGGATTTCTGAGGGAATATTTGTAATTTTGCTCATGGCTTTGAGTTTTGAGTAATGTTTTTTTTGTCACATCTAATTTACTCATTTTCCGTGACATACGGAAATACTCAAAGCCTTTTTTATGCAATAAATTCAACCTCAAAGTCTAAATCCGAAACTTGAGTATTGAACTCTTACAGAGTTCTTATACATCCGGTACAATGGTTAGACAGGGTAGGCGCTTCGCGCCAACCCTGCCCTATCAAGCGTTCAACCCCTTCGGGGTAGGAGAACTCTGCGGAGACGTATGGCGAGCCCGGCAGTGAAGGATACCGAGTTTTGCATCTGCGATGCAGAGGGTGGAGGGGTGGTAAGCAGAGGGCCTACGGCCTGAGGAGAAATGGGAGACAGGTTTCCGTTCCATCCGCCCATCGCGAAGCGATGCTCCGTAGTATCAAAATGTGCCGGATGGTAATTCCGAAATTTCCGTGCCATCCGTGTTAAAAAAAACATACGCGGTGTTTGTTATTTCATGCGGGCGTTTTTGGGGCACCGAGAGCCGAAGAAGGGAAAATGCTTCACGCCAGA
>JAFABV010000064.1 GCA_023425865.1 Bacteroidota bacterium | reverse complement strand
AACCTATGCTCGGCTCTCACTGCCTACTGCTTCTTTGACAACAAACCAGAGGCACTGCCTGTGCATGTGGAAAAGACAAGGCAATTGGAGCTGTTTGCATACTAATCTTATCCCGAACTCGCGTATTAATATTAGTTAAATATACAAAAGATAAAATCGATTTAACCCAAATGATTTGGAGTTTATCATTTCCTTAACTAACTTTGCAACGAAATAAGTTTGAATCGTTTGTCTTTTACTTCATTGACCGCAAGAGGTTTGAGCAAAGAGAGTTATAAACAATGTAAAATTCGTCAATATAAGAGTATCCAAAAGTAATAAATCAGCAGTCTCTCAGCTACGGGGGGATACACACCCACTTTTTTGTAAGGGATAAAGTACTCCTTGCTGTCAGGGATTGTAATAACAATAAAAGAGAATTAAAAACAATGTAAAGCTCGTCAACATACGAGTAACCAAAGATAAGAAATTGATCAACAGCTTCTCAGTTACGGGATACACGCCCCTTTATTGCAAGGGGTAGAGTGTCCCTTGCTGCCAAGCATTGTAATAATAACAAAACAACAATAAAGAGAATTATAAACAATATAAAACTCGTCAATATACGAGTAGGCTCAACAGTTTCTTTGCTATGGGATACACGCCCCTTCATTATAAAAAAGTCCCTCCTTACTATCAAAGATTGAAATAACAACAAAACCCTAAAAAATTGTTACATGGATAAAATTATATGGATACGAAGTATAATTAAAAATACATTTTACTATGCAAATTAGATTGCTCACCATTTTGTTATGTGTCTGCCTATCCACGCATCACGGTAAAGCGCAAGAGATAGCATTAAAGACAAACGTGTTGGCCGATGTAGCTTACCCAGCACCTAACCTTTCTGCCGAATTTAGTTTGGGAAAGAAGCATACGCTTGATGTGATGGGCGTTCTTAATCCGTTTACTTATAGTGACAACAAGAAGTTTAAACTTTGGGCCGTGCAGCCCGAGTGGCGTTATTGGTTCTGCTCTGCCTTTAACGGATGGTTTGTTGGTGCGCATGCACACACGGGCCAGTTCAATGCAGGCAACTACAAGCTACCATTCGGCCTGTTCCCCTCTGTAAAAGACCACCGCTACGAAGGTTGGATGGTAGGCGGAGGCCTCGCCGTGGGCTACCAGTGGGCACTGTCCAAACACTGGGGCTTGGAAATGGAAGTAGGCGGAGGCTACACCTATTTTGACTTTGACCGTTTCAAGTGTGCAAAGTGTGGGGCGAAAGAAAAGAGTGATAAAAAAGGCTACTGGGGTCCTACCAAGGCAGCCGTTTCACTGGTTTACATGATAAAATAAGGTAAGGAGCTATGATTAGAAATATCATTAAGAACTGTTTGCTGGCCTCGTTGGCGCTCTGTCCTGTGGTTGCTTTTGCCGCACAGGGCGTAGGCCCCCGCTTTAACATACAGAAGGCCTATCGCGATGGCGACTCTGTGAGGGCTAAACTCACCGTGGTGCTCGACGATGTGAACCTCAAGAGCCAAACCCTGCTCGTGCTCACCCCGACACTCACTGCTGAGGATGGCGACAAGACCTATGCCTTCGCCCCCATTTATGTGGGTAGGCACAACGCCTTGGTGCAGTATAAGCGCGAGGCCAAAAAACTCAATGCCGGCATAGAGCCCCTGGCAGTGGTGCGCCATCGCAACGGCAAGCCGCAGCAGGTAGAGGTGATGCTCGCCGCACCATATAGCAACTGGATGGCACAGGCTGCCATAAAGGTTGACGAGAAAACGCGCGGATGTGCCGGATGCGACCTCGGCGAGGCCGACTACGATGTGGCGCGCCATTTCTTTGGCGAGCCCTATACGCCCCGGTACCAGCTGGCCTACGTAGAGCCCAAGGCCGAGGTGCACAAGGTGAGAAACGAAAAGTTTGCAGCACACTTCGCCTTCATCGTGTCGAACTCTACCCTCATGCGCGACTACCGCAACAATAAGCCCGAACTCGACCGTGTAGACAGCATCACCAACAGCATCTTGAGCAACAAAGACCTCAAGGTGTCCGATGTGTCGATCGACGGTTATGCATCGCCCGAGGGCTACGAAAAAGCCAATCTCGACCTGTCGAAAAACAGAGCACAGGCCTTGGTAAACTACCTCATCAAGAAATACAACCTGCCCACTACCATGTTCCATGTACAGGGACACGGCGAAGACTGGGACGGACTGATTCACCAAGTAACCAACTCGGAGATGGAATGGAAGAACGATGTGCTGGCCATCATCAACAGCAACAAGGGCCAAGTGCGCAAAAAAAAGCTCGTAGCCATTCACGAGGGGCAGCCTTATCGCTTCCTTCTGCTCAACTTCTACCCCTTGCTGCGCCGTACAGAGTACACCTTGCAGTTCAGCGTGAAAGACTTCAACCTCGATGAGGCCAAGGCCTACATGGCTACCAAGCCCTATCTGCTCAGCCTCAATGAGATGTACATGGTGGCTAACAGTTATCCCGAGGGTAGCCAAGAGCGCGAGGCTGCCTTCCGCACCGCAGCCACCATCTATCCCAATGAGCCAGCGAGCATGGCCAACTTAGCCACTTTGAAGGTATCGGAGGGTAACCTTGACAATGCCACCGAGAACATACTCAAGAGTGCGGGCAACCTACCACAGGCCATCAACAGTTTGGCAGTGCTCCATGCCAAGAAAGGCAACTGGCAGCGCGCCAAGGAGCTCTTTATGCAGGTAGCCGACATGCCCGAGGCACAAAACAACCTCAAGGAAATGGAAAAGATGCTGGAAAGTATCGGCCAATAACAACGATATAGAGTTCGAAACAATATATTATTATTTTTTTTATTCAGTTATTATGTACAATTTCAAAACAAAAAGCAATGGCTGCTCTGGTCCTCGGAATGGGACTTTTGTCAGCATGTTCAAGCAACGACGAGGCCGATAATGGCAGCCCTTCAGTCAATGCTGGTAGCACCTACATGTCGGTAGCTATTAATTTGGCTACAGGCAGTGGAACTCGTGCCGACAAGCAAGAAGACGTGACTAACAATCCCGACTACAACTTCGTAGGTAAATGGGCTGGTAAGGACAAAGTGAAGGCTATCGATGTCTACGTCTTCAATGCATCGAACACGCTCGAGGCTTATCAGAATTTTGCCGCCGGCCAGTTCCAGGTTCAGAACGCTAACCCTGCCGACAACACTGTAACGGTAACTCCTTCTAAGGGTATCAAGGTGTTGCCTGGTCAAAAGACGGTTTATGTGGTGGTTAACCCAACTACAGAAACACAGTCTTTCCTGCCCAGCACACTGAACACCACAACACTTGAAGATTTTCAGGCGAAGTATGAGAATGTCGCTGGTGCTACCGGTAACTTCTTTGCACCTGCTGTTGAAGGCAATCTCTCAGCTTCTGTAAAGACGCCCGCAGATAAGATTGCTTCTGTGGATACTGATAATACGGATGTTATCACCATGACAGCTATTAAGGCTGGTTCGGTAAATGTTGAAGAAAATGTGAGCGAGCCAACAACCCTGAATGGTGACAGCAAGAACCGTGCTAAACTCACTGTAAAACGCGCCGTAGCCCGTGTGATGATAACAACAGCGGCTACTGAGTTTGAGGTAAAGGGGGACGACCCTCTGACTCCTGCCGTTGAAACAGACGCTGTGTTGGGCAAGGTTACCAACATTAAGTATGTAGTGGCTCAGGGTGAGAAGAGCCTTTACTTCATGCAGCGTAATATTGCAGATGCAGACTTGACTTACAAAACTCCTTTCTCTGACTATGTTGTCAGTGCCAATAACGATAACTATACATGGGCTTTGGCTGGCAATCAGTATGATTACTCGGGCTTGTGGAAGGGGTATACAACATCAGGCATCAGCGGTACGGAAGTGCCTACGAAGCAGTTGTATGATGCAACTCAGAGCACCGCACTGCAAAACATTACGAACGACCTGGTTGCCAAGCTGAATGGAGAGTTCATTTTGCCCAACACGCACAAATATGGCAGTACCCAAGACGCTTCCGGCTATCGCAAGGGTAACACTGCTTATGTGCTCGTGCGTGCCCAGTTCGAACCTAAGAAAGTCGTGATGGAAGATGGTACTGTTAATGAGAACTATGAAGCAGGTAAAACTTTCTTCATGGGTGCTAACGGCGTGTTCTATGAGAGTGTAACGGCAGCTCGTGATGCGGCTCAAAAGGGTGTGGCCGGCCAGACCGCTACTCAGTATGTAAATGGTAAGACCCTCTACTATGCATGGGTAAACCCCGACAATACAACTGATGGCAAGTGGCTTAACTCGCCAGTAAACCGCAACAACATCTACCATATTCAGATTAGCGGCTTCAAGAGAATCGGTGCAAACTGGAATCCATTGGTGCCTAATGATCCCAACCACCCGAATGATCCCACTGAGAACCCCAACAATCCTGACCCCAAACCAGACGATGTTGACCCCCAAAACCCCAACGAGCCCATCGATCCTCCTGTGGATCCCACCGATCCCTTGACTCCGAAGGAAACTTGGATGTCTGTTCAGACAACGATTCTGCCTTGGAATGTTCACTCTTATTCTGTCGTTCTTGACATGTAATTGAGCGATCCCCAAAGAATAACACTTATATATACAAATCGGGAGGACAGCTCTTGTTGTCCTCCTGATTTCAACAAAAAATATTTCGAAGTATTTATAACAGCAGAAAAGATGAATCATTTAAGCAAGATAATATTGGCAATATGCACGTTGGTGACAATTGTAGGGTGTAACAGCCTGATCTATGACGACAACTCGGATTGTCCCCAAGGTGTATATGTGAGCTTTTATTCCAAGACCCCTTGTGATGAAGAGCCCATCTACCCTACTGTTGAACACTTGGAGGTATTTGCATTCGACAAAAACGGAGTGTTGGCCGGCATACACGAGGTAGACAACCCGAAGCTCTCGGCCGATTACGAAATATATATGCCATTGCCCGAAGGCTATTACACGTTCGTGGCATGGACCGGACTGAACAAGGAGCGACTCGACCGAACCAACCTGCAAGTGGGTACCACGAAGAAGACCGACCTCTTGTTCAGCATGAAAGAAAAAGCTGGCTTCGCCGATGCCAACCCTGTACCCGGATTTAAGATCTATCAAGGCGAGAGCGAGGTGGTGTATCTACCATCGAACGAAGACAACGGCACGGTGGAAAAGCATACTAAGGTGAACCTGCTGGAGCAGACCAACCGCATCAACGTGTCGGTGGTGGGACTCAAGGACCCCAGCAATTTCGAAATTAGGGTTTACTCTGCCAATGGAAGCATGAACGCCGACGGTAGTATTGTGATGAACAAAAACATGATGCAGTATCCCGCTGTTACTACTGCCGATGCCACACAGCAGCAGCTCGAGAGCAAGTTTAACACGCTCAAGCTCAAGACCGGCTATAAAAACACTCTCGAAGTCTATGATAAGTTCCAGCAAAAAGTTATCTTCCGTGCCGACCTCATTGGCTCGATACTCCTGAGCAAGTCGGATGACCACGACACCAACATCAACTTAGACTGTACACACGACTTTGATATAAAACTGTACGTAAGAGATGTATGCGATTGCGGTGATTACACATTCATCTCGTGCGAGGTAAACTTGATTAAGTGGAGCATCCATAGCTACAACATAGGCTTGGGTGACACCTACTAATCACAGAGAAAAAAAGATGAGTTATAAAAAGATATTCCAAGGTACCTTTGTGGGGATGATGGCTTCATTGCTGCTCCTTGCTTGTTCCTCTGGCTCGGAGGGACCCGAGGATGGCATTGATGGCAATGCCCCGCAATGGCTTGCCATATCGGTCAACCTGCCGCATTTTGCCCCGACAAGGGCTGGGGTGTCCGATAAAGCTAACGACCAGCCCTATGAGGGTTCTGCCGACGACCAAAAAGTAACATCGGCCCGTGTGGTGCTGTATGACGACAACAGCATGGCCGTGTACTCCTTCGACATCACTGCCACAGATATTGCGGTAGGCTCGTTTACCAATGCACCGTTCACCATCAAGGCTCGCCAGCTCAAGAAGGCCAATTACTCGGTGCTGGTGCTGCTTAACCCCGGTGACAAGGTGAAGGCCGTGACCAACAAGGGAAATGTGAAGTCGGAGTTCGAAGCTGCTGCCGATGTCACGCTCAACGACTTAGCTTCATCCAACGGCGTGTTCATGACCAACGTGCGTGGCTATATCCCCACAACCGATGGCAACTGGAAAAACACCGAGGCCGAGGCCACAAATGTGCCTGTAAAGATAGAGGTAGAGCGCGCAGTAGGCAAAGTGTTTGTGTCGCCGGTTCAAGGTACTGCCATAACCGTGGAGGGTGGCGCCGCCGTAGCCACAGCCACGATGCAGGATTTTGCGCTCGACGTCACCAACCTCAAGACATTTTGGATGCGCCGCCCCGGCCCAAGCATTACCGGCCCCGGCACTGCTACCTCGGCTGCTCCCACGGCTGCCGAGGACAACAATACGCCCCACTACTACCAGTATGCCACCGATCCCAACATGGCAGCCACGGCTGTAAGCCAGTTTGGCACGGCCGCGGAGTTTCCTCAGGGGGCTTCTACCGGTGGGTGGGACGACGACAAGGGTCTCTATGTCACCGAGAATACCCTCGATGCCGATGCCCAAAGGCGCAACAACACCACCCGTGTGCTTGTTAGGCTGCGCTATCTCCCCGCCACACTGGCTTTCGATGCCACCGACAACAACAGCTGGGCCGACTATCGTGGCAAGGTCATGACACTCAAGGAGCTGAAGCAAAAGATACAAGATGCTGCCACGATGACCGATGCCGAGATGAAGATGCCCCAGGGTTTCAGGGCCGACATGGATCGCCTTACCGCGGAGCAGAAGAGCTTCACCAAGTCGTTCGACAGCCAAAACTTGAAGTATTACCACGAGGGAATGAACATATACGCCACCTACATCCGCCATTTCGGCGATGACAAGCAGCCTATGCTCATGGCTTATGGCCGCTATGGCGTGGTAAGAAACCATATCTACAAGATTGAAGTCACCAAGGTAATGGGACCCGGCTCGCCCGTTCCACCCACGCCCGACGATAAACCCGACGACGACACCACTACTTACATCGCTGTGAACACAGTGGTAGTACCTTGGAATACGAGAACACTCTCGTCTATAATTCTTAATTAAACCAACAATGACTCCACTCAAAGTGATACGTAAGATTGACGGCCACTTCTGTCGGGCGCTATACCACATATGCCTGATGGCAGTTGTTGCGTTTGCCGCCCTGTCGTGTTCAAATCACGATGAGGTCGAGCCCGACGAACAGAACAGCAAGGTGGGCTATATGGCTATCACCACACGAGCACAGGGTGCTACCGAAACTTTGAACCAAGACACTCAGGACAATGAGGATAAGGTTGAACGCCTGCGCCTCATGGCCTTCGAGCATGCCACAGGCAAAGCCGTATATAATATGGTGCATCCCATTGCCGATTTCACCAACTACGCCAAGAACGTGCCCATGCGCACCGGTTGGTACGACTTCTGCTTTGTCGCCAACGAAGATGCGGCACTCGCCGCAGCCCTCGACAAGGTTACCTTTAAAGATGGCCTTTACTACGACGATGTGCTCACGAAGATTGCCTACAAGGGTGTCAACGATAAGCCCACGCTGTTTTTCATGACCGCTGAGCTTCAAGGCAAGGTATTGGCCGCCAACACCCAAACCAATCCCTTGCTTCTCGATGTGAAACTCATTCGGTGCCTGGCCAAGGTGGACCTTAATATGGTCTATAAGGATAATATGACCGACAAAGAGAAGGAAGCCACCAAAGGCTTGCGTCTCACGGCCATCAAGTTTAAGAACCTGCCCACCACCTATTCCCTCTTTCCCCCCAGGACGGCTTACGATGGAGCATTAAAAGCTGAAGACGATTACACCAGCGGCGTTGCTGCCGCCCAATACAGTGACGAAGGGGTCAACCCCGTGCTGCATAAGGCTGTTTATGTGCCCGAGTATCTGCGTGCCAATGGGGCCGCCGAGACCACCAAAAGCACCATCGAAGTGCATTATGCCAAACACGGCATAGACCGCAAGCAAACAGAAGTAGATATCGACCACCAAAGCTGGAACCAAGCGGGTGACAACTATACGCCCGCCATCACCGACGGCCTCAGCACCAAGAGCATCGTGCGCAACACTACCTATGCGCTCAAGGGAACACTTGAGGGTTGGGATCAGGAATCGATAACCTTCGATTGGGAGATTATGCCTTGGACCTTGGTCGAGTCTGACAAGGAGTTTGCTGCTGTCATCGTGACCCCCACCATCGACACCAATCAGCCCGGTTTGGACGTACAGGGCGATGGCGGCAAGGAGTTGCTTTGGCACTCGGGACAATCCGGTGGACTCAAGCTGAAGTTCAACATTGAGGCCCCTGCCGGTGGTGTGTGGCGTTTCACCATTACCAACAACATCGACTTCGACCTCGAGGGGAAAATGGTAGCTACAGGAACTCCGGCCGTTTCGGGTATTGCCGGCAGTGGTGAAGTGGAGCTTACCATCACTCCCACTAAGCCATGGAGTGGTAACATTCGCTCCACAGAGCTCTACCTCACCATCAATGGTGTGGAGGTACAGATTGTGCCCGACTTGATACAGCGGGGTGTCGATTCGGGGCCAACCAACAGATTTTTGATTAAACAAACCAATTAGACAATGAAAGTATTACGCTTTATATACACCGTTATTGCCTCAATACTTTTGACCACATTAGGTGCTTGCCGGGCCGAAGACGATATGGCTGTTCCCTTCAACAAGGACGATTGCTACCAGTTGCAATTTGGATTGTCCATCTTGCCGCCCCAGACGCGTGCCACCGAATCCGGCGTGGCCGACCCGCTCAACGAGAACAAAATCACATCGATGGATGCCTTCATCTACGATGATGGAGGTAATCAGCTCGGTCATTACTCTACCAACAAGGGCGACTTGGAGGTAACGCCCAACACCAATGGTACCTCGGGTACGGCTACCATCTATGTATCTCGCGACAATCCCTTGTCGGCTGTATATACCGGCCACAACTACGATCTCTATGTGCTTGTGAACTTTCACGGCAATCAGAACTTAGATGGTTTGAGTCTAAACGAGATTAAAGCCATCACCATGACATCCGATGCCCTCAATCAAACCACCGTGAAGCCCCAAGACGACTTCCTCATGGATGGAACGATGAAGACCGGCAGCATGACGTGGGCTACCAAGAACGACTATAACATTACAACCACTACCGGCCAAACCTTGAAGTTGTCGCGTGCCGCTGCGAAGATTCGTGTCCGCCTCGATACCCACATTACCATTAAAGATAATAAGTTCGAGTACGAAGTAGTGGGCGAACCCACCATCACCCTCAAGAGCTATACCAACCAAACCAGCTTGTTTGCCGGCACACCTGTGCTCCGCCCCACCTACCTGTCTATCGATGCCGATCAGCCCATGGTACAGGCCACACACGACGGTATGACGTTTTGGGCACGCGAGGTACCCTATTACAGCTACGAGAATGATTGGACTATCGACGCCAAGGTGCGTACCTACGCCGTAATCAAGCTGCGCGTGAAGAAAAAAGACGAGGCCGACGATACCGCTACCGACAGCTATTATAGTGTGCCGCTCAACTATATGGCCGTGAAAGACGGCATGAGCCAGGAGGAGATTGACGGCATAACGAAGCTTCAGCGCAATCATCTCTACGACATCGAGTGCAGCATCAAGCAGCTGGGTAATGCCGAGCCAACCAAGCCTGTCGATATTCCATACAGCTATATTGCCGTGGAAGACTGGAACACACCCGATGCCATCGATGCTGCCATCACCAAGGCACACTATCTCGTGGTGAAAGAAACTCGTCCCGAAATGCTCAACGTGAGCGAACGACTCGTGGAGTATCTCTCCGACTTGGATATTGATGTCGAAGCGATGAATCAAAGTATTCGTTATCAATTCACGCAGTATAATGTAGATGGGTCAGAAGAGAAGAAGACAGGAGGAAATAAAAATGGTGAGATTAGGGTAGACACTCTTTCTGAGAATGGGAAAAAGTATTTGAAGATTACCAGCCCCATTCCGAATAACTATGTGCCTCTGATTATTAATTTCAGGGTCAAACAGATACAAGACCCTGATGACGCTTCTGCCACTCCTCTATATAAAGATGTGGAGGTTATACAGTATCCTCCTATCTATGTAACGGCGAAGAAGTCAAGCGGTAATCCCATCTATTGGTATTCGGAATTTGGAGCTTGGAATAATAATGGCCCCAGTGGAGCCGCCGGCTACCAGTCCAATGGAACCTTGTTTAAAGTTACAACCCTTGCACCTCAACAAGGGCAGATTGTAGGCGACCCTACATCGGGTTCCGATTATACCGGTCGTGATGCGGAAAGTAATAAGATCACTTCTCCACAATTTATCATTGCCTCGCAATGGGGTATGAGTATTCCTGTTTCGCAATATGGTACTACGACTATTAGTGATAAATGGATCCGATATGACAACAACCTTGAAAAAGTTACTAAAATGAAAGACAATTATGCCACAATCAACTATTGGGATGGTACTAAGAGATCATATAGATACATTGATTATAACAATGCAGCGAGTCGAGCCTTTAACTATTGGGAAGACGATTATGGCGTTTCTGGAGTAAAGAATATTCAGGGTGACTTCAATGGATATAGATCAAATTCGATGACTTGGACTGCTACTTTTAAGTATGAAGACCATTGGCGTATTCCCACATGGGCGGAATTAGCACTTATCGTAAAGATTCAGAAAGACCCCAACAGTGCAGTAAAGAGTCTGCTATGGGGATCTCAATATTGGTCTGCATGGACAGGGCATGGATATAACTTTACAAATCCCGGGGACTCTCCTACCAATGGTACACTGTCCATCCGCCCCGTTTTCGACACCTACGACAAGAACGACAGCCAAGATATCAACAGATGGTAATGATGAAAAGAACTTTATACTATATAGGCATGGTGGTAAGCATGATGCTGATGCTCGCCTCTTGCAATAGCGACATCGTAGACTCGCTCAGTGGCAGCGATGCTACCGACGGTGTGCCTGTGACCCTTACTTTCCAAACGGCAATGCCCGGAATGACTATGGGCACAAGGTCTACCAGCGATATTAAGAACCTCACGCTGCTGGTGTTCAACGACCAGCACCGTTACCTCTATCGTGCCAAAGCCACCCTCGTCCAGATAGAGGATGTCCCGGCGGGAATAGATTTTTGGCCCCATAACGTGAAGTATGGCCCGGTGGACAATAAGGTGTATAAGTTCACCGTGACACTGATGACGAGCACCAAGCCCCGTATCATCCATTTCTTGGCCAACTATGCAAAGCTCGACAGTGTATTGGTAGACGACCAAGCGCTCGAAGGTGCCGACGAGGGTGAGGTGATACCGCGCATTGTGAGCAAAGACATGGATAATTATAGCTATTGGCAGTCGTTCAAGTTTGATAATATCGATCAAAACAGTTTCAACGGCAAGGCTTTCGAGTTGCTGCGCGACAAGGCGAGAATCATGGTAAACAACAACAAAGACGTGACGGGCTTCGAGCTGAAGGGCTTTGCGATTCATAACGCTCCCGACCGTGGTACCATTGCACCATATATCTCGAAGACCGAGCTCAACCCTCTGGGGCCGCGCGAAATGTACCGCGACGTGCTCTATACGTTCCCCCTCGATCCCACCGAAACCACGCTTCCCCCCAACATCACTCTGAAAGACTATGGTGACGTGACAACCAACACGAAGGAGCTTCGCCTATTCGAATATAGTAACAGCCAGGCCGAAGCCAGCAAGCAGATGTCGGTGATTATCTACGGTAAGGGTAAGGCCGATCAAAACTATGCCTACTACAAGCTCGACATTGTGCGCAATGTGTATGCTGACCCTGAGAACAAGACTGGTTATATCGGTGCACAGCGGTTCGACATTCTCCGCAACAACAATTATGTGGTGACCATTACCTCTGCCAACGGTAAAGGTTATGCCACCTATGCCGAGGCTGTCCGCCAGCCCGCCAGTAACAACCTCTTTGGTTCGGTGGAGCTGCAAGACTATGCCGATGTGACTGACGGTCAGTACACGCTCATCGTCGACAACACCAATGCCATTATGACCCTGCCGGGCTACTTCTATTCGCCCATCACCTTTGTGGGGCCCAACCTCGAGAAGCCCGCCGAGCATGTGGCAGTATACCTCAATGGGAAAGAATGCACAGGAGCTATCACCGGAGATCCATATATCGACTATGCCCAATACAACAAGACCACCGGTGTGCTCGACGTGAATGTCACCAACATTCCCACCGATGTCGACAAGACCTATACTTTCAATGTGGTGGCTTCGCCGCCCAACAGTCCCACGCATATCCAGCGTACCATCACGCTGATGTTGCGCAAGCGTTACGACTTCAAACTCAGGCTCGACGATACCGATCCCAACAGGCTACAGGGTAGTCCGGTAAACCTCACGTTTACTGTGCCCGGTACGCTGCCGTCTACACTCTATCCGTTCGACATCTATATAGCTGCCGACCAGTTGAGCCCATTGGTCACTACCACGGTGAACGACCAAATGAAGGTGCTCAAGCAGGGACAGCGCACCTACTATGTCTACACGGTTCGCACGCCCTCTACCACCGACCAGGAGATTACGCTCCATTTCCAGCGCACCCGTACCAATGGCACCTGCGACGTTACTGCCATTTCCAGCAACTTCAACAATACTGACATCATTTTGCCCAACGACAAAAGTTCGCCTACCAACGATCGTGGCTTACTTACCTATACCGGTATCAGCTACACCGTACCCAAGATTGTGCCCAGCGCATATCGTACGAAGTTGGCTGTATCGGGCGTTGCAGGTGTTACAGCCACGATGGCATCGGCCGGTTATGTGGAATTTGGAGGCACCGGCTGGAGCAATGCCACCGGCAACCTTACCCTCACGGCAACCATGAATCTGGGTAATGGTACGGTGACAGCCACAAAGACCATGGCTGTAAGCGAGTGGAAACAGCTGCTGGCCGACAAAAAGGCCATGAACTTGGATATTAGCGAGGTGACTGTGACTGAAAAGGCGTACTACCGACTGTCGAACAGTGCGCAGTATCAGGCAGTACCCGACGGTAGCAACATTACGATAAATACCAGTGATCCCACTTTCAATAATAGTAATATTGCTATCAGCACTGCCAACGGTTCTTACACGATGACCGTTCGCAATCTGCAGACTGTGAAGAGACCTATTGCCTTTGTTGCCCATGCAACGATAGGTGGAATACAGTATGAGAGTAACTCTGTTTACTTGTCGAAGATTATCGATAACCCGGTACTCTATCTGACACCTCATAACTAAAACGATGCGATGTATCGATAAAAGGCTCTTGCGCGGCCTACGTGCCGCTGTGGTGCTGTGCTGCATCCTGCTGTCTTGGGTGGTGGGCATGCAGACAGCCCGGGCGCAAGAGTCTTTTATATTTTCTTTTCCTCCCATCCCCGATTCGCTTATCACGGTCGATAGTCGTGCCACCCATTTAGTGGACCACTATTGGGACAATGCCGTATTTCCCCCATCGCTCTCGGCTGCCGACAACGATTCTGTGGAACAGGCGTGGGTAAACTATTGCGATCTCTTTCGCCTCACCCATGTTGCGGTGGCGCGCCGATCGCTTGCGAGGCTCGTGGGCCGTAAGGATGTTCCTGCTGTATTTTTGATGTCACTGGCCGAGAAGTATCTCTTCGATACTACTTCGCCTTGCCATAACGAGGATGCCTATATGGGCGCCCTCGAGGCTTTTATGGCTCGCCAAGATATCGACACGCTGTATCGTGTGCGCTATGCCTCACAGCTCCACATGCTCGCCCATTGTCTGGAGGGGGCTACGGTGGCCAATTTCGACTTCGAGAGCGCCGAGGGTGTTGCTACGCTCTATGGGCTCTCGGCGCCTTGGATGTTGCTGGTGGTCTACGACCCCGAGTGCGAGCACTGCCAAGAGGTGGTGGGATGGCTGGCTGCCGATGCTCATGTGACGGCGCTGCTTGCCAGTGGCAAGTTCGCCATACTCTCGGTCGATGTGGGTGAGGGCAGCGTGAGTGGAGTCCTGCCGAGGACTCGAAAGGGATGGGTCGATACGCATCATACCATACCCAGCATTGTAGAGGACAACAGCTACGACCTGCGCACACTGCCGCTATGCTTGTTGCTCGATGGCGATAAAAGGGTGGTGGCGAAGACGTCTACCCTTAGTGCACTGAAGGATAGGCTGTTGGGACTCGGCATTTAGGAGTGAGAGTGACTGTAATATTTCGGAATGTTGATCGGCTTCTTGGTATGAAGACTGCATACTGTTTGGCGCCAGCCTTTTCCTTAAGCAAGTCTTCTCCTTATACGTTGCGGCAAATCTCAATGCAATAATACCAACTTGCCGCACCGTTAAAAAGTGAGACGAGGAGCATAATTAACATGAAACACAAAACCTAAACCACAAAAAACGAACAATGCCGTAAAACATTACCTTGGCGCACTACACCAAGGCTATTGGCTCAGGAAGAACAACAGCAGGTCATGCGGGGCTATTCTGCCGCCGCATGTTCGGCATGGTAAGACGAACGCACCAACGGGCCACTCTCCACGTGCTTGAATCCTTTAGCCAGGGCCACACGCTTGAACTCGGCGAACTCATCGGGTGACACATAGCGCACAACTGGTAAATGGTGGGCGGTGGGCTGAAGATATTGCCCGATGGTGAGTCGCCGACAGCCCGTCGCCAAGACATCATCCATCAGTTCGTCTATCTCTTCACGGGTTTCGCCCATCCCTACCATAAAACCGGTTTTGGCTTCTACGCCTGCCCGCGATATGGTTCGCAACACGTGCAGACTACGGTCGTAACGCGCCACGCTGCGCACAGAGGGCGTGAGCCGACGAACGGTCTCCATATTATGCCCCACAACAGCGGGACGAGTGGCGAGTACCTGAAGGATGAGGTCATCGCGCCCCATGAAATCGGGAATAAGCAGTTCAATGCGTGTATCAGGACACCGCTCTTTCACCGCCTCTACCGTTTTCACCCAGTGGGCAGCGCCATAGTCTGGCAAGTCGTCGCGATCGACAGAGGTGAGCACGGCATAGCGCAAATTCAACGATTTCACCGTGTCTGCCACACGCATGGGCTCACCGGTATCCAATGCCGTCGGTCGGCCTGTGAGCGTGTTACAAAACCGGCATTTTCGGGTACACACCTCACCGCCAATCATCAGCGTGGCCGTCCGCGCCGCCCAGCATTCGGCCCGATTGGGGCAAAGGCCTGACGTGCAGATGGTGTTCATACGGTTATGATGAATAATTTCAGCGGTTTCACCGGCATCGTCTCGCGTGGCGAGGTCTATTTTCAGCCAGTCGGGCTTCATCACATGGGGACGCCTGCCAAAGAGCAGTCGGAGGAAGGGACGGAGTTCGAGATTGCGGATGATGGTGTTCAGGGGAACCTCACGCAGACGCTCTTCCACAGCCTCACGGGTAAAGGGGATACCCCGCAACGGCAGCAACAGCTGGTTGTCGATATCGCCCAACAAGAAATAATCGCCCACAAGATTTATGTTGACGATGGTGTCGTTCTTCAGTTCGATGTGGGCTTCGATGGTTCCTACCCCTTCGATACGTAAGGTTTTCTGCAACGTATACTTCGGATTCTTGCCATACACGAAGGCGTCGGAGGCCAGTTCACGCTCTATTTCGGCAACAGCCTTCATGTCGTCAGCCGACAATGACAGCACTTCATTGCCACACATGAAGTGGCGCGCATAGTCCATGAAGGCGGTCACGGTGAGGTCGGTCATCGCGCCAATATTGGTTACACGCTGACGCACCGACGACACGCCCTTGCTCTGCAGCTTGTCGTGGGAGGGTGTCAAGGCCTCGGCCAAGTGGTCGAGGTGGGTATCAAAGAGCAAGGAGTTATGCAGCACGCAACGCTCTTTCATACCGTAGAAAGCACTGCCGGCAACCTTCTGCGCGTTGACGATGATGTCATTGCGCCCGGAGAGCGAGGCGGGAATGCCTATGCCTACAAGCATGTCGGCTACCTTACTCATATATTGCACGAAGGCCTCGTTGATGTTATTATGCGATGAAATGTACGAAAATTGAAGGCAACCGAGGTCGGCATAAATACATCCGCCTCCGCTCTTGCGTCGAAAAACATCGATGTCGTGCCTGCGGCAATAGTCAACGTTGACCTCGTTTTCTATCAGTTGGTTACGCCCCAGCATCACCGTCGGTGCCACCCGCCACACCATGAAATACTCATCATCGGTGTAGTGACGTGCCACATATTCTTCTACGGCAAAATAAAAGGGAAGCTGCCTGACCACTTCGGGTTGAGGTACAAGGATATATTTCATAGCAGGAAGTATACTTTTTTCCCCACAAACTTACATAATTTTTTTTTGATAAAAGGCAACTATCATATATTTTGTTTATATTTGCCACCGACATTACTTAAACAATACTTGATTATGATAGAAAAAACACTTGTTCTCCTCAAGCCCTGTACGCTTCAGCGCGGACTGGTTGGCGAAGTGATCAAACGGTTTGAACAGAAAGGCCTGCACCTGTGTGGACTGAAGATGATGCAGCTGGATGATGCCATTCTCAGCGAACATTACGCGCACTTGGCCGAGAAACCCTTCTTCCAGCGTGTGAAGGACTCGATGATGGTGACACCTGTCATCGCAATCTGCCTGCAGGGGGTTGATGCCATCGCTGCCGTTCGCAAGCTCGCCGGTGTCACCAATGGCCGTAATGCCGAACCGGGCACCATCAGGGGGGACCTCAGCATGAGTTTCCAAGAGAATATTGTTCATGCCAGCGACGGCGAGGAGTCGGCCAAAGCCGAGATCGCGCGGTTCTTCAAGCCCGATGAGATATTCCAGTGGAAGCAAAGCTATTTTGATTATCTCTACGCTAACGACGAGTTTTAGAAATAATCATCTTTATACGCCACACCCCGCGCTTATTTTTCAACACGGAATGCGCTGAAATCGCGGAATTACCGCCCGACAGATTTGGATGGGTACGGATCATCGCGTCGCGATGGCCGGATGTCACGGAAACTGCTTCCGTTTCCCATTGCCCTCTGCGCGCCAAAAGCATGCCATACCCTTCGCACCCATGCCGTACACCCGCTACAGGCCGTAGTTTTCTGTTTCTTGGAATCGCTGCTTGATGGTTTGCCTACCACGAAAGATGTTGACCTTGACCTGCTCCTCGGTAATGCCGAGAATCTGCGCGATGTCTTTATAGGCCTTCCCCTCAAAATCGCGTAACTGAATGCAGCTACGCTGTTTCTCTGGCAAACTATCTACAATTTGGCGGACGATGGCCAACTGGTCGTTCTCGATGGTTTGTTCTGACGGATTGGCGCCCATATCCGGCTTTTCGGCCTGTCCATCGTCCAATGTTTCGTTTTGGTTTTCGTGCCTTTTGATACTGTCAAGAGCCAGATTGCGGCACACCGTGAAGCAAAAAGCCTCGATGTTATCGATGTCTTGCCAGTTGTCGCGACGGTTCCACACCTTGATCATCGTTTCCTGAACAATATCTTCGGCCTCGGCACTATCGAGCGTGATGCGCAAGGCCAAGCGGTAGAGCTGGTTTTTCAGCGGCAAGATATCATTACGGAAACTAATTTGCTTCATCTTAAAGGTTGTACCTCGTTGATCATTACACTATGCCTGTTACCCATCACCTGACACCTGTCATCTGTCGTTTATTGCCTTATCACCGTGCCATGATTTCCGTCGATAGCGGTGGCCATGGTGATGATGACCCGTGACACTCCGGCCTCCACCGCCTCAAGCGCGTTGTGGATTTTGGGAATCATACCGCCCGAAATCGTCCCATCAGACACATAACGCTCGAAGTCAGCGCGCGTAATGATGGGTATGACACTGTTATCGTCATCGGCATTGGCCAGAACGCCTGGCTTTTCAAAGCTGTAGATGAGTGTCACATCATACTGCCGCGCCAAAGCCTTCGCAGTCTCCGCGGCAATGGTATCGGCGTTGGTGTTTAGAATTTGCCCCATTCCATCGTGGGTAAGCGGTGCCAACACAGGTGTGATGCCCGCTTCGATGAAGGTGCTCAGCATAGGGCCGTCGACCTGGTCAACGTCGCCCACAAAGCCGTAGTCGACACCATTTTTCAGGGGGCGCCTGTGACTGCGTATCACGTCAGTGTCGGCCCCCGTCAGGCCCACCGCTTTCACGCCACAGGCATGAAGACGCGCCACCACATGCTTATTAACCAGACCGCCGTACACCATGGTCACCACTTCTAACATGGCGCTGTCGGTAATGCGTCGACCGTCGACCATCTGGCTCTCAATGCCCAAGTCGGCAGCCACCTTGGTAGCGCGACGGCCACCACCATGTACCAACACCTTACGGCCGTCGAGGGACGCGAAGTCGGCCAACAACTGTGAGAGTCGAGCCTCGTCTTCAACGATGGCACCGCCCACTTTTACGATTGTGATCTTTTCTTTCATCTTCTTACTCTTCCTACAGCCCGTGGCATCTACTATTCTAAGTAGGTATAACCATAAAGTCCGGAACGGTAGTTGCTCAAGAACTCCTTACCTTCCTCCAGTGAGATCTTGCCCAGCTTCACGCTCTTGGTGACCCACTGCTCCAGCTGGCGCACCAACTTCTTAGGATTGTACTGCACATATTCGAGCACTTCCTCCACGGTTTCACCGTCAAAGATCTGGTCGATATGATACGTGCCGTCTTTTACGCTGATGTGCGCCGCGTTGGTATCGCCGAAGAGGTTGTGCATGTCGCCCAAGATCTCTTGGTAGGCACCCACGAGGAACACGCCCAGATAATAGGGCTCATTCTTACGCAGCGGATGCAGCGGCAACACGTGCGAAAGATGGCCGTCGGCCACAAAATTGGTGATTTTACCGTCAGAGTCACAGGTTATATCCTGCAGAGTGGCATTGCGCGTGGGACGCTCGTTGAGACGCTGCAGGGGCATGATGGGGAACAACTGGTCGATGGCCCAAGAGTCGGGCAGACTCTGGAAGAGCGAGAAATTGCAGAAATACTTGTCGGCAAGCAACTTGTCGAGACCACGTAGTTCGTCGGGCACGTGCTTCAGTCCCTTGCAGAGAATATTGATCTCATGGCATACGCTCCAATACATGGCCTCTATCTCTGCCCGTGTGCGCAGGTCGACAATGCCGTGTGAGAACAACTCCAAGGCCTCATCTCGTATCTGCTCAGCGTCGTGCCAGTCTTCGAGCATGGTCTTGGGATTGAGGTTACACCATATCTCATAGAGATCTTTGGCCAACTGGTGGTCGGTATCCTTGGCCTCAAATTCCTCGGGCATCTCAGGCAGCGACGCTGTTTCCAGCACATCGATCACGAGTACAGAGTGATGGGCCGCCAGGGATCGTCCGCTCTCGGTGATAATATTGGGATGGGAAATGTCATTCTTGTTGGCCGCGTCGACAAAGGTGTAGACACAGTCGTTGACATATTCTTGAATAGAGTAGTTGACCGAGCTCTCGCTACTCGATGAGCGTGTGCCGTCGTAGTCCACGCCGAGTCCGCCACCGCAGTCTACAAAGTCTACATCATAGCCCATCTTATGCAGGTTGATATAGTATTGCGCGGCCTCGCGCAGAGCCGTCTGTATGCGACGAATCTTGGTAATCTGGCTTCCGATGTGGAAGTGGATGAGTTTCAGGCAGTCGTGCATACCCATGTTGTCGAGTTTCTCTAAGGCCTGTAGCAATTCCGATGAGGTGAGCCCAAATTTCGAGGCATCGCCACCGCTTTCCTCCCATTTGCCCGATCCCGACGAGGCCAACTTGATGCGAATGCCGAGGTTGGGTTTCACCTTGAGTTGCTTGGCCACCTTAGCAATAAGGTCGAGCTCATTGAGTTTCTCCACCACAATGAAGATACGCTTACCCATCTTCTGCGCGAGCAAAGCCAGTTCTATATAGCTCTCGTCCTTGTATCCGTTACAGATGATCAGTGAGTCGCTTTGGCACTGCACGGCAATCACGGCATGGAGTTCGGGCTTTGAGCCGGCCTCCAGTCCGAGGTTGAACTTGCGTCCGTGTGAGATAATCTCCTCCACCACAGGCTGCATCTGGTTGACCTTGATGGGATAGATGAGGAAATTCTCACCCTTGAAGCCGTATTCCCTCTTGGCAATGTCAAAGCACATCGCCGTCTTCTCGATACGGTTGTCGAGGATGTCGGGAAAACGAAGGAGCACAGGCGGTGTGACGTCGCGCAAGGCCAACTCATCCATCACATCACGCAGGTCGACCTCTGTATTGTCCTTACAGGGCGTAACGTAAACCTCACCTTTGTCGTTGATGCCGAAATAAGACGTGCCCCACCCATTGATGTTATAGAGCTCCTTGGAATCTTCAATTGTCCACTTCTTCATTGATGTAATAACAGGGTAAATGTGTAAATGAATGTAATGATGTAAATGGTAAATCTAAAATCGTGTTTTAGCCTAACAGTTGCTTGAGCCGCTCGACGGTCACCTTGATCTGTTCCAAGTTGTCCATCAGCGACACGTCGAGTGTATGCTTGGCTTTTTTATAGAATGGCTCACGCCGCTCAAGTTGTTCCTTGATAAAGGCGTCTACCTCGTCGGAGGTCTTGTTGAGCAAGAGCGGGCGTACGGTCTTGCCCATCTTCAGGTGACTGTGCAGCACCTTGGGCGTACACTTGAGGTAGACGGTCTCGCCCTGCTGGTTGATGTAATCCATATTATCGAAGAAGCATGGTGTGCCTCCTCCGCAACTGATGATGACATTCTCAAACTCGGCCACTTCGTGCAGCATGCTGCGCTCGATGCGGCGAAAGCCCTCCTCGCCCACTTCATCGAAAATCTGCTTCACGGTCTTGTGCATACGGCTCTCGATATACCAGTCGAGGTCGTAGAAAGGCACACCTGTCTCTTTAGACAGCGCCTTACCCACCGTGGTCTTTCCCGACCCCATGTAGCCTACGATGATGATGCGTGAGCAGGTCATTTTCGGGCTTTACGAGTTTTGGGTTCAGGTGCGTTGTTGACAATATCCATGCATGTGGCAAAATCGAGGTCGCCTGCCAAGGCGCGGTCGTGCAGCTTCTTGTCGATGCGGTAGTTTTTGCCGTCGTAGGCGATATAAGGACCGTAGCGCCCCTTCAGCAGTTCAAGTTTGGGGTCTTCGTCGAAAGCCTTGATATGGCGGTCTTCCTCCTCCTTGCGTTTCTCCACAATGAGTTCTACGGCGGTCTCTAATGACACCGTCATGGGGTCTACGCCCTTGGGCAGTGACACGTATTTCTTGTTGTGCAGCACGTACGGACCGAAGCGGCCGGCACCGATGGTTACCGTGGTGCCCTCAAACTCGCCCACCGTGCGCGGCAACTTGAAGAGTTCGAGCGCCTCGTCCAAGGTGATGGTCTCTATGCTCTTGTCCTTGGGCATCTGCGCAAAGCGGGGCTTTTCCTCGTCATCGGCAGAACCAATCTGCACCACCGGACCGAAGCGACCAATCTTCACAAATACAGGTTTACCCGAGGTGGGGTCGGTGCCAAGCTCGCGCTCACCGGCCTTATGCTCAGAGCGGGCCTTCATTACCTTTTCGACGGTAGGTTGGAATCCCTTGTCGAATTTCTTCATCATCTTCTGCCATTCCTCCTTACCCTCGGCAATGCGGTCGAACTCGTCTTCTACCTTGGCAGTGAAGTTATAGTCCATGATCTCGGGGAAGTTGGCTAACAGGAAATCGTTGACCACCATACCGATGTCGGTGGGTAACAGCTTACCTTTCTCCGACCCCGCCATCTCGGCCTTGGTTTTGGGTGTGATGAGATTGCCCCGCAGGGTATCTACCGAATACCGGCGCTCCTCTCCTTTCTTGTCGCCCTTCTGCACATATTCGCGCTGCTGGATGGTAGAGATGGTGGGGGCATAGGTAGACGGGCGACCAATACCCAGTTCCTCGAGTTTGTGCACCAACGAAGCCTCCGTATAGCGCAGGGGTCCCTGCGAAAAACGCTCGGTAGATACTATCTCACGGCGCTCTAAGCTGTCGTTGACCTTCAACGCGGGCAGCAGGTGCGTCTCTTCGGCCGAGGTGTCATCATCGTCGGTCGACTCATGGTACACCTTCAGGAAACCATCGAAGGTGACCACCTCACCCGTGGCAACAAACTTCTCTTCCGCGCCATCCACGTCAATGGTCACCGTGGTCTTGTCGATCTTGGCATCCTCCATCTGCGAGGCAATGGTGCGCTTCCAGATCAGGTCGTAGAGCCTGCGCTCCTGGCTGGTCCAATCGCCACCCTCTTCAGCCGCAAAGGTAGGACGGATGGCCTCGTGGGCCTCTTGCGCGCCCTTGGCGCTGGTATGATAGTTGCGGGGTTTGCTGTAGGCTTCGCCATAAGCATTCACTATCTCGTCTTTGGCGGCGCCAATGGCCAATGCCGAGAGGTTGACGCTGTCGGTACGCATGTAGGTGATGCGCCCACTCTCGTAGAGACGCTGGGCTATCATCATGGTCTGCGACACCGTGAAGCCGAGCTTGCGGGCAGCTTCCTGCTGCAATGTCGAGGTAGTGAAAGGAGGTGCGGGAGTGCGCTTGAGGGGCTTCTTTGCCACATTGTCTACGGTAAACGTGGCATGCTTGCATTTCTCCAAGAAAGCCAAGGCCTCATCGTGGGTCTTGAAACGCTTGTCGAGCTCGGCCTTCACCTCGCTCTTGCTGCCATCGCCATTGGTTACGGCAAAGATGGCGTTGACACGATAATAAGGCTCTGTGGCAAACGCCTGGATCTCGCGCTCGCGCTCTACCACAAGTCGTACGGCCACGCTCTGCACACGACCGGCAGAGAGGGCGGGCTTCACCTTGCGCCACAACACGGGCGAGAGCTTGAAACCTACCAGACGGTCGAGCACGCGACGGGCCTGCTGCGCGTTCACCAAGTTCATGTCGAGGTGACGGGGCGACTCAATGGCCCGCAGTATGGCAGGCTTGGTAATCTCATGGAACACGATACGCGAGGTTTTCTCCTCGTCCAACCCCAGCACCTCGCACAGGTGCCAACTGATGGCCTCTCCCTCGCGATCCTCATCCGACGCCAACCATATTTGCTTGGCGGCCTTGGCGCTCTTCTTGAGTTCTGAGACTATTTTCTTTTTCTCCTCCGGAATTTCATAGTCCGGGGTGAGCGTATCTTCGTCTATGCTGAGTTCTTTTTTCTTTAAGTCGCGGATGTGTCCGTACGACGACATCACTTTGAAGTCCTTGCCTAAGAATTTCTCTATGGTTTTGGCCTTGGCAGGGCTCTCTACTATCACCAGATTATCTTGCATACTTGAGACTTGGTTATTTAATGGTTGGCAAAAGTAACTAAATCTTTTGCTTGCACCTTATTATATAGAGATAAATTTAGTTTTTTTAATAATAAGCCTCATCTACACCGTCTTGCCGCCTGCGCTTAGCCCATGCACGGACACACCGTCCTTGAAGCTAATGATACGCCATGAGGTCTGCCACAACTCATCGTGGCGTGGTTAAAACCATGAAATGCAAGAAGATACACGCAAGTTCGGGATAAGATTAACGGGCAAACTGTTTCCGGCTGTCTCTGCCATCAACGTTCATCCCTACAGGAAGCGATCACCCCTCCTGTGTCGTTGCACAGCCCCTGTAGCTTGAAACCGTGACCCCTGCCCCATGTATCAGTATCCGCATGCCCGCCGTGGCGTATTGCCCAAGCCACCTTCTTGGCCACGGTGACCACCCCCCACGTCGCCCCATCTCCATGCCTACGCCCAACCGCTCGCACCCTACAGCCCGATAATTCTATATAAAACTATCCGATAATTCTATATAAAACCATCCGATAGTTCTATATAAAACCATCCGATAATTCTATATAAAACCATCCGATGACATGGGGATTCTCATTTAGCCCACCCGTCCTTGCCATAGGCGCAGAAGGCATATGGAACGGCGGCTTTGGGGCTTACAACAGCAGCATTTATCATGACTAACCCCATGGTTTACACCTGCTTAATGGGCGGTTTACAACAGACCTCAGATTTTATTTTGCGCATTTCTTGCATATTGAGCATTCTGTCACTATCTTTGTAAACGAAACAAGGGAAAGGGTAAATGCCACCCACTCCCGATGAATACTGATTTTATACATTACATGATAATCAAACAACTCACAGACTTGGTGAACTGGGCACTACACTTGGCCGCTTCACTGCAGAGGCTGGGCATCCACCTCATCCGCGTCGCCATCTTCATTATCTTTGTGTGGATTGGCGGGCTGAAGTTTTTCAACTACGAAGCCGAGGGCATCGTCCCCTTTGTGGCTAACAGTCCGTTCATGAGTTTCTTCTACACCAAGGACGCCCCTGAGTACAAGGAGTACAAACTCAAGGAGGGTGAGGTCGACGCCAAAAAGCAGCAATGGCATGAAGACAACAACACCTATGGCTTTTCCAAAGGGCTCGGAGTGCTGATCATGACCTTGGGCATTCTCACCCTGCTGGGCATATTCTGGCCTAAGGTGGGCATCGTGGGAGCTGCGCTGGTGTTTGTGATGACCATTGGCACACTGTCTTTCTTAGTCACCACGCCCGAGTGCTGGGTGCCTAACCTGGGCGGTCCGGAGCATGGCTTCCCGCTGCTGTCGGGTGCCGGACGACTGGTCATCAAGGATGTCTGCATTCTGGCAGGTGCCCTTGTGGTGATCTCCGATTGCGCCAAGCGCATTCTGGGACAGTCACGCGACTGATGTGTGACGATGCACGCGCTCGTCGTGTATGTCGCGTAAAACGTTCATGGGCGGCACAGGTATCATCCTGCGCCGCCCATGATTGTTGACAAGGGTGCTCACCGCAAAGCATCGCAAGTCACAGCCAAGGTTTGTCGTGAAGGAAGCGGATGAGCCCTTGGCGCACCGAGTCGAGACCAAAGCGCTCGGGACGAAGTGCGTCCAGGGGTATCCATTGCAACGCGGCAGCGTCGTCGTGCGGACGGGCAGCGTCGGCATCGCTCACCTCACACAGGAAGAAACTGTCGAGGGTCTTCACCTCAAAGCCGGAATACAGGTATGTGTTGGGATGACTAAACAGATAACGCATGGAGGTAACCGTGAGCCCCGTCTCTTCTTTCACCTCTCGCGCGACGCCCTCCTCTGCCGTCTCGCCAATGTCGGCAAAGCCGCCCGGCAGGTCGAGCGTACCCTTGGCAGGCTCACGGTCGCGGGTAGCAACAAGGAGCCTATTGCTACCATTGAGAATAAAAGCCACGTTGGCGGCACTGGGATTGAGGAAATACTCAAAACCGCAGTCGCGACATAGCTTACTCTTGTCGCTATTAAACTCAAAATGCCTACTGCCGCAAACCGGGCAGTAGGCAAACATGCGAAGGGGGTGCTGGTCAGCGTAACCGTGTGACGACATAGGCTACAGCATGGCCTTGATCTCGGCATCGAGATCCTTCACCTGCACGTCGCGTTTCTGCAGCACGTTATTCTTGTCGATAAGGAAGAAAGTCGGGATGCGCTGCACATTGTACTGCACGGCCGTCTGCGAGCCCAAGCCCGCGGCGTCGCGCACGCTCACCCATGGCAGGGCGGACACACTTTCCTTCCAGAAATGCTCATCGGGGTCGAAACTCACCTGATAAATCTCCAATCCCTGAGCGTGGTATTTGTTGTAAAGCTCACGCAACTGCATGATGCGGGCCGTACTCTGCTTCATGGCAAAGACATGGAAATCGAGCAACACCACCTTACCACGTAGCGAAGTGAGCTTACGCATGGTCCCGCGGTTGTCGGGCAGAGCAATCTCGATCACCCCTGCCGTCGACACCTTGCTGGCGTCGATGACCTGTTGCTGCTCGGCCCTGATGATGCGCACGTTCTTCATTCCCTCGATGGCAATGTTGTGAAGGTTCTTACCACGCTCCGAGCCTGGGAAATAAGTGTCCCAACTGGTTGCCACGGCGGCATATACCTGCACGTCTTCCTTCTTGCTGCGAGGGTCGAAAATCAGCACGGGTCGTCCTGCCAACACCACCGTCTGGAACAGCGCGTAGTAGGAATAGGCCTTCATCGGAGCCTTGAAGATAAACTCCTTCTTCACCTGATCTTTGTACCCCGCCAATACGGTGGTCACGCTGTCGGCCTCCTTTTCGTAGGTCACTGCAGGATTGTTGATGATGGCGTTGAGCCGTGCCTGCAAGTTCAGCTGCATCACGGCCAGCTCCTTGATACGCGAGCACTCTTCCGAACCCTCCACCTCATAATTGCCCGACATGGTGGGATAGGATGCATTCACGGTGATGTTTTCCGTAGAGTCGATGGCAATGTTCACAATCTGGCGGTCGATACGAAGCCTATAGAACTCAGGATGCTCAGGCGCCTTGTCCTCAAAGGCAAACGAACCGTCTTCGCCCAACTTCACCGAGTCGACGGTCACCGCGCCGTCGAGACTCATATTCTCAAAGTAGAGCAAAGAGTCCTTGGCATCGGCGATGGTACCCGAAACGTGAAATTTTTTCTGCGTACATGAGGCCACAGCCAAAGCGGCCATAATCAAGGCCGCTACCGAAAAGAATTTAGATATATTCATTGTGTTGTTGGTTTCCATTTGAGGTTGCTTGCAAAGTTACGGTAATTCGCCAAAAAAACAAAAAATAAATATCTTTTATTCGTACATGTCGCATTAAATCGGTATCTTTGTCGCGTTATATTATAGATGTAAGTCAAAACAATAAAGTTATTTTTTAGATTTTTAGATGAACGTAATTACTAAGACCGTTCAGTTGCCAGATGGCAGAACCATCTCAATTGAAACCGGAAAGGTCGCAAAACAAGCCGATGGTGCTGCCGTTCTCCGTATGGGTAACACCGTGTTGTTGGCCACTGTTTGTGCCGCCAAAGAGGCAGTTCCGGGTACAGATTTTATGCCTTTGCAAGTTGATTATCGCGAGCAGTACAGCGCTGCAGGCCGTTTCCCCGGAGGCTTCACCAAACGCGAAGGCAAAGCCAGCGACGAAGAGATCCTCACATCACGTCTCGTAGACCGTGCTCTTCGCCCCCTCTTCCCCTCTGACTATCATTGCGAAGTTTATGTGCAGGTAATGCTGCTCTCCGCCGACGGCGTTGACCAGCCCGATGCCTTGGCAGGTTTTGCCGCATCGGCAGCCATGGCCTGCTCTGACATTCCTTTCGACTATACCATTTCTGAAGTACGCGTAGCCCGTGTCAACGGCGAGTTTGTGGTCAACCCCACATTCCAGCAGATGGCCGATGCCGACATGGACCTCATGGTGGGTGCCACCCGTGATAACATCATGATGGTGGAAGGCGAGATGAAAGAAGTTTCTGAGCTCGACCTCATCGAGGCCCTGAAGGTGGCTCACGAGGCCATTAAGCCCATGTGCGCCCTGCAGGACGAGCTGGCCAAGGAATTGGGCACCGACAAGAAGCGTAGCTACGACGACGAGGTGAATGACGAGGAGCTGCGCCAGCAGATCAAGACCGAGCTTTACCAGCCCGCCTACGACATCAACCACCAGGCTTTGGAGAAGCACGCGCGCGCAGAGGCTTTTGAAAAGGTATTGGCCGACTTCCTTGAGAAGTACGATGCCGCCCACAGCGAGCTGAGCGCCGACGAACTGGCTGAGAAGCACGCCGAGGCCACCCGCTACTACGACGACGTGCTGCGTGACGCCATGCGTCGCTGCATCCTCGACGAGGGTCTGCGTCTCGACGGGCGTGCCACCACCGACATCCGCCCCATCTGGAGCGAAGTAAGTTGTCTGCCCATGCCTCACGGTAGCGCCATCTTCCAGCGTGGTGAGACCATGAGCCTGTCTACCTGTACCCTCGGCACCAAGCTCGATGAGAAGCTCGTTGACGACGTACTCAACCGCAGCTACCAGCGCTTCTTGCTCCACTACAACTTCCCGCCGTTCTCTACCGGTGAGGCCAAGGCACAGCGCGCCACGGGCCGCCGCGAGATTGGTCACGGTCACTTGGCATGGCGCGGTCTGAAGGATCAGATTCCTGCCGACTTCCCTTATACGGTTCGTCTGGTGAGCCAGATCCTTGAGTCTAACGGTTCTTCGTCTATGGCTACGGTTTGTGCTGGCACGCTCGCCCTCATGGACGCCGGTGTACCCTTGAAGAAACCTGTTGCAGGTATTGCCATGGGGTTGATCAAGAACCCCGGTGAAGATAAATTTGCCATCCTGAGCGATATCCTCGGCGACGAGGACCACTTGGGCGATATGGACTTCAAGACCACCGGTACCGTTGACGGTCTGACCGCCACGCAGATGGATATCAAGTGCGATGGCCTGTCGTTCGAGATCCTTGAGAAGGCACTCATGCAGGCCAAGGCCGGCCGTGAGCACATCATGGGCGAGATGATGAAGACCATGTCTGAGCCTCGCGCCGAGATGAAGCCACAGGTACCACGCATCGTGGCCATCGAGATTCCCAAGGAGTTTATCGGTGCAGTGATTGGCCCGGGCGGAAAGATTATCCAGCAGATGCAGGAAGACACCGGCTCTACCATCACCATCGACGAGGTAGACGGCGTAGGCAAGGTGCAGATTTCCGCACCCAACAAAGACAGCATCGACGCCGCGCTGAACAAGATCAAAGCCATTGTGGCACTGCCTGAGGTGGGCGAAGTGTACGACGGCACCGTGAAGAGCATCATGCCTTACGGCTGCTTCGTGGAGATTCTCCCCGGCAAGGAAGGCCTGCTGCACATCTCTGAGATTGAGTGGAAGCGCCTCGAAACTGTCGAGGAGGCTGGTATCAAGGAGGGCGACAAGATCAAGGTGAAACTCCTCGAAATCGATCCCAAGACGGGTAAGTACAAGCTCTCACACCGCGTGCTCGTGGAGAAGCCTGAAGGTTATGTGGAGCGTGAGCGTCGCCCACGCCCTGACCGTGGCGAGCGTCGTCCGCGTCAGGAGCGCGGTGACCGTCAGGACCGTGGCGAGCGTCATCCACGCCGCTTCGAGCATCAGGATGGCGAGAGACAGCAGCCCCGCGACTTTACTGACCAGTTTGACAAGAACTTGGACGTAGAGTAAACTGCTGATAACGTAAAACATACCATAGAAGTCCCTGTCGATCACCTCGGCGGGGACTTTTTTATTTTGCCCCAAACAGGGCACGTTTGAGGGTAAAAGGCACATGGATTAACTAACGTTAAAATTGTAATTGATACAACAATAAGACTTCAAAAAACTTGGTCGCAACATAACTTTTCCCTATCTTTGCACAAGTACAATTCGTTTAACCAGTGTAAAAACATTATGAAGAAAAAATTCATCTGTACAGTTTGCGGTTACATGTATGAGGGTGCTGAGGCTCCCGCAGAGTGCCCCGTTTGCCATGCCACGTCTGATCGTTTCAAAGAGTTCAACCCCGCTGCTTTGAAAGGCACGAAGACCGAAAAGAACCTGCAGGCTGCTTTTGCCGGTGAGAGCCAGGCACACACCAAGTATCAGTACTACGCTTCTAAGGCCAAGAAGGAAGGTTACGAGCAGATTGCCGCCCTCTTCATGGAGACAGCCTTGAACGAGAAGGAGCACGCCAAGTTGTGGTTCAAGTTCCTGCACGATGGTGACGTTCCTACTACAGCCACCAATCTTCAGGACGCCGCTGCCGGCGAAAACTACGAGTGGACCGACATGTATGCCACTATGGCTAAAGAGGCTATGGAAGAAGGCTTCCCCGAGATTGCCGTGAAGTTCCGTAAGGTAGGTGCCATCGAGAAGCACCACGAGGAGCGCTACCTCAAGCTGCTGGAGAACATCAAGGGCGATCTGGTATTCTCTAAGGAAGGCGACAAGATGTGGAAGTGCCGCAACTGCGGTCACATCGTTATCGGCAAGGGCGCTCCCGCCGTATGCCCTGTTTGCGACCACGCTCAGAGCTACTTCGAGATCAACGCTCAGAACTATTAAAGGTTCGCGTGTGTCACAACCCAACCGAGCGTTTTGACAACACATACAAGCCCTCAGCCACATGGTCTGAGGGCTTATTTTATTTTCTTACCCCCTATTAGCACGGTTGGTTCATTTGCCTCATCATCAACGGTACCCAACAATCATGCATCTTTCACGACAAAAAAAGGATTACTTACGGCTTCAGGCTGACAAATACGAAACCGCGGCGTTTTTAGAAGACGACCCTTCATGGTTTATGCACCAGGTGAGTGGCAAGGCCAACCAAGAGGTGATGGCACTGCTGGCATCGGCGCTGAGCTATGGCTCGCGCCCACTGTTCATGCCCAAGATCGCGTTTCTGATGAAGGCCTCCCAAGGCGAACTCCACCACTGGGTAGTATCGGGAGAATTTGAAAAACATATACCCGACACCACGCAGTGCTACTATCGGCTATACACCTTTCATACCATGCACCGTTTCCTGCATGCCCTGAAAGACCTGCTCATCGCCCATGGCACCCTGGGCGACTTCATGCTCCACCAGCATTGCCACACCGGGCTACAGGCCGTCACCGCGTTGTGCGCATGGTTTTCGCCTTACGGACTCAAAGGTGTCATCCCACAAGACACCTCCTCAAGCTGTAAGCGCGTGTGTATGTTCCTGCGGTGGATGGTACGCGACGAGAGTCCCGTGGATCTCGGCATCTGGAAAGAAATCATCGACAAGCGAACCCTCATCATCCCGATGGATGCCCATGTGGTGAGGCAAGCATTGACCTTGGGCCTCATCACCAGCCGTAGTACCACCATGACCAATGCCACGCGGCTCTCCAAAGTCCTTACCCGCGTTTTTCCCGATGACCCGCTCAAAGGCGACTTCGCCCTCTTTGGCACGGGCATCACCGAGGCACTCAGTCGGAAGTCTCAGCCGCAATCTGCGCGTTAATGAGCGCGGCAAACCGTGCGGGAGCCTTTATCCACTTATAGACGTTAGACGACTCGCCCGTAGTGACAATCACTGTTCCGTAGTTAAACAGGCGTCCGGCCAGCGTCTGGTCGATGTTTACGCCTTCTATCTTGCGCAGCACCAAATCGTGCGAACGCCGGCGTATAATGCCTCGCTTGAAGATAATACGCCTGTTGGTCAGCACATAGCGCCGCCCACCATGGATATTGGCGGTCCAAATCAGCGCAAAAGCGATGAGCACAACACCGGGGACAAGCGTTAGCGGCGAGAACACCCATGCCAACAAACTGACGACACACCCCGCCACGCCCAGCACCCAAGGCCAGAAATAAATGAGTGGCGACTGCTGGGCCTCAGCCACAATCTGCTCGCCCTGCATCAGATTATCTTCTATAAATCCCATAGATATAACATAATATAAGGTAATGATGTATGATTGCAAAGTAAGTGATTTTTATCCTGATTTGCAAACAATAGCCGCCATAACTTTCACTCGCTTTAACTTTTAAATCGCGCTCACGCTCTTTTTCCAGCTTTTCGTAGTGTAGGCTATTGCTTTTTCGTACCTTTGCAAATCGTATGGTGCTGAATTATATTTGGATTGCATTTTTTGTCATCGCCTTCATTTTCGCGTTGATACAACTCGCCATGGGTGACATGACGGTGTTTCAAAAGATTGTAGACTCTACCTTCGACTCATCGAAAAACGCCTTTGAGATTTCGTTGGGGCTCACCGGTGTCTTGGCCCTATGGTTAGGCATCATGAAGATTGGCGAACGCGCCGGGGCGGTAAATGCCTTGGCCCGCGTGCTCAGTCCGGTGTTTTCCCGACTTTTCCCCGACATCCCCAAGAACCATCCGGTGATGGGCAGCATCTTCATGAACATCGCCTCCAACATGCTTGGCCTTGACAATGCCGCTACGCCCACGGGACTGAAAGCCATGCAGGGGATGCAGGAGCTCAACGCCAACAAAGACACAGCCACCAATCCCATGATCATGTTCCTGGTACTCAACACCTCCGGACTGACCATCATCCCCACCACCATCCTCGCCTTCCGCGCCTCCTACGGGGCAGCCACTCCCACCGACGTTTTTGTGCCCATCCTTTTGGCCACCACAGTGGCCACCCTTGCCGGAATCATCATCACCGCGGCATGGCAGCGCATCAACCTCTTCCAGCCCATGCTCATGGGCGTAATGGCAGCCCTGGTGGGTTTCACAGCCCTGGTCATCTGGGCATTTGGGCAGATGGACAAAGACACCATGGCCACAGTAACCTCGTTAGTGGGCAACCTCATCCTCTTGGGTATCATCGTGGCATTCATCGTCGCCGGGTTCATCAAAAAGGTGAATGTCTATGACGCCTTCATAGACGGAGCCAAAGAGGGCTTTACCACCGCCGTGAAAATCATCCCCTATTTGGTGGCTATCCTCGTGGCAATCGGTGTCTTCAGGGCATCGGGAGCCATGGACATGCTGATCAACGGCATCTCTTGGTGCGTGGCGCAATTTGGCTTGAACACCGACTTCGTGGGTGCCCTGCCCACGGCATTCATGAAACCCCTCAGTGGCAGCGGCGCGCGCGGACTGATGCTTGAGGCGATGAAGACCTACGGACCCGATTCTTTTGTAGGCCGACTGAGCTGTATCTTCCAAGGTTCTACCGACACCACCTTTTATATATTGGCGGTATATTTTGGCAGTATCAACGTCAAATACACCCGCCACGCCGTGGCCTGCGGCCTGCTGGCCGACCTCGCGGGAGTATTGGCGGCCATCAGCATCGCGTACATGTTCTTCGCCTGACCCCTACCTATGGACGACAACCGTAAGAAGATAGACAGCTACCGCACGCTCATAGCCTACCAGAAGAGTGCCTGCGTGTTCGACATCACGGTGTATTTCGTCAATCGTTTTCTCGACCGTGCTCACGACCGCACCGTCGACCAGATGCAACAGGCGGCACGGTCGGGCAAGGCCAACATCGTAGAGGGTTACAGCGACGCTGAAGGCTCTACCGAATCGGAGCACAAGCTCACGGTCATCGCCAAGGGTAGTCTTGAAGAACTTAAGGAAGACTATCTCGATTACCTACGCACGCACGAGTTGGAGATCTGGGGGCCGAAGCATGAGAAGTATGTTCTCTGCCAGCAGTATTTCCGCCGTCACAACGACCCGTCATGGTACATGCGGCAGGTGAAAGGGCGTGGTGCCGAAGAGATCTGCAACATGGCCCTCATCGTCATCTATCAGGCCCTGGCCCTCATCCGCGGCCTCATCGACTATCAGGACCGCAAGTTTCTGGAAGAAGGTGGCATCAAGGAGCAGCGCTACCGGGCACGCAGCGAATACCGAGAAAGATACCAAGGATATAGAAATGGAGGCTACGGGCGCTATGGCGGCGGTGATAATGGTAGATGGGGCAGAGATGGTAGGGATGGCAGCAATGGTAGGAAAAACAGGGATGGCAGCTACAACCCTACAGAACCTACCCCACCTACAAAACCTACCCCACCTACAGACCCCACCCTCAAATAACTCATGAAGCAATGGCAAATCTAAAATCTCTTGTCAAAGACACCGCCATCTACGGCATCAGCAGTATTGCCGGACGGTTTGTCAACTATCTTCTCGTTCCCATCCAAACGGCGGCATGGGCTGCCTCGGGCGGACAATACGGTGTGGTGACCAATGTCTACGCCTACACCGCCTTGCTGCTGGTCATCCTCACCTACGGCATGGAGACCACCTTCTTTCGTTACGCCAACAAGGCCGACGAAGACCCACAGACGGTATATACCACGACGCTGATCACGGTAGGCTGCACCTCCCTGCTCTTCATCCTCTTGGTGCTGGGCTTTCTGCAACCCATCTCAGGCTTCATGGGATATGCCGACCACCCCGACTGGGTGGCGGTGATGTTTATCTGCGTGGCCATCGACGCCTTCAAGTGCATCCCCTTTGCCTACCTGCGCTACAACAAGCGACCCGTGAAGTTTGCCATCATCCAGTTGGCCAACATCCTGCTCAACGTCGCGCTCAACATCGTCTACCTCTTTGTGCTCCCAGCCCTGCACCTCAATCCCTTCGGATTATACGACGACCAATTCACCCTCGACGTGGGTATGGTGTTCTATATCAACCTTGCCTGCACGGCATTGGTCACGCTGATGTTCTGGAAAGAACTCTTCGGCGTGCGCTACCGTTTTGACCGCCAAACGCTGCGCCGCATGCTACGCTACACCTGGCCCCTGCTCATCCTCGGCATTGCCGGCATCCTCAACCAGACCTTCGACAAGATTGCCTTCCCCTTCCTCTACCACGGCACAGACGCCAAGGCAGAGCTGAGCATCTACGGCGCCACAGTGAAGATTGCCATGATCATGGCCATGATTACCCAGGCGTTCCGCTATGCCTACGAGCCTTTCGTCTTTGGCAAGGCCAAGGACAAAGACAACCGCGAGACCTACGCCAAGGCCATGAAATACTTTGTGGTGTTCACCCTGCTGGCCTTCCTGCTGGTGGTGGGCTACATGGACATTCTGCGATACGTCATCCGCAACCACGACTATTGGGACGGACTGCGTGTGGTGCCCATCGTCATGGCGGCCGAAATCATGATGGGCATATACTTCAACCTCTCGTTCTGGTACAAGCTCACCGACCGTACCATCTGGGGCGCCTACTTCAGTGGCATCGGCTGCGTCGTGCTGGTGCTCATCAACGTCATCTTCGTGCCGCGCTACAGCTATATGGCCTGCGCGTGGGGCGGCTTCGCCGGTTACGGCACCGCCATGCTCCTCAGCTATTTCGTGGGGCAGAAATACTACCCCATCAATTATCCGGTGAAATCTATCATGGCCTACGTGCTGTTGGCCTTGGTGCTCACGGCGGGTATGCTGGCCGCCAACAAGTATCTTGCCGCTGTCCCAGCCCTCTTGGTCAACACCCTGCTGGCCCTCGTCTTCGTGGCCTATCTCATCAAAAAAGACTTTCCCCTCAGCTCGTTGCCCGTCATCGGCAAGAAGTTCAGAAAAACCTAACACCAACCCATCATGCTCCATCGTCTCTATCGGGCAGTCGCCTTATTGCCTGTCTACCTTTCCACCTGCCTCCCCTTGCATGCCGACGAAGGCATGTGGACCCTCTTCGACCTTCCAGCCGCTGTGTACGACCAGATGCGGCAGGCCGGCTATCAGCTGCCTTACAACGACCTGTACTACGGTGAGCAAGCCGTCAAGAATGCCGTCGTCAATTTCTCAGGCTATTGCTCAGGCGTAGTGGTCAGTCCCGACGGTCTCGTCTTCACCAACCATCACTGTGGCTTTGAGAGCATCCGCTCGCATTCCACCGTAGAGCACGATTATATGCTCAATGGCTTTTACGCCAAATCGTACGACGAGGAATTGCCCAACGAAGACATGTTCGTGTCGTTCATGATTGACCAGTATGACATCACTCCCCGTCTGCGCAAACTGGGTTTCGACCAGATGGACGACCACCGCAAGTCGGCACTCATCGACTCTCTGCAAAACGCCCTCACCGACTCCATACACCGCATAGACACGCTGATGCACGTCGACATCGACGCCTTCTACGAAGGAAACAAATACTACGCCACCACCTATCAGGACTTCCCCGACCTGCGCTTGGTATTCACCGTACCCAAGAGCATGGGTAAGTATGGCGGCGAGACCGACAACTGGATGTGGCCGCGACAAACTTGTGACTTCTCCGTATTCCGCATCTATGCCAACCCCAAGACCAACGGCCCTGCCGCCTACTCCAAGGACAATGTACCCTATCACCCCAAACACTGGGCGAGGGTGTCGTTAGACGGCTACCGGGAGGGCGACTTCGCCATGACCCTGGGCTACCCGGGCTCCACCAGCCGCTACCTCTCAAGCTACGGCATCGAGAAAATGCGCATGGAAAACGAGATTCGCGCACAGGCACGAGGCGTGAAACAAGAGGTGATGCGACGCCACATGCGTGCCGAGGAAGCCGTGCGCATCAAGTACGATAGCAAGTATGCTGAAAGCTCCAACTACTGGAAGAATTCCATCGGCATGAACAAATGTATCGACTCTATAGGCCTCATCAACCAGAAACGGCAATATGAGCAGCGCATACAGGCGTACGTAGACTCTACGGGCTACCTCAAAGACAGTCTCAACTTCACCCTGCTCAAGGGCCTCTATGCCCGTTCAGCCGAAACATTGCACGACAACTACTATCTCTTCGAGAGTTTTGTACGTACCAATGAGTTTACCCGCCGCGGCATGGACGGCACGCGCGACATGGAGATACAGGGGCCCAAGGACAAGCCCTCAAAGCAATATATTGTCTACACCGACGACCAGAAGACCTGGGACGAGGCCCTCGACAAGGAGGTGCTCGCCACGGCCTTGGCCAACTATGCCGCCCATGTGCTGAACCCCAACAACCTGCCCGCGTTCTACCAAACCATCAGGAAGAAATACAACAACGACTACAAGCGCTTTGTGGATGACGCCTGGAGCAAAAGTATGCTGATGAAGAGCGGCAAGCGCATCTACATTAACAAGAAACGATACACCAAGGATATAGGTTTCCAGATAGGCATGGCGCTGAGAGATATCCTCGACTTCAATCACTACACCCTGAAACATCTCTCTGACAGCATCGACGACCAGGAACGCCTGCTGTGCGCCGCCAAACTGCGCATGGAGGAAGATATGCCCCACTACAGCGACGCCAACTTCACCATGCGCCTGAGCTATGGGCAGGTGGGAGGCTTCGACCAAGGTGGAAAGCCCTCGGGCTATTACACCACCTCAGCCAGTCTGCTCGACAAGATGAAGCGGGGCAACGACGGCGTGGACGACTATATGGCCGAACCCGTGATGCACGAACTGATGCAGGCTAACGATTTCGGGCGCTATGCCGACAAGGGCACGGGCAAGCTGCACCTCTGCCTCCTTACCAACAACGACATCACGGGGGGCAACAGCGGCTCGCCGCTCTTCGATGGCAAAGGCCGGCTCATCGGACTGGCTTTCGACGGCAACTGGGAAAGCCTCAGCTCTGACATCAACTATGACCGCCGACTGGCCCGTACCATCAGCGTTGACATTCGCTATGTGCTCTACCTCATGGACAAATGGGGGCACGCGGAAAGGCTGCTAAAAGAAATATTTTAGTCACCCCGCGCAGGCGTCACGCCAACCGGCAGACGCCCACTCACACATGCTGAGGGTTATCCAAGGAGGCTTTGTCTCCTTGGATAACCCTCAGCTTTTGGGGCGCGCCTCTCACCGAGGCAAAACGCGGTATGACCATTACAAGGCGTCTATATGCCGCCGCAATTCGTCAAGGTCATTGGCCACAAGGATGTAATCGGTCCACCGGCCGCGTATGAAGCCACGCGCCTGGAGGTCGTCGAGCATCTCGCAGGTCTTCGTCCAAAAGCCCTTCATGTTGTAGAGTATCACCTTTTTCTGGTGCTCACCGATGGTGTTTCCCGCTGTCATGGTAAACACCTCGTCGAGGGTGCCTATGCCACCCGGCAAGGCGACGAACACGTCGCTCTGGGCCAATAGCAGCGCCTTGCGCTCGGAGAGGTTATCGCAGGAGATATTCACCTCCACGCTGCGCGACACCATGCCGCCTTTCTCGATAATCTGGGGCACCACGCCGATGGTACGGGCGCCGGCCTCGTGGGCGGCACGCCCCACACACTCCATGAGACCTTGGTTGGTGCCGCCAAACACCAAGGTGTGTCCGGCTTCGCCTATCCATCGCCCCAATTCTTCGGTATAGGTAAAGAAGTCGGGGTCGATGGCGCTGTTGGCCGAACAGAATACAGCTATTTTCATATCTTACTCAGGTTTTAGATGATGATTACACTTGATGTTCTTTGTTCTCTCTACGCTGTCGCTTAATCTCCAGCATGATGTTGCGGGTGTAGGTAATGAACCCCACAGACTGCCCCAGGATGAGCACCGGGTCGAGCCGGAAACACCCGTAGGCCACGATGATGCCCGACCCGATGATGCTGATCACCCAGAAGCCGATGGGCAAAAACGACTCATGGCGGTGGTAGGAGTAATACCACTGGTAGACAAAGCGCACGGTGAAGATAAACTGACCGGCTGACCCAAATACCACCAACCACAACGGCACCTTCTCATTGCGGAAGAAATTCTCCACGAAGGTGGCGGCCTCTGAGAGCATCAGCGCCACGGCAGCGGCGGGCAGCGAGAACAGAAAGGCACGCAACGGCAGGGGCAGACGGTGCCACACGCCCTTGATGTCGAGGTTCCAGATATAGATGTAATACGAGATGAGCTGGCCAAAGATGATGCTGAAATCGTGGCGCAACCAACCATAGCTGAACAACAGCACGCTACCCACCAGACTGCATATCCAGTAGAGGTTGGGCGACACGCTGCGGTGCGCCCGTTCGGACATGACCCACTGGATAATCATGCGGGCCGAGAAGAAGCCTTGGGCAATGAAGCCGATGGCGTAGATCAGGGCCTGAGTCATTGCACGTTGTTCTCGTTAACCGTGTAGCGGATATAGCGGTGCTTCATCCAACGGTAGGCAAAACAATCTACAAACGGCCCCTTGAGACGATTCCACAGGTGATACTTCGACACCCCGGCCGTGCGCGGGAAATGACGTACAGGCAGTTCCTTGAAGGCTCCGCCTTCGAGGGCGAAGAGCGCGGGCAGGAAGCGGTGCATACCGTCGAAGAAAGGTATACGCCGCGCATAGTCGGTCCACATGAGTTTGAGCGGGCAGCCCGTGTCGGTAGCCGTATCGCCCGTCATCGCCCGGCGGAAGCCATTGGCTATCTTCGACTGCATGCGCTTGAAGCCCGAGTCCTTGCGGTTGGCGCGTATGCCCGTCACCAACTGATACTGCTCAATGTGCCGCAACAGCAGGTTAAAGTCTTCGGGCGTCGTCTGCAGGTCGGCGTCGATATATCCTAAATACTTGCTCTGGGCCGTGTCGATGCCGGCCTTCATGGCGGTGCTAAGCCCGTGGTTGTCGTCAGACGAGATATACATGAAGTCGGCATGGCGCGCGCAGGCCTCCTTGATCTTTTGCAGACTGCTGTCGCGCGAGCCGTCGTTGACAAAGAGCACGCAGGTCTTGACAGGTGCCGAGGCCACATAGCGGCCCAATTCGGCCTCAACCCGTTCCATATTGTCTTCCTCGTTGTACACCGGCACGACAATAGTCAGGTCATAATTCTTGGTTTTATTCATAGTGTGTGTTATTTCGTCTTTGCTTTGATGAGCGTCACCTGGTTGTGGAACGCCCTGTTATAATGCTTGTTGCCCTTGGGATGGCGGTTGTCGTCGTAGGTGTCGATCAGCGTGGTATCGACGGTGGCCAGCACCGCAGGCGGCATATAGCTTGCCACACCCTTCTGGCTGACCAGCACCATGGGCAGATGGCGCCTTACGGAGTCTACCGACGTCACGTCGATGGGCCTGATCTTGCGGCCCGCCTCGTACACCATCTCGATGCGGATATCTTCTGTGGCGGGATGATAGAACGCCACCTTGTTCAGGGCGGGCATGGAGCGCACGGCCGCGATGCCATGACGGTCGGGATTGACAAACAGGCGGCCAATATCGCCCAATACCGTCAGCTCAGTGAGCATGAAGACCGCGCCTACAGCCATGACAAACTGCGTGGGACGGATGCGCCTCACCGAGATGAGCAGCCACACGTCGATGGCAACAAACAGCGGCATCACCACCAGCAACTTGGTGAGCGAGTACATCTTGAAGAAGTAGAGTGCCACGGGCACGGCCAACGGTATGATGGCCACGATGTAGCCATTGACCAGATATACGATGCGGCTCCATTTGTCGCGCCCCACCCCGCAATGGTCCATGATCGAGGCCACGCAGAGGCTGCAGGGCGCCATCATGGGCAGCAGGTAACGTATCTTCTTCTCGGGCATCAGCGACAGCAACACCAAGGCAGCCACCATCCAGGTGACGCCAAAGAGGTAAGAGCGTGCGTCGTTGATATTGCGTTTCCAGTAGAAGGCAAAGAGCGACGCGAAGGTCACCACCGTCCATACGCCTGTCTCTGTGAAGAAGCGCCAGTAGTACCACCAAGGCCTGGTGTTATGGTTAGCCCAGGCGCCGGTCTCCTTGGCCAATACCGCCTGTATGGCGTCGTAATGGAATATATAGAGGTTGGCATACCACCAGCCGCCAATCACGATGGTGAGGACCACCATCAGCGCCAAGGCGTCCCATTTGCCCCGCGTCGATACCCGAGGGTCGGCCACCGAGGCAATGAGCCACGGCAACAACAGCGCGTAAAACGACACCGGCCCCTTGCTCATATATGACAAGCCCATCATCACCCCCGCCAGGGTAAACCACTTCCAGCGTTGCCCCAGGTCGCTCGTGAGACCGCAGTACAGGTAATAGATGCCTCCCATCATCAGGGCGTGACAATAGATGTCCCAGGTGGCCGAACGCCCCATAAGCACTATCTGGTAGCAGGTGAGAAACACCACGGTGGTGATGACCGCGTAATAACGTCTGCGCGACAGGCGCAGGGCAAAGAGATAGAGAAAGAAGGTCCACACGCACCCCATCACGCCCGCCGCCACGCGCTGCGCCGACATATTGTCGGGGTACACATAGTCGATGGCACCCGCCACCCACGTGGGCAACGGCGGCTTCTCTAACCGCAGGTCACCGTTCATCCGCGGCACCATGATATGACCCTCAGTAGCCATCTCGTGCGCCGCCACCAGGTTGCGCACTTCCATGATGTCGGTAGGCGTGGCCGTGTTGTAGAAGAAAAACGATACAAGGGCCATCACGATGACAAAGAAATAGCTCTTTTTGTTTACTCTCATGATTAAGATAGTACGTTGAATATCAAACGTGCAAATTTAATCATTAATTCTGGAGCGACATTACGAAATGCAAGAAAAGTGTTGAACTGATATCATCTCGGCAACATCATGATATGGTTCTATATGAAATCATAAAATGGTTCTATATAGAATCATCGGATGGTTTTATATGAAATCATCAGATGGTTTTATATGAAATCATGAATCGCGCCTGCCCGAAACACGCCCCGCCGAAGCCTCAGCGGCATGGCCTCAACGTGGCGCGGCAGCAGGCCACACGGCCTTGTCAGGCGTTTGCGAACGCCATCCGCCACGCCAACTCTCCGGTCCGCCAACCCGCCAACCCACCAACGCACCAGCAAAAAAAAACCGCAAAGTATGCGGTGGCGCCGTTTTATTGTCGTACCTTTGCACCCGAAAGGGGACTTATACAGAACGGTAGGGTGTTTTGAAGTAGTCCCTACGGTTTATTTACATTAATACTTTTTTTTTGAAGACATTTGAAGAATTGGGTGTCAGCGAAGAGATTCGCCGCGCCATTGAAGAGTTGGGTTTCGATCATCCGATGCCCGTACAAGAAGCAGTAATCCCATTTTTGTTAGGAGAGGGCAACGACGTCATCGCACTGGCCCAGACCGGAACCGGTAAGACGGCTGCCTTTGGCATACCCGTGATACAGCGTATCGACCCCACACGCAAGGAGACTCAGGCCCTGATACTGAGCCCCACCCGTGAGTTGTGCCTGCAGATTGCCGACGACCTCACGGCCTTTGCCAAATACATCGACGGGCTGCACATCCTGCCCGTATACGGAGGAACGTCGATCGACACGCAGATCCGCTCGCTGCGCCACGGCGTGCAGATCATCGTGGCAACCCCAGGCCGACTCATCGACCTGATGAACCGTGGCGTGGCGCGACTCGACCAGGTGAGCAACGTGGTACTCGACGAGGCCGACGAGATGCTCAACATGGGTTTCTCTGAAAGCATCAACGCCATCTTCGAGGGCGTGCCCACCGACCGCAACACGCTGCTCTTCTCGGCCACCATGGGCAAGGAGATTGAGAAGATAGCCAAGAGTTACCTGCACGACTACAAGGAGATTGTGGTGGGCTCGCGCAATGAGGGTGCCGAAAACGTGAACCACGTGTACTACATGGTGAATGCCAAGGACAAATACTTGGCGCTGAAGCGCATCGTTGACTTCTATCCGCATATTTACGGCATCATCTTCTGCCGCACCAAGCTTGAGACGCAGGAGATAGCCGACAAGCTCATCAAAGACGGCTACAACGCCGAGGCCCTGCACGGCGACCTGTCGCAGCAGCAGCGCGACCTGACGATGCAGAAATTCCGCAACCACCTCACGCAGTTGCTCGTGGCTACCGACGTGGCCGCGCGCGGCCTCGACGTAGACGACCTGACGCACGTCATCAACTACGGCATGCCCGACGACATCGAAAACTACACCCACCGTTCGGGCCGCACGGGCCGCGCAGGAAAGAAGGGTACCTCGATTGCCATCATACACAGCCGTGAGAAGTTTAAGGTGCGCAACATCGAGAAGGTCATCGGCAAGGAGTTTGTAGACGGCACGCTACCCTCGCCCGAGGAGATCTGCAAGAAGCAGCTCTTCAAGCAGATGGACACCATCATGAAGACTGATGTCGATGAGGAGCTTATCGCACCCTACATGAACGACATCAACCGCCAGTTTGAATATATTGACAAGGAGGACATCATCAAGAAGATGGTGAGCGTTACCTTCGGCCGTTTCCTCGACTACTACAAGAACGCGCCCGAGATACTGAAGCCCTCGACAAGCAAGCGGGGCGAACAGGGCGACAGCCGAGGAGAACGCGGCACCACACGCCAGCGGGGCAAACGCGAGGCCGAGGCAGGCTACCGCCGGCTGTTTATCAACCTGGGCAAGCAAGACGGATTTTATCCCGGAGAGGTGATGCAGTTTCTCAACCGCACCATTCACGGCCGACAAGAGGTGGGACACATCGACCTGCTGTCTAAGTTTTGCTACATCGAGGTGCCCGAGGGCGACGCACAGAAGGTGATGCGCGCACTCAACGGCGCAAGCTACAAGGGGCGCGAGGTGCGCTGCAACGATGCCGACGAGACACCCACCGCACGCTCGGGACGCGGCCGACAGGCAGGCACAAGGGGCGAAAGCGGACGTGGCAACGACCGCCGACAGCCGCGCGAAGACCGCAAACCGCGCATGAAGGCGGGGCGCCACTACGACGAGGCTGAGTTTGAGAACCCCAACAAGCGGCGCGGACGCGACGACTGGAAGGCGCTCATGCAGGCCGGCAACGTCACGCTGAAAGGCGAAGAACCCGATTTCTCGGAAGAGGGATGGGCACGACGACGCCCGAAGAAGAAATAGTTATAAATTATTAATAATGGTAACTATTGCACCACTTCATCCGTTTTTCTTAGATAAAGTACACATTGAAAATAACCATTACAAGTATTCAAGATGAGAAATACTATCTTTAGCATGGCTCTCGCGGCCGCGGCCTTGGTGCCTGGCACGACGCTGGCCGCCGACGGGAACGTACATTTCAAAGGAGATATCAAGGGGCTGAAAGACACGCTGATTGTCATCACGCCCAATAAAGACAACCAACGCGACACCGTACTTACCCCGGGCGGTAAGTTTGAGTTCTCGGTCGACGTGGCTGAACCCACCTCGCTACTGCTCTATACGCCAGGCACACTGCGCCAAGAGGAGAAGGTGGGATTCCAGGTGCTCGCCGTGCCGGGTGAGAGCGCGGAGATCAAGGGCGACCTGCAAGCAGGCTATTACTATAGCGGTTCTCAATTCTACGAGCAATATAACGAGGCCGACCGCGCCATGGAGGTTGCCAGCAAGCCCTTGCGCGACTTGGTGGAAGGCCTCAACCAACGCCTCTCTGCAGGCGAAAGCCGTGACACCATCGCCAACGAGTACCAGGAGAAGGCACCCGCTCTGATGAAACAGGCATCTGAGGGTATCATTGCCTTCATCAAGCAGCATCCCTCTTACGAGGCCAGTGCCGCCATCATCGCGCAGCTCGACGACCCCACACAGATGAAAGAGGCCGCGCAACTGCTTACGCCCGAGGTACGCGACGGACGCATGAAGGTGTTGTACCAACCCATGATTGAGCGTATGGAGCGACAGGAGCGTATGGCAAAAGAGGCGGAGACCAAGCAGGCCACGGGCGTAGAAGCACCCGACTTCACCCTCAACGACATCAACGGCAAGCCGCTCAAGCTGTCGTCGCTCCGCGGCAAATATGTGGTGCTCGACTTCTGGGGCAGCTGGTGTATATGGTGCATCAAGGGTTTCCCCGAGATGAAAAATTACTACGAGAAGTACAAGGGCAAGTTTGAGATTCTGGGCGTTGACTGCAACGACACCGAGGCAAAATGGAAGGAAGCGGTGAAGAAGCACGAGCTGCCCTGGCTGCACGTCTACAATCCCAAGACCAGCACGGTGCTCACCGACTATGCCGTACAGGGTTTCCCCACGAAGATTATCGTTGGTCCCGACGGCAAGATCGTAAAGACCATCGTGGGCGAAGACCCCGCGTTCTACACGCTGCTCGACGAACTCTTCGGCAAGTAGTATGCGGCTCGAACAGCATTAGTGGCCTGCGGGGCATGGCATGACCATGCGGCCAACAGGTCTTGATGGGCGAGCGACGGAATATCAACCGATATGGAAAAACAAGGAATGGACCCGGCAGGGCATCCATTCCTTGTTTTTTCGTGTGGGCGTGTGATCTATCACAAGGATGTGGAGTATCGAGAATATCGGTGTGTATACTGCCACGCCAAGGCAAAACCATGGGGCGGCTGTTATATTCTCTTATAGTTTAAGATTCGCCATAGGCGAGCGGAGGAAAGAAGGCATGCCTCGGCGGGCACCGCGTGCCTACACATTAGGCTTTGCCACCTTGTCGATGGCCACGGCGATGGCACCGTCGCCCGTGACGTTACAGGCCGTGCCGAAGGAGTCCATGGCGATGTAGAGCGCGATGATGAGTGCCTGCTCGTCGGCACCAAAGCCTAAGATACTGCCCAGAGGAGCCAGCGCGGCCATGACGGCGCCACCGGGAACGCCCGGCCCCGCCACCATCATGATGGCAAGCATAAGAATGAAATGAATGAACAGCAATGGGTCGTGGGGCATGCCCTCCAACAGACACACGGTAAGGGCACAGGCGGTGATCTTCATGCACGAGCCTGACATGTGGATGGTGGCACAGAGGGGTACCACAAATCCTGCCACTCCCTCGCTGACGCCGTTGTTGAGGGTAGAGCGCAGGGTGACGGGGATGGTGGCTGCCGATGACGACGTGCCCAAGGCGGTCATATAGGCTGGCAGCATGTTCCAGAGCAGGCGGAAGGGGTTGCGGCGAGACACCGCGCCGGCCAGACAGAACTGGTAAACCAGAATGAGCAGATGGAGGACGAAGATAACCACGATGATCTGGGCAAAGACCACCAGGATGCGGAAGGCCTGCCCCGTGAAGGTCATATTGAGGAAGATACCGAAGATATACAGGGGCAACAGGGGGATGATGACTTTTGAGATGGTGAGCGACACCGTCTCCTTGAAGTCGTCGAAGACCTGCTTCAGGTTACCCAGCGAGGCGTAGGCGATGGTAAGGCCCACTACGAACGACAGCACCAAGGCAGCCATCACGTCGATCATGGGCGGAATGGTGATGCTGAAATAGGGCGCCAGCTCTATCGCCTTCTCCACGCTGTGGGTTTGCGACGTGGCCGCCACCATGTCTGGGAAGAGCCAGGAGCCGGTGCCATAGGCCAGCAGTCCCGACACCACGGTATCGATATAGGCGATGGCCACGGTGAGCAGCAGCAGCCGTCCGGCCCCACGGCCGATGTCGGCGATGGCAGGCGTGACGAGTCCTACGATGATCAGGGGAATCATAAATCCCAGAAACTGACCGAACAAGCCGTTGAACGTGACAAACACGCGCACCCAACCCTCGCTCAGCACATTTCCCAACGCCACGCCCAAGATGATGGCGATGATGACTCTTGGCAATAATCCGATGTGTAATTTCATAGTCAGCAGGTATGGTTCTTTCGTTACAGCGATGACTTGAGGCTTGCTCCAAACTCCCTCGACACGTAATTGTAGATGCTCTTGCAGCAGTCGGCAGAGAACTTCTGGGCGCAGGCAATGACCTCGTCCCATTGCGACTCGCTGAGCCCACGCTCGATGTCGGCCCTGGTGATGCCGTATTTGAGTAGTCCGTAGATGAATCCCGCATTGAAGTTGTCGCCTGCGCCAATGGTGCTCACGGTGTCAGACTGCTCCACCTCATAGCGTTTGGCAAACTTGTTCTCGGCACGTAGCTCCACGGGCTGTGCACCGTTGGTGTAGATAAACCGTTTGCAATAAAAAGACATCTCGGCATTATAGACCTTGTCGGGGTCGGTGAGCTTATAGAGCACCTCAAAGTCTTCGTGGCTACCTCGCACGATATCGGCAAACTCAAGGTTCTCAAGATAGTTGGGCGTAATCTTCATCACCTCGTGGCGATGGGAAGGACGGAAGTTTACGTCATAATAGATAATGGCCCCGTGGCTCCGCGCGTAGTCGAGGAGGCCTACCACCTGAGGACGAATGACAGGGTTGACGGCATAGAAGGAGCCGAAGAGCACCACGTCATCAGGCTGGATGTCGGGGTATACGAAATCGAGTTGGTCGTGGGGATGGTCTTTGTAGAAGATGTACTCGGCATCGTTGTTGTCGTTGAGGAAAGCCAACGACACCGGCGACTTGGAGTCAGGATACCGGTTGACATTACTTGCGTCGACGCCATTCTCCTGTAGGAAACGGATGATGTTCGCTCCCACCCGGTCGTTGCCCGTCTCGCTGATAAAGGTCGTGTTGACGCCCGCCCGCGCCAAGGAAATGAGCGCATTGAAACTCGACCCACCAGGATAGGCGCCGATGGGTTGCTCGTTCTTGAAGATAATGTCCAGTACGGTCTCTCCGATTCCTATTACTTTTCTCATCGATGATAATGTTGTTAGAGGCAGGTTGTAATGATGTCCCGCCGGTTTACTGATGTTTTGGGGTGCTATGGCGCATTGTGCCTATTTGCTTAAAAGCGGCCACCATCCGTTTTCTCCTGCGGCGGCATAGCCCGCTATACGCCCTCAGGAAGAAAGCAAAAGCGCTCTACTAAAAGACAAAAACACGACACAAGGTAATTGATAGAACCTGCCTTAGTGCAAATATCCGAATTTTCGAGCACAACTCAAAGGAATAATTATTATTTTTGCAAAGAGATATAATATCATCACTATGACACTTAAAGAAATATTAGAACATCGTAGGGCTGTACGTAAGTACGACCCAGAGAAGCCACTCGATGACCAGAAGGTGGAAGAGTGCATACGTCTGGCCACACTGGCTCCAACCAGCTCAAACATGCAATTGTGGGAGGCTTATCAGGTTACCAACAATGATGTGCTGCGCAAACTCACCGTGGCCTGCCTCAACCAAGGCAGCGCACGCACGGCAAAGCAGATGGTGGTGTTTGTCACCCGCCAGGGATTGCACCGTGCCCACGCCCGTGAAGTGCTGCGGGCGGGCATTGAGGATATACAGAAGAATAGTCCGGAGGCACGCAAGGCACATCGCACCAAACTGCAGAAGATGTACTACGGGCGCCTCATGCCATTCCAGTACAGCCGTTTCTTCGGGTTGTTGGGCCTGTTCAGGAAGTTATTGGCACAGGGTGTCGGGCTCTTCCGACCCATTGTGCGGCAAGTGTCGGAGGCTGAGGTACAGACGGTGATACAGAAGAGTTGCGCCCTGGCCGTACAGACTTTCATGCTCGCCATGAGTGAGCAGGGGTATGACACCTGCCCGTTGGAGGGTTTCGACAGTAGGCTGGTGAAGAAGGCATTAGGACTTCCGTACGACTGCCACATCAACATGATTATCACATGCGGCATCAGATTGCCAGAGGGCGTGCGGGGTGACCGCTACCGTCTGCCTTTTGAAGAGGTGTATCATAAGGTGGACTAAGATGGCGCCATACAACACGATGACGCTCGACAACGGGTTGCGCGTCATCCATCTTCCCTCCGCGTCGCCCGTGGTTTATTGTGGCTACCAGATCAAGGCTGGCGCCCGCGACGAGCAACCGGACGAAGAGGGATTGGCGCACTTCTGCGAGCATATGACCTTTAAGGGCACCAAGCGTCGCCGTTCATGGAATATCCTCAATGCCTTAGAGAGCGTGGGCGGCGACCTCAATGCCTATACCAACAAAGAAGACACGTGCTACTATGCCGCCATTCCCAAGGAGCATACGGCACGTGCCATCGACCTGCTTACCGACATCGTGTTTCATTCGGTATACCCGCAGGCAGAGATCAAGAAGGAGGTGGAGGTGATCTGCGACGAAATAGAGAGCTATAACGACTCGCCAGCCGAGCTGATCTACGACGAATTTGAGAACCTCATCTTCAAAGGGCATCCCTTGGGGCATAACATCCTTGGCGCTGCCGACCGCGTGCGGCGGTTTACCACGGACGATGCCTTACGATTTACACGACGCTTCTACCGCCCCGACAATGCCGTGTTCTTTGTCTATGGCGATGTAGACTTCAAGCGAATGGTGCGGAAACTTGAGCAGATTGTCCCTGCATCCACCCACGAACTCACCAACCCGCCAACAAACCAACCCACCAACCCACCAACCCACCAACCCACCAACAAACCAACAAACCAACCCACCATCGTAGAGTGGGGCACACACCAATCGCACGTGATGCTTGGCAATAGGGCATACAGCACCACCGACCATCGCCGCATGGCACTCTATGTACTCAACAACATCTTGGGCGGACCGGGCATGAACGCACGACTGAACCTTGTCTTGCGCGAGCACCACGGACTGGTGTATTCTGTTGACAGCTCGATGGTGAACTATGGTGATACGGGACTGTGGTGCGTCTACTTCGGTTGCGACCCGCACGACGTGAAGCGGTGCTTGCGTTTGGTACGCCATGAACTCGACCGCTTCATGCGAACACCCCTCACGCCCACCCGACTGCGGGCCGCGAAGAAACAACTCAAAGGGCAAATCAGCGTGGTATGCGACAACAGGGAGAACTTTGCCCTGAGCTTTGGCAAAAGTTTCCTGCACTACGGCTGGGAGCGTGACATCAACGAACTCTGTGCCCGCGTAGACGCAGTAACCGCTGAGGAGATACAGGCCGTGGCGCGAGAAATCTTCGAGCCCGACACGATGACGACGCTCATCTATCAGTAGGCTTACCCATCAGATGGATGAACCCATGCCCGGCATGGGCTCACGTGAACGATGAATGGCGAAGGTATTCGTAGCCTATGCGACAGCGCAGGCAGTCGCGGCAGTCGCAGTAGGCGGTCTTGAGCTGGATGAGAGCCTGACTGTCGCCGGCATTCTCTACGTCTAAGCCACAGTCTTGCCACTGCCTGACGATGTGATTATCTTCGGCCTTGAGCTGCTGCAAGAAGTCGAGGGCACGGTCGCACAGGCGCTCGTCATGCAAATGACGCCCATAGGCAAATAGCGTGGGCACCACCGTATTGATGGCAAGCAAATTAAGGGAAAAGGGAGAGAGCCTTTTCCGGTTCTTGTCGCTCTCTGCCCCAAAACCATAGTGCGTCTCCCAATAGGGCGTCACTGTGGTACGCAGCAGGTCGCCAACGGCCTTTACGTCGGTACAGTCTAACAGTTGACTCAACCCTGTGCGCCGTTGGTGATAGAGGTTGGCCAACTGCGATATGCGGATATGCGGGAAGTTTTGCGGTCGGAGTCGCAGAAAGCGCCACAGGTGTGGGTCGATGGACCTCAACCCAAACTTATGCGACAAATAAAGGTATTCTTTACGCAGACGCACAAAGTATTCGTCAGCGAGGGCTGCTTGCCGATGCCGTGCAGGGATGGCGTCGGGATCCAGCAGTCCCGCCTGCCCCATAAAGATAGCCTCCACCTGAAACAAATCATCGGCGTGATGGTCTACGGCATGAAGCGGAACGCTCAGTGCCCATCGCTCAAAAGCATCGCCATTGATACCAAAGCCGTAATTGCGCGCCAGCGTCACAAAGTAGGCTGCCGCCCACGAGCCGTCGCATTGCGCCACACGCTTGGTGATAGCCTCAGTCTTCTGCTCCAGTCGTTCGGTCTGCAATGCGCTCATCCACGAGTGTACCATGAGGCGCGACAGCTTAGGAATAATGCCATAACACGGCGGGTAGTTGTCCATGCGCAACAAGGTCTCGAAGTTGGCACGTACGCCTTCGGGCACGGTGAGCAGCATCTGTGGCGGCTGCTGTCCGGCAGAGGTTGTCACGACGGCATCCACCACCTCCGCCACATGCAAGATGACGTTATCGTAATGAGGGTCATGGTCGTGACCATGCACATACCAATCTGACGAGCGGTCATGAATCTCCACGTTGCCCACCCATAGCGTGCCATCTACTTTCACCTTGGCGTTGAAGAAGTCGGGGCCTGCGTTACGGTTGTGCAGCCCGGGGTCTATCACCTCCACAGACTGTCCTGTGGTGGTGGTCAGCGGATGAAGGGGAAAGAACTTGTGTTTCCAGCAATAGTGCAGCAGTTGTTCCATGGAAGGTAAAGCGTGGATGGTTATTGCCACAAAAATAAGGAAAAAACAAGTAGCTCCCTCGCTTTTTGACCACTTTTTCTCCCCAAACGCCCTATTTCTATGCGAGTTCGGGATAAGATTAGCATGCTCACGCCTGTCTCTGCCATCAACGTTCACTCTTGTAAAACAGCAAGCTATCACCTCTCCACGGTCATTGCCAGCAAGTGTTGTTTGCCCCCCGTGGCACCAGCCCCCATGTATCAGTATCCCTATATCCTCCGTGGCGTCTTGCCTAAACCACCTTCTTTGCCACAGTTACCACCCCCCACGTCGCCCCATCTCCATGCCTGCGCCCGGCCGTTCGCACCCAACAGCCCGATGATTCTATATGAAACCATCCGATAATTCTATATGAAACCATCCGATGGTTCTATATAAAACCATCATATCATTCTATATAGAATCATCCGATGACATGGGGATTCTCATTTAGCCCGCCCGCCCTTGCCACGGGCGCAGAGGGCTGGCGAAACGGCAGCTTTGGGGCTCATAACTGCACCATTAATCATGACTAACCCCGTGGTTTACGCCTGCTTCATGGGCGGTTTACGACACACACTATACTTTACAGGTAAAATAACCTGGTACGGATTGGTAAACTACCTCAATATGCGTTTGCAGGGACGCGACACCCTCAACCGCCAGATCTCTGGCAAATGCCGCACATTCCATACACCCCACTGCGCTGTTCGGCCGTGCCGTTGCCCCCCCACCACAGCCTGCATGCTCACCCGAGGGCGACTGTTGGCATACTAATCTTATCCCGAACTCGCGTATTTCTTTGGGCATGACCAAGCGGCATCACCACTTGGTGAATAAACACAAAGCGGGGGATGAGCACCATAGAGCGCATCCCCCGACATGATATTATGTATAAGGTGAAAGCCTAATCAGCGCTTTACCACCTTTATTGTCTTACCATTCTGCTTGACGATATACACCTGACCGGGGCGCATCACCGTAGTACGTTGGCCGGAGAGCGTGTAGATGCCGTCGGCGGCAGAGCTGCTGGCGGTAGTGCCCGTGCCTATGGCAGCAATGCCCGTTACGACTTTGTTAGGAGTATTGATGGTGTAGATCTTGAAGGTCTTCAAGTCTTCAGAAGCCACAAAAATCGACACCACGCTGCTCTCATTGGTGACATCAACGGTCTTGATAACTCTCTTGGCATCGGTGTCTACAACAAAGTCATCCAAGGTCAACACGCTGGCAGTGAGTGTTTCGTATTTCATGCTGTCAGCGAGTTCAAGAGCTTGGCCTTGTACGCTGATGCCTTTCACCGTGATATCCTGGTTGTAGATCAGGCTCAAGTCGTCGACATAGAGCGAGTCGGTGCCCGTGCCCTGCCCGGGAGCCGCATTGGTAGAGATGGTCACCAAGATGGCTTTGGGGTCCAGGGCGGCGTTAACTGCCGTGAAGGGGAAACAGATACGCTGCCATTCAAAGCCATTCGAAGCGATTTCTTTGTTGCCGCCACGAGCCACGATATTGGTGTATTCCTTGTCGTTGGGCTCTTGGTAATAAGTACCGTCGGTGATGGCCGCACTTACTGTAGCATAGGGATATTTGGCTACTTCCCCACCTTGCTTGAACTTCACCCATACGGCCAGCGAGTCGGGTACGCCACTCAACTTGGTGTAGAAAGGATCGCCGTTGCTGTCAACAGCCGTACTATCTAAGTCTATTTCGGCGTGATTCTTAGGATCGGTTGCCGACATGGCACCTGCGGTCATCCTTCCTGTCGTGATAGTTCCATTGGCAACAGCGAAGCCCAAGACTTTTCCGGAAGTCACCAGTACACTCTGGCGACCTTTAGACCCCAGGGGCGTCACATCAGATGCAAAGGTATGGATAGTTGTCTTTACGATATTGGCAAAAGCTCCGTGAGAGCTTCCGAAAGAATGCCAGTGATTGGGTTCGTTAGCCACGTATTCGGTAACATCCCCCGACCACAAATCCTCATAACGGAACACCTCCTTGTGAAAATCCTCGAACGTGCTATTGGCTATCTGGTAATTGCCATCGCCGAAAGTCACCTTGATGTCAGAGTTGATCGAAGCCTTCATGTCTATGTTGATGACAGCATAGAGCTTATCGTCACGCTGCTCACCCATGAGCTGGATAGGGATGGGCGGAAGGTTAGATGCCAGCCATATACCAGAGGGTGATACGCCTTCACCTTCCTTGAGTTTAATGACCTTGTTGGCCACCAGCACGTTCTTGTCGCCTGATGCGATCACAGATACGTTGTCAATCTGTATGGTACCTACGCCAATTTGATTGCCACCCATCGACAGACTGAAGTTCTTGAGTGTCAATGTAAAGCTGCCATCGTCCTGCTTATCCAGACTGATGGTAGCTTGCTGCGAGGTAGCTGTACCGTTAATGCTAACCTCCAGATTGTCGGTATAGTCGTTGGCCATACCCGAAACTGCCGTCATGGCCATTGCGCATACGGCCATTGCTTTCCTGAGTAAATGTTTTGCTTTCATAAGCTTAATAAATTATCTGATTTGATATGATATTCCCATCGTGGCAAAGATGGGATAGAGCGTCTGCTCTATGGTTTTGAAGTTGCTCTTATGCACGCCACTGAGTCCCCAGTTGAGGTCAGCGAACACGCCGAAGCGCCCGTGGCCGTACCAGTCTACCCCAAAGTTGATACCCCATTGCACGGGGCGCATATGCTCAGAGAAGTCGTAGTTGCCACGCTCGCCCTCCTCTTCGCCCAACATCACCTTGGTACCCGTGGGATTGCCCACGCGCAGATAGCCGTTGTGGGCAAATCCCGTAAACGACTTGGAGGTGAGTATGGAGAGATAGGGACCTAACCGGAAGTCGAGCGATGGCGTTGCCGACCATGTGGCTTGCAGGGGTATGGTGAACATCCACTGCTTCACCTTGGTGGTGACGTCGCCCGTAAATTGTCCGGCCAAAGTCTCGCCACCCCGCACGATTTCCTCGTGATAGTTTTTCACGCGGGCATCCTCATGCATCCCCTTGCCTTCGAAGCGCAGTCCTACCAGCACCCCCCAGCGGGCACTTACCGGCTTGATGGCGTCCATGCCGATACTCACGTTGGGCTGCAGGTGATAGCTGTTGAGTCCGCGGATGGTGGCCGGCAGTCCTACAGGTGCCGTTCCGCCGATGTTGTAGCCTAACCTGGCCTTCACCTCAATGTCTTTGGCAAAGTCGTCAGCGTGACCCGTCAGCGTGAGGGCACCCAGTGCCACGGTGATAATCAACTTATTGATGGTCATGTCGTAGTGTTGTCGTTGTTATTCTTCTTTCTTACAGGTCACCCGCACCTTGTCGATGCAGAGGCGCGAGCCGATGGCTCCCTCGAAGTGGTCGCCCTCGTTGCTCGACGAGAAGACGATGGCAAGGCTGTAGCCGCGGTTGGCCAGCAGGTCGTAGTCCACGGCCTCGGTGTAGCTGAAATTGATGGTGAAGGGCGTCCACGTATTGGTCACCGGCACCTCACCCATGTCGGCCAAGGCAATGATGTGCGCGTTGGTCTTCACGTCGTCTCCGTGCAGCACAACAGTGTTGCCCGCATCATCATGGTTGCGATAGAACACAGCGTATACGGCCGCCTTGTCGGTGCGTCCGGCCACGGCGTTGCCGTCCTTGTCTTGGAAGGTGGCACCAGGCACATATTGGTAATAACCCGTCATGGTCACGGGCTCACGGTCGAAGGGTACGCCGAAGGCCGTGGCTTGCAAGGCGTTGGTAAGGGCCTTGGTCACATCGAAGGTACCGAGAAAGAAGTTACCTGCCGCCAGACGCTTCCCGGCCATGGCACCAAATGGACCCGTGCTGCGTGTGGTGAGTTGTATGCCGTAGCCATCGTATCCGCTGGCCAGGGGCACCGAGGGATAGTCTTCGGGAGAGGCCGACGACATGCTCAGTCGGAAGCCGGGGTTGCCGTTTGCCCAGTCGTTGCCCAGCGTGCCGTCTTCCATCACGTTGTGCCAGATGTAGTAGCGCTGCTCGCGCGGTTCGAGTTCAAAGTGCTCAAAATCGAACATCACCGTGTCGCTCACCGTGCGTACGATAGGCTGCACCACGATGGTGTAGTTGCGATGCCATTGCTGGTCTTCCGACGTGACACGGTAAGTGAGCCGCCCTCCGGTCTCGGCATCCAAGCTTCCACCGGTGGGCACAGCAGTAGCGCCTGCCGTCAACGTGAGTTTGGGAACCAAGGTGCTGAGGTCGACGTCATGATTACGACGCACATTGAAAGTGACAGTGCTGTCAGCCGATGCCACCCGTTGCAGGGTATCAGTGACGCTGAAAAAGGTGCCTAAGGGGTTGTCAATGTGAAAAGAAACAGCCTCGATATCACACTCAGCATTTAGGGGTTCTTCCTTAAAACAGGAAGTAAGTGCCGAGCAGAAGAGCAGACCCATCGTCAGGCCTTTAATACCTATGCCGCGATAAGAATCATTCATAGTAAAACAAATATTTGCAAAAGTAATCGTTTTATTTATTTTGGCAAAGCTTTTACCACCCAAAAAAAGTGGTCGATAATGCCACGCACATGTTTTTTTTGGATAATTTAAGCCTGCAAATCAGCCGCTTTCGCAAATTAATAGCTACTTTTGCACCAAAGTTAAAACCATATTAACATGAAAATAGCACTCATTGGCTACGGTAAGATGGGACGCATGATTGAACAGATTGCCCTTGACCGCGGCCACGAGATTGTCTGCAAAATTGACGTAGACAACCTGCAAGATTTCGACAGTCCTGCATTCGCCTCGGCCGATGTGGCCATCGAGTTTACCAATCCCACCGCGGCTTACGACAACTACCTGCGTGCCTTTAAGCATCATGTGAAGGTGGTAAGCGGTTCTACAGGCTGGATGAAAGACCACAAAGCAGACATCGAGGCCCTCACTGCCGATGGCAAGCAGACGCTGTTCTGGGCCAGCAACTTTTCTATTGGCGTAGCCATCTTCTCAGCCGTCAACCGTTACTTGGCAAAGATTATGAATGGTTTCCCCCAGTACGACGTGACGATGGAGGAAACCCACCACATTCATAAGTTTGACGCACCATCGGGCACAGCCATCACGCTGGCCGAGGAAATCGTCGACAACCTCGACCGCAAAGACACCTGGAAAGCAGGTATCACCACTTGGGACGACGGCCACACCGACGGCTCGACCGACCACAAGCCCACCGAGCTGCTGGTCAACAGCGTGCGCCACGAAGAGGTGCCGGGCATTCATACCATCAGCTACGACTCCGAAGCCGACAGCATCACCATCACCCACGATGCTCACTCACGCAAAGGCTTTGCCTTAGGCGCCGTGCTGGCCGCTGAATACACCAAAGACCATACCGGACTGCTTACCACCAACGACTTGTTCGAGTTTTAGATGGTTTGTTGGTGGGCTGGTGGGCTGGTTTGTTGGTGGGCTGGTTTGTTGGTTGTTGGTTAATTGGTGAGTGAGTTCACAAGGAGCGGTAAACCAACTATCC
>JAFABV010000060.1 GCA_023425865.1 Bacteroidota bacterium | reverse complement strand
GGGAGGTGCCGGCCGTAGCTTGACGGCGGCTCTGCTGGCATATGGCCTGCATCTTCTGGGTCGCCCGACGCTGCTGATCCGGCAAACCTGCGATGGCCTCGTCTCGGCGATCGAGCCGATCGGCACGACCTTGCCGCTGCCGTGCCGCGACGTCGCGCTGCCACCTGCCTACGTGCTTCCGCCGGATCTGAGCGACGAGATGATCCGGACGATCGAGGCGGCGGACGAGCGGTTCAGCACCGCCCTCGCCGAGGAAGCGATCACCACGATCGGCCCGAATGGCGACGTCGTGGTCGATCTGTGCTGCCATGTGCGGGGCTTGAACGAACGGATCCTGCGCGGCGCTGCGGCGGTGCTCCTGCCGGTACGGGCATCGGTGTTCGAGATCGATTGGGCGGTCCGCAGTCTTGGCCAGGTCCGGGATCTCCAAACCGGTCGTGGCCGGGTGCGCGACCTGGAATGTCGTCCTGATCCGGTTCACGACCTCCGGCCAGCGGCGCCGGTGTTGCTGGCGACGATTGCGCCCGGCGCGGTCCGGTCGGACCAGCTTCGCTTGCTCGGCGCCATGCTGCGCTACGCCGATCATGCGGATCGTGGGCCGCGTGCCGGCGAGCCGTCACGGATCCTGGTCGAGGTTCCGTTTCTTGATGACGCCCGGCTGGCGGCGCTGTTCGACCGGCGCCCGATCTGGCGGGAGGCCGATCTGACGGAGCGCTGCCGCGCCTTTGCGTCCGCCGTCGTCCTGCGGAGCAACGCTGACGCCGGTCCAACGGCGCAGGTGGCTGGTCCAGCCGCCCCTCCGGATGTTGCCAATCCGCCCTGAGGGTGCCGCTGCATCTGATCCGGCACCTCGACCTTGTCCGCTCTCCTTCGCCTCAAAGGCCTGCTTCATGATGTTGATCCGCAGCTTCCCCTTCCTCGATCCCGGGAGCATCACGCCCGAACTGACCGATCGCTTGAGGTCGCTGGCCGAAGATGGCGCGGCGCTCGGGAGCGATCCGTCGTTCGTATCGGCGCTCCTGCCGCGCGCACCGCTGCTCGACCGCTATGCGCCGGTGATCACCTCGTTGGGCCTGCGCCTCGCCGGCGAGGTCACGGACCACCCCCTGCTGGGCTCCCGCAAGATCATCACTTCGCAGCTGTGGTGGGTCGATCCGAACGCGCGGTGGGCACGGACCTTGTCAAGATTCTACCGGCTCGGCCGGCCGGCCGCTTCACAGGATTGGGATCAGCTGCTCTCGCCCCTGTCGATGTTCGACCTCGGCGATGACGACGGTTGGCCGGGTTGCAGCCATTGATCGGGGATGACTTGGGCAATGAAGCCGACGATCAGTTCTGGAACGGCGTCGATCCGGACACCGTTCTGGAGGGAGCGGCCGCGGATTCGGCGGACGGCGACCTGAAGGACCTGGAGGGCCTTCCGAGGATCCTGCGCTACGCCCTGCTGGGCCAGAGCAATCAGGGCGAGGCGGTCCCTCACCGCCTCGTGGCCGAGATCGAGCAGCTGTGTCCGGACCTGCCGGCCAATGCCGCCTGGGCGGCCGCTCAGACCCCCGAGGCCGGCGCCGAGCTTGCCACCGAACTCGACCGGCTCGCCGTATTCAGGGATCTGCCGCTGCTGCGAAGCCTTGCCGATTGCGTCCGCCTGCTCTCGCTCAGCGTGCCGTGTGACGCGGGCAGCTTCGCCACGTTCCGGCGCGTCGCGCGGGCGATGATCATCGCGTTCGGCCGCATCGCTCCCAGGATCGACGATCAGCAATGCGCCGAGCTTGAACGCGTCGTCTACGGCTGGGCCGTGCTCCCGGCCGCAGCCGACCCTCTCTTGCCGTCGTCCGCCATCGCATTTGCGGCTGCGCTGGGCGAGCGATCGGCGCGCTACCGGATCAGGTCGGCTGTCCTCGACACTGCCGTCCGGGTCCGCCGCAGCGTCAAGCAGCAAATGGAGAAGGACAAGGCGAAGGCGACGCCGCCGGCCCTGCCGGAGGATGCGGCCCCTTCCCCGCTCAACGGCCCGGTCGCCACGAACCATGTCATCGTCGGCCAGATCGACGAGCAGGTGTTGAAGGCCAACAAGTTCATCGAGCCGTTCCGGCCGGTCCTCAACGCAGCGCTGCCGCTCGTCGAGACTCCCGTGCTCCACGAGGTGCGCACCGCCCTGAGCGCCGAGTTCCCCTATTCGGCCGAGGTGATCGACTTTGCGCTCACCGCTCTGATCTCTCGCCCCACCATCAAGCTGCGGCCGCTGCTCCTCGTCGGCGAACCGGGCAGCGGCAAGTCCCGCTTCGCTCGCCGGCTCGCAGAAGTGCTCGGCGTCGCGATCTGGCGGACCGATGCCGCCCAAGCGGACGGCAACACCTTTGCCGGCACCGACCGGCGCTGGCATTCGGCCGAGCCCTGCCATCCGATGCTGGCGATCGCGCGCGGCAGGATCGCCAACCCCATCGTGCTGATCGACGAATTCGAGAAGGCCGGCACGCGCACCGACCACGGGCGGCTGTGGGACTGCCTGCTGGGCCTGCTCGAGCCGGAGACGAGCGCCCGCTACCCAGATCCGGCTCTGCAGATCGCGCTCGACCTCAGCCACGTCAGCTACGTGGCCACCGCCAATACGCTCGAGCACCTGCCCTCGCCGCTCCGGGACCGTT
>JAFABV010000055.1 GCA_023425865.1 Bacteroidota bacterium | reverse complement strand
AAACAGAATCTGTAAAGTAATTATATTCCTTAATTTCGGTTAATTTATACGGTGGATAATCTCCTGACGTATTTTTTCGATAGAAACTTTCAGATGAAGTTATCCCTCCATGACCATATATAGTTATCATATCATCATCAATAATTGAAAGATCATCGATATCTGTAAATGGCGGAATATCGGTTATCTGATACAGGCCGTTCTGTATGCAGGTTCCGTCACCCTCCATTTTATAGAATCGATAGGCATTCGTATGGCGTTGCCCCTCAGCCCACATATTGAGCACCAACATCCGTCCTTTATCGACAAAGAAAAAAGGCACATCCTTTAGCAGATAGGAATCTTTGCATTCGTCAGGCATGTAATATTCGATTTCATAAATGCATGATTTGTCGTATTTGATAGAATCTCCAAAAGGAAATCCCATCGGATGATTAAGGAAGAAATGACTATGTACCATCGAAAATCGAATATTCCCTTTCTGAAAGTTGAGAATTGCCTTGCCTATTATTTTACCCAAAAAACCGACATATTCAGGTTGCCATAGAACAGACACCCGATAGCCGCTTATACTATTCTTATAACGAATACGAACAAGCGTGTCCATCTTGTTCTCTCGAATAAATGGATGTCGGGCTTTTGCTAATGATAATTTCAATTCCGTATCTCTCAATAACTGTTTCATTGAATCTACTATGTGTAAGTGTTGCTTGCTCATAGAATTCAATGCTGTTATATAGGCGCGTTTGACTGAATCCAATTTATGAGTAAAAATAGCTTGCTCCTGTTGCGGGCGTTGATTTCCACATCCAACAATCAATAAGGCGAATATAGGTAATATGTAATTTCTCATTTCCCCCCCCCCAATGCGATTATAAAAAGGCTTCTTGGTGATACTCAATTTTCACAGATTTAGTGACACGTTGTTTCCAATCCCCATCTTCCATTTTCAATTCTTTCACTAATATATATCCCCGTTTATTAGGGTCTGGTGCTACCAAATCGTTTCTATCAAAGTTATCCTGCAAATAATCATCGCAATTGGGGTTATAAGAAATATTTACTAATTCACACCATCGCTTATTATAGAACGAACAAACCGAATATCTGCCCCAGCCGCTCATAATAGGTCTGGAATAGAATCCAAGTTCATCAGTCCCATTGCCATCTAAATCCCCCTCATTGATTAGGAATACAATAATCATTGGGCTCATAATTCCGCCAATATTCGAGTAATTACTAAATGTAATGCCCCCAAATCCATCGGCCGTAGCACTGTCGGGATCTCTGTTTACAAAATAGCAGTAGGCTGTATCAATCTTTTTATCTCCATCAAAATCACCTGTTACCGTGTCCCAAATATCAACGTTATAGTCCCCTTCGGGTTCAAAGGGACTATTTTGAATAAGGTCTTTTTTTATACGCTCCGCAACTGACGGGGCATGGCTTCCCATTGTATCTGTCTGTGCAACAGATGTTGTTTCTTCAACATTCTCAACTGTTGTGTTCGCTTGATTTCTGTTTCCACACCCTACAATCAGTAGGGCAAGTATGGGGAGTAGGTAGTTCTTCATCATCTGTGACGCAATTTGTAAAATTCTCTTTTATATACCCCTTTAAAATTATGTCACCAACGAACCAATAAACTTTCTCCAACGAATCGCTCAATTGGAGAAAGTCTATATATCCCTGTTCTATTTCTGTTTGATAATCAATTTTGAATTGATATTATCAATAGTTACCGTTCCGAAACGTTCCAAAACAGTCTGGCCAAGTAATAGCGGTGCCTGCTGATTATGTACGACTGAAGCATCAACATTACGCAGAATGGCATCGCCAATCTTGATTTCACGCAGACGGATTGTTGTGCCCTCGTGAATCTCGCCAGTTGCTACGCTGTAATATTCTTTGCCCTTAATATCGTCTGATTTTAAATAGCCATTTTTAAGCATAAAATTGGCTTCCACCGAGGAGATTGTAACCGTACTTGCTCCCGTATCGAAAAAGAATTTCAAAGGCAATTCATTAATCGTACATGGTATTTCATAAACCCCGCTATACATTTTTTTCATTTGTATCTCGGAAATCGTTTCAATCTTATCTTCTGCCTGCTCATCATCGGCTTCTATTCGAATAGGCTTGGCTTTATATTCTTCAATTAAATGCTTAAATTCGGGCAGTTCTCGAATGGCATCTATATCGTTATCATGCTCGATATGTGCAAACGAACGATAGCCTTTCTCAAAGGCTTTGCGAAGTGCCGCAACAGATTCGTCCAATCGTCCCATGCGTGCCAGCAGACAAGATTTATCGTAATAAACACCGTTTCCCATTGAATCCGAGGCAATAATTTTATCCATCCATTCGAGGGCTTCGGTATCCTGTCCTAAAAAGTGAAGAGCATATTGGCGACAACTGCCATTTTCGGCAACCGTATCCTGTCGAATAACCTCCTCGAAATCCGCATTGCTCTTCTCCTTTTCTCCACGTTTCAGATACAATTTACCCCGCATTAAGAAAATGTATGGACAATTTTTATCGACATCTATTCCCGCATTATAATCTTTCATGGCCGAATCATCATCGCCCGATAACTCATAACACCAACCGCGCCTATAATAGGCCTCGATATTAGTTGGATCAAGCTCTATCCCTTTTGTAAAATCAGCTATCGCCTCTTTATATTGCCCGCCCTCTCGGTAATAGTCGGCACGGGAAATAATTGCATAATAATCTTTACCATCTCCCAATTCAATGCACTTGGTTATGTCCGCAATAGCATGTTCTGTGTCTCCTATTTCGTTGTAGCATTGGCTGCGACTGTAATAGATGAAATCAAAACTTCCGAACTCTTGTTGCAGTTGATTGTAGCATAAAATAGCATTTGGATAATCATAGCTCCATTTGTAAATATGGATACGCAGTTGTTTCCAAGAGT
>JAFABV010000002.1 GCA_023425865.1 Bacteroidota bacterium | reverse complement strand
GGTGAGCGGTATGTGAAGACGTTTGACGGCTTCACCCATCTACTTACGATGCTGTATGCCGTCATCATGCGCTTCGACTCCCTGCGCGAGATAGAGGCGGCAATGACGGCGGAGGTGCGCAAGCTTCAACACATAGGCATTGACAGGGTTCCCAAGCGCAGCACCCTGTCAGACGCCAATGCCAGACGCCCGGAAAAGTTCTTTGAGGAGGTGTACCACGACCTTTACGAGTCCAATAAGGGCAAACTTTCTTCGGACAGCCGACGCAATGGTACGGAGGTATGGATAAAACGCCTGAGAATCATCGATTCCACCACGATAACCCTGTTCTCTAACGTCATCTTCAAGGGCGTGGGACGGCATCCTAATACGGGAAAGAAGAAGGGTGGCCTAAAGGTGCATTCCGTCATTCAGGCAAACGAGGGAGTACCTTGTGACGTGAAGTTCACCTCTGCCGCTACCAACGATTCCTTCATGCTCGCCCCCGGCCATTTCAAGCATGATGAAATCGTTGCCCTTGACCGTGCATATATCAACTACGAGAAGTTTGAGGAACTTACCGAGAGAAACGTCGTCTATGTCACCAAGATGAAGAAAGCTCTCAAGTACGATGTGCTGGCAGACTGCATGGATATGAACGAGGCTGGACTGATGGAATACCGTGAGCAGGTGGTGGTGTTCAGGAAGGGCGGTATCAACCATATAGCGCGTATCATCACCTATGTGGACATCAAGAAGGGCAAGATGCCGAAGTTGGTATCGTTGCTCACCAACGACTTTGATATGTCCATGGAGACTATCATAGCCATCTACCGCCGCAGGTGGCAGATAGAGTCTCTATTCAAGCAGATCAAGCAGAACTTCCCGCTTAGATACTTCTATGGGGAGAGTGCCAACGCCATCAAGATACAGATTTGGGTCACTTTGATTGCGAACCTGTTGCTCTCCCTGCTTCAGAGCTCCTTGGAAAGACGGTGGAGTTTCTCGGGGCTGGCTACTATGGTGCGAATTGTACTTATGGAATACCTCAACATGAATAGTTTCTTCAACAAGCCGGATGCCGACATGAAACTCATGCTTGAAGCGGCGGCTGAATCGCCACCGGAGGCAACCGAAGATGGCTAAGGGGGGCTTGTCAATAACATGATGCCATCCCAACCATTGTGTCTCAATGAGTTGGGATGAGGAATTCTATGTTTAGCGGACAGTAATAAAAGAAAATAAAAGGTATTATAGGATGCACACAGATAAAAAAAAACTATATTTGCATACAAGAAGTTCATATAGAGACCTGTATCTGATGCAAGTGTTGTATTTAACCAACGATGAAATATGCAAATGATAAAAAATAAGTGGCTATTTTATACAGTATCAGTGCTTTGCTCTTTCATTTCTTATTCGCGTTATTGTATTTTCGATGATGATACAAAAATAAATGGTACGATTTAAGTTGTGCCAAATGTAATCTATATAAGGCAACCACTATTTTAGAAGCTTTTAAAAACAACATGTAATGACAAGAGGAGAAATACAAACTCGTAAGGAAGATCAGACTTTTGATTGTAAAAGCATTCAAATTGATCCGAAAGCATTAGCTATTACCATCGTGGCATTTGCTAATGCTGACGGTGGTGATATTGCTATCGGTGTGACTGACAAGACAAGGAAGATAGAAGGGGTTGACCAGCATACGGAAAAGTTGAATGAATTGTTGCGTGTTCCTTTGGATTTCTGTAATCCTTCTGTGCCTATTACCAGCGAATTAGTGCCATGCACGGACAAGGACGGAAGCGAGAACCATATTTTATTGATGCACATTCCTGCAAGTTCGGAGCTGCATGCTAATCAGGCAGACGAAGCCTATATGCGTATTGGAGATAAGAGCCGTAAACTGTCTTTTGAGGAGCGCATACAGTTGATGTACGATAAGGGAGAACGCTACTATGAAGATACAGCAGTGTATGGTGCTACGATAGATGATATTGATATGGCTGCTGTCGAAAGATATAAAGAATTGATTGGTTATACCAAATCGGCAAAGCAATATCTACATGAAAATAATAGCCTCATTACTACCAATGCCATGGGAAAGGAGCAAGTGAGTGTGGCTTGTATTCTGTTGTTTGGTAAATATCCCCAGAAGTTCTTTCCTCGTGGGCGCACTCGCTTCATCCGCTATAAAGGAACAGAGGAACGAGTGGGTACAGAGATGAATGTCATCAAGGATGTAACCTTTGAGGGAACGATACTTGACCAAGTGAAAGCCACGATTGCTTATCTTGAAACTCAAGTAGAGGAGCATACATTTCTTGGACAGCATGGACAGTTTGTAACCAATAGGGATTACCCAAAGTTTGTAATTCAAGAGATGGTTGTCAATGCTTGTTGCCACCGTGCCTACAATATCAAGGGTACTGAAATTCAAATTAAGATGTTCGACAATCGCTTGGTATTTGAGTCGCCGGGCAGATTGCCTGGAACGGTTAAGCCCTCTAACATTCGCCATACACATTTCTCTCGCAATCCGAAAATTGCTCAGTTCTTAAAAGCATACGACTATGTAAAAGAGTTTGGAGAGGGTGTGGATCGTATGTGTAGGGAGTTGGAAGCTAATGGTACGTCACATTTATCCTTCCATCTTGATGATTTTATTCTGAAGATTACGGTACCGAAGGTTATTTCCCAGGCAAATAATCAAAGAGATGCAACTGCAAATGCAGAAAAGAGGACTGTAAATGCAACTGTAAATGCCCAAAATGCAACTGTAAACAGCAAGAACCTTATTAAGAGGTTAATTGAAAAGGCAACTGTAAATGGAGAAAGACTAACAACTAATCGTATATCCATCTTACAGTTAATGGTTGAAAATCCTTATATAACTAAGGATGAAATGGCAACAATAACAGGACTGAATGCAAGTACTATCATGCGAAATATTGAAAAAATGCGTGGCAAATATCTTCGTAGAGTAGGCTCCGATAAAAATGGCTTTTGGGAAATCATATACTAAAAATGCTATACACATGCCCAACTAAACTGAGAATTTAGGCTGGCCTTCATATAGGGGCCTATCCATTTCAGCTGCTTCAAGCTACGAGAGCATAAAGTAAACTGTGCCAGCCTACAATAAGAAATAGTTTAATACAACTCATTTTGAGGGGGAGGACGAACGAGGAAATGAATTACAAGAAAGCTACCGAACATCTTCGTAATAGCTACCCATAGTTACACCGTACACTTCTTGTAGATACAAAAAAATATTCCTTGCAAGTCAAAGACTTACAAGGAATATTTGTGGTACCCAGACCCGGGCTCGAACCGGGATGCCTTGCGGCACTGGTGTTTGAGACCAGCGCGTCTACCTATTCCGCCATCTGGGCATAAGCACTGATGTGCAATGCGGGTGCAAAGATACAATGAATTTCTGAATGGCACAAACTTTTACACGAAAAGTTTGGGAATGTATGTGGGATAAAGCTATGATTTTAAGAGAAAAGATAGTATCTAAGGGTAGCTATGCGGTTTTTATTTGCTACCTTTGCAGCCAAATTACAAACGCATGACAAAAGATATCTGTTGCATCGGTCATCTCACTCAAGATAAAATCATTACGCCGAAGAATGAAGTCGACATGACAGGCGGTACAGCCTTCTATATGGCTTACGGCATAAACCAACTACCTCAAGACGTGAGTTTTCAGCTCGTCACCAAGGTGGCAGAGGGTAAGATGGATGAGGTGGAGCGAATGCGCCAGGCAGGTATCGACGTGTTGCGATACCCCAGTGCCCATACCGTATTTTTTGAGAACAAGTATGGCGAAAACTCCAACAGCCGCACACAGCGCGTGTTGGCCAAGGCCGACCCCTTCACCATTGAGGAGATGCGCCCATTAGATGCCAAGGTGTACCATTTAGGAAGCCTACTCAATGACGACTTCCCTGCTGAAGTGGTGAAATACCTTTCCACCAAGGGCCTTATCTCCATTGACGTTCAGGGCTATCTGCGTGAGGTGGTGGGGCAACAGGTGCGCCCGGTGGTGTGGAAAGACAAGGAAGAGATATTGGCTTACACCGACATTCTCAAACTCAATGAGCATGAGATGGAGGTAATAACTGACTCTAAAGACCCGCTTACAGTGGCGCGGCAGATAGCCGCTTGGGGCGTTCGCGAGGTGGTAATTACCTTGGGCAACTATGGCTCATTGATTTACGCGGATGGGAAAATGCTTGAGATTCCGGCTTTTGAACCCACAGAACTTGTTGATGCGACGGGCTGCGGTGACACCTACTCCACCGGTTATCTCTGGATGCGCATGCAGGGGGCAAGCATCGAGGAGGCGGGGCGCTTTGCTGCCGCCATGTGCACTTTGAAGCTTGCCCACCATGGCCCCTTCAACGGTTCCGCTGCCGACATTTGGAAGGTGGTTAATGGTGCTAAGAGGTAGTTAGTGAAGGTAAACGGGAAAGAAACGCTCCTGACCTAAAGCAGATATGCACTAATCTTGTAGACCCCAAATTGGCGTAGCCCATTAAAGTAATATCCACACTCCAAGTTTATCCTATGCCTTCTCACGCGAACCACCATACATGGTGAAATTCGGTCAGCAAATAGTATGGCAACTGTAATTCATAGGAGACGTGTAAGATGACTCTCTCCACACTTGTTACGAAGACTATATCAAATCATTATACCGCACAATTATACACCGGAAAACCACCTTGTGCTAAAGGCACCACCCGAATATAGCGGATAAAAAAGCATAAAATACAACAGAACATCATACATATATTACCGTTTATTTCTACTTTTGCAAGTAGAAATGAAGAACCAGAGTAGCTTCCACATGAGTCTTGATACTACAGTGGCAGCTGCTCCAGATGGAGTGCTACCAACCCATCTTCAACGGACTACCGAAACACACAAAGTGCTGTGTGCGCCGGACAACACTCTCTCCGGCAACGCCCCGCTGCTGAAGCCACCCGTTTATGCCACCCACAACCAGACAGAAGCGATTCGGTAAAAACGTTGACCATTCGGATGAATTTAGTGCCGACCTTAACCCCTTCATGCCCAACCGGAAGGCTGAGGGCATCAGGCTTAACAAGTGGATGTTTACCTTCGTGCTCACCGACCTGGAGGGACGCCATGCGCTGACGGATGTTCGCTACGATGCCCGGCGCACAGTAAGTCTGCCCCATGAGGTGCTGCAGAGCCAAAAACCTTGAAGAAACAACTTAAACGATAGCATTGTGAAAAAGGTATTATTATTACTATGTTTAATATCGATATTATTGCCTGCCTCGGCCGGCAACCGTCTTCGCGTGGCCTGTATCGGCAACAGCGTAACCTTTGGCTACGGACTACCCGACCGTGAGACGCAGAGCTACCCGTTCAGGCTGCAGCAGATGCTGGGCGACGGCTACGAGGTGCGTAACTTCGGACATTCAGGCGCTACCCTGCTCAACCACGGACATCGCCCCTACACCCAGCAGAAAGCCTATCAGGAGGCCCTCGACTTCAAGGCCGACATCATGGTGATACACCTCGGCCTCAACGATACCGACCCACGCAACTGGCCCGAATATGGTGATGAGTTCAATGCCGACTACCTGCAACTCATCCACAACCTCAGAGCCACCAATCCCAAGGCCCGCATCTGGATATGCTTGATGACACCCATCTTCGACCGACACCCGCGCTTCGAGAGTGGCACCCGCGACTGGCACGCCGCCATCCAGCGGCACATTGGCCAAGTGGCACAGGCTGCTGGCGTGGGACTCATCGACCTCCATACGCCGCTCTACGCACGTCCCGACCTCTTCCCGACGCGCTGCACCCCAACCCCGAAGGCGCCGATATTCTGGCGCGCACCGTCTATAGCGCCATTACCGGCAACTACGGCGGGTTGCAGATGAGTCCGCTCTTTACCGACGGTATGGTGATGCAGCGCGGAGAGCCTGTGGTGTTCAGCGGAAAGGCCAACAGCCAAGAGAAGGTCAGCGTCGACTTCAACGGTGACAAGCACTCGACGGTGGCCGATGAGAACGGCGATTGGTCGGTCACTTACCCCGCGATGGCGGCCGGCGGGCCTTATAAGGCTGAGGTGAAGGCCAAGAGCGGGCGCGTCGCCATCAACCAGGTGTTTATCGGCGAAGTGTGGCTGTGCTCAGGACAGTCGAACATGGAAATGCCCGTGGCGGCCACGCTCACGGCAGCCTCCGACCTTACTGATGCCGACCACCAACCCTTGCTGCACCTCTTCAACATGCCTGCCATCTATCCCACCAATGCCACGACATGGTCGGCCGGGGCTTGCGACTCGGTCAACCGTCACCTGTATCAGCGCATGGGCCCATGGACCAGTTGCACGGCAGGCCGCGTAAAGCAGTTCTCGGCCGTAGCCTACCACTTCGGCCGTGTGCTGGCCGACAGCCTGAAGGTACCCGTGGGTATCATCTGCAACGCCGTGGGCGGCACCACCACCGAGTCGTGGATCGACCGCAACACCATGGAATGGCACTTCCCTGCCATCCTGCGCGACTGGTATCATGGCGACTTCGGTCAGCAGTGGGCCCGCGAGCGCGCCTTGCTCAATATCGGCAATGCCACCAACAAGCTGCAACAACACCCCTACGTGCCCACCTATATGTTTGCGTCGGGAATATCGCCTCTCAAGGGCTACACCATCAAGGGCGTCGTGTGGTATCAGGGCGAGTCGAATGCCCACAACATAGAGCTTCACGAGCGCCTCTTCCCCTTGCTTGAGCAGAGCTGGCGCGGCTTCTTCCATCAGCCGCAGCTGCCATTCTACACCGTGCAGCTGTCGAGTCTGAACCGTCGTTCATGGCCCTCGTTCCGTAATTCACAGCGCCTGATGGCAACACGGTTGCCCCACACTTGGATGACCGTGACCACCGACCTGGGCGACTCACTCAATGTACACTACCCCAACAAGCGCCCCGTGGGCGAGCGCCTTGCGCTACAGGCACTGCACCACAGCTATGCCTTCGATATCAGTGCCGATAGTCCGGAGTGTGTAGGGGCCGTCGCCACGGGTACAGAGGTGACGCTCACGTTCGCACATTCCGAAGGACTTCGCGCCTCGGGCCACCGCCTCATGGGCTTCGAGGTGGCCGGCGGTGACGGCATCTATCACCCTGCCGACGCCCGCATTGCCGGCGACAAGGTGACGGTGGGTGCTCAGGAAGTGCCCCAGCCGGTGAGCGTCCGCTACGCATGGCAGCCCTTCACCCGTGCCAACCTCGTGAACGCAGCCGGGTTGCCCTGCAGTACGTTTGAAATATCCTTGGTGCCATGATAAAGTTTGTCTATAATCTCCTGCGCCCAATCGCATTGATGGGTATCATCGGAACGTCCCACCTGCAGGCGCAACCGCCGCAGTCGGTGACGTTCGAAAAGATGTCGGGCTTTCCCACCCACGAAGAAGGCATCGAGAAGGGTGTCTCGGCCTGCTTTGCCGGAGTCTCGAAAAACCACCTGCTCATGGCAGGAGGATGCAATTTTCCCACCGTCCCCGCGGCCAACGGCGGCAGCAAGAGATATTACCAGGGCATCTATGCCGCCCGCATCACCAACACGCCAGCGCTCATCTGGCAGAAGGTGGGACACCTGCCCGTGCCCTGCGCCTACGGGGTGTCGATACCGCTGAAGGACGGCCTGCTCTGTCTTGGCGGCAACAACGATGCCGGAAGTCTTACGCAGGCGTTCGTCATCCGCCTGAAGCATGGGCGCGCCCAGCTGAAGCCATTGCCCGCCCTGCCGGTGGCGATGGACAATTTCACGGGCAGCAGCGATGGCAACGCGGTGGCTGAGGCTCGGTAGCTCGCAAGTGACGGCGCGCGCCGGAGCGGCTCTGGTCAACCATCACGGACAAGTCTACCTCATCGGGGGCGAACTGAAGCCCGGCATCCGGACGCCCGACATCTATCGACTGACGTTTCACTACAAATAAAATCATATAACCAAAAGACATACTATGCAACTGAAAGACAAGAAAGTGTATCCCTGGGTGGTCGTGGCACTGCTGTGGGTGGTGGCCCTGCTCAACTATATGGACCGGCAGATGCTGTCGACCATGCAGGAGGCGATGAAGGTAGATATCGCCGAACTCAACCAAGCCGAGGCCTTCGGCGTGCTGATGGCGGTGTTCCTATGGATCTATGGCATCGTCTCGCCCTTTGCCGGACTGGTGGCCGACAAGGTGAGCCGCAAGTGGCTCGTGGTGGGCAGCTCTTCGTGTGGTCGGCCGTGACCCTGCTCATGGGCTTCGCCACCACGTTCGAACAACTCTATCTGCTGCGCGGCCTCATGGGCGTAAGCGAGGCACTCTACATCCCCTCGGCCCTGTCGCTGCTGGCCGACTGGCACGAGGGCAAGTCGCGCTCGATGGCCATCGGCATCCACATGACGGGCATCTACGTAGGCCAGGCCATCGGCGGCTTCGGTGCCGTGGCCGCGGCGATGTTCTCGTGGAAGTCGACGTTCCATTGGTTTGGCATCATCGGCATTGTCTATTCGGCCGTGCTGCTGTTGCTGCTGCACGAGAATCCCAAGCACGGGCAGCCCGTCTCTCAGCCAGACACCGACGTAAGACGTAAGGGCTCTATCTTCAGCGAGTTTGGCATGGTATTGTCCAACTGGACCTTCTGGATTATCCTCTTCTACTTTGCCGTACCCAGCCTGCCCGGCTGGGCCACCAAGAACTGGTTGCCCACGCTCTTTGCCGACAACCTCGGCATGCCGATGCAGCATGCCGGCCCCATGTCGACCATCACCATCGCCTTCTCGTCGTTCATCGGCGTGATAGCCGGTGGCTATCTCTCCGACCATTGGGTACAACGCAATCTGCGTGGCCGCATCTATACCGGTGCCATCGGTCTGGGTCTCACCATCCCCGCCCTCATCCTGCTGGGCTACGGCCATAGCACGGCGGCCGTGGTGGGCGCGGGCATGCTCTTCGGCATCGGCTTCGGCATGTTCGACGCCAACAACATGCCCATCCTCTGCCAGTTTGTGCCTGCCCGTTGCCGTGCCACAGCCTACGGCATCATGAACATGACCGGGGTGTTTGCCGGCGCGGCCGTCACCCAGGTGTTCGGCAAATGGGCCGATGGCGGACAGCTGGGCTATGGCTTCGCCCTGCTGGGCGGCGTGGTGGCCACGGCATTGGTGCTGCAGCTGGCCTTCCTCAAGCCCAAGACCGACAACATGGAATGACGAAGGCGGTCACGGCCCTGCCGATGCCGCTATATATTGACAATTATCAATCACAAATATTATGATGGAAAAGATTTTTGGTTTGATCGATGCTCCATTCACCCCCTTCCTTGCCAACGGGGATGTCAACCTGGAGCCAGTAGAGGCCTATGCACGCATGTTGCAGAAGAATGGCCTGAAAGGTGTGTTTATCAACGGTTCGTCCGGTGAGGGATATATGCTTACCACCGATGAGCGCAAGGCACTGGCCGAGCGTTGGGTGAGCGTGGCCCCCGAAGGGTTCAAGGTCATCGTGCACGTGGGCAGCTGCTGCCTGCGCGACAGCGTAGAGCTGGCCCGTCATGCCCAGACCATCGGCGCATGGGGCATAGGCTCCATGGCACCGCCGTTCCCCAAGATCGGGCGTATCGAGGAACTGGTGAAATACTGCGAGCAGATCGCGGCCGCCGCGCCCAACCTGCCGTTCTACTATTACCACATCCCTGCCTTCAACGGCGCGTTCCTGCCCATGCTCGACCTGCTGAAGGCTGTCGATGGCCGTATTCCCAACTTCGCCGGCATCAAGTACACTTACGAGAGTTTGTACGAGTACAACCAATGCCGCCTCTACAAGAACGGAAAGTTTGACATGCTGCACGGCCAAGACGAGACCATCCTCCCCTCGCTGGCGCAAGGCGGCGCACAAGGCGGCATCGGCGGCACCACCAACTACAACGGCCGCGAGCTCGTGGCCATCATCGAGGCATGGCAGCGTGGCGACATCGAGGCTGCCCGCGAGCACCAGAACTTCTCGCAGGAGGTCATCAACGTCATTGCCCGCCATCGAGGCAACATCGTGGCCGGCAAGCGCATCATGAAGCTCATGGGCTTCGACCTCGGACCCAACCGTGTGCCGTTCCAGAACCTTACCGACGAAGAAGAACAGCAAATCAAGAGCGAACTGGAAGCCATCAACTTCTTTGAGCGCTGCAATCAATTCTAAATTCAAATACTGTGGACATTAAAACATATCTAACCGATTGGCAGAGGTCGTATCTCGACGACCTCACCAACAACATCATGCCGTTCTGGATGGAGCACGGCCTCGACCGCGTCAATGGCGGCGTGTACACCTGCGTCGACCGCGACGGTACGCTCATAGACACCACCAAGTCGGTATGGTTTCAGGGCAGGTTCGGCTTCATTGCCGCTTATGCCTACAACAATATCAGCAACAACCAAGAGTGGCTCATGGCCTCGAAGAGTTGCATCGACTTCATCATCGACCACTGCACCGACGCCAACGGCCGCATGTACTTTGAGGTGAAGGCCGATGGCACACCCCTGCGCATGCGCCGCTACCTCTTCTCCGAGTCGTTTGCCGCCATTGCCATGGCCGAATATGCCAAGGCCACGGGCGACATGAGCTATGCCCATCGCGCGCTCGACATCTTCAAACTCATTCTGCGCTACAAGAACACGCCCGGACTGCTCGAGCCCAAGTACCTGCCCGCACTCGAATGTCAGGGACACTCGCTCACGATGATCCTCATCAATACGGCGGCCTGCATACGCGAGGTGATACAAGACCCGCTGCTCACCCGGCAGATCGACGAGTCGCTCGACGCCCTGGAGCGCCACTTCCTGCATCCGGAGTTTGAGGCCGTGCTCGAGACCGTGGGACCCAACGGCGAGTTCATCGACACCATCAACGGCCGTACCATCAACCCCGGCCATTGCATCGAGACGGCCTGGTTCATACTTGAGGAGGCACGCCGCCGCAACTGGGACAAGCACCTCACCGAGCTGGGCCTGAAGATCTTCAACTGGTCGTGGAAATGGGGATGGGACGAGCAGTATGGCGGCATCATCAACTTCAGAGACTGCCGCAACCTGCCACCGCAAGACTACTCGCAGGACATGAAGTTCTGGTGGCCACAGTGCGAGACCATCATCGCCTCGCTCTATGCCTACATGGCCACCGGCGACGAAGAGTATCTCCATCGCCATCAGCGCATCAGCGAGTGGACCTACAGCCATTTTCCCGACAAGGAGTATGGCGAGTGGTATGGTTATCTGCACCGCGACGGCACGGTGGCACAGCCTGCCAAGGGCAACATCTTCAAGGGACCCTTCCACGTGCCCCGTATGATGATCAAGTCGGCGGGGCTATGTCGCGACATCATTGCTAAACTTTAGGTGGGTTCTATTAATTACCACCGAAACCAAGTAATTAAATCATAGGTTACGTTTTGTCATCTTTCGGACTCTCTTCGGCTCAAATTGCCAGTTCACTCAGTCGTTATGCCCGCATAACTCCTTCGTTCACTTGCAATTTGACCTCGAAGATAGTCTCGAAATATGACAAAGCTAATTAATAGAACCCACCTTTAAGACAACATGAATCAGAAAATCATCGATTTGTCGGTGTCCAACTATGGCACCGTGCGACAATTAGAATACGATTTGGTAATATTGCCCTGGGGAGCCACCGAGCCCCACAACCTGCATCTGCCTTATCTCACCGACTGCATCCTGTCGCAGGACGTGGCTGTCGACGCGGCCCGCAAGGCCCACGAGCAGTATGGGCTCAACTGCATGGTGATGCCGCCGGTGACCTTCGGCTCACAAAACCCCGCCCAGCGCGAACTGCCCTTTTGCATTCACGCCAGCTACCACACACAGTATGGCATCCTGACCGACATCGTGGCCTCGCTGCGCGCCCAGGGCTTCAGCAAACTGGTCATCGTGAACGGCCATGGCGGCAACAACTTCAAGAACATGCTGCGCGATCTCTCGGTAGCCTATCCCGACTTTATGGTGGCCTGTGGCGAATGGTTTCGCATGGCCAATGCCAACGAATACTTTGACCAGCCCGGTGACCATGCCGACGAGATCGAGACCTCGGTGATGATGCACTACCACCCCGAGCTCGTCAACGTCGACGAGGCCGGTGAGGGCAAGGGCCACGGCTTCTGTGTCGACGCCCTGCGCGAGGGTCGCGTATGGCTGCCCCGTCACTGGAACCTCGCCTCGCCCGTCGATACCGGCATTGGCGACCCACGCCTGTCCACTGCCGAGAAAGGGGCCCGCTTTGCCGAGGCTGTGACCACGGCCTACGCCCACTTCCTCCACCAGTTTGCGCAAATCGTGCGTCCGGAAGACCTGTACGAATAACCCCGCCGACAGGGCTTCACCACGCCCCCAACGACTTGTATCAACGCCTCGTGCACCGTGCCCACAGCCCGTGCCCGAGGCGTTTGTTGATAACCTGAGCAGGGGGGAATCCTTATGCCATGACCATTAGTACCCGCAAGGGCTGCCCGCGCACGAGGTAAAGAATGGGCAAACAGCGTTATATGCTGACCAAACCATGGCAAAGGCGCGTACAACGGTATCATTTAGCATGGCTAACCCTATGGTTTGCGCCTGCTAAACATGCGGTTCACGACAACGACAACAACATCCACACTTACCGGGAATGTGGTGACTGAGCACTCGCAGGCACACTTACCGAGCAGTCCGTCGAAAACATATCATTTCCTGTCAAGTTTCCCATGTTTTGCCACTTTTGCCATTTTGCCAAGTGGCAAAAGTGATGCTGAAAATAGTGAAATAGTAGTAAATAAAGGGAATGTAGAATATTTAGATTTTTCTTTTGCCAGTGGCAAAATGGCAAAAGTGGCAAAACATGACGCATGAGGCGGTAGCTGGTTTGTATGATGCGCCTGTTAGTAGAATTATGTTTTTACACCATCCGAACACCTATTGGTGGTTTTTCATACGCTTGCGGTTTTCAGAACCAAGAACAATATGTACTTATCGAGTCAACGGTCCACTATAAGATAATCAGTTTTCGTCCATTACTATATGCTGTTTTTAATGCATAGAGACTGCTTTGCTCGGTTACGCCGACAAACAATATCCTGTCTGCCGTTTCACAAAGCCACTTGTTTCTTACCATGGCCGTGTCCTTCGATTGGCGTGTCGCATGGGTTATCGAAACAATCAACAGTCGGTTTTGGGCTAACGCTTCTTGTAATTCCTGAGGGATAACTTTATACATCCGTCGGGCAAGGACAAGTATAATCGGCTGGCTGCCCTTCAGCAGAAAATGGAGTACATCTTGTTCGAGTTTGCTACTGAACCCACTAATGACACACTCCCCCCGGCTGCGCATATCCGTTGCCCAGTCGTACACCTTCAGTACAGTTTCCGTAGAAATGGTGCTCGATGCAAGGAAGGCTGTCTTTTGCAGTTTCAACAGTTCCTCATTGCCAAGATATTGCGTGCGGACCATCATGGGTTATTCTCCTCGTTGTCCTTCTTCTTATGGTTCTTTCGCGGTGCGATACGCTTCAGGTCTTGGTCGAGTTGCTTGATACTGTCAAGATGCTCTATTTGCCGTTGCTGCTCTTTGTAGGCAATATATTCCTTCGTAGCTTTAGCTACTGCCAGTTTGTGAGAGATTGTGCCGGCATGCTCAAGGATATTCTTCTCGTTCATGGTGAGTACAAGGCGCAGTTTCTGCACCCAATCACGCATATACATCGGCTTCTCCGCCAAAGCCTGCGCCTCGGCGTATGCAAGAAACTGTTCAACGATAAGTTTTAGCTGACCGATTTCCTTTTCATCCAGGTAGTTCTTGCCTACCACAACATCGTCTTTGGTAACTTTCCCTTCTTTTTCCGTAGAAGTGAGTCCCATCATGGGCAGCGAGGCATTGGCACGATAATAAACAAGTTCGGCAGCCGTCTTTCCGCTTACAGCCCAAAGCAGCTTATTCTGTACTTCCTGGAAGAAAGCCAATGTCATATCGGCAGACGGATTATAGTCGATGCTTGTTTTATAAATGTCCTTTATCTGCTGATAAAACACTTTCTCAGACAAGCGTATCTCACGAATACGGTCTAAGAGTTCCTTGAAATAGTTGTAGGACGAACCCGTCTTAAATCGGTCATCGTTCAGTGCAAAGCCCTTGATGATATAGTCTCTGAGCCGCTGTGTAGCCCAAATGCGGAACTGCGTGCCCTGCTGCGACTTTACCCGGTAGCCCACAGAGATGATGACATCGAGGTTGTAGTAATCTACCTGATAGGTTTTACCATCCGTAGCAGTTGTTGCATAATTTGCAACAACTGAAGGAGCCTGCAGTTCCCCCTCCTCAAACACATTCTTGATATGCCGCGACACCGTAGATTTATCACGCCCGAAGAGTGTCGCCATCTGGTCTAATGAGAGCCACACCGTCTCGTTCTCAAACCTTGTGTCTATCTTTATCTTGCCATCTGCCGACTGGTAGATGAGCATATTGTCGTTACTGCTTGCTTGCATCATATTATTAATAAATTATCATTACGCCAATTGAATACGCTACTTTCGTCAAATAGTTTTTTTTCACTCTTGATACCATTTTGGACATTTTCAAATCACTCATTACCAACAGGTTCTCTAAAATAATAGTTTCAAAAACAACGAATTAATGCAGAATATTGGACGGCTATTAGACATTTTACTTATTATATCTCACCGCGTTTTTTCATTTCTTCTATTCCCAAATCAAAAGCACGTGCTACTAAAGCAGAGTTTTTAATGTATTTTTCTGCTATTTTATATATGGTGGATGCTCCTTCACCTTCTTTGATGATGAGTTGAGAATCAACTAGTTTGTCAATAATAGTCCTTCTTTCGTAATTTCATCTTCATAGAGTTCATAAATACTAGGGCGGATTAATGTATCTCTATAAATATTGCTTTCCAATTCTCCAATAGCCTCTTCATTCTGTCTTGTGCCCACCACCTGATGTGGAAAGGCATCTTCCATTCCAAGCACTAAATATCCACCACCTTCATTACAAAGAGCGGTAACATAACCTAAGATACACTTTCTTCTATCCTTAGGATTGGGTTTAGAGCCACCATCATAAGCGAAATTGCCTTGAGCAGCCCGCTTAAATTCAACTTTGTCTTCGGACTCTTTCAGAGTTTTCAATTGTTCTATTGTTATCTTGCTCATTTACTTATCCCTTTTAGTTATGTTTTCTTTCACAGATTCGGGGAGTCCTTCGTATTAGGACTCTATCTCTTTTGGTTCAGTAATCATGCGCTCGGTAATGATATTCAGAAAGCGCATAAGCATGGTTGCAGTTCCTTTATCATCAACATCAAATGAAATACAACGTGATTATCTTCACCGAAAGAATGCCTACTAAATTTCATTAAAGATAGCGTATGGCAATGCGGACATGTAAATGCCTCCTTATCACGTTCTGGAGCTACATATTTCTGATTCATAATCCTCTGTATTAGTTATTCTTCGTTTAGCTCGTCGCCCATACGATATTTGATGTCGTAGTTGATGATGAAATCCAACTCTTCTTCGGTGAAGCCATAGTGACGGGCAAGGACTTTGTCTATCTCATCGATGATGGGCTTGGAGAGTCTTGGTTGAAAAGACTGAATTCTTAGTTTACCAGCCCTTTTATCATTTCTATCAATGAATATAGAATTATCTCGTAGATTGTCCAACATCTTATAAGATATGTCGCACAGCTCATTACTACATTCCTCATTAATACAATTGATTCCTACGGGGAAATTCAAGATTTCCCTTGCATTAACGTTTCTGCAATCAGAAAAAGCTATATAGAACCAAAAGAAAAGACTACTATTTAGAAAAGATATAACACTTCTACGAGCATTATCATTGTTTAAAGATATCTTCTTCAGTTCGGAAGGTGCTATAATGTTGTTATGTACGTCATATATTATAGGTATGTCAATAAAAAATTGAATAAAATATTGTAATTTTCTCGTATACCTAATAGGGTAATCTGATGATTTTCGCAGAGCCAATCCAAGTCGTTGTTTATCTGATAATTTGTTAATAATACGAGACTCTATGTCTGATGAAATCTTCAGAAAGCCGCTGATACCCAGTGCATCTTTGGATACTTTCACATAATCTAGTACTTTAAATAACACATTTCTCTCTTGACTATTCCACCTATAATACTTAGTATTATAATAAGCTTCATTATTGCTGATAAATACGGTCAAACGCTTATCGGCTCCATCAAAAAGTTTAGAGGGTCGAACTCCAAAATTAGAGAAAAAACATCCTTTTAAGTGTGATACTAAAACATTTCGCAAGGGCGAATATCCATCAGTTGAAACAATAGATATAGGCACAATCATTCCAACTTTACCTAAGCTGTTTTTTAAAGATTGCAATGAGCGTTCAATACAAAATGCATATAAATCACCACAACCTAATGTTTCGTAATCCTTCAGAACATATATATCAGAAATGGCAATTCCTGTATTTTTGTCTTTTTTGTTGTACTCCACATACGGCGGATTCCCAATAATCACATCAAACCCGCCATGCCCATTGATAATTTCATAGAACTCGGCAAGCCAATGGAATGGCTGGTGCGACTCGTACCACGCATCATAATCGTTGGCAGTACCCACAAACATGTGGTGATTGAGCAGGTCGTTGAGCTCAGCAAGACGTTCACGCAGTTCATGCTTGGCACGCTTGAAGGAAGCCATGTCTTCTGCCTGACGGAGCTGCACATCCTTGAAGATGTCGTAGGTGCGTGCCACCTTATCCATCTCGTCGCTAATCTTTGCTTTAAACTCCGTGATAGCCCAAAGATCGCCCTGCACCAAGTCGCGTTCTAATTCCTTTTGCGTGGCATAGCCCACGAGGGTGTTGCCACAGCGGATGTTGAAGTCGATATCGGGCAGTGGGTCGAGTCCTAAGTTCGGGTCACGCTTATCTACCTCTACCACTGCCACCATTTTCAGGAACAGGCGCAGCTTGGCTATCTCTGTTGCCTCCACCATGATATCTACACCATAGAGATTGCGGAGGATAATGCTCTTATAGATGAAGTACTGAATGTTGGAGCGGTACTTATGCGCTATCTCCTGCAGCTGCCGAGTGAACAGGTGCGGATTCTTCTCGTTGAACTCCTGCATGCGGTTGATGCAAACCTCATAGAGAGGCTCGAGAATGTTGAGTGCGGCAAAGAGGAATGCGCCCGATCCACAGGTAGGGTCGAGGATGGTTACATGCTGCAAGGCATCGTAGAAGTATTCCACAAACAGATGGTTCTGCGTGTGGGCAAGATAGTCGGCTACGAACTGGCGAATGTCAAGGTTATAGGTAATGAAATCGTTGATGGCGGTGATTTCTCCTTTTTCTATCTTCGCTTTGATGCTGCGATAGCGTTCGAGGCGTTCGATGGTCTCGCGCCAAATCTCGGTAGGCAGTGCAAGGGCTTCGGGTGTGCGCTCGTTCCAATGGGCACGGCGTTCCAGGAGACGAGGCTTCGTGGTGTCGATACCTGCGGCAATGTCGTCGGGCAGTGGCTGGTCGGCACCTTTCTTCATGGCATCGTAGATATAGCGGTCGCCATGCTCACGCAGGTAAGTCCACAACTCACCATTGGGGCGAAACAGTTTTTCGTCTTTCCGCTTCACGGCGTCCATCAGGTAAGGCACGATGGTGTTACGGCCAATATACTCGGTAATGTCTTCCTTCGTATAGTAGGCTCCCATCTGTGCCCGGTCGTTGATGTACTGCTCAAAGATGTAGCCCAGCACATCGGGGTTGATGTCGCGCCCCGATGCCGTCATGCGGTCGTCGAGATGCCAATGCCACTTATCAAAGAAATCGAAGAGGCTGATGAAAGCCTCGTCGGCAATGTCGAGTTCGGCATACTCTCGTTCTATCTGGTGCACATCGAACATGCCCCCGTTGAGGTAAGGTATGCGGCCATAAATCGACTCAAACTCATGGTCGTGCCCGGGCGTGTTGAGACCGTCGTGGAACAGGTTTACCAGAAAGCCCTTATAGAACTTGTTGAAGAAACGGTCTTCGCCCTCCTGCTCGCGTGTCCATTCCAGTTTGTGGCGCAGATAGTCGCCGTCGCCGTCGAGAAAACCTTTCTTCTGAATGAAATAGCAGAACATCAGGCGGTTGAGCATTACCGAAGTGTACCACTGCTTGTTCTTGTTCTGCTTATCATCCATGTAATCGTCAATGCCTGTAATGAATTTAGCGAAGTTGCTGTGTTCTTTCTTGAACCCTGCATAGAAATCCTTGGTGATTTTCTCAGAGTTGATAAGGAAAGCCGACTGTACCTTTTCTATAATATCAATAATCGTTGGATGATCTTCAATCGAAAAAGACAGGCCTTCTATCTTCTCAAACAGAAAACCGGCTTTCTCGAGTGTATCGTATTCCACCAACACGATATCGCGCTTCTCCACCTTCTTCACCGGTGCCACCCAAAGATGGTGCATCGTGCCTGCAAGCGTGAATATACAGATATAGTTTTCTGCATTTCTCCTTATTTTCTGGTCAATCTTCTTACAGACTGCCGACGAGGGAATTTCCTCTACTTGGCATTGCAGAATCTGGAAGCCGTTGCGCTCGGCAATCTCCTCAATCTGAAAGGTTGTCTCATCAACGGTCACCACAGGTAATTGTGTAGCCCCTGAAGGATTGTTCCAAAACATTTCGCTGACGAACAGTCCCTTAAAATCGGATGCTGATATATACTGGTTGAATATATTTCTTCTCATACTTAGTTATTTCTTTTATTGTATCTCACACGGCGACCACGAACTTCAAATATCTTACTTTGGATTAGCTCTATCTCATTCATCTTCTGAAGCTTTTAGTCCCATAGAACAAATAATGACAGGGTCTTTATGTTTCATCTTGTCTTCATCTATTCTGCAAAGGTTAGCATTCTCAAACATTTCTATCACTGTATCCACAATATCATCGTGCGTACTGCCTGTACGCATCATGCGACCGAGGATAAACTTGGAATTTTCCAACAGCGGATAGTTGTATATCTGGTCGATGGCAAACTTCAGCAATTCCTTCTTTTCCTGTGTATAGAAAATGTTCAGAGGCTGTTCGTAATAATGGTTGAGTAATTCATAAACCTTGCGCTTGGTACTAAAACGACTGCCAAGAATACCGCCCACATTGGTATTTTCGTTTTTGATACCTTTGACCGCTTTCTCTACCAACGACAAATGGTTGTCTTGTGCCGGCAGGCATGGCTCATTGATGGAACACGCCATTGCCTGCAGAATGCGCTTCTGCGACTGACTTACGATTTCCCCTTTGGCATTATACCAGGTCAGCACATCGAAATCGTTGTAGGTGCGGGCGTAAGTAATCACGCCGTCTTCTAAAGCCGTATTGGCCTTCTTGGTAGAATAGGCGATATTGGGAATCTCTGGAATGATACGTTTCAGGTCGGGGTTGGCATCGGTGGCATTCTTCCATATCTGAAAAGCCTGCGACCCGAGATCCACATCCACATCATCCTCGTCTTCATCCAGGCTGCCGCTCTTCTCGTTATACATATCGCGAAGGTTCTGCTCGTTGCCCTCAAAGAACACCTCATCGCTTCCCACGATGCCTGCGTTTTCGTTGATACGGGCATTCAGACGAGTGCGCAAGTTGATGATTTCCTCCACCTTGTCGGCAGGGAAGAACGAATAGCAATAGATCTGTTCAGAACTTTGGTCAATACGGTCCACACGCCCTGCCCTCTGAATGAGTCGGATGATGGCCCATGGCAGGTCGTAGTTCACAATGACATGGGCATCCTGTAAGTTCTGACCTTCACTCAGCACATCAGTGGCTATGAGCACACGCAGTTCATTCTCCGTGGATACATCAGCCTTATTGCTGATGGGCGAGAATCTGTCGACAACATCCGTAGGGTTCTTTGTTCCTCCGGTAACCTTCTCTATATGTGCGAAGCCACGCTTTTTGAGTTGGTGAAACACATAATTTGCCGTATCAGAATATTGTGTGAAGACCACAACCTTATCCTTCTGGTGAGTGCCATTCAGAAGGTCTTCGAGTTCATTGAGTTTTTGGTCAACCTGTGGATTCCATGCATCACAAAGGTCGATCATCGCTATGAGCTGCTCGCAGTCGTTCTTCAATTGCTGTTTCAGCGTGCGTTTGAAGTACTTGGAATCTATCCACTGCACATTGGTCTTGCCGATCAAGCCATTGTAATATTCTTTGGCTTTATCCATATAGACCCGCATATCGTTGGGGATCTTGATCAGATTATCTCCTGAGGCGTATGCTTCGTTCTCATCGTCATTGCTAAATATGTCGTTGATATCAGCATCATCAATGAAATCCTCTGGAAAGGTATTTTCATCGCTGATGGGTAACTTCAACTTATTGTCGATGGCATAGATAAACACAGCGTTGCGCAGTATGTGACGAAATAAGGTAATCAAAAACGAGAACCCGCTGCTGTCGATACGTTTGAAGAAGGTACTCTTGCAGAATCCCATCATACGTACTCCCGCACGCGACAGATTGGCTATCAAGTCTCTTTCGTATTTGGATGCCGCCTCGGCTTTCTTTTCATCCAGATAGTGAATCAGACCATAACGGGGAAGTTTCAAACTCTCCATCAACCCTATCATCTGTTCTGAATACAGACGGCTGTACTGGTCGCCGGCTATCGTCTTGAATTTGACGGCTTTGGGCACGCGGTCGGGGAAATAAGACTTATGACCATCTTTGAACTCCAGGTACTTTCGTCCGTTCTTTGGATCGGTCTTCGCGTAGTTGTCTTTGATGAAAGTACGGGTTCGGCGAATCAGGAAGAGTTTCATCAGTTCCTGCCAGTCTTCCTGACAATCACTCCGCTCAAATGCCTTGATGCTCCTGACGAAGTCCTCGTGCTTCTCTGCAAACTTACGTTCACCGCCAAGCTCGCGAATATAGGCTTCAGGACGAATGCCCAAATCGGTATCGTCGTCTATAAACAAGCGTAGCTGACTGCTCAAATCCTTATACTGTTTGTTATATGGCGTTGCCGTGAGCAACAGAACCTTGCAATCCTGCTTCTGTATAAGGTCTCTGATGTTTCGATAGCGCTGGCCTTGATTGTTGCGCAGGTTATGGCTCTCGTCGATAATGATGAGCTTATAGTATCTTGCGTTATCTACGTCAATGGGTTTTGCCATCGACATGATGTCGGCCTTCAAGTCATACTGCTTGCGATACTTTGCCCACATATCCTGCAAGTTGGCAGGACAGACGATCAGCGTGTTGCTGCCAAAGGTGTTTTCGTACATTTTGGCTATAGCGCAGGCGGTGATGGTCTTGCCCAGTCCCACCACATCGCCAATCATAGCGCCGCCTCTCTTGTCGTTGTTCAGATGGCGTGCCGCTATCTTCACAGCCGTCTGCTGAAACTCAAAAAGGTCGTTCCTGAACTCGGCAGGAATAGTAAATTCCTTGACACCCGACCGGGCTTCCTCGCTCAGGTGGTAGGCTGTTTTCAGATAGATGTAATAAGGTAGAATCTCTCTTTCGCCAGCCCAACTGTTGTCTATGATCTCTATCAGTTCTTTGGTAATATCAAGACAGAATTTATCTTCCCATCGGTCATCAAACCAACGGGCCAGTTTCTCGGCACTGTCGCTGTCGCCAAATTCCGCGTTGAGTTCCCCTTGCTTTGTAAGCCCTGAGTAGGTGAGGTTGCTGCTGCCCATGATGGCTTGTATCTTGTTGAAATTGTCATCGGGTCGATGTGCGAGATACAGCTTTGCATGGAGGGGTTCACGAAGATACAACTTCACACATACCTTCTCGTCTTTCATCTGCTCGGAAAGACGGCGAAGCGTGAACTCATCCTGCTTGGTGGGCAACCCTAACTGAAGCTGACGCCTAAAATTGCGTGCCACTTCCATTTTACATTGACTTACAAAGTTGGCATCAGGCAAGGGTTGCTCGGTATAAAGCTGTCGGATTAGCTCCTCAGTAGGCTGATGCATACCAATCAACAGTCGGCACTTGCGAAAAAAACGATGGTCTCCTTCATAGACGAAATCACCCTCGAGGGTATCAACCTGATCAACCACAAGTCCCCAGCCGCGCAAGTTGAAATAACCCACACAGAAATCCACACGCTTCACGCCTACATTGGTAACAATGCCTTGCAGCCCATCTGCAAATTTTGTTTCTATGTTATCGTATATTCTTGCCATAATACAAATTCATTTACAGAAGTTTATAGTCCTTGCCCACAACAAATCATCCACACGCTGGCCCTATTTTCTTGTCGGTTGGATAGACTCTTAACATTGGGCCGGGCAACATTCGTCACCCACTTTGATATAACGGCAGAGTCTTTATTCAAGATGTCAGCCAGTTGTATATATTTGTCATACCTTTTCCTGTTAGTATTACTTTTAGACGATGGATTCTCTTGCGTTCCATGCTGACGTCATTTGTTTGCGCTATAAAATTACTCATTAATTCTTAAATGTAGTTGTTTTTCAGATAATATGTTTTCTTGTTGTATCAATAATATGCTTAATTTCACTTCCGGTTTAAGCCTGTTTCCTAATGGGCTAAATGATATTTTACGCAGGTACGGGATAAGATGAGTATGCATACTGTCGCCCTCGGGTGAGCAGGCTGGCTGTGGCAGGGTGGTGCCAACGCCACGGCCGAACAGCGCAGCGGGGTGTATGGAATGTGTGGCCTTAGCCAGCGGTCTGGGTATCGCGGCTCGCGCATGCAAACGCATATTGGGCAAGTTTACCACTTCGTACCAGGTCATTTTTTACCAGCAAAGTATGGTGTCTCTGTCGTAAACCGCCCATGAAACAGGCTTAAGCCATGGGGTTAATCATGATAAATGGTGCAGTTATACGCCACAAAGCTGTCGTCTCAACTGCCCTCTGCGCCTATGGCAAGGGCGGGCGGGCTCAATGAGAAGCCCCAGGTCACGGGATGATTCTATATAGAACGATATGATGGTTTCATATAGAACCATCCGATGGTTTTATATAGAATCATCTGATGGTTTTATATAGAACCATTTTGTCATTACCACCGAAAGATAAAACTTATAGAGTGATTACAGACTTACTCCATGCCCTTCAGGTAATCTGCCAACTCCGTTTTGCTCATCTCTCGCAGGCCTTGGTCTATGGTCAGCAGGCGGTCGGCCAGTTGAAGGGCCAGCGGCAGGTCGTGGGTGGAGAGCAGGATGGCCTTGCCGGTTTCAGCGGCCAGACGGCGCAGCAACTTCATCATCTCTACCTTGCTGGGATAGTCGAGGAAGGCCGTGGGCTCGTCGAGCAAGACGACTGGCGTCTGCTGGGCCAATGCCTTGGCTATCATCACTTTTTGTCGTTCGCCGTCGCTCAGGGCATCGATCATACGTGGCGCAAAATCGGAGATACCCACCAACGTCAATGCCTCTTCCACTACTTCGAGGTCGGCCGATGACAATGTGCCAAAGAATCCTGTGTAGGGCATTCTCCCTAATCCCACCACCTCGGCCACGGTCATCTGTTGTACGTCGGGTCGCTCGGTCAAAACCACGCTCACCAGTAGAGCCAACCCAGGCCGCGTCATGCTGTGCAGTGACCGCCAGGCGTTACCGTCGCGCCAAAGCACCTCACCTTTGAGTGGCAGTTGGAAGCCCGCCAAGGTGCGGAGCAATGTCGACTTGCCCAGTCCGTTACGTCCTACGAGGCAAGTGAGTTGGCCCGAGCGGATGCTGCCGCTAAGAGCTTCGGCCACCACTTTGCCCGGGTAACCTATGGTTACGTGGTCAAGCCGTACCACCTCCTCCGTATGAGGTTTGGCTTGTAGGGTAGATTTATTGTCCATATGGATGTTCATTCACGGGCAAACGACTGCTGCCTTTACCCTTTTGCAAAGGTAACGCTTAACGTCAATACCACAAAATAATAAGTGCGGAAAGCCGCTTTGCACTTACGGTTTCGCTCGAATACCGCGGATAAAAAAACATAAAAGACAACAGTACATCATGCATATCTTGGCGTTTATATCTACTTTTGCAAGTAGAAATGACGAACCAGGAGTCACCCATACAAGCATTGACACGGCAGCGCCTGCTGCTGCAGATGGAGTATCAGGCAGAGAAGGAAGCCTACCGCAAACTCACCGAAGCCCAAGGCATTGGGCGGCGGGTGAAACGCGGCGACGCCTGGTATCCGCTCAAGTTAGGCAAGAGCTATTACAACTCGCTCAACCAGTTGTCGTTAGAGGTTTATCGCACAGCCGACCAAGACATCGAACACAATTTTGAGTATGGCAAGCAGGTGATGTTCTTTAGCGCAAACGGGCATGCCCATAGCGGGCTGTCACTGCTCTGCCCTGCCTCGGTGACCTACGTTGACGGCGACCGCATGATGGTGACACTCAACGAGAACCAGGTGCTCGAACTGCAGCGCTGCCAGGACACCATAGGCGTGCAGCTGTCGTTCGACGAGACTTCCTACCGCATGATGTTCGATGCCCTCGACCGTGTCATCAAGGGCAAGAACAGCCGCTTGGCCTACTTGCGCGACCTCTTTCATTCGCGTCAGCCAGCTCAGCGCCACTCTTTTGCCGACCTGCGCTTCCCATGGCTCAATGCCACCCAGGAGCGGGCCGTGAACGAGGTGCTCAGGGCCAAGGATGTGGCCGTGGTACACGGACCTCCCGGTACGGGCAAGACCACCACGCTGGTAGAGGCCATCAACGAGACGCTGATGCGCGAGAGTCAGGTGCTGGTATGTGCCCAAAGCAATATGGCGGTTGACTGGATTTCGGAGAAACTCGTCGACAGGGGCATCAACGTGCTGCGCATCGGCAATCCCACGCGCGTGAACGACAAGATGCTGGGCTTCACCTACGAGCGGCGCTTCGAGGCACACCCCGACTACGACCAGTTGTGGGCCGTACGCAAGGCCATTCGCGAGCTGCGACGCAACCGCAAAGGGCGCGGCGAGGGATGGCACCAGAAGATGGAACGACTGAAGAGCAGGGCCGCTGAACTGGAGATTCGGATCAATGCCGAGCTCTTTGGTGAGGCGCGCGTCATAGCCTGCACACTGGTGGGCGCTGGTCACCGCCTGCTTGAGGGGCAGCGCTTCAGCACGCTGTTTATCGACGAGGCCGCACAGGCCTTAGAGGCCGCCTGCTGGATTCCCATCCGGCGGGCAGGCAGGGTGATCTTTGCCGGCGACCACTGCCAACTTCCACCCACGGTGAAAAGCATGGACGCACTCAAGGGCGGACTGGCCAAGACGCTCATGGAGCGGGTGGTAGACAATCATCCAGAGTGTGTGACCTTGCTGCAACTGCAATATCGCATGAACGACGACATCATGCGATTCAGCTCTGAATGGTTCTACGACGGAAAGCTGGAGTCGGCACCCCAGGTCAAAGGGAGGAGCATTCTCGACTACGACTACGCTTTCACATGGGTCGACACCTCTGAGCTCGACGAGGGCGAAGAGGAGAAACTCTTTCAAGAGCAGTTTGTGGGCGAGAGCTACGGCCGCGTGAACAAAGGCGAGGCGCTGCTCACGCTCAATGCCCTACAGGAATATCTGAGCAAAATAGGCAAGCAGCGCATCCTCGACGAGCGGATAGACGTGGGCGTGATTTCGCCCTATCGGGCGCAGGTGCAATATCTCAAGCAACTCATCCGCAAGAGCGATTTCTTCAAGCCTTATCGCCACCTCATCACGGTCAACACCGTGGACGGATTCCAAGGGCAGGAGCGCGACATCATCCTCATCTCGATGGTGCGCTCGAACGACGACGGACAAATAGGCTTCTTGCGCGACCTGCGCCGCATGAACGTGGCCATCACCCGTGCCCGCATGAAACTCATTATCCTGGGGCATGCCGCCACCCTCACCCGCCATCCCTTCTACCATAAGCTCTACGAGTATGTGGAGGGGTTGCAAGAGGAGTAAACGGCATCGATAAAGAAAGTATAATTTTAACAACAGCAGACCAAAATATGTTACAGCGCGACTATTTCATTCGCTTGATAGAAGAGTTCCAGGCGGCCATCAGCAAGTTCTTGGAAAAAGAAGAAGAGACACGTAAAGACGCCGAGATAAAAGACCTATACCGCCAGTATGTGGGTCCGTACGACGAGGTGCGCAACCTCAGCTTCGACGAACTCATGGAGTACAGCCACAAGCAATGGCTTCCTGAGCAGCGGTTCGACCGCCTGCATTTTGCCGCCGAACTGCTCTATGCCGAAGCCAGCTACAAAGGCAATCCGCTACGCGCCATGCTCTTGGAAAAGGCCTACCAACTCTATTCGTACCTCGACGCCAACAGCGGCGTGATGTCGATAGACCGTATGCAGAAGATGAGTATGATCAAAAAAGAGATAGGAAAGGTCGACTGACCTTTGTCGCGCCCCAAAGCATAAGACACCGATAACGCAACGACGGTTATCGGTGTCTTATGCTTTTCGGCTGGTATCTACACCTTAATTTCTTGTATTGGGTCACAACACGGAGGCTTTTCCCATCTGGCAGAAAGGTTCGGGAGCTATATATCGCAGCAACTCGTCACCGACACACGAATTGCCTACGCCGTTATTCCTCACATCAATGATGAGTTCTTTGATGCCCTGCGTTCGCAAAGCGGTGAACATGGAGTCGGCAAAGTGTCGCATTCCTTCTACATTGTCACAACTGTTGAAGTCCATCACGGCCACTTTCTCCTTGCCCAGAATCCTAATTGCTGATGCCGGCTCACGCTATCTCCCAACCATCGATGCAGCGCTTTTTCAAGGAGAAGTTCACGCCGATGCGGCAGATTTTTCGGGTGTCCATGCTGAAGGGCTTGGCATAGCCCTTGTCCTCGATTTGTCGCAAGGCCTCCTGCGGCGTGCCGTCGAGCTTGAACTCCATGATATAAATATAGTCGCGGGTCTTGATGACCATGTCTATCCGCCCGTCGCTGGTGGTCCGCTCCACCTCGGTATAGAAGCCGAGCATCTTTGAGATGAGATAAAAGGCATTCTGGAAATACAGTTCCGCATCACCCACAATCTGATAGTCGGTGTCGGAGAGCATCGTCGCCATGCGTTGCATGAACTGTTCGGGTTGTCCGTTTCTGATGTCTTGTATAAACTGTTTGATGGAAAACACCGACTCACCTTGGTGGATATGCGTATAGAAAGGGACGAGATAGCGCGTGAATCCCTCCTCCACTTCTTGGTTGGGGAATCCTAAGCTGTAAATCTGAAAACGCTCATCATAGTCCTTGATGGTGAGATAGCCGCTCTGATAAATCACGGGGATGGGATTTTTTGATACGGAGTCGATGCTGTTGAGGAAGTCGGCCGACACCTGTTCCTCCGTCAGGTTGGGCAGCAGATAATGGTCTTGCTTGAGCAGTTCCACGAGATACGACGGCGTGCCGGTCTCAAACCAATAGCTGCCAAACTTCAATGTGGCCAGCGTGCTGAGCAGACTGAAGGGGTTGTAGATGCCCACGCCATTCTCCACGAAGTGATAACCGTCGTAGCGCAGGCGGAGTTTGCGGCAGGCTTCCTCGTAAGAAAGGCGGTTGTGCTCGGCCAACCGGTGCAGCGTATCGTCGAAATTGGCATGGATTTCCTCCTCGGTCATGCCGCAAAGGGTTTGGTATCGGTCGTCCATCGAGAGGTCGAAGAGGTTGTTCAGGTCGGAGAACACGCTGACCTGAACAAATTTTGTCACGCCCGTGAGGAATCCGTAGCGGATATATCGGTCCTGTGTCTTGAGCACAGAATAGAACGCTTTGAGCGTGGCACGGTATTCGGCCTGCAACGACTCGTTGCCGATGGCTTGGAGAAGAGGTTTGTCGTATTCGTCGACGAGGATCACCACACGCTGTCCCGATTGCTCAAAGGCGCGCCGGATGACACCTTTGAATCGCAGAGGCAGCGTCACCTCGCTTTCCTCGCGACCATAGCGGTTCTCCCATTCCACCATTGCGGCGTTGAGCACCTCGTCGAGACTCTCCTTGGCCTCATAGCGAGCGGTATTCAGGTCAAGGTGCAACACGGGGAATACCGTCCATTCCTGCTCCAGCTTCTCGATGGCCAGACCCTCGAAAAGTTCCCGTTGGCCAAGAAAATAGGCCTCAAAAGTAGATATGAGCAGACTCTTGCCAAACCTCCGCGGACGGCTCAGGAAGTAGTAATTACCCTCGTTGGCCAGTCGGTAGACCAGCGCGGTCTTGTCCACGTACGCAAAATTATCCTTGCGAATCTTCTCAAAACTCTGTATTCCGATGGGGTATTTCTGCAGTTCCATAGTGCTGATATGTTTTTGCAAAGATATGGAAAAGAAGCGGAAAACAAAAAGAAAGCACCGCTTTTGTTTGTTTATGGCGATAGAGTATCGCAGCGTATGCAAACTGACGGAAACAGACTTTTTATATAAACTTCGTACTCGGGGTAAAGCAAAAAACACTACCTTTGTACCGGCTTTCAAGATAACACGACCATGCCGAATATAAATGATATGACCGTGGGGTCTCCTTCTAAGGACATCCTGCGGTTTGCCTTACCTCTTATTTTAGGATACATCCTGCAACAGATGTATCTTGTGATAGACGCTGCCATCGTGGGCCGATGGATAGGCGTCGACGCCCTGGCAGCAGTAGGCGCCTCATCGTCGGTGATGTTTATCATCATGGGCTTCTGCAATGGCAGCTGCGCTGGATTTGCCATTCCCATTGCCCAGGCTTTTGGTGCCAAAGACTATGTCAAGATGCGTACCTATGTGGCCAATGCCATGCGCATTGCCGTGGTGATGGCCGTGGTGACCACAGCGATAAGCGGGATGTTATGCACGAAGATTCTGCGTGTGGTCAACACTCCGCACGACATCTTCAACGATGCCTGGACCTTCCTGTTTCTACAGTTCATGGCCATTCCCTTCACCATTGCCTACAACCTCTTGGCCGGGTTCATTCGTGCCTTAGGCGACTCCAAGCAACCTTTTTATTTCCTCATCTTTTCGTCGGTGGTCAACATCGTGCTCGACGTTGTGCTCATCTTGTGGCTGCACCAGGGTGTGATGGGAGCCGGCATTGCTACACTTTTGTCGCAAGGCTTTGCCTCATTGCTCTGCTGGGTATACATACGCAGGGAGATGAAATTACTCATGCCTACTGGGGAAGAGCGGCGATATGACAACAAGAAAGTGAGTATTCTGCTCAACAACGGCATTCCCATGGGGTTGCAGTTCAGCATCACCGGCATAGGCATCATGATGCTGCAAAGTGCCAACAACGCTTTAGGCACGGTGTATGTGGCATCGTTTACGGCCGCCATGCGCATCAAATACCTGTTTACCTGTGTGTTTGAGAATATTGGCGTTGCCATGGCCACCTACTGCGGACAAAACATCGGGGCGCGACGCCTCGACCGTGTGCGCCTGGGCATAGGGGCGGCTATCAAGATTATGCTGGCGTATTTTGTTATCACCGTGATACTCATCTATCCCTTTGCCGATGAGATGATGCAACTCTTTGTGAAGTCGGGCGAACAAGAGGTTGTGGCCAATGCTGCCATGCTCATGCGCGTCGCCAATTATTTCTACCCGTTTCTCGGCTTGCTCACCATTTTCCGCTATAGCATACAGGGCTTAGGCTTCAGCAACCTGTCGATGCTCTCAGGCGTCATGGAGATGATAGCACGGTGTGGCGTGAGCCTGTGGCTGGTGCCCGCACTGGGCTTTATGGGTGTATGCCTGGGCGACCCCGTGGCCTGGATTGCCGCCGATGTTTTCCTGTTACCCGCCTACATCTTGCTGTTCAGGCGCCTGCGGCGACAAATATATGAAAAGTCGGCAGCCTACCACAGAGGAAGTTAAAGGCTCATGTAGTCATTGAGCCAGTCTTTCACCAGTTGGGTGTATTCGCGCCTATGCGTGTAATAGCTTTGTGCGTGTGTAGTCTTGGCAAAAGCCTTAAGGGCTTTGTTCGTGCCCGGTTTGGCATTGTAGAGCACCTGCAACATGCGGTAAGGCACATAGGTATCGTCCATGCCATGGACAAAGAGCATGGGCTTTTGGCATTTACGCACCTGCTCTAACGGGGAGGCCTCGCCAAACGACCAGCCATACTTGAGTTTGCAGAGTGCCGAGGCGGTGTACATCAAGGGAAACGCAGGGAGTCCAAACTGGTCGTCGAGCTGCTGGGCAAATTCATCCCAGGCAGAGGTGTAGCCACAATCTTCGATAAAGGCCCGCACGCAGGCTGGCGTCTTCTCGCCAGCCACACACATCGTGGTGGCAGCACCCATCGAGATGCCATGTACCACGATAGCCGAACGAGCGGTAGAGTCGCGAAACAGTGAGTCGGCTATACCTATCCACTGCAGCACGTCCAAGCGGTCTTTCCACCCCATCTGTATGGCATGGCCATCGCTCTTGCCATGGGCATGCAAGTCGGGCAGCACGATGTTATATCCCAACTCACGATTGTACATAAATCCTAAGCTCAACATCGTCACCGCATTGTCGCAATAGCCATGCACCAGCACTGCCGTCTTGCCCGTAGGCCGTGGAGCGGCGACATAGAGTCCGTGGTGGCGGTCGCCGTCGGGAGAAACGACAAAGGTATCGCGCAAAGCTCCCGTTCTCTGAAGCGAGTCTATCCAAGGCTTGGTCTCTGGATAGTTGGCAAACAGCACTTGGTATTCCTTGGTGTAGTCGCGCCCTGGATTGTCGGCGGGCAGCAAGGCATACGCCACCATGTAGGCACTGGCACCAAAACATGCAATACCCACTAAACCTACGATGAGTATCAGACTGCCCAATCCTTTGTGCTTCATCACGCTTCGGTTTGATTTAGTTTTTCATTTATTTCAGCCAGCTTAATCTTTTTCCTTACCCTCACCCTATCGAAGCCTCGGCCGAAGGCACCGATGATAGCGCTCTGGGCTACGAAAGCCTCGGGGTCTATCTCATCGACAAGGTCGAAAATAAGGCTCGACTCGCTCATCTTGGCGATGCAGAAGATCACCTTGATCTCTTTTTTGGAATAAAAACCGTTGCCATTGAGGGTAGAGCAGCCACGGTCGGCAATCTTGTTGATAGCCTCGCCTATCTCCTGATACTTGTCGGAGATAATGAAGAACTGCACGCTCTGGCGCAACGAGTTGAAAACATAATCTACACAAAACGACATGATAAACAGCAGCACATAACCGTAGAGCACCTTCTCCCAGTCGTTGAGTACTACATAGCTGGATGTGATGACGGCCAAGTCACAAAACAAGATGATACGCCCCATCGACACGTCGCGGTACTTATGCACCATGGCCGCGACAACATCAGAGCCGCCTGTACTGCCACCTACCGACAAGCCGAGCCCCACACTGGTACCCATGAACACGCCACCCACGATACAGGCCATGAACTTCTGGTCGGCCAACAAATGGAAGGTGGGCGTAACGTAGGTCTGCAGCAACGATGTGGCCACGGTGAATACAATCACGCTATAAATGGTCTTGGCACAAAAACGCCAGCCCAGCACGCGCAGAGCACCAAGAAGCAACAGGGCGTTGAGAAAGAAATAGGTGTGTTGCACCTTGATGCCTGTACCCCAAAACACTATCGAAGCAATACCCGTAATACCCCCGGTGGTGATCTCGTGGGGCAACAAAAAAAGATTCAGGCCCACGGCACCCATGAGCATGGCTATCGTGATGATGATACCATCGCGCAGATTGCGGAAAAACGATTTCCCCTTAGTTCTTGTTGTCTCCATAGTCTTCTGTTTTGCAAAATTAGAAAATAAATATTGGCACTACAAAGAAAAATGCTAAAATATCTATCTGTCAACCCCTTGTCTGCTATCTTTTTTGTAATTTTGCAGTCCGCCATACCCACCCCACGTTGCACGATACACTGACAACGTAACTCGAAGTTGTGGCATGACCATATCAGTAACAACATATTATATCCGCACAGATGAATATTGAAAAGGAAGTCAGCACGGCTGTGCTCAAGGCTGTCAAGGAGCTCTACGGACAAGAAGTGTCCGAAAACATGGTTCAGTTGCAGAAGACCAAGTCAACATTTGAAGGCAACCTCACCTTAGTGGTTTTCCCCTTTGTGAAAATTTCTCGCAAGAAGCCTGAGGACACTGCACAAGAAATTGGCGACCTACTCGTGCGCGACTGCCCTGCCGTGGCTTCGTACAACGTAGTGAAAGGCTTCCTCAACCTCACCATCGCCGCCCCAGCATGGGTGGCCCTGCTCAACGATATCAACACCGACGCCAAATATGGCGAGCAGGAGGCCAAGGCCGACAGTCCGCTCGTGATGATCGAATATTCTTCGCCCAACACCAACAAGCCCCTGCACTTGGGTCACGTGCGCAACAACCTGCTGGGTTGGAGCTTGGCCCAAATCATGGAGGCCAACGGCAATCGTGTGGTGAAGACCAATATCGTCAACGACCGCGGTATTCACATTTGTAAGTCGATGCTCGCTTGGCAGAAATGGGGCAACGGTGCGACACCGGAGTCTACCGGCAAGAAGGGCGACCACCTCATCGGCGACTTCTACGTGGCTTTCGACAAGCACTACCGTGAGGAGGTCGCACAACTCAAGGCACAGTACATGGCCGAGGGCATAGACAATGAGAAGGCCGAGGAAAAAGCCAAGGCCGAGGCACCGCTCATCAAGGAGGCCCACGACATGCTCGTGAAGTGGGAGCAGGGCGACAAAGAGGTGCGCGGCCTGTGGGAGATGATGAACAACTGGGTGTATGCAGGTTTCGATGAGACCTACAAGGCACTCGGCGTGGGCTTCGACAAAATTTATTATGAATCAAACACCTACCTCGAGGGAAAGAAGAAGGTAGAAGAGGGTCTCGACAAAGGACTTTTCTTCAGGAAAGAAGATAACAGTGTATGGGCCGACCTCACCAACGAGGGACTGGACCAGAAACTGTTGCTTCGTTCTGATGGCACCAGCGTATACATGACGCAAGATATCGGTACGGCCGACCTGCGCTTCCGCGACTACCCCATCGACAAGATGATTTATGTGGTGGGCAACGAGCAGAATTACCATTTCCAGGTGCTTTCGCTGCTGCTCGACCGCCTGGGATTCAAGTGGGGCAAAGACCTCGTACACTTCTCCTACGGCATGGTGGAACTGCCCAACGGTAAGATGAAGAGCCGCGAGGGTACCGTGGTCGATGCCGACGACCTTATCGCTACAATGATAGAGGATGCCCGCAAGACCAGCGACGAACTGGGTAAGTTCCACGACATGACCGAAGCCGAGAAGCAGGAGATTGCCCGCATTGTGGGTCTCGGAGCGCTGAAGTACTTCATCCTCAAGGTCGACGCCCGCAAAAACATGCTCTTCAACCCAGAAGAGTCTATCGACTTCAACGGCAACACAGGCCCGTTCATCCAGTACACCCACGCCCGCATCCGCTCTATCCTGCGCAAGGCCGAGGCTGAGGGCATAGCCATCCCGACGGCACTGAGCACCGACGCTCCGCTCAACGAGAAGGAGATACACCTCATCCAGAAGATGGACGAGTTTAAGGTGGCCGTGAAAGACGCCGGCGAGAACTACAACCCTGCTGGCATCGCCAACTACTGCTACGAGCTCACCAAGGAGTTCAACCAGTTCTACCACGACTACAGCATCCTCAGTGCCGATACCGACATCGAGAAGACCACCCGTCTGGTCATCGCCAAGAACGTGGCCAAGACCATCAAAAATGCCATGACTCTCCTTGGCATCGAGGTGCCCGAGCGCATGTAAAGTCGCTCCACTTCAGCCTCATCACACCCTCAAGCCGCCATCTCATGGCGGCTTCCACGCTCTTCTCTTAACGCCACCACCCATGCCAGCCATACCCGCCAATCCGCCTGCCTACCGCCACGACACCGTTCTTCCCCTCCCACCCGAGGTGAAAGCCAACGCTTGGGCCGTCGACGCGGCCTGCTCGGGCAACCCGGGACCCATGGAATATCAGTGTGTGGACCTGGCCACAGGGGAACGGGTGTTTCACTACGGTCCGGTGCACGGCACCAACAACATCGGCGAGTTTCTGGCCATTGTACATGCCCTGGCCCTCATGCAGCAGAAAAACATCACCGACAAGGTGATTTACTCTGACTCTTACAACGCCATCCTTTGGGTGCGCAACCGTAAATGCAAGACCAAGCTGGAGCGCAATGCACAGACCGAGCCACTCTATCAGGTCATTGCCCGAGCCGAGAACTGGCTGCGTACCCACGCTGCCAAGATACCTATTATAAAATGGGAAACCAAGCAGTGGGGTGAGATACCCGCCGACTTTGGGAATAAGAAATAATTACCGTGGTTCTACCTTCCTTTAATAATCTATCCTTCGCGGCCCTGCGGTTACGCATCAACCTATATCTTCAAACATTACGATAACCAAGAAATGCATATAAGGATATTCACCATTTATTTTCTGCTCTTCATATGGAGTTCAGAAGCATACGCCGCAGTAAATACCAATTTACTCAAGGAACTGGACCATGCCATAGAACTTCGGCCAACATACATCGCCAACAAAGAAAAGAATATTCTGAACATACGTAAGTCGCTGGAGAAGGTGAAAGGGAAAAACATACAAGAAGAATTAGACCTGTGCGACATGCTATGCAACGAATACTCTGCGTTCAACACGGATTCTTCGCTTCTTTATGTAGACAGATTGTACCAATTGGCCGACAAAGCAAACCGTGAAGACCAGAAACTTAATGCCGTGCTTCACAAGGCAGAGGTGCTGATGACCATAGGCATGTTCAAAGAGGCTTCTGAATTGCTTGCGCCACAACAACACAAGTCTATGCCCAGAGAGCGTCGCGAAAATTTCTTCCATCTATGCCGCACACTCTATGGCTTGATGGCAGACTTTGCCGTTACCTCCAAAGAGAAAAAAGCCTATACTCACCTGACAGATATCTATCGCGACTCTCTTTTATCATATTACAGTCCAAAGAGCAACATCCACAAGATGGTTTATGCCGACAAGCTCATAGCGCAAGGAAAATACAAGCAAGCACTCTCTCAGTTACTTCCTTACACCCCCAGTGACAACGGGCGATTTGATGCAGGATTTGCCTATACCATCGCCGAGGCATACAGTCACATGGGCGACCGCGAACGGGCCAAGCACTACTATATTTTGTCGGCCATCGAAGACATGAAGAGCGACACGCGCGAATACATATCGCTCAGGAAAGTAGCCACTATTCTCTTTCAGGAGGGCGACATCGACCGTGCTTACAAATACCTTACCATCTGCATGGAAGATGCCAAAGCCTGCAACGCACGTCTGCGCATCCTGGAAATACTCGACACCTTCCCCATCATCAACGAAGCCTATATGGCCAAGAAGCATCAGCAGCAAATGATAGTGCTCGGAGTGCTCATCGCCATCAGTCTGCTGGCCCTCTGTCTGCTCTTCGCCGTACGCTACGTAATGCGACAAAAGAAGTACGTGGTGGTGGCTCGGCAACATCTGGCCAACGCCAACGACAAACTGCGCGACATGAATAACCAGCTCTTACAATATAATAAGGAGATCAAGCAGCAAAACCAGCTCATTGCCGAGAACTCTTATCTCAAGGAAGAGTATATTGCACGCTACATGGACCAATGTTCGGTCTATCTGGAGAAGATGCGACAGGTGCGTACCCACCTGAATAAATTGCTGTCGACAGGGCAGATGAAAGAACTGAAAGAAGCCGTGAAGGTATCTAATAAAGAAGTGGAAAACGAGCTGGCTGAATTCTACGACAGTTTCGACGACACCTTCATCCAGCTCTTCCCCGACTTTGTAAACGAGTTCAACGCCCTACTGCAAGAGGGAGAGGAGATTGTGCCGAAAAGTGGGCATAAGCTCAACACCGAACTACGCATATTCGCCCTGATCAGGCTCGGCATCACCGACAGTGTGAAGATTGCACAATTCCTGAGATATTCCACCACCACCATCTACAACTACCGCACACGAATCAGAAACAAGGCTCGAGGCGACCGAGACGAACTCGAAAAGAAGGTGATGAATATCGGAAAAAGCGGTGAAACCCCTTGAATGCCGCTTTGCGGTTACTACTTTTTACGCCCCTGCCTGAAAATACAATGCGTTGAAAATCAATAGCTACGCCAACAGCAGCTACTATATTTTCAATACATTGTATTTTTTTTATATCTATTTCATGCTATCTTTGCCGCAACTTTTTGATGCGGCCAAGTATCTATCTCGGTCATGATGGTGAACAATCAATTAACTAATAATATTTATAAAACCAATGATTATGAAACCTGTGCAAAACAAAGATGGTTCGTGCCATAGAGTGCTTGCTCTTCTGGCCGCCCTATTCTGCACCATGAGCATATTGGCTCAAAACTTCAGTGTGAAAGGATTGGTTACAGACAAGAGCGGAGAACCTATCATCGGCGCTACCGTGATGGAGGCTGAGACCAAGAACGGCGTCGCCACTGACTTAGACGGCGCCTTTACCATTAAGGTGAACAGCGACAAGGCCGTGCTCCGTGTCTCATACATAGGTTATAAGACGCAGGAAGTGGCAGTTAACGGTCGGTCGGAGATGAAGGTCGTACTCTCTGACGATGTGGCTGCCAATCTCGCCGAAGTCGTGGTCATAGGTTATGGAACGATGGACAAGAAGGAACTCACTTCTGCCATCTCTCACGTCTCGTCCAAGAATTTCACCCAGGTGGCCAGCGTAGACCCCTCTATGATGATTCAGGGCAAGGTGGCAGGCGTCAGCATCACCAACACCGGTGCCGGCGACCCCAACAATCAGGCCAGCATTCAGGTGCGTGGCGTATCGTCTCGCGCTGCCGGATTAGGGCCGCTCATCGTTATCGATGGTGTTCCTGGCGGAAACCTGACGAATCTCAACCCCAACGACATCGAAAGTTTTGATATTCTGAAAGACGGAGCGGCCAGTGCTATCTACGGTACACGCGGTTCCAACGGCGTCATCCTCGTGACCACGAAGAAAGGCGCACGCGACGGCAACCTGCATACCACCTACAATGGTACAGTGTCTTTCGATGTCATCAAGCCCGAACTCGACATGCTCAGTGCTGACGAGTACCGTGCCAACCGCATCGCATCGGGCACGGGATATGACCTCGGAGGCTCCACCGACTGGCTCGATGCCGTGAGCCGTGTAGGCGTGCGCACACAACACACGCTCACCCTCAGTGGCGGCAATTCGCAGTCCAACTACCGTGGCTCTTTCGACTATCGTAACGCTAATGGTGTAGACAAGTACTCTGGCCGTGAGGAATACGGCGGTCGCGTGGCCTTGACCCACACCACCAAGGGCGGCCTGTTCACTTTCTTGGTAAATGTGGCTCCCCGTGTGGCCCACCGTAAGAATGCCTCGTGGGACGTGTTCCGCAATGCCATAGAGGCCAACCCTACCACCCCCATCATGGATCCGCAGAATCCTGCGCTCTATTATAATTTCAAAGGACAGTCGGCTGCCTACAATCCGGTAGAGCTTGTGAATCTTGACAAGAACACCGGCACAACCAAGTTACTCGACTGGGACGGCACGGTAAAACTGAACCTTTTCCCACTGCTGCTGAAGAATCCCGGCAAACAGATGCTCACGACCCAGCTCACCTTTGCCGACCATCAGTACGACAACCACAACCAGTTCTTCCGCCCGTCTACCAGCACACTCGCCATCAATGCAGGTCGCACAGGCGAGGCTTCGCAAGATTACTCCAAGTCCACATTGCGCAGTCTGGAATGGATTACCAACTACAACAACTCCTTTGGCAATCACAACGTCAAGGCCATGCTGGGTTACTCTTACCAATATGAGAAGTACTCTGGACTGAACGCCTACAACAAAGACTTCCCCAATGATGCCTTAGAAGACAACAACCTCGGCACTGGCACCTTTGCCAAAGAGGAGGGAGAAGTCGATATGGGCTCGTATATGAACGATTCCAAACTCATCGCCTTCTTCGGCCGCGTAAGCTACGACTGGAAAGGACGCTACATGCTGACAGCCTCACTGCGCCACGAGGGTTCTTCCAAGTTTGGTGAAAATCACAAGTGGGGCAACTTCCCCGCCGTCTCCGTAGGATGGCGTATCTCCGACGAGCCGTTCATGGCAGAGACCAAGAGCTGGCTCACCGACCTGAAACTGCGCGCCGACTATGGCGTGACGGGCAACCAGAACTTCGACAGTTACAAGTCGCTGAACACCATGCAGGGCTTCGGCTACTACACCTACAACGGCAAGTACTACCAGGTGTGGGGACCTGGCAAGAACGTCAACCCCGACCTGCGCTGGGAGAAAGGCAAGAACTGGAACATCGGCCTCGACTGGACACTGTTCAACGGTGCCCTCTACGGTTCGTTCAACTACTACAGTCGCAGACAGCAAGACTTGCTGGGCAACTACAAAGTCTCCATCCCTCCCTACCTGTTCGATGAAACCTTCGTTAATGTGGGCACCATGCGCAACAGCGGCTTTGAGTTCGACATCACCTGGAACGCGGTCAAGACCAAAGATTTCAGCTATACGCTCAACATTATCGGCTCTACGATGAGCAACAAGTTCATCGACTTCAGCAATAGCGAGTTTGTGGGCCAAGACTACTACGACGTGGTAAGCCCTGAGGATCCCTATCCCTTCCACACCTTGCAGCGCATCGAGAAAGGCCGACGCATCGGCAGTTTCTACATGCTGAAGTATGCCGGCGTAGACCCACAGGGCCGCTGGGTGGTCTTCGACAAGGACGGTGACATGGTGCTTGCCGACAATGCCACCGACGACGACCGCCAGTTTGTGGGCAACGGTCTGCCAAAGTTCACAGGCTCCATGACCCATACCTTCCGCTACAAGAACTTCGACGCATCCCTGTTCTTCCAGACTGCCCTCGGATTCGACATCTTCAACATCCACGACTTCTACTATGGCACGAAGAATTTTCAGGGCAACGTCATGGACAAAGCTTATAGCAAGAACAAGGTCGTGTCCCAGAATCCGATTGTCTGCGATTATTTTCTGGAGCCAGGCGACTACTTGAAACTCTCCTCCGTAAACATCGGCTACACGCTGAACCTGAACAAGAAATACATTGATGCCGTGCGCATCTACGCTACAGCTGGCAACCTGTTTACCATCACTAAGTTCTCGGGCATCGACCCTTCCAACTATCAGGTTAACGGTCTCAACCCCGGTGCCACAGGTTCACGCACCTACTATCCCTCTACCCGCCAGTTCATGCTGGGTATGCAGATCGACTTTTGATTAACAACGAATCCTTTATTACCATTCCATATGAGAAAGACATTCAAATATGTGGCCAGCATGTTGGTTCTGGCATCAAGTCTCGCAGGATGTACCAACCTCGACGAGACGCTCTACGACCAGGTGGCCTCACAGAACTATTACAATACCAAGGAGGATGTCATCCGCGCCGTCCTCCGTCCCTTTGAGCATGGCTTCTGGAGCATCCAGAGCCGCCAGGTGCTCAATGAGGAGACTGCCGACCAGCTCATCACCCCTACCCGTGAGGACTGGTGGGACGACGGTGGCCGCTGGGCCCGACTGCACCGCCACCAGTGGCTCACCACCAACGGTGAGGCACAGACCGAATACAACGGCTGCTTCCAGGGCATCATGCAGGCCAACCTCGTCATCGAGGACCTCGACAAGCTCTCGGCCTCCCAGTTCGGCTTCTCCGAGACCGAGTTCAACAACCTGAAGGCGCAGAACCGCGTGTTGCGCGCATGGTTCTATCTGCGACTGCTCGATGCTTTCCGCAATGTTCCCCTGGCCGTGAGTTACTACGATACCAGCAAGAACTCCGAGGGACAGGTGGAGCCCCGCCAAGTTTTTGAATTTATCGAGTCTGAACTCAAGGCCTCTATCCCTGAACTGACGAAGAAAACCTCCATGGGCGGCAACCAGGCCATCCAAGGTCAGTGGACACAGGCCGGCGCCGCAGCCCTGCTGGTACGCCTGTACCTCAACGCCAAGGTCTATATCGGTGAAGACCGCTTCACTGACTGTGCCAAGTATGCACAAGACATTCTCGACGGCACATACGGCACCTACAAGGTGGCCGACCGCTGGGACGCTGCCTTCGACTGGAACAACGAGACCTGCGATGAAGTCATCTTCGCCTTCCCCGGGGCAGCCGGCTACTCCCACTGGCACTATACGGGCGACCTCTACTGGTGGTCGGTGCCCTCCAGGGCAAGCGATTGGCTGAAAGACACCAAGAACAAGCAAGGCTCGCACAACATGAAGTATTCAGCCTCACCCAGCTACAACCCCAAGGGTGAGAAATACGACTACGAACTGGGCATGCCCATCGAGCGCTTCAAGATGTATCCCTCTGATGTCCGCCTGAAGAAATACACCAACCTGGGCAATAACCAGCGCGAGGGAATGTTCGTCTATGGCAAGATTGCCTACAAAGACGACAACGGCAACACCGTGTATCTGAAAGACCACAATGGCAAATACACGCTCGACATCCGCGATGCCGTGGGCAGGTTCGGCGCCACCGATGGCGACAAGTGGCTGGCCTCGGCCGACAGCAGGCTTGAGAACGGCGACGACAACTCGGGCTGGATGTTCGTAAAATATCCGCTCTACTCTGACGACGAGGAGGGGCAGCTCGAAGCCGACTACACCGAGATACGCCTACCCGAAATCATCTACAGCCTGGCAGAGTGCAAACTGCGGCAGGGTGATGCCGCCGCTGCTGGAAAACTGCTCAACGAGGTGCGCAAGCGCAACTATCCCTCAGCAGACTGGAGCATGACACTGTATGCCCCCGAAGGCTCTGCCACACTCGATATGAAAGAGATGCTCAACGAGTGGGGCCGCGAGTTCTTCGCCGAGGGGCGCCGCCGTGTCGACCTGATTCGCTTCGGCAAGTTTCTCGATGCTTGGTGGGACAAGAGCGCCGATGCCGACGACCACACCCTCATTTTTCCCTTCCACCGCGACATTCTGGGGGCCAACAAACACCTGAAGCAGAATCCCGGCTATAATGATTAATGACCCAAATACTTTTTGACATGAAAAGAATAATCAAATACGGAATGTACACGTTGCTGGCTCTGCTCGCCACGATGTCATTCCAATCGTGCAACGATGACAAGGACATCGTGATGATTACCGACGAGCTCCCGCTGAAGATAGACCACCTCTATATGGTGGGGGACGCCACACCAACAGGATGGTCGATCGACAATCCCACCGAGTTGACCCCGGATGTCAACGACAAGTTCGTGTTCACCTACCATGGCAAGCTCAACGTCGGCGAACTGAAGTTCCCGCTGTCGAAGGGCGACTGGAGTGCCACCTTCATCTATGCCCCTGCCGCAGGCACCGAGATCAACACCCAGGGGGTGGCCAGCGATGCCATGGATATCCGTAAAGGTGGCGACGACAACAAATGGAAAGTCACCGAGGCCGGTATCTACACCCTTACCCTCAATCTGCGCGACCGCAAGATCCAAGCGGTCTACGAGGGCACCGAGCCCGTCACCCCCATCGTCTCGGCAACCCTTGGCTTCATCGGCGACGCCACACCGTCGGGTTGGACCGACGACCAGACCCAGGCCACGATGTTTATCAAGACGTCTGACGCTCCCCTACAATTCACCTATGAGGGCTTCCTCAAGACTGGTGACTTCAAACTCATCTACGATGCCACGGTAATGAAAGACTGGGCCGGTCCATACATCCAGGCTCCCGAAGACGGTGTCACGCTCAACCACGAGGGTGTGTCCAAGCAGGGCATGACCGTCGGAGGCGCCGACTACAAGTGGAAGGTGACTGAGGCCGGCACCTACAAGCTCGTGTTCGACCTCACCGCCCACACCGTCACTGTCGCCTCCTACGCCGCGGCACCTGCCAGCGACGCTTGGGCCACCGAGACGCTGTATCTGTTAGGAGGAGCCGGAACCGGATGGTCTATTGGCGAGGCACTGCCACTGAAGAAGGTTTCCGACCACAGCTTTGTCTACGCCGGTGAGCTCAGGGAGGGCACCTTCAAGCTGATGTCTACCAATACCGGCGACTTTGGCACCGAGGACAAGGACTGGTTCTATGCCCCTGCGGCCGAGACGGTGATCAGCCAAGACGGCGCATCTGCCGATGGCGTGGTAGCGGGCAACGGCAAGAGTACCGACAACCAGTGGAAGGTCACCAAGGCCGGCAACTATGTGCTCACCCTGGACATGTCTGCCCATAAGATTACGGCCGAGTATGTGGGCGACGCGGCATCGAGCATCGCCACCGGCGAAGCCCGCCTCGTAGGCGATGCCACGCCCACCGGTTGGAGCATCTCGGGCACGGCCATGACGAAAGCCTCATCCTCCCCACTCACCTACACCTGGGAGGGCTCACTGAAAGAAGGCGAGTTCAAGGTGGCCCTGACCTCAACCAACGAAGATTTCTCCGGCGACTGGCTGCAGGCTCCGGCACCCGCTACCGAGGTCAATGCCTCGGGCATCGTCAATGGCAACGTGGTCAAAGGCGGTGACGACAACAAGTGGAAGGTCACCAGGGCTGGTACCTACAAGATTGTCATCAACTTCTCGACCAAGAAAATCAATGTGACCTACGTGGGCGCATAAATCATCAACCTAACAGAAAACCCTATAACATGAAGAAATATTTGATAGCAGGTCTGGCCCTCGCCACCCTTCTGACAAGCTGCAACAGCAACGAGTGGGATGTCACCAGTGACCTTAGTGTCGACAAGGAAGACCCCACCATAGGTCTCACCCCGCTGGCCGAGCAGGAGGGCATGGACTACGCGCCCCTCTACTGGAGCGTCTATGGTGCGCTGCGCCAGCAAGAGAAAGACGGCTCGTATCCCAATATCTTCACCGAGGCCGACTGGGACGAAGCCATCGACTATGTGGCCACCCACCTGAAGCCCTACGGCTACGACATGCTCGTCACCGACGGCTTTGCCTCTATGAGCGGCGACAACGGCTACATGACCCGATACAGCCATACGCAGAAAGACGAGAACTCACCGGAGGTGGAGCTTACCACCATTATCGCCAAGCTCAAGGCCAAGGGCCTGAAGCTCGGCGTCTACGACAGTCCGTTCTGGCTGCACTACACCAATCCCGACGCCGTCATCCCCGGCACCGATGGCATCAAGGTGAGCAGCCTGCGCTACAATCCGGCCACCGACACCGACGTGCTCCATCCCAACAAGAACGACCAGTTTGGCTGGGTAGTCACCGACCACCCGGGAGCGGAGCAGTTCTTCGAGGGCTTCTTCAAGCACTACGCCGACCTTGGCGTGAAGTACATCCGCATGGACTTCCTCTCATGGTATGAGGATGGCATGAACTACACCGACCAGATCGACCGGGGCTACGGCCGTGAACGTTATGTCAAAGGCATGCAATGGATCAACAAGTATGCACAGCGGTACGGCATCTACGTGTCTCTCGTCATGCCCCACCTGAAAAACAATGCCATCATAGAGAAATACGCAGGCAATATGATCCGCATCGACGCCGATGCCTTAGAAGGTTCCTGGTACCGATTCTCCGACAACAACCGCGGCTCACTGCGTGGTGGCTGGCCCAACTCCGAGAATGCCTTCGACGGCTTCATTAACTGGTCTAAAATATCCGGCCGCAAGAAGGTACGCCTCGACGGCGACTTTATCCGCATCGGCTCCTTCGCCAACGACGACGAAAAGATGTCGGCCGTGTCGCTGCCGTTGATGGCCGGAGGTCCCATCTCCGTGACCGACCTTCCCGAGGGCAGCGACCTGAAGTTCTTCCAGAACGAGGAGATGCTGGCCTTGCAGAAAGACGGTTTCGTGGGTCAGCCCCTGGCCCGCGACTTCTGGAACACCGACGGCGAAGTATGGTACGGGCAGATGAGCGACGGCAGCTGGGTTATAGGCCTCTTCAACCGCGAGCAGGCCACAGCCCTCCGCAGCCTCGACCTGGGCGGCATTGGCCTCGCCGGCACCTGGAACGTCCGCAACCTCTGGACCCACACCAACGAGGGCACCGTAACCACCAAGGTGGAGGCTGAGATACCCGCACACGGATGCAAGATCATCAGGCTGACCAAGGCCAACTGACAAACAAGCCGTGCGCCGTGCCAGGCAGCCCCGTCTGTTAAGCATGGCCACGGCAAACACACTAACCCTTCAAATCATCAATAGAACATCAAACATGAAAAGATTGTTTTCCTCTTTACTCTGCCTCTTCGCCCTGGCCGTGCTGACGGCCGGTGCCGCAGAGGTGTCATCGCCCGGCGGCACGGTGAAAGTAGTGTTCACCCTCGACGGCACCACACCCACCTACACGGTGAACTTCCGCGGCAAGACCATCATCAAGCCCAGCCGTCTCGGCTATGAACTGGCCAACGCCGAGAACTTGCTCGACGGCTTCACCCTCGCAGGTGAAGAGACATCTACCTTCGATGAGACATGGAAACCCGTATGGGGCGAGAACAGCACCATACGCAACCATTACAACGAACTCCTTGTGCGGCTCGTCCAGACCAAGACCGACCGCTACATGAACATCCGCTTCCGCGTCTACGACGAGGGCGTGGGGCTGCGCTACGAGTTTCCGCAGGAGGGCAAGCTCAACTACTTCACCGTCAAGGAAGAGCGCACCGAGTTTGCCATGACGGGCAACCACACGGCATGGTGGATTCCCGGCGACTACGACACCCAGGAGTATGAGTACACGCGCTCTCGCCTTGCTGACATCCGCGGACTGCTACAGAAGGCTGTGTCGGGCAACATGTCGCAGACCGTCTTCTCTGACACCGGTGTGCAGACCTCGCTGATGCTCAAGACCGACGACGGCCTCTACCTCAACCTCCACGAGGCAGCCCTGGTCAACTATCCGGCCATGCACCTCAACCTCGACGACAAAACCATGACCTTCCGCTCCTGGCTCACCCCCGACGCACAGGGCATGAAAGGCTGGCTGCAGTCGCCCTGCCAGAGCCCCTGGCGTACCATCATGGTGACCGACGACGCACGCAAGGTACTGGCCTCCAACCTCATCCTCAACCTCAACGAGCCCTGCAAGCTCACCGACACCAGCTGGATACATCCCTCCAAATACATCGGTGTGTGGTGGGAGATGATCTCGGGTAAGGGCGACTGGGCCTACACCAACCAGTTTCCCTCGGTCAAGCTCGGAGTGACCAATTACAGCAAGGCCACGCCCTCGGGACGCCACTCGGCCAACAACGCCAACGTGCGCCGATACATCGACTTCGCCGCCGACAACGGTTTCGACGCCGTACTCGTCGAGGGCTGGAACATCGGATGGGAAGACTGGGCAGGCAACATGAAGGAAGACGTCTTCGACTTCCTCACCCCGTATCCCGACTTCGACATCAAGGCTCTCAACGACTATGCCCACTCCAAAGGCGTGAAGCTGATGATGCACCACGAGACGTCCTCATCGGTGATGAACTATGAGAAATACATGGACCGGGCCTACCAGCTGATGAACGACTACGGCTACGATGCCGTGAAGAGCGGCTACGTGGGCAACATCATCCCCCGCGGCGAGCACCACTACAGCCAGTTGGAGATCAACCACTACCTGCACGCCGTGAAGCGCGCCGCCGACTACCGCATCATGGTCAACGCCCACGAGGCCGTGCGTCCCACCGGCCTGTGCCGTACGTACCCCAACCTCATTGGCAACGAGAGCGCCCGCGGCACCGAGTACCAGGCCTTTGGCGGCACCAAGCCCGGCCAAACGGCCATACTGCCTTTCACCCGACTGCAGGGCGGTCCGATGGACTACACCCCGGGCATCTTCGAGATGGACTGCGCCAACGGCTCGCATGTCAACTCCACCATCTGCGGACAGCTGGCCCTCTATGTCACCATGTACAGTCCGTTGCAGATGGCCGCCGACTTCCCCGAGAATTACATGAAGCATAAGGATGCCTTCCAGTTTATCAAGGACGTGGCCCTCGATTGGGACAAATCTCTCTATCTGGAAGCCGAGCCTATGGAGTATATCACCGTGGCCCGCAAGGCCAAGGGCACCGACAGCTGGTTTGTGGGCAGCGTAGCCGGTATGGAGCCACGCACCTCAAACATCGCCCTCGACTTTCTGGACAAGGGCCGCAAATACGAGGCCACCATCTATACCGACGGTGCCGATGCCGACTACAAGACCCGTCCGCAAAGCTACAACATCGTGAAGCGCACCGTGACCTCGAAGACCCGCCTCAAGCTCCGCGCCGCCGCCGGAGGTGGCTACGCCATTTCTATCGTCGCTAAATAGGCAGCGACACCCCTTACTTTGCTTCTCCCCATGTCTTATCTTGTGGCATGGGGAGAAGTTCCCCAACTTTTTCTTCCATGCGCTGATATGCCTACCGCCCTTGGCCTGTTGCCCGGGAGGCGTATACCCCATGCACATGCCGACCAGCCGTTGTCAACCCGTACATATCAAAGCCATCACTACCCTGAACATGTCAAAACATCACTACCCTGTCATCCCCATACTGCTTGTCCTCATTTTGTCGCTCTGCGCTTTCCCGTCCATCGCGGCAGGCGTCGGCAGTACCACACTCACGGTGGAACTCTCCACCGACAAGGCCTGCTACGCCCCCGGCGAACCCGTGGTGCTGACGGCCACAGGCACGGTCCCCGCCCACGCTATGGTGCGCTACCGTCACGGCACTACCGTCGTAGCCACCCACCCGTTTGCCGCAAACGCCATCGGCAACACATGGACCTGGCAGCCGCCGACCATTGACTTCAAGGGGTATCTGGTAGACCTCTATTCTCAAGATGGCGACCGGGAGACCATACTCGGCACCATTGCCGTAGACGTGTCGAGCGACTGGACGCGCTTTCCGCGTTACGGCTTCGTGGCCGACTTCGAGGAGTATGGCAACGCGGCACAGAAGACGGCCAATATCTACAAGGAGATGGCCTACCTCAACCGCTGTCACATCAACGGTGTGCAGTTTCAGGACTGGCAGTGGAAGCACCACCGACCGGTATGCCTCAACGCCGATGGCTCTCTGGCCGGATGGTACCAAGACATCAGCAACCGCTGGGTAGGTATCTCCCACATCAAGAAATACATTGAGGTGCAGCACAGCTATGGCATGAAGTCGATCTTCTATAACCTCTGTTTCGGCGCATGGAGCGGCGCCCGTGCCGGCGGTGTCGAGGAAGCGTGGGCCCTCTATGGCCAAGACGCGACCGGCAAACGCTATCAAGATTTCCACGGACTGCCCTCAACGTGGCAGAGCAACATCTACCTCGAAGACCCTGGCAACGGCGCATGGCAGCAATACATGGCCGACAGGAACGAGGAGGTCTACTCACACTTCGACTTCGACGGCTACCAGATTGACCAGTTGGGCTACCGCGGCAATCGTTATGACGCAGCAGGCAACTTGGTAGACCTGCCAACAGGATACGCCTCGTTCATCCATGCCATGAAGGCCCGCCACCCTGAGAAGCGACTTGTGATGAATGCCGTGTCGGGATATGGGGCCGAGCTGATAGCAGGCACCGGGAAAGTAGACTTCTGCTACAACGAGGTGTGGGGCAACGGCAATGGTTACGGCGGCGTACCCGAAGACCAGTTTGCCAACCTCTATGCCATCATCCGCGACAACGACCGGTTCAGCGACCACAACCTGCGGACAGTGTTTGCCGCCTACCTGAACTACGACAAAGCCGACAACGGGGGCTCGGGCGACAAAATGATGAACACTCCGGGCGTGCTGCTCACCGATGCCGTGATGTTTGCCCTTGGCGGCTCGCATCTCGAACTGGGCGACCACATGCTCTCGCGCGAATACTTCCCGGCAGCCCCGTTAGCCATGGGCGACGAGCTGAAGACGGCCATGATACACTACTACGATTTTATGACAGCCTACCAGAACTGGCTGCGCGAGAAGTCGTCGAAGTTCGACTTCACCGCCAACGCCACTACCTCGCAGGCCGGCATCCAGATAACCGCCTGGCCGCCCAAGGCCGATGCCGTCGTCACCTTTGCCAAGAGGGTGGGCACGGCAGACGTGATACACTTTCTCAACTTCCGGGGCACCGACGACCTCTCGTGGCGCGACCTTAACGGCACCCGCCAGACACCGCCACTCACGCAGCACCTGCCCATAACCATAGACATGGCCACAAAGATCAGAAAGCTGTGGGTGGCCTCGCCCGACATTGACGGCGGAGCACCCCATGAGCTGCCCTTCAAGCAGGCCGACGGAAAAGTAACCTTCACCCTGCCCTCACTGCTCTACTGGACAATGGTGGTGATGGAAAGCACATCGACGTAATAAGGCCCAAGGCAACAGGATACCAAAATATATTGTGAGATGAAATCTCCCTGTACCGAAAGAAAGGGGATAAGCGTGTTCCAGCAAGTGAGGAATGTGCTTATCCCTTTTCCTGTTCATAACCCACATGACCGGCTAACCTCCAGACTGACGACGTGCTGTTGACAAGAAACAACCACAGCCACCAAGCACCGACAGCAGTTCGTGGACGTGATTTGTAGCACCAAATGTTAAATCTTCGGGGCGGGCAAAAGAAATTCATAAAATTATTTGGTTTATTTTATAAACCTATTTATATTTGCAGCATAATCATCCTTCCGAGGGTGCGGATCCCACCTCAAGGACGAGTGAAAACACCAATACACAGGTACAACAACATCACTTACAACGTAAAAAAAACAACACATCATGGAAACAACAAACAATGAAATGACTGCCGAACGCAGTCTGGAAATTATCCGAAAGAGCATTGAGGAGAGTCGCCGCCGCATCGCTCAGGGCAGCTGGAAGAGCATGATGCTCTGGGGCATCAGCGTGGTGGTCATCGCCTTGGTGGTGGGACACTTCTGGGCCCACGGCGTAGGACCCGTCGCCAACGGCCTGTGGGGCCTGTTGGGCATTACCTACCTCATCGACTATAAGGTGTTTACGCCGCGGCCCAAACTGCCCGAGACATTTGTGAGCAAGACCCTCTCGCAGATATGGAGCAGCTTCGGCGTCATGGCGGGCACCATCGGTTTCGGCATGGGAATGCTCGCCATGCTGAATGTCAAGCTCGCCCTGCCAACGTTCATGAGCGATGATTATCTCCGAGGCCTCTCACACGTGTCTATCACATCGCTCATCATACTGCTCATGGGCATAGCGGGAATGATCACCGGCCGCATTCTCCAGAGCCGTGTCATCACCGTGTCCTGCTTCGTCTCGGGACTATTAGGCAGTTTTCTCGCGCTGGTCTATGCCGGTCCGTTAGAGATGCTGGTCATGGCAGGCGTGGCCGTTCTCGGCCTCATCGTGCCCGCAGCGGTCATCAAAATGAAGGAGGGGTAACCATGTTCAAACCATTAGACCCCTTGCTGCACAGCGAACTCAGATTAGCGGTGATGTCGATTCTCATCAGCGTTGAGGAGGCCGACTTTCCCTATCTGCGCGAGCAGACCGGGGCCACGGCAGGCAACCTGAGCGTGCAAATAGACAAACTGGAGAAGGCTGGCTACATCTCGGTGGAGAAGACCTTCCGCGGCAAGCGACCCGCCACCATCTGCCGCATGACCAATGACGGACACCAAGCCTTTGAAGACTATGTAGAGGCACTGCGTAGTTACATTCCTTAACCTGCCCGCACGGCTCGCGGACAGCGTAAACACTACCTTCGTGTCTGATGGCTCTACCCGAACCATCGGACACGTCGGTCATGCAGCTTCCATGATTCTATATGAAACCATTCGATGATTCTATATGAAACCATTCGATGATTCTATATGAAACCATTCGATGGTTCTATATGAAACCATTCGATGATTCTATATGAAACCATGATGGCTGTACGGTGGCTAACACCTGCCATAAGGCCTTGGTCAATACGTGAGGACGCCCATCTTGCATTATTCTGAATACTTTACAGCGCTTAGAAAGAAAACCGCTATATTTGCAATAGAACCTCAAATACAATGGTATTATGATGCAAGAACTGATTGACACGCTACAGACAGAACAATGTTTTTTGGCTGTGTTGCACGAAGGAAACATTCGTACCTTCCATGGACACGGTGTGCGTCGGCTATACAACATACTCAACGACGAACCAGAACTGCTCTTAGACGCTAAAGTGGCCGCCAAGGCCGTGGGACGCTCAGCCGCCCAGATGATGGTGGAGGGCGGTGTCGCAGAGGTATATGCCGAGGTAATCTCGCAGCAGGCCTACGACCTGCTGCACGACGCTGACATCGTGGTCAACTATGACAAGAAGGTGAACCATGCCACCTTCTTGGACATCTGGAGAAAATGGGGTGAGATAGAGGTAGAAGCCGGTATGGCGCTTTGAATTACATGCGATACAGGTCGCTGGCAGCCAACAGGTCGACTTTCTTCTCGGCCAATATCTTCTCGCAGGCGTCGAGATCGCTGGGGCGTATGACCACATTGGCTCCGTTGCCATTGGCAAAGGAGTAGAGGTACTCGATGAAAATGCCGTTGTCAGAGAGATACTTCAAGATGACGCTGAGCGCACCGGGCGTATTGGGCATGGTCATGCCGATGACATCAGTGATCTTGACCGTGAAGCCTGCCTCGTGCAACACCCGACACCCTTTCTCCGGGTCGGAGACGATGCACCGCAGAATACCGAAATCGCTATTGTCGGCTATGCTCATGGCACTAAGATTAATTCCTGCCTCACCCAACACCTGCGTTACCTGGGTGAGACGTCCCGACTTGTTTTCCAAGAAAACAGATAATTGCTTTGCTAACATAAGGTTCTTATTTTAAGGCAGGCACCCAATCGTTACCCGCCGGTTACATTGTATTTGACCATATACCGGCACTTTGTGCCCCACTGGCAGTGGGCTTGACGTGAGAGGATGACTACCGGATTACAACACACGGTTGTCAATGACACGCTTCACCTTGCCGGTGCTGCGCTCGATGCTCTTGGGTTCTACGAGCTTCACCTTGAAGCCCAGGCCGATGACGCTGCGCAGTTCGCCCTCGAGTTTCTTCTGCAGGCGCACCAGCTGGGCCATCTCGTCGCAGAAATACTCTTCCTTGACCTCTACCTTCAGCACCGCAGTATCGGTGTTGTTCTCACGGTCGACGGTGAGCAGGTAGTGGGGCTCAAACTCTTTCAGACTGAGGATTACCGCCTCGATCTGCGTGGGGAATACGTTCACGCCACGAATAATGAGCATATCGTCGCAGCGTCCCAGTATGCGATCCATGCGCACAAAGGTGCGCCCGCAGGCACACTTGTCGTAGTGTAGCGTGGTGAGGTCGTGCGTGCGATACCGCAGCAGGGGCATGCCCTCCTTGGTGAGATGAGTAAAGCAGAGCTCGCCCAGGGTGCCCTCGGGGAGCGGCTCGCCGGTAGAGGGGTCAACGATTTCCGGATAATAGTAGTCTTCGTTGAGATGTGTGCCGTGCTGGCACTCACACTCATAGCCCACACCAGGTCCAGCGATCTCGCTCAGCCCATAGATATCGTAGGCCTTGATGCCAAATGCCTCTTGCAGTTTATGACGCATATGCTCAGTCCACGGCTCAGCGCCGAAGACACCGATACGCAGCTTGAACTCGTCATTGGCCCAGGGCGACTCATTCATGGCCTCGCCCAGAAAAAGGGCGTAAGAGGGCGTGCAACACAAGGCTGTAGCCCCGAAATCGTGCATGAGCGTAATTTGTTTCTGGGTATTGCCCGAAGAGATGGGTATGACGCTGGCGCCGATGTTGGTGGCGCCATAGTGGGCTCCAAGCCCACCCGTGAAGAGCCCATAGCCATAGGCTATCTGGAAAATGTCGTTACGGTCGGCACCATAGGCCGTAAACGCCCTCGAGAGTGCCTCTGTCCACTGTGCGAGGTCGTTGCGCGTGTAGAGCGCCACTACCGGCTTGCCCGTAGTACCCGACGAGGCGTGGATGCGCACAATCTGACTCATGGGCACCGCGGCAAACCCAAAAGGGTAATTGTCACGCAGGTCGAGTTTATTGGTAAAGGGCAACTTAACGATGTCGTCGATGTCGTGGATATCATCGGGAAGCAGCCCCATCTCCTGGAACCGCTTGCGGTAAAAGGGCGTGTTGTGGTAGACGTAGTCGACCATCTTCTTCAATCGTCGGCTCTGGACCTCACGAAGTTGCTCGCGGTCCATGCACTCCATGGTTTCATTCCAAATCATTAGTTTAATAGTTAGGTTTCAAACGATGATGGGCAAATATACGGCTTATTTATGGAATAGCCACCCCGAAAACTGTTTTTTAACCACTATTAAGCCACAAAACATGCCATATTGAAACATTTAACCATAATATTGCGACGAAATGTAGCCAAGCGGCGGTTTCGGGCGTAATGTTTATACGGTGCGGTATGCGCCAATAACAGTTTTTATGCGGTCCATTGTTGGCAGATTGCAAAACATTATTTATCTTTGAACAGGTGTTGTCATATCAACCCCCTCTATGCTACGATGAAACAGACGATACAGGTTCGCTGTAAAAATAACAACAAGACCATAGACGTGGCCACGGGCAGTACGTTGGCTGAAGTGTATAAACTCTCAGGCTTGGAGATGGCGTACGGCCCTATATGTGCCAAGGTGAACAATAAAGTGGAAGGTATGCACTACCGTCTGTATCACAACAAAGACCTTGAGTTCTTAGATATGCACTCAGGGTCAGGGTCGCGCAACTATACGCGCACGCTCTTCTTCATACTGAGCAAGGCCGTACACGACCTGTACCCAGGGAGCGAGGTGGTGATCGACATTCCCGTGAGCAACGGCTACTATGTGGACCTGCAGATAGGGCACGCCGTAGAGCTGGACGACGTGGACAACATACGCCGCCGCATGCAGGAGATTATCGACGCCCACTACCCCATTACCCGCCACGAGGTGCCCACCGAAGACGCCGTGAAGATGTTTGAGGAGAAAGGCGACGAGGCCAAGGTGAAACTGCTGCGCAGCGCTGGAACCCTGTATACCACCTATTACCAGATAGACGACTACGTAGACTACTTCTACGGGTCGCTGCTCACCAACACGTCGAAGATCTATCTCTTCGGGTTGGAGAAATACTTTGACGGCTTGCTGCTGCGTATTCCCGACCTCAAGAGCCCCGGCGTGCTGCCCGAGATGACACATCAGGACAAGATGTTTGAGATATTCCAAGAGCACCACCGCTGGCAGAAGATATTGGGTGTGCGCACCGTGGGCGACTTCAATGAGGTGGTGAAGGCGGGTGCCGCCACCGACCTCATCCATGTGTCGGAGGCACTGCAGGAAAAGAAAATATCGCAGATTGCCGACGACATCGCCTCGCGCAAGGGCGTGAAACTGGTGTTGCTGGCCGGTCCGTCGTCGTCGGGTAAGACCACCACCTGCAAACGCCTGAGCATACACCTGTTAGCCAATGGCATCAAGCCCCTGCAGATTTCGCTCGACGATTACTTCATCGACCGCCACCTGACTCCGCTCGACGACAAGGGCGAGTACGACTATGAGAGCATCTATGCCCTTAACCTGCCACTCATCAACGAGCAGTTTACAGCCCTCTTCAACGGCGAGGAAGTGGAGTTGCCCAAGTATAACTTCCAGACCGGAGCAAGCGAGAAAAGCGGGCACAAGCTCAAGATGGACGAGCACAACGTGCTCGTGGTGGAGGGCATACATGCCCTCAACCCCGAGCTCACGTCGCAGATACCCGAGCGGCAGAAATACCGTGTGTACGCCTCGGCGCTGACCACTATACTGCTCGACGACCACAACTATGTGCCCACTACCGACAACCGGTTGCTGCGCCGCATCATACGCGACTACAAATACCGTGGCGTGAGCGCACAGGACACCATTCGCCGATGGCCATCGGTGCGCGCGGGCGAAAACAAGTGGATATTCCCTTTCCAGGAAAATGCCGACGCGGTATTCAACACCGCCATGCTCTTCGAGCTTGCCGTCATCAAGCAGCAGGCCGACCCTCTGCTTGAGCTGGTGCCCGAGAACTGCGACGAATACTCGGAAGCCTATCGACTGCGAAAGTTTCTGCGTTACATCCAACCTATTCCCAACCGCGACATACCGCCCACGAGCCTGCTACGCGAGTTTCTCGGCGGCAGCTCGTTCAAGTATTGACGGGAAGGGACACAAGGCTATGGTATGAGGTGAGCCAGCAACCCACCGGCTCACCCAGACCCAATAGAATATAAGGTGAGGACACTGCTTTGTCCCACGTGTGTGTCATACATTCGCATGACACACACGTGGGGTATCATACTAACAGCAATTACTACCCACCACTCGATGGCATTTCCGGTGGTATGATATTCCAAGACAGGCCTCGTTAGTGAGGCCCGCAGACAAGTCTAATATGAGAATATTATACTCCATAAAGGCCTGATGCCATGGACCGCCCCCTCGTGACGTTAGCCCCGCTACTACTCTACTGAACCCTCAACCACTCACCAACCACCAATTATCTTAGCGGCTCGACCTTCTTCACCGGTGCCTGGCGATGGTCTTCTTGGCAGTGGCCTTCTTCACAACGACCTTCTTCTTGGTGGAGACCGTACCTTGACTTATAACAGCGGTGTAGATGACGGGGCTGCCAACACGCTTGGCCAGACTGACGCTCAGCGCTATACACCGCGACCGTGACGGCAATAGGCACGGCTTAATTGTATAAATTATAAAAAACGTCGCCCGATGAAAAAATAATTCATCGATTTCCTTGGGGGTGACACAAACTTCTACTATCTTTGCCAAAGTCAAACCTAATATAAACGATACTATGACTGATGAACTTGAGGTCAAAGAACTGGAGGATGTTGTTGTACGTTTCTCTGGTGACTCCGGTGACGGCATGCAGCTGGCCGGAAACATTTTTTCCACAGTCTCGGCTACTGTAGGTAACAGTATCTCTACACTGCCTGACTATCCCGCAGACATTCGAGCCCCGCAAGGTTCGCTCACAGGCGTATCGGGCTTTCAGATTCATGTTGGTGAGGATACTGTCTACACTCCCGGCGACCTGTGCGACGTGCTGGTGGCCATGAACGCGGCTGCCCTGAAGACTCAGTATAAATATGCCAAGCCACAATCTACCATCATTATTGACACAGACTCCTTTGGGCCCACAGACCTGAAGAAGGCCAAATTCACAGGTGACGACTACTTAGTGGAGATGGGTATAGACCCCGACCGCGTGGTGGCATGCCCCATCACGCACATGGTGAAAGAGTGCCTGAGCCAAACCGAGATGGACATGAAAGACAAGCTGAAATGCCGTAACATGTTTGCCTTGGGACTCGTTTGCTGGCTGTTCAACCGTGACCTGCAACTCGTTGAAGACTTTATCAACAAGAAATTCGGCCGCAAGCCCGCCGTGGCACAGGCCAATATCATGGTGGTGAACGCCGGATATAACTATGGTGCCAATACCCATGCCTCGGTGCCCAACTCGTATCGCATTGAGACAAAACGCAAGAAACCAGGCCGATATATGGACATCACGGGCAACAAGGCCACGGCTTACGGCCTGATGGCCGCTGCCGAACGGGCAGGCCTGCGCCTGTACTTAGCCTCGTACCCTATCACCCCCGCTACCGACATACTGCACGAACTGTCGAAACACAAGTCGATGGGAGTGATCACCGTGCAAGGCGAGGATGAAATCAGTGCCTGCGCCAATGCCATTGGTGCCTCGTTTGCCGGCGCATTGGCGGCCACCTCGACATCGGGTCCGGGTATCTGCCTGAAGAGCGAGGCCCTCAACCTGGCGGTGATCGACGAGCTGCCATTGGTGGTGATCGACGTGCAGCGCGGTGGCCCCTCCACGGGTCTGCCCACCAAGAGTGAGCAAACCGACCTACTGCAGGTGCTCTATGGGCGCAATGGAGAAAGCCCCATGCCGGTAATCGCGGCCAAGAGTCCCACCGACTGCTTTGACGCCGCCTACATGGCCGCTAAGATAGCGCTCGAGCATCTTACCCCCGTGGTGCTGCTCAGCGACGCCTTTGCCGCCAACGGCTCGGCTGCCTGGCAACTGCCCGACCTGAGCAAGCTGCCCGACATTAATCCGCCATACGCCCCCGATTCGCAAAAATACAAGTACACGCCCTATCAGCGCAATCCCGAAACGCTGGTTCGCTACTGGGCAATACCCGGGCAGGAGGGATACACGCACATACTCGGCGGACTGGAGAAAGACGGTGAGACGGGTGCCATATCCAGCGACCCGGAGAACCACCAGAAGATGGACCATCTGCGATATAACAAGGTGGCGTTGATACCCGTGCCCGACGTGGTGGTGGAAGGCGACAAGAATGACGCCGACCTGCTCATCGTTGGCTTTGGCTCTACCTACGGGCACCTCTACTCGGCCATGCAGGCCATGCGCGCCAATGGACACAAGGTGGCGCTGGCACACTTCAAGTATATCAACCCGCTGCCCAAGAACACCGCCAAGGTGCTTATGAAATATAAGAAGGTGGTAGTGGCAGAGCAAAACCTTGGACAATTTGCCGCCCTGCTGCGCATACGCATCAACAACTTCGTGCCCTATCAGTACAACCAAGTGAAAGGACAGCCTTTCGTGGTGAGCGAACTGATTCAGGCCTTCGAGTCACTCATTGGCGCGCCCGACGACAAGGACATCGGACGGTATTTTGAAACGCGCATCCTGCAATAATGTATCTACCCTTTTCGTTAAGCCCGACGGACTGGACCCAACCGGTATGAGCCATGCCGCGGCGAGAAGAGGCCTGACAAAGACGAACCTTTATAACGGATAGTATGAACGAAGAAAATATCATGCCTGAAACCAATACAGCGCAACCACAGAATATTACATTTACCGCCGCTGATTTCAAAAAGGGACAGCCCCGCTGGTGCCCTGGTTGCGGCGACCACGCTTTCCTCAACAGCCTGCAAAAGGCCATGGCGGAGCTCGGTGTGCCACCCCACGAGACGGTGGTGATATCGGGCATAGGCTGCTCAAGCCGTTTGCCCTACTATGTCAATGCCTACGCCATGCAAACCATTCATGGTCGCGCGGCGGCCATTGCCACAGGACTGAAGGTGGTAAATCCCAAACTCACCGTGTGGCAGGTGAGCGGCGACGGTGACGGATTAGCCATCGGCGGCAATCACTTCATCCACACCATGCGCAGGAATGTGAACCTGAACATGATCTTGCTCAACAACCGCATATACGGTCTCACCAAGGGGCAGTACTCGCCTACATCACCGCGCGGATTTGTATCGAAGACCAGCCCCTTCGGCACGGTGGAAGACCCATTCCGACCTGCTGAGCTGTGCTTTGGCGCCCGTGGCAAGTTTTTTGCACGAGCCATTGCCTCAGACGGCGCGCACACCATCCAGATGCTCAAGGCGGCCTACCACCATCAGGGAGCTGCCGTGTGCGAGATACTGCAAAACTGCATCATCTTTAACAACGGCACCTATGAGTCGGTATACACCAACAACGGGCGAAAGCAGAACGCAATCTATGTGGAACACGGCAAACCGCTGGTGTTCGGCGAAAACAATGAGTTCGGACTGGTACAGGAAGGATTCGGCCTGAAGGTGGTGGAAATAGGCAAGGATGGCTATACCATCGACGACATTCTTGTACACAACGCCCATAACGTAGACGACACCCTACAGCTGAAACTTGCCATGATGGACAATGAGCATGGCTTCCCCGTTGCCCTGGGTGTGATACGCGACGTAGAAGCGCCTACGTTTGACGGCGCGCTGAACGAACAGATAGAAGAGGTGAAGCAGCAAAAGAAATACCACACCTTTGCTGAACTGCTTGAGACCAACGATATCTGGGAAGTGAAATAATTCCAAAACAAATCTCCCCTGACCTGCTTATGTTACGAAAGCTTGTCAGGGGAGAATTGTTTTGGAATGATGGGTAACAAGCCGGAAAAGAAACATCTTCGTGCCGGCCCGCGGCCCTGCTAATCCTTAAATCTTGTCACCATAGCATAGATCGCCGGCGTCGCCAAATCCGGGTACGATATACTTATGCTCATTCATCGACGGGTCGATAGCGGCACACCAGATGGTGGTCTTCTCTTCCGGGAATGTTTTCTTGATATGGTCAATGCCTTCGGGTGAGGCAATGACACAAGCCACATGAATGCGCTTGGGCGTGCCCTTGGTGAGGAAAGCCTTGTAACCCAACTCCATACTACCGCCTGTAGCCAACATAGGGTCGGCGATGACCAGTGTCTTCTCATCGATACTGGGGGTGGCGAGATATTCCACATGGATGCCCACCTTGGTGTGCTCCTCATCTTTATATTCCCTATACGCACTCACGAAGGCGTTGCCAGCATGGTCGAAGATGTTGAGAAAGCCGTTGTGGAAGGGAAGTCCCGCACGGAAGATGGTAGCCAGCACCACGCGGTCGGTGGGAATATTGACACGGGCAATGCCTAATGGCGTGGCTACATCGCGACCCTCATAGTCGAGTGTCTTAGAAATTTCGTACGCTTCGAGCTCACCGATACGCATAATATTGTTGCGGAACAAGAGCCGGTTTCTCTGATACTCAACATCCCGAATCTCAGCAAGATACTGACCAATGATACTGTTGTGGTCTGACAGGTTTATGATTTCCATAACTTAGAATTTATACGCTTAAGACAAAGCCTGCACGAGAGAGTCGTACAGGCCCGAATGCAAAGGTAAGAAAAGTGTTTTGTTTTTGCAAAGTGAGAATTGCAAATATATTGCAACCCAAAATGTTTTTGTATTCTTTAACCTAATTTGTCGCCGTATAAAGTAAAATTGGCAGTGCTCCTTTTGTTTACGTACACACTTTTTGTTACCTTTGCAGCGTATTGAAAAAGAATTTATTTTCCAACTTAAATACATTTATAAAGATGGCAAATTTTGACAAGTCTGTACTCGAAAAGTACGGCATTACAGGTACTACTGAGGTAGTTTACAATCCCTCTTACGAGGAGTTGTTCGAAGAAGAGACCAAAGCAAGTCTCGAAGGTTTCGAAAAAGGTCAGGTGACAGAGCTCGGTGCTGTTAACGTAATGACCGGTATCTACACCGGCCGCTCTCCTAAGGATAAGTTCATCGTTGACGATGAGAACTCTCATGATACTGTATGGTGGACTTCAGACGAGTATAAGAACGACAACAAGAAGGCTTCTAAGGAGGCTTGGGCTGTTGTCAACGCACTTGCCAAGAAGGAGCTGTCTAACAAGCGTCTGTTCGTAGTTGATGGTTTCTGCGGTGCCAACAAGGACACCCGCATGAAGATCCGCTTCATCGTGGAGGTGGCATGGCAGGCTCACTTCGTGACAAACATGTTCATTAAGCCTGTTAGCCAGGAAGAACTCGACCAGGAGCCCGACTTCATCGTGTACAACGCCTCTAAGGCTAAGGTGGAGAACTACAAGGAACTCGGCCTGAACTCTGAGACCGCTGTTGTCTTCAACGTTACTACCAAGGAGCAGGTAATCCTGAACACATGGTACGGTGGTGAGATGAAGAAGGGTATGTTCTCTATGATGAACTACTACCTGCCTCTGAAGGGCATCGCTTCTATGCACTGCTCTGCCAACACCGACCTCAACGGCGAGAACACCGCCATCTTCTTCGGTCTGTCTGGTACAGGTAAGACCACTCTGTCTACCGATCCTAAGCGTCTCCTTATCGGTGACGACGAGCACGGATGGGACGACAACGGCGTGTTCAACTTCGAGGGTGGCTGCTACGCTAAGGTTATCAACCTGGACAAGGAGTCTGAGCCCGATATCTACAACGCTATCCGTCGCGACGCTCTGCTCGAGAACGTTACTGTAGACGCTAACGGTAAGATCGACTTCACCGATGGCAGCACCACAGAGAACACTCGTGTGTCTTACCCCATCAACCACATCACCAACATCGTGAAGCCCATCTCTGCAGGTCCCGCCGCCAAGCAGGTGATCTTCCTGTCAGCTGACGCTTTCGGTGTGCTGCCTCCCGTATCAATCCTGAGCCCCGAGCAGACCAAGTACTACTTCCTCTCTGGCTTCACCGCCAAGCTGGCTGGTACAGAGCGCGGCATCACTGAGCCCACTCCCACATTCTCTGCTTGCTTCGGCCAGGCCTTCCTCGAGCTGCATCCTACCAAGTATGCTGAGGAGCTGGTGAAGAAGATGGAGAAGAACGGCGCTAAGGCTTACCTCGTGAACACTGGTTGGAACGGTACCGGCAAGCGTATCTCTATCCGCGACACCCGTGGTATCATCGACGGCATCTTGAGCGGCGCTATCAACAACGCTCCTACCAAGACCATTCCTTACTTCAACTTCGAGGTTCCCACAGTGCTCGAAGGTGTTGACACCAACATCCTCGATCCTCGTGACACCTACGCTGACGCAGCTCAGTGGGATGAGAAGGCTAAGGACCTGGCCGCTCGCTTCATCAAGAACTTCAAGAAGTACGAAGGCAACGAGGCTGGTAAGGCTCTCGTAGCAGCTGGTCCTCAGCTCTAATTACTGAATCATCCATCCTGGATAGAGATGATATTTGGCACAAGCCAGATACTCGTCTTTCGGGGAATGAAAAGTATATATCAAGGCGGCTTGACTCCATGCGGAGTTGAGCCGCCTTCTTTGTTACAATACATAGCTGCAGCGCAACACTAACTTTGCAGCGCGCACACCTTAGTAGCAACAGACCGTTGTACTACGCACGACGTGGCAAAAAACACGGGATTTAGCCCAAACAAACACGGGATTTAGCCCAAACAAACACGGGCTTTAGCTCACACAAACACGGACTTTAGCTCATACAAACACGGACTTTAGCTCATACAAACACCTGATTTACACATCTAAGTCCCTATCTTTCAGTCATAGCAACCATGCAAAACGATAATTAAAATAGGTAAACTATAAAATTTAGAGGGCTGCTCCAAGTGATAAAACCGAGAGTGCCACCCATCGTACAATATACTGAATAACAACCACTTAACATCATAGCACCCCGTGCCAGACCGCAAGACCACACGATAAAGCCCATTGACCGAAATCAAAAAGAAGAAATAAAATGGTGAAAACATGCAAAATAATTTGGCGTGTTCGCACACAATTCGTAACTTTGCATCGTCTTCGTGAGAAGATTCACATAAAGTTTCATTAGGTTAGTAGTTTGATAGATTTTTTAAGGTAAAGATTAGGATTATGTTATTAGATTTTGAATCAACCGTGATGTTGGTATCAGTCATGTTGATGACAGTTCTTAGTATTATTGCTTTGGTACATACCAACATCCGTTAACATTATTCTTAACAAAAAGGCAGTGCGAGTGATCGTATTGCCTTTTTGCTTGTTATGGGTGCTACCCGGCCTTGACATCAGAGTTCACATGCTTGAGATGGTACGTAATGTGAAACTCTAAACAAACTTAAAATGAAACAGGAAAATCAATATTTTACCTAATTAACGATATAAAGAAGCGCAGAATTGAATATTTCTAAGTAAATTTGCAGCTAAATTCTAGAATTTTCGCACAATGATCAAGAAATTATTGTCGCTAATCTCCGTGGCTTCATTCCTCGTCACCCTAACCTCTTGTTTGGGCGATGACAACAGTTCCACGGTATACTACGACGACACGGCAGTAACGGCATTCTCTCTGGGTACACTGAATATCCAGAAACATACCACAGCCTCTGACGGGATAACCGACAGTACCTACACAACGACCTTCTCGGCAAGTTCGTACAATTTCACCATTGACCAACAGAAGCATCTGATATACAACACCGACTCACTGCCCTATGGCACTGACGCGAAACATATTGTATGCTCCATTACGACCAAGAACAGCGGTATAGTGGTGCTCAACCTCAAGGATCAGCAAGGCGAAGACAGCCTGGCCACCTATGCCAGCAGCGACTCACTTGACTTTACTGACCCAGTACGCATGCGTGTATATAATATGAACGGCACCGCCTTTCGTGAGTATACTGTTTCTGTGAACATACATCAGGAGACAGGAGAAGAACTCAACTGGACCTCCAAATCATACATCAACATCGCCCAGGTGGGCGCCCGGAAGTTCATTGCCACTACCGCCGGCCTCTTCCTCTTCGGCGTGCAGAATGGCCAGACCGTCGCTTACAAGCAGTCTGACAACACATGGGAATCGCTGACCAGCAACATTCAGCTCGACGCCAACGCCTATCACAATGTGATAGCAAAGGGCAACGAACTCTATACACTGAGCGAAGGCAATGTGCTGCGTTCGGCAGACGGACAAAATTGGAGCCAAGTAGCCTCTGACGCAAGCCTCAACCTACTGTTAGGCGCAAGCGACAATATCATCTACGCACTCACCGCCAACGGCATTTCGTACTCCAAGGACAGTGGCGCGACTTGGGTTGCCGACGAGTTAGACGACGCTGCCAGCAACCTTCCGTCACAAGACATCAGTTTTGTAACAATTCCCTCAAAGACCAATGAGCAGACCAACCAACTCGTCATCATTGGCACAAACAACGGCGCGACACGCATCTGGCGCAAGGTAGAGGAGAACGCGGCCAATTCACAGACCCAACCTTGGGCATACTACTCAGAAGACGAATACAACAAGCTGACACTTCCCGCACTTGACAATCTGCAGGTGGTGCGTTATGACAACGGACTGCTGGCATTGGGTGGTGACTTCTCCGCTTTCTATTACAGTCCCGATGAAGGTCTCACGTGGACCGCCCAAAGTATCTACGACCTGCCGACAGACTTTGGCCTCGCTGCATCTCCCTTCGCCATGACGGTTGACAGCAGCAACAACATATACATCACCAAAGCATCATCGCCCAACATCTGGAGCGGACGCCTTGCCCGTACGGCATGGACCACAGAACAGACGGAATACACCAAATAGGAACTCCTATGAAGAAACTGCTGATGACCATGATGCTATTCTTGGCACCTGCTACGCTCATGCATGCGCAGGACGATAAAGAATACCGCATGGAAATCGGCGCCGGTGTAGGATTGGGAGGCTACTTAGGCGATTTCAACGGCAGCTTTACCCGCGACCTCAAGCCCATGGGGAGTATCGTGGCAAGATACCTTTTCAACCCACACTCCGCCCTGAAGCTGAACTTAGGATTCACAACGATGAACGGCTCATCAGACGATGCCGAGACTTACTATCCCGACTATGCCGAAAATCCATATACCTTCAGCAACAAACTCTACGACCTGTGCCTCACATACGAATATAACTTCTGGCCCTATGGCACTGGGCGCGACTATCGCGGCGCAAAGCGGTTCACGCCCTTTATCACAGCAGGCATCGGCGCGACATATATCGACACGGCAGACAAAGGCAAGGTGACTTTCAACGTTCCCATAGGCTTAGGCGTAAAATACAAAGCGGCTGAACGCGTGAACCTCGCCTTGGAATGGGCACTGCATCTCACACAGAGCGACGAACTTGACGGCGTGAAAGACCCCTACTACATAAAAAGCAGCGGCATCTTCAAGAACACCGACTGCTACACGGCCCTGCAGTTCACGCTTACCTATAGTTTCGCGGCCAAGTGCACCACATGCAACAAGGAGTGAACGGACAGGCGGGAAACTATAAACAGAAACGAAAAGTATAAAGACCAACGTCTTCAAAGGACAAATAAGATATGGCAGAACTTGACATGACACGCATCCCACGGCACATTGCCATCATCATGGATGGCAACGGAAGATGGGCCATGCAACGTGGTAAAGAGCGCAGCTACGGACATCAGGCCGGCGTAGACACTGTGAGGCGCATTACCTCAGAGTGTACCCGATTGGGTGTGAAGTATCTTACACTCTACACGTTCTCCACCGAAAACTGGAACCGCCCCGAGACAGAAATCGCCGCGCTCATGGGTCTCGTACTGGCTTCGCTCGAAGACGAGATCTTCATGAAGAACAACGTACGCTTTCAGGTCGTGGGAGAAATGGAAAGGCTGCCACTCAATGTACAGCGGAAACTGCAGGAGACGATGGACCACACGGCGGCCAACAGTGCCATGACAATGGTCGTAGCGCTCAGCTATAGCTCCAGATGGGAGATTACCAAGGCAGCAAGAGACATTGCCGCCGAGGTAAAAGACGGCAAGATACGCCTCGAGGATATCACCGAGGAAATGGTAAGCAGCCATATGGCCACCAGTTTCATGCCCGACCCCGACCTGCTCATCCGCACGGGCGGTGAGTTGCGTATATCCAACTATCTGCTCTGGCAGTTGGCTTACTCAGAACTCTATTTCTGCGACACATTCTGGCCCGACTTCGCCGAGGACGACCTCCATCAAGCCATTGCCGACTACCAAGGACGTCAACGCCGATTCGGAAAGACAGAGGCACAAGTAGAAGAGGAAAACGGCTAAAGAATAAAAAGGTAACAAGTAATAAGGATTAAGGAAAAGGGAAGTACATTGGGCAAACATGTGGCAGCGCGTAGCCCCGGTCCTTGACAACAACAAGTCATCGCAACCATCGCCCCACACCAATTCCACCCAACGCCCCTCCCACCTAATATCTACCCAACGATGCATCACAACAAGAACAAGATTTTCGCAGCCTTCATCGCCATGTCATGCTGCATAGGTGCAGAAGCACAGGACAAGCTCGTCCATCCCGACATCACATACGCCGCCACACCACGCGACGTGGTCATTGGCGGATTCAACGTATCAGGCATGAAAGGCTATGAAGACTATATGCTCACAGGCATATCAGGACTGTCGGTGGGACAGCACATCTCGCTCCCCGGTAACGAAATCACCGAGGCCGTGAAGCGCTATTGGAACCATGGACTCTTCTCCGACGTACAAATCTCCGCCGACTCACTCGTGGGCAACAAAGTGTATCTGCACATTGCCCTCAAGCCCCGTCCACGCGTATCACAGATCAACTACATTGGACTGAAGAAGACCGAGCGTGAGGACATGGAGCAGAAGTTAGGTATTCTCAAAGGCGGGCAGATCACACCAAACATGATCGACCGTGCCAAGATCTTGGCGAAGAAATACTTCGACGACAAAGGCTTCAAGAATGCGGACATCAACATCCAGCAGCGCGAGGACGTGAGCGGCAAGAACGAAGTGATTCTTGACGTGATGATCGACAAGAAAGAGAAGATGAAGGTGCGCCACATCATCATCGAAGGCAACGAGAAACTGTCGAGCCACAAGATCAAAGGCGGATTCATGAAGAAGGGTGCCTTTGCCAAGACCCACGAGGCCGGCAAGTTGTCCACCTTCCTCAAGTCCAAGAAATTCACGCCCGAGCGTTGGAAGGAAGACAAAGAGAAACTCATAGAGAAATACTATGAGCTGGGCTTCCGCGACGCTGCCATCATCGAAGACAGTGTATGGAATGCCGACGACAAACACGTCAACATATATATTAAGGTGGAAGAGGGTGAAAAATATTACATCCGCAATATCCACTGGGTGGGCAACACCGTATACAATTCCGATTTCCTCACCGCTCAATTGGGCATGAAACCGAAAGACGTATACAACCAGAAACTCATGGGCAAGCGACTCACTGAGGACGAGGATGCCGTGGGCAACCTCTACTACAACAATGGATACGTGTTCTCCAACATCCAGCCCACCGAGGTCAACATCGTTGGCGACAGCATCGACCTTGAGATGCGCGTTACCGAGGGACCGCTGGCCCACCTCAACCATGTTCGCATCAACGGCAACACCCGCCTTTACGAGAATGTAGTGCGCCGTGAGCTGCGCACCAAGCCAGGCGACCTCTTCTCCAAGGATGCCATCATGCGTACCGCCCGAGAGATTGCCGCCATGGGGCATTTTGACCCAGAGAAGGTTGTGCCCGACGTGAAGCCCGACCCCGAGAATGGTACCGTGGATATCAACTGGAACTTGGAACAGAAGTCGAATGACCAGATTGAGTTCTCACTCGGTTGGGGACAGACGGGTATCATCGGCCGTGTGGGCCTGACACTCAACAACTTCTCCATGGCCAACCTCTTCAATAAGAACAAGGAGCACCGTGGCATATTGCCTGTTGGCGACGGCGAGAAACTGTCTCTCGGCGTACAGACCAACGGTACTTACTACCAGAGTTACAACGTGAATTATTCTACCAACTGGTTTGGTGGCAAACGACCCATACAGTTCTCCGTAGGCTTCTTCTACTCCAAGTCTACCGACGTGTCGAGCAACTACTACAATTCAGCATGGCAAAATAGCTATTACAATTACATGATGGGTTATAATAGCTATGGTTACAATTACACCAACTACGAAAATTATTACGACCCAGACAAGTACGTGAAACTCTTTGGAGCCAATATCGGTTGGGGTAAGCGCCTGCGCTGGCCCGACGATTACTTCACCCTGTCGGTGCAACTCTCCTACACACGCTACATGCTGAAGAACTGGTCGTACTTCCTCATCACCAACGGCAACTCCAACAACCTCAACTTGGGCGTCACCCTCAGTCGCTCTTCTGTCGACAATCCCCTGTTCCCACGTAGCGGTTCTGAGTTTAGTGCCAGCGTCACGGTGACCCCGCCATGGTCGGCATGGGACGGCAAGGACTACAAGAACCTGGCCACCAACAGCAACTCCCCCAGCTATGTGCGCGAGCAGCAGGATAAGTACCGCTGGATTGAGTACCACAAGTGGAAGTTCAAGTCACGTACCTTTACTGCCCTCACCAACTCACAGAAGTGCTTGGTGCTGATGACCCGCTTTGAATTTGGTATATTGGGCAGCTATAACAAATACAAGAAAAGTCCATTTGAGACCTTCTATGTGGGTGGTGACGGTATGAGCGGTTACTCCACCAGCTATGCTGAGGAAACCATCGGACTGCGAGGCTACGAGAACGGTGCCCTCACGCCTTACGGCTACACGGGCTACGCTTACGACCGCATGTCGCTCGAATTGCGCTACCCGCTGATGTTGGGCAACACCACCATCTACGGTCTCACCTTCGTCGAAGGTGGTAACGCCTGGACAGAGACCAAGAACTTCAACCCGTTCAACATGAAGCGCAGCGCCGGTGTAGGCGTGCGTATCTTCCTGCCCATGGTGGGTCTTATGGGTATCGACTGGGCTTACGGCTTCGACAAGGTGTTCGGCACCAAGGGAGGCAGCCAGTTCCACTTCGTGCTCGGACAGGAGTTCTAACTTCCTCCCCGTGCCTCACGAGGGCACGGGTGAATACTTAAAAAAAGATAACAAAGTAACTATTCTAACCCATACCTCGTCTTTAGGGTTGTATGTATAAAAGTAAGTTATGAGAACAAAACGGATAATCACCCTACAGCGGCTTGCCGTCAAGAAGCTATTGGCGGCGCTGTTCTTACTTGCGCTCATTCCCCTGACAGCCAGCGCACAGAAGTTTGCCCTGATAGACATGGAGTATGTCATGAAAAACATACCCGCCTACGAGCGTGCCAACGAGCAGCTCAATCAGGTTTCCAAGAAATGGCAGGCTGAGGTCGAGGCGCTCAACACCGAGGCTGCCACGATGTACAAGAACTACCAGAACGAGGTAGTGTTCCTCTCGCAAGAGCAAAAGAAGACCAAGCAGGAGCAGATTATGCAAAAGGAGAAGGAAGCCTCTGAACTGAAGAAGAAATACTTCGGCCCTGAAGGAGAACTGTTCAAGAAGCGTGAGAGCCTCATGACACCCATCCAGGAAGAAGTCTACAACACGGTGAAAGAGATTTCCGAGCTTCGCGGCTACAGCCTCGTGCTCGACCGTGCCTCAGACACCGCCATCATCTTCGGTTCGCCCAAGATCGACATCTCCAACGAGGTGCTGCAGAAATTGGGCTACGGCAGGTAAGCCACACCGCCCACCTCACTGGCCCGTTGCGCCCCCACATGCACCGCGCCAAGCCAGTACGCCACATTTACCAACGATATAAAATTAACAATTAAACAATAAAAAGAGAATGAAAAAACTTATTTTGATGATCATGCTGATGGCTCCTTTGGCTACTTTCGCCCAGAAGTTTGGCAAAGTGAACACCCAGACCATCATGCAGTCTCTGCCCGAGATTTCTAAGATCAACGGCGAGCTCGAGGCTACAGCCAAGCAGTACGAGAACGACCTCAAGAGCATGCAGGAAGAACTGCAGCGCCAGAGCGAGGCCTACGACAAGGGAAAGAGCACCATGAACGCCACTGCCCAGCAGCAGAAGGAGCAGGAGCTGCAGCAGCTCTACCAGAAGATCCAGCAGACCTACTCCGACAACCAGCAGGCCCTGCAGAAGGCTCAGCAAGAGAAGATGCAGCCCGTTGTCACCAAGGTTCGCGCTGCCATCGACACCGTTGGCAAGACCGGCGGCTACACCTACATCTTTGAAGAGGGCGTTGCCGTGTTCACCGGTTCTAACGTAGAGGACGTTACCTCAAAGGTGCAGGCAGAGATCAGCAAGATGAAATAATATCGCATCACTCCTCTCTTCATCGCAAGGGAGGCAAGGTGAGGCCTCCCCATTTCGGGCAGGTCTCACCTTGTGCATTATTTCCCCCTCCCTTCCATTCACCCAAACCATCATCAAGCAATGAAACAACTGGTACTTTTCCTCATGCTCGCCTTGGCCGCGCCTCACACGCATGCCCAAGACGCCATGCCTTTGCCGGCGCAAACCACCACCCCGGCGCTGCGCTTCGGCTATTTCAGCTATCAGTCTACCTTAGAGTCGCTGCCCGACTACCTGATTGTCAAGCGCAATCTCGACGACCTGCGCATCAAGTACGACAATGAGATGCAACGCGTGGAAAGCGAGTTCAACGCCAAGTACGAACAGTTTCTTGAGGGGCAGCGCGACTTTGCCCCCACTATTCTTCAGAAGCGCCAGGCCGAGCTTCAGGAGTTGATAGAGAAGAACGCCGCCTTCAAGAAAGAGTCACAGCGCCTGCTGCAGCAGGCCGAGAAAGATGCCTTCAAGCCCCTCAAAGACCGCCTCAACGCGGCCATTCAGGAGGTGGGAGCTGCCCATGGACTGGCCTTCATTCTCAACACCGACAACCAGGCAGCCCCCTATGTCAACACCGCCTTAGGTGAAGATGTCACCAACGCCATCCTCTCCGCCCTGAAATAAGCAGTAACCCAACCAGCATGCTCACCACCTCACGTTTTCCCCAGCAGCCAGGCCCCATCGGTGTCTTCGACTCCGGATATGGCGGTCTCACCATCCTGCATGGCATACGCCAGTTGCTTCCCCAGTACGACTTTGTGTATCTGGGCGACAACGCGCGCGCCCCTTACGGCCCACGGTCGTTCGAGGTGGTATACGAGTTTACCCGTGAGGCGGTCGAAAAGCTTTTCTCCATGGGTTGCCAACTCATTGTGTTGGGATGCAACACCGCCTCGGCCAAGGCCCTCAGGTCGATACAGCAGAACGATCTGCCCCTGTGGGACCCCGAGCGCCGCGTGTTAGGCATCATTCGCCCCACGGCAGAGGTCATCGGCAAGATTACCCGCAACGGGCATGTAGGATTCTTTGCCACCGAGGGCACGGTGAAAAGCCGCAGCTACGACCTTGAGATTGCCAAGCTCTGGCCCGACATCAAGGTCACCGGACAAGCCTGCCCCTTCTGGGTGCCCTTGGTGGAATACAACGAGTGCGACTCGCCGGGCGCCGATTACTTTGTCAAGAAGCGCATCGACCAGCTCATGCTGCAAGACCCCGCCATCGACACCATCATCCTCGGCTGCACCCATTTTCCGCTGCTCATGCCCAAGATACTGAAATATGTAGACCCGGGCATACGCATCGTGGCGCAGGGCGAATATGTGGCCGAAAGCCTTCAGGCATATCTACAACGGCATCCGCGGTTAGACCGGCGCCTCACCAAGAACGGCACCGTGACCTATTATACCACCGAGAGTGCCGACCGTTTCAAGGAGACGGCATCCATCTTCCTCCACGAACAGGTAGACGTAGAGCACATCGAACTGGGCAACGGCAACGGCGCAACCCTATAACAACAGTATCACATATACATTTTCAAGAACATGCAAGAGACAAGACAAAACAAAATATCACGATTGCTGCAAAAGGAGCTCGCCGAGATTTTCCAGACACAAACCCGCAGCATGCACGGCGTACTCATCAGCGTCACACGCGTACGCATCAGTCCCGACCTGAGCATCTGCACGGCCTACCTGAGCATCTTCCCCTCTGAGAAGGGCGACGACATCCTGCAGAACATCACCGCCAACGAGAAAGCCATACGCTACGAACTGGGCCAGCGCGTGCGCAATCAGCTGCGCATCATTCCCGAACTGCGCTTCTTCATCGACGACAGCCTCGACTATATCGACCGCATCGACGAGTTGCTGAAGAAATAAGCCACTCTTATCCTCCCCCCACCGTGCCTCTTCACGCGCTCCACCGAGGAGCAAGGCCACACCTACCCTCACCCCGCCGGTGAGAGGCACCACAAAGAGCTAACTCAAACAACATCAGCGCCACGACCGCTTACGCAGATGGAAGACAACACAAACAACACCGTTACAGACAAGGCCACCCGTCGCCACACCCTGCCGGGGTGGGACAAGGTGGGCTTTTTTATTGCCCGCAGGTACCTGTTCTCCAAGAAGAAGACCCACGCCATCAACGTCATTTCACTGATTTCTGTCATTGGTGTCGCCGTGGCCACCATGGCACTTGTCATCGTTTTGTCGGTGTTCAACGGCTTTCACGACCTCGTGGCCAGTTTCTTTACCAACTTCGACCCGCAAATCAAGGTCATGCCCGTCAAGGGCAAGACCGCGCCGGCCGACGACCCCATACTCACCGAGATACGCCATCTGCCACAGGTAGAGGTGGCCACCGAGACCGTCGAAGACATGGCCATGGCCATATACAACGGCAAGCAGGCCATGGTGACCATCAAGGGTGTTGACGACAACTTTGCCGACCTGACCCACATCACCGACATACTCTACGGCGACGGCCGCTTCGAACTGCACACCGCCAACCTGCAGTTTGGCACGCCGGGCATCAGGCTGGCACAGACGTTAGGCACGGGCAGCCGGTGGCAAGACTATCTCATGATTTACGCGCCACGTCGCGAGGGACAACTCGACATGAGCAGTCCGCAAGAAGGCTTTGTGGTAGACTCGCTATTGTCTACCGGCGTGGTATTTGCCGTCAATCAGGGCAAATACGACAAGGGGTACATCATCACCAGCTTAGGCTTTGCCCGCAACCTCTTCGACCAGCAAGGCATGGTCTCGGCACTCGAAATCAGGCTGAAGCCTGGCTCTGACTTCGACGCGGTAAAGGCGAAGATGCAGCGCATAGCGGGCGACCGCTACAAGGTGGAAGACCGCTTTGAACAGCAGGCCGACACGTTTAAGATCATGCAGGTAGAGAAACTCATGGCTTACATCTTCCTTACCTTCATCCTCATCGTGGCCTGCTTCAACATCATCGGCTCGCTGTCGATGCTCATCATCGACAAGAAAGACGACGTGGTGACCTTGCGCAACCTTGGCGCGCGCGACACACAGATTACCAACATCTTTCTTTTCGAAGGGCGTCTCATCAGTTTCTTCGGAGCCATTCTCGGCATTGGTTTAGGGCTGCTGCTCTGCCTGCTGCAACAGCAATACGGCTTCATCAAGATGGGCAATGCCGACGGCACCTACGTGGTCAACGCCTATCCCGTAAGCGTACACTACATCGACGTGCTGCTCATCTTCATCACCGTCATCGTCGCCGGCTGGTTAGCCGTATGGTATCCGGTGAGGGCGCTGAGCCGACGCCTGCTCGACGACACCCGCCAGAGCTGACAGCAATAAGGGTCAGCTCCTACTTCTTGTGAATGATGGTAAGACCATCGCGCAGCGGCAGTATCACCTGCTCTACGCGATGGTCTTGCCGTATATGGTCGTTGAAGGCGCGAATGCCCACCGTCTGGTGGTCGTGGTCGTAGGCCGGGTCCACCACATGACCGTCCCACAGGGTATTGTCGGCCAGCATCCAGCCACCGTTACGCAGCAGCGGCATCAGCGTCTCATAGGTATCAATATACGTTCGCTTGTCGCCATCGACAAACATCATGTCGAACATCATGCCCAACCGTGGTGCCTCGGCGTTGGCATCACCAATGCGGAAGTCGATATACCGGGCCACGGGCGAACCCTCAATCCAAAGGCGGGTAAAGTCTTCCATCTCGTCGTTGATTTCATAGGTCACTAACTTACGCCGCGGCGCGTCGGCAGACGATAGCCTTGAAGCCTCATCCACACACTTCAGCCCCTCAGCCATACAGATGGCCGAATAACCGGAGAAGGTGCCCACCTCGAGGATGCACACGGGCCTCACCATCTCTACAAACATCTTGAGCATGCGCCCCTGCAGGTGTCCGCTGGCCATGCGCCCGTGTATGGTGTGTATGTTGGTGGCCCGGTAGAGCCGGTAGAGATAGTCGCCCTCGGGTTCGCTGTGGGCGAGGAGGTAGTTTTCTAATTCAAAATTCAAAATTCAAAATTCAAAATTCAAAATTCAAGATTCAAAATTCAAAATTCAAGATTCAAAATCAAGATTCAAAATTCAAGATTCAAAATGAACGAACAGCTGAGAGAGAGTGACTGTTCACCACTCATGGCCCATACCCATGGCTCACACCTCGTGCGCCACGCTCATGGCCCATACTTCATGCATCAGCCCATCAGGGCCCTGACCGCCAGTTCGTAGCTCTGCAAGCCGAAGCCGCAAATCACGCCCTTGCATCCGGCAGAGATCATCGAGTGGTGGCGGAAGGCCTCACGCTGGTGTACGTTAGAGATATGCACCTCTATCACAGGGCTATGCAGCGAGCGGATACAGTCGAGCAAGGCCACCGACGTATGGGTGTAGGCGCCGGCGTTGAGCACGATGCCGTCGTACGAAAAACCCACCTGCTGCATCTTGTCGATGAGTTCACCCTCGATGTTGCTCTGATAGTAGTCTATCTCCACATCGGGAAACTGTGCCTTGAGCTGGGGCAGGTAACTTTCAAACGAACTGCTGCCGTAGATGCCCGGCTCGCGCTTGCCCAAGAGATTGAGGTTGGGGCCGTTGATAATCTGTATCTTCTTCATTACTTTGCGATAATATGGGTATATTTGCATGCAAAAATAAGAAATAATATGGAGACCGACAACAGCCAGACCACAAATATCACACGGCGGTACATGCGCTACCTGAAGCTGCAACGCAATGTGGCACCCAACACCATCGAGGCCTACCGCCACGACCTGGACTGGCTCATGCAGTTTCTGCACGACAACCAACTCGACCCGCTGTCGGTGAAGCTCGAACACTTGCAACAATTCGCCGCCTCGCTGCACGAGCACGGACTGGGGCCCAAGTCGCAGGCACGCATACTGAGCGGCGTGCGGTCGTTCTACCGTTTTCTCGAGTTAGACGGTTATTTAGAGGTAGACCCCACCGAGCTCCTCGAATCGCCCCATCTGCCCAAGCACCTGCCCGAATACCTCACCACCGAAGAGGTAGACCTCTTGGAGGCCAGCATCGACCTCTCTACCAACGAGGGGCACCGCAACCGTGCCATCATCGAGGTGTTTTTCTCGTGCGGCCTGCGCGTGTCTGAGCTTACCCATCTCAAGCTCTCCGACCTCTATCTCGACGAACACTTTATACGGGTCATGGGCAAGGGCAGCAAAGAGCGCCTCGTGCCCATCTCCGACAAGGCCATCGAGGAACTGGGCTATTGGTTCGACGACCGCCGCCAGATGACTATCAAGCCCGGCGAAGAAGACTATGTGTTTCTCAACCGGCGCGGCCATCACCTCACCCGCACCATGATTCTCATCATGGTCAAGCGGCAGGCCGAGGCAGCGGGCATACACAAGACCATATCGCCCCACACCCTGCGACACTCATTCGCCACGGCCCTGCTGCGAGGCGGCGCCGACCTGCGCGTGATACAAGAACTACTGGGGCACGCCGACATCGGCACCACCGAAATCTATACCCACCTCGACGACGAGACCCTGAGACAAGAGATACTGCTCCATCACCCCCGCAACATCAAGCACAACCATAGCTGACACGCCACCTCAGGCCCCGCATCGCCGAGCCTCGGGCACCAGTACGGCCGATGGTTTTATATAGAATTATCGGATAGTTCTATATAGAATTATCCGATGGTTCTGTATAGAATCATCCGATGGTTTTATACAGAATCATTTTTACTCTCCGTCCCACACGCAGCCCGCAAGGTGCTTCCACGCCTGGCCCGAAGGGCGCGCAGAGGCAGCAGGCCAGCCGTAGAGCCGATGCCGTAGGGCCGGGGCGGCGGCCGGGTACGCGCGCGCGAACCGCATGGCAGACCGCGTTTTGTTCTACCCCAAGTGCCATTTGGTATTAGCATTTTGATACATTGACGCATCGTTTATGCAAACATTTGTATACAAGTATATCATTTTCAGCGAAATAGTTGGTATATTGTAAAATAACCACTAACTTTGCAGCAAACACTTGACCAGCCGAATATACTATTCTAATAATACCAAACATATGAAAATCAGAAACATTATTGTCGGCCTGCTGCTTGCGGCAACACTGCCTTTGCAGGCGCAAATGCCCGACATGAACCTTCCTTTAGACAAGGAAGTAAGAATGGGTAAACTCCCCAACGGCCTTACCTATTTTATCCGACACAATAACTGGCCAGAAAATCGCGCCAACTTCTACATTGCCCAGAAGGTGGGCTCTATACAGGAAGAGGAGAGCCAGCGTGGTCTTGCCCACTTCTTGGAACACATGGCCTTCAATGGCTCTGACCATTTCAAGGGCAATGCCCTCATAGAATGGTGCCGCGCCAACGGCATCGAGTTTGGCGGCGACCTCAACGCCTATACCAGCATCGACCAGACGGTTTACAACATCGACAACGTGCCCACGCAGCGTGAGGGCGTGCTCGACTCGTGTCTGCTCATTCTGCGCGACTGGTCGACCGGACTCTCTCTGGAGCAAGACGAGATCGACAAGGAGCGTGGCGTGATACATGAAGAGTGGCGCCTGCGCACCTCGGCCAACAGCCGCTTGTTTGAGCGCAACCTGCCCAAGCTCTATCCCGGCTCTAAGTATGGCGTGCGTTACCCCATCGGACTGATGTCGGTCATCGATAACTTTAAGCGTCAGGAACTGGTAGACTACTACCACAAGTGGTATCACCCCGCCAACCAGGGCATCATCGTCGTGGGTAACGTAGACGTAGACCGCACCGAGGCCAAGATCAAGGAGCTCTTCGGCGGCATCAAGAATCCTGAAAACATGGCACCCATTGTCGATGAGCCCGTGCCCAACAACGCCGAGCCCATCGTGGTGGTAGACAAGGACAAGGAGTTTCAGCAGAGCATCGTAGAACTGTTTATAAAGCACGACGCCTTCCCCGACAGCCTGAAGCAGACGCTGCCCTACCTCATTCAGAACTACGTGAAAGACGCCGCCTGCAGCATGCTCAACAAACGATTTGTGGAGGCTGCGCAGAAAGCTGGCTGCCCCTACGTGCAGGCCAGTGTGGGCGACGGTGCATACATCTTCTCTAAAACCAAGGATGCCTTCGACCTGAGCGTGCTGCCCAAGGAGATGGGTCTCACCACGGCAGCGCTGCAGGCTGCCTACGAGGAGGTGCGCAGGGCGGCCGAATTTGGATTCACGCCCACTGAGTACAAGCGTTTCCAGAGCGAATATATCAGCAATCTCGACAAGTCGTACAGCAACAAAGACAAGCGCTACTCTAACCAGTTCTACCGCGAAATCTTAGGCTACTTCCTTACCAACGAGCCCATGCCCAGCATCGACTACACCTACGAGATGATGAAGCAGATAGCGCCCGCCATTGGCGTCGACGCCATCAACCAGGTGTTGCCCACGCTGGTGAGCAAGAGCGACTCTAACCTCGTCATCCTCAATTTCAACAACGAGAAAGAGGGTAACGTGTATCCCACCGAGGCACAGCTGCTTACCGCCGTACACCAGGCACGTGAGGCCAAGATCGAGGCCTATGTAGACAACGTGAAGTCTGAACCCCTCATCACTACACTGCCCGCTCCCGGAAAGATCAAGAAAGAGGTGAAGAGCAAGAAGTTTGACTACGACATCCTCACCCTGAGCAACGGCGTGACCGTGCTGCTGAAACAAACCGACTACAAGAAAGACCAGGTGCTGCTCAATGGTACCGGCGGCAGCGGACAGGGCAACTACGGCAAGGCCGACTATGCCAACCTGCAGCTCTTCAACGACGTGATTGGCGTGAGCGGACTGGGCAACTTCTCGAGCACCGAACTGCAGAAGGCGCTCGCCGGAAAGATTGCCAACGCCAACCTGACGTTTGCCGGACGACGTATGGCCATCGACGGCAACTCTACGCCCAAGGATGTAGAGACCATGCTGCAGATGGCATATCTCTACTTCACCAATATCAACAAGGACAACGATGCCTTCAACAACCTCATGGAGCAGTATCAGGTAAACCTGAAGAACCGTGAGCTGAACCCCAACATCGCCTTCTCTGACTCGCTCACCGCCACGCTCTACGACCACAACTGGCGCACCGCGCCGCTGCAGCTCAACGACCTGCAAAACGTGAACTACGACCGCATCCTGCAGATGGCCAAGGAGCGCACCGCCAATGCCAATGGCTGGGTGTTTGAGATTGTGGGCAACTTCGACCCTGCCACCATGCGTCCGCTCGTGTGCCAGTATCTCGGCGCGCTGCCCTCGAAGGGCAAGAACCCCGCCGGTGAGCGCGTGTCGAAGACCACTACCAAGAACGTGGACAACACCTTCACCCGGAAGATGGAGACACCGAAGTCGAATGCCATCGTGGTGTGGTTTAACTACAAGATGCCTTACACGCTGGCCAACGCCATCAAGGCCGACGTGACAGCCCAGATACTCACCACCATCTATATCCAGAAGATACGCGAGGAGGCAAGCGCAGCCTATAGCTGCGGCGCACAGGGCAACATGTCGCAGGCCGAAGACGGATACCACTTGGGACAAATTTTGGTGTACTGCCCCGTGAAGCCCGAGAAGAAAGACATTGCCATGGGCATCATTGACGAGGAAATCGAGAAGCTGGGACAGACCTGTGACACCGAAGCGCTGAGCAAGATACAGAAGCTGCTGCTCAAGCAAGCTGACGACAAGGCCAAGACCAACGGCTACTGGAGCAGCGTGGTAATGGACAACTACATCATGAATGCCGACGACCATAGCGAATACAAGAATATTGTGGAGGGTCTCACACCTGCCTCAATATCGGCCTTTGTCAAGGAGTATCTGGCCGGTGCCAACAAGATCAAGGTTGTGATGCTGCCAGAGCAATAAGCCGCCACAGAGCCCATACACAACAATATTGACGCAAGAGGTCTCATCAGTTAGCGCTGGTGAGGCCTCTTTGATTTGGGGCCGTGGCCTTTGCTAACTGCTACATAAATAATGTGAAAAATGCATAAACACGGTATGTTTTTGCCATGGGCAAACCCATAAGAGAGAGCTTTGTGTAAGAAAAATGATACCTTTGCACCCTATTTCGAGATAACACCAAATTTATATAGCTTATCATTAGATTTATGAGAATCAGAAAACTTATTGCCGCCCTGCTGCTCTTGGCCACTGTCCAGATACAGGCTCAGATGCCGCGCATGACGCTACCCGTAGACTCTGCGGTGCGCATCGGCAAACTGGCCAATGGCCTGACGTATTACATCCGCTACAACAACTGGCCCGAAAAACGTGCCAACTTCTACATCGCCCAGAAGGTGGGGTCGATACAGGAGGAGGAGAGCCAGCGCGGACTGGCCCACTTCTTGGAGCACATGGCCTTTAACGGCAGCGAGCATTTCAAGGGCAACGACATCATTGAGTGGTGCCGCTCGCATGGCATACAGTTTGGCTCTGACATCAATGCCTACACCAGCATCGACGAGACCGTGTACAATATCAACAACGCACCCACGCAGCATGAGGGCGTACTCGACTCGTGCCTGCTCATTCTGCGCGACTGGTCGTCGGGGCTTCTGCTCGAACAAGAGGAGATAGACAAGGAGCGCGGCGTGATACACGAGGAATGGCGTATGCGCACCTCGGCCAGCAACCGGCTCTTTGAGCGCAACCTGCCGAAGATATACCCTGGCTCGAAGTATGGCGTGCGATTCCCCATCGGACTGATGTCGGTGATCGACAACTTCAAACGAAAGGAGCTGGTGGACTACTACCACAAGTGGTATCACCCTGCCAACCAGGGTATCATCGTGGTGGGCGACGTAGACGTAGACCGCACCGAGGCACAGATCAAGGCGCTATTCGGCAGTCTCAAGAACCCCGCCAACATGGCGCCGGTGGTGGCAGAGCCCGTGCCCGACAATGCCGAGCCCATCATCGTCATCGACAAAGACAAGGAGCTGCAGAGCACCACCGTTGACCTGCTCTTCAAGCACGACACCTATCCCGACAGCCTGAAGCAAGAAATGGACTATCTGGTGGAAGGATACGTGAAGAGTGCCGTGGGAGCCATGCTCGGCAACCGATTCTACGAGGCCTCGCAGAAACCCGACTGCGCCTTCATCGGCGCGGGGGCGCAAGACGGGTCATACCTCTTCTCCAAGACCAAGGATGCCTTCAGCCTCAGTGCCACGCCCAAAGACCAGAGTCTCGCGGCAGAGGCCTTGAAGCAGGCCTTCCTCGTGGTGAGACAGGCGGCTGAGTTCGGATTCACCGAGACGGAGTACAAGCGGTTCCAGACCGACTTCCTGAGCTCGCTCGAAAAGATGTACATGAACAAAGACAAGCGCTACTCCAGCCAGTATTACAAAGACTGCGTGGGCCACTTCCTCACCAATGAGCCCATGCCGAGCATAGAGTTCAGCTATTGGGCCATGCAGCAGATGGCAGCGACCATCGGGCTCAGTGACATCAATGCCATGCTGCCCAAGCTCATCAGCAAGAGCGACAGCAACATGGTGATCGTCAACTTCAACAACGAGAAAGAGGGTGCCGTTTATCCCACCGAGGCCGAGCTGCTCGGCGCCATACACGACGCACGCACGCAGACCATTGAGCCCTATGTGGACAAGGTGAAGGAGGAGCCGCTCATCGCCGCGTTGCCCAAGGCCGGCAAAATCAAGAAAGAGGTGAAGAGCAAGAAGTTTGACTACGACATCCTCACCCTGAGCAATGGCGTGACGGTGCTGCTGAAACAAACCGACTACAAGAAAGACCAGGTGCAGATGACCGGTAACGGCGGCTCGGGCTCGGGCAACTACGGCAAGGAAGACCTGGCCAACATTCAGGCTTTCAACAGCGTTATCGAGGCCAGCGGACTGGGCAATTTCTCGCCGACAGAGCTCAGCAAGGCGCTCACCGGAAAGATTGCCAACGCCAGCCTGGTGATGAGCGACCGACGCATGGGCGTCAGTGGCAGCGCCACACCCAAAGACGTGGAGACCATGCTGCAGCTCACTTACCTCTATTTCACCAGTATCAAGAAAGACAACGACTCGTTCAACCAGCTCATGCAGAGCTATGAGACGGGCCTGAAAAACCGTGACCTCAACCCCGACGGGGCGTTCCAAGACTCGCTCACGGCCACGCTCTACGAGCACTACTGGCGCACGAAGCCCTTTGTGCTCGAAGATATCAAGCAGGTGAACTACGACCGCATTCTCGAAATGGCTGCCGAACGCACCGCCAACGCCAACGGATGGGTGTTTGAAATCATTGGAAACTTTGACCCAGCCACCATCCGACCACTCATCTGCCAGTATCTCGGCGCACTGCCCTCGAAGGGCAAGAACCCCGCCGGCGACCGCTTGCTGTTTGCCACCACGAAGAATATAGACAACACCTTCTACCGGAAGATGGAAACGCCAAAGGCCAACAGCTATATATTCTGGAACAACACCAAGATGCCTTACACCCCCGAGGGCGCAATTCAGGCCAACATCGCCGGAGAGATACTCTCGATGGTCTACCTCAAGAAGATACGCGAGGAGGCCGGTGCCACCTACAGCTGCGGTGCCATGGCCAACATGAGCATCGGCGACGACGGCTTCCACATGGCGCAAATCGTAGGCTACTGCCCCATGAAGCCTGAGAAAAAAGACGAGGCTCTCACCATCATGGACCAAGAGGTACACAAGCTTGCCGTGAGCTGCGACGCCGAGATGCTCAGCAAGGTGCAGAAAGCCATGATACAGGAACTCGACGTGAAGGTGAAGACCAACGGATTCTGGAAAGACATCGTGCTCGACCACTACCGAATGGGAATCGATGGTTACACCAACTATCGTAGCCTGGTAGAGGCGCAAACGCCGGAGAAGATCTCGGCATTTGTCAAGAAACTGCTCGCCGACGCCAACAAGGTGAGCGTGGTGATGCTGCCCGAAGAATAAGCTTCAGCCGCTTCACACACAACAATAACTTGCCATGGGGCCTCGCCGACGTATGCGGCGGGGCCTCATTTTTTAATGTGTATTAATTCCAGAGGCTTTCTTTTGCCACCTCAATAATTATGCGTAACTTTGCAAACGATAAAAGAATTAGTTCATCAATGTGGAAGAATTTGGCTGCTTGCAACCACATAAAAAAATGCTAAAACTGCAAAATCCCTACAGATTTTACGGTCATTTGGTGTTTTTCCACTTAAAAGTATTGGAAAAATGAGTTATCTATTCACTTCAGAATCCGTGTCGGAAGGACATCCCGACAAAGTGTGCGACCAAATCAGCGATGCTCTGCTCGACCAGTTTTTGGCCTACGACGACAAGGCACACTGCGCTATCGAAACATTTGTCACCACCGGACAGGTGGTCATCATGGGTGAGGTGCGCTCAGAAGCCTACATCGACCTGCAGGCTATGGCTCGCCACGCCATCAAGCATATTGGCTATACCAAAGCCGATTACCAGTTTGACTACAATTCATGCGGCATACTGACTGCCATACATGAGCAGAGCGGCGACATCAACCGCGGCGTGTCAAGGGCCGACGAGGAGCAGCAGGGCGCCGGAGACCAGGGCATGATGTTCGGCTACGCCACCAACGAAACCGACAACTATATGCCTGCCACGCTCGACCTGGCCCATCTCATCATGAGAACGCTGGCCGACATCCGCAAGGAGGGCAAGCAGATGTTGTATCTCAGACCCGACGCCAAGAGTCAGGTCACGATAGAATATAACGACAACAACGAGCCTGTGCGCATCGACAATATCGTGGTGTCTACCCAGCACGACCCCTTCATTCTGCCTGAGAACAACACCGAGGAGGCACAGCAAAAGGCCGACGACACCATGCTGGCACAGATACGCCGTGACGTGATCAGCATACTCATGCCCCGCGTAAAGGAGGCATGCGGTGAGAAAGTGCGTGCGTTGTTCAACGACAACATCAAGTATTATGTCAATCCCACAGGTAAGTTTGTGATTGGCGGACCTCACGGCGACACGGGTCTCACGGGCCGCAAGATTATCGTAGACACCTACGGCGGTAGGGGCGCACACGGTGGTGGCGCCTTCTCGGGCAAGGACTCCAGCAAGGTAGACCGTTCGGCAGCCTATGCCGCACGCCATATTGCCAAGAACATGGTGGCCGCCGGCGTGGCCGACGAGATGCTGGTGCAGCTGGCCTATGCCATCGGCGTGGCAGAGCCCGTGAGCGTCTACGTCAACACCTATGGGCGCAGCCATGTCAGCATGAGCGACGGCGAGATTGCCGACAAAATCAAGCAGATGTTCGACCTCAGGCCCAAGGCCATCGAACGACGACTGAAATTGCGACAGCCCATGTACTTCGAGACAGCCGCTTACGGACACATGGGACGTCAATATGAGAAGGTGGAGAAGACCTTTACCAGTCTTTACCACGAGACAAAAACCATGACCGTGGAGCTGTTTACCTGGGAGAAACTCGACCAGATAGACCTTATCCGCACAGCTTTCGGACTATAAGATCCGTATGGTTGTAATCGGACATTCATCCTAATAAAGCAGGTGGCTTGCGGTAACCCCGCAAGCCATCAACCATAATGCTACAGCAAGACTCCATAACCTCGCCCTCTACCGATGTCCTGACTACTTCTGGCCAGGCAGCGAGTATGCGCCACACAGGACCATTGACACCAGAACAAATCCTGAGATGGCTGCCCAAAACAGCAACGCCCTGGCAGCAAGACTCTGCCATCAGGGCGAATATCAAGTTTGAGCAAGTGGACTGGAGCCAGAGACATAACCCCATGCGCACACCCACAACACGCGTGGACAGCATAGGGGAGGCCTCGCTCAACAAACCCATGTACCACTCACGGTCACTGGTACAGCCCGACTCGGTATACCGCCCCGAAATGGCATACTACAGGCAAGGCGTGGCAGGCGACCCCGTACCCTACTCCATTGCCGGCGACGACCTCATCACCTCCATTCTCCTGATATGCTTCATGATTGGCACCGTAGCCATTTCCCGGGCAGGCAACTTCCTTCTTCGCCAAATTAAATATTTTTTCCGCAAGCAACGCGAGGATAGCGCAGGATACCCGGAGACTGGCAACGAATTGCGATTCCAGCTGTTTCTCGTCTTGCAGACCTGTCTGCTATCGGCCCTGATCTTCTTTTTCTACACCCGTGACACCCACGGGGCTACCTTCACCATACCCCACTACCAGCTCATAGCCATCAATACCGGCATTTTCGCAGCTTATTTTCTGGTCAAGGCTTTGCTCTATTCCATCGTGGGATGGGTGTTTTTTGATAGAAAAAAAAATGAACAATGGCTGAAGGCGGAACTCTTCCTCACATCCATGGAAGGTATCTCTTTTTTCCCCTTGGTTTTGTTGCTGGTATACTTCGACTTATCGGTTGAAAGTGGGGTAGTTCTGGCCTTGGTTGTCATAGCCTTGGGCAAGTTGCTGTCTTTTTACAAAAGCTATCTTATATTTTTCCATCGAAACGGCTTCTTTCTGCAGAGTTTTTTGTACTTTTGTTCACTTGAAGCGATGCCCTTAGGTGCTCTTTGGGGCGTCTTGGTGTTGACGGATAATTATTTGAAAATAAATTTTTAAGACAAAGATGATTAAGAAGATTATGATATCCCAGCCTAAACCGGCTAACGAGAAATCTCCTTATTACGACATCGAAAAAGAGTTCGGGGTTGAAATAGTGTTCCGCCCATTCATCAAGGTAGAGGGTTTGACCGCAAAAGAGTTTCGCCAGCAAAAAGTGAGCATCCTTTCTCACACCGCCGTCGTGTTCACCTCACGTCATGCCATCGACTTTTTCTTCCAGCTCGCCAAGGAGTTGCGCCTCACCATTCCCGAGGAGATGAAGTACTTCTGCGTCACCGAGACCATCTCTCTTTATATTCAAAAATACACGCAATACCGCAAGCGCAAGATTTTCTTCGGCACTACGGGAAAGATTGACGACCTCATTCCGTCGATGGTTAAGCACAAGGGAGAGAAGTATCTCATTCCCCTGAGCAATGTTCACAACGACGATATCAAAGACAAACTCGACGCCAAGGGGCTGCAGCACACCGAGTGCACCATGTACCGCACGCTGAGCAATAACTTCACGGAGGAAGAAATCAAGAACTTCGATTACGATATGCTGATTTTCTCAACCCCCACCGGCGTGAACTATGTGTCTGAGGCATTCCCTAATCTCAAGGACGGCTCGTTCAAGCTCGGTGCTTTTGGCCCGGCTACAGGTAAGGCCATCGAGGAAGCCAAACTGCCTTTAGCGCTCATTGCCGGCACCAAAGAGCATCCGTCGATGGTGAGTGCCCTGAGCGATTTCCTGAAGGCCGAGAACAAAAAGAAAGCCTAAGGCGCCACCGCCATTGCCAAGCCAGCCATCAACCTGATGTCAGAATACCCTGCCACACTGAGCAAAGAAGAGCGTCTATACAGCAAGAAGCTAATCGACAAACTCTTTCAGGGAGGCCACAGCCAATCGATGTCGGCTTTCCCTCTGAGGGTTGTGTTCCTGCCGATAGAGGATACCGACAAGCCCATGGCAGAAGACACGGCGACGCAGAAGCCGCAAGCCAAGATACTGATCAGCGTTCCCAAACGATGTTTCAAGCGTGCCGTGAAACGCAATCTCGTCAAACGTCAGGTACGGGAAGCCTATCGCAAACACAAGGGCATCGTCGCCGACAAACCCGTAATCATGGCCTTTGTGTGGCTTGACACCAAGTTGCGCGGCACCAAAGAGGTGGAGAGCAAAGTGCTCAACTTGCTCAAGAGAGTAGACGAAAAGCTTGCAACGCCTGCCATCAAGTTGGCGGAAACTTCTAACGAGTGACCCCACATGCAAACGCTCAAGCGTATCCTCCTCGCCCTCTCGCGCGCATTGGCCTGGCTTTTGGTACAGCCCATCGTGTTCTACCAGAAATTTATCACTCCCTATACGCCGCCCTCATGCCGCTTCACCCCCACCTGCTCAGAGTATGCCCGACAGGCTATTCTGAAACATGGACCCATCAAGGGGCTGCTGCTGGCCATCTGGCGGATATTAAGATGCAACCCATGGGGTGGCAGCGGATACGATCCGGTGCCGTAAGTTGTCCGTAAGGCGCCCCAATAACATAATATGCTTCACACCCCTGCCACCATAACAGGCAGGTTTGCAAACCAAAACAGACAAAATGAAAAACTTTGTTGAAGAACTGAAATGGCGTGGTATGCTGGCACAGATCATGCCGGGCACTGAGGAATACCTCATGCAGCACATGACATCGGCTTATCTGGGCACCGACCCCACGGCCGACTCCCTGCACATTGGCCATCTCTGCGGCATCATGATGCTGCGCCACCTGCAACGCTGCGGACACAAGCCCTATCTGCTCGTAGGCGGTGCCACAGGTATGATAGGCGACCCCTCGGGCAAGAGCCAGGAGCGCAACTTGCTCGACACCGACACGCTCTACCATAACCAGGAGGCCATCAAGAAGCAGGTATCCAAGTTCCTCGACTTCGACGGCACCGAGCCCAACAAGGCCGAAATGGTGAACAACTACGACTGGATGAAGGATTTCACCTTCCTCGACTTCGCCCGTACCGTGGGCAAACACATCACCGTCAACTACATGATGGCCAAAGACAGCGTACAGCAGCGCCTCAACGGCACAGCGCGCGACGGCCTGAGCTTCACCGAGTTCACCTACCAGCTGCTGCAAGGCTACGACTTCCTGTACCAATATGAGAAGTATGGCGTGCGCCTGCAGCTCGGCGGCAACGACCAGTGGGGTAACATGACCACCGGTACGGAGCTTATCCACCGCACCTTAGGCAACGATGTGGAAGTGTTTTGCATCACCTGTCCGCTCATCACCAAAGCCGACGGCAAGAAGTTTGGCAAGACCGAGAGCGGCAATATCTGGCTCGACCGCAACCGCACCACGCCTTACGCCTTCTACCAGTTCTGGCTCAATGTCACCGACGACGACGCCGAACGCTACATCAAGATCTTCACCGACCTCGATGAGCCCACCATCAACGCCCTCGTCGAAGAGCATCGCCAAGACCCCGGCCGCCGCGTACTGCAGCGACGTCTGGCCGAAGAAGTTACCGTGATGGTACACTCGCAGGAAGACCTCGACATGGCCATCGCCGCCTCTAACATCCTTTTCGGCAAGGCCACCAAGGACGAACTGGCACAGCTCGACGAGGCTACGCTCAACGATGTCTTTAAGGATGTGCCTCACTTTGAACTGCCAAAAGACCTGCTCGGCGGCACCGCCATCGACCTCTTCTGCCAAGACGGCTGGGACATCTTCCCCAGCAAGGGCGAGATGCGCAAGATGGTAAAGGGCGGCGGCGTGAGCCTCAACAAGGAGAAACTCAACGCTTTCGACCAGACCGTCACTGCCGATGACCTCATCGACGGCAAGTACCTCTTGGTACAGAAGGGCAAGAAGAACTACTTCCTCATCACTGTCAAGTAAGCCACAGCGTCATATCGACATAGCTAAAGCCAGTCTCCCACACCAAGTGTGGAGGACTGGCTTTTATGCGTTATGGGCACTAAGCCCTGCCGTCACCTGAGAAAGCGACGCCCTTGTTACTTACCCGCGTGGCTGTCGCTGAGCGCAACGAGCATCCAAACGGTCTTCTCCTGCTGCTTGAGGAAGTCGCTCAGCAGTGCCACCGTGCTCTCGTCGCCGGCCTCGGAGGCAGCCGCCACGATGTCGCGCTCACGGGCGATGAGTGTCTTGTAGGTATTAAGCAACTGCAAGAGAGCCTCCTGGGCATCGCCGCTCAGGGCCTCTTCGCCCACCTCCGACACCTGCAGATACACGCTGTAACGGCTCTCGGGCACGCCACCGAGCTGCAAAATACGCTCAGCCACCTCATCCACCTTGCCGGCTATGTCGTTGTATAGCTCCTCGTACTTGGCATGCAGAATGAAAAACTGCGGTCCGGTGACATTCCAATGGAAGCCACGCAGGTTAGCGTAATATACCTGAAGGTCGGCCAGCAACACCGACAATCCCTGCACCACACGTTGTACTTTCTTTTCGTCTAAGCCTAAATAATCTATTGTTCTCATATCTCTCAATTTTAGCGTTAATACTCTTGTTTTCTTGTCACACTGCAAAGTAAGTAAAGAAATGGCTATCCCACAACAGCTAAAATCAATTTCCCTATTGAAGAACTCTATATCCAGACCTAATCTACTGAATACTAACGCACTATGCCACAGCAAAACATCTACCACCAAAAAGCCACTTCCCGCCCAGCCCCAGTTAACATCATCGTCGAATTATTGTATTTTAACTCATCCCGCACTTGCCATATCAGCCTTTTTCGCCTATATTTGCACCATTCGTCTAACCATCAAACCATCGAGCCTATGGAATCCATTCGCAAAACCAAACTCGCCGTCACCGCCATTGTCTCCATCGCCATTGTAGCCGGATGCTGGCTGTTGGGCAGAGGCTTCACCCACTTCCGTGAGAGCCCGTCGACTATTTCCGTCACCGGTATGGCCGAGAAAGAGATTACCAGCGACCTCATTGTGTGGAACATCAACGTAAACGGCGAGGCCGCCACACGCAGCGAAGCCTTCCAGACATTCGAGAAAACCAAGGGCGAAGTGGCCCGCTACCTCCGCCAAAGCGGCATCCCCGACAGTGCCATCACCACCGGCAGCGCCAGCGTCGACGAGCTCACCAAGAGCTTCTACGACAACCAGCAGCAGCGTTACATCACCGTCAACAACGGCTTCTCAGCCTCACAGACCCTGACCGTAAGCTCCACTCAGGTGGCTGCCGTAGAGAAGGTGTACCAGAAAATCTCCGAGCTCTACAGCCGCGGCCTCAGCTTTAGCAGCAACGCGCCGCTCTATTATTATACGCGCCTCAACGACCTGAAGATGGAAATGCTGCACGACGCCGGCACCAACGCGCTGGAACGGGCCAAGACCATCGCCAAGGGCTGCGATGCCAAAGTGGGCAATCTGAGGTCGTCATCGATGGGCGTCTTCCAGATTGTGGGCAAGAACAGCAACGAAGACTACAGCTGGGGCGGCACCTTCAACACCGACAAGAAAGAGAAGGTGGCCAGTATCACCGTAAAGGCGGTTTACGAAGCCGATTAGCGGTACTCCTGCCCCACACACGTACACATCGCCGTCGGGACACCTTCCCGGGCAACTACCTCACCCCGCGCACCGCGCCCCTCCCCCCGGTGCGGCACCAGCCACGGGTACGCCCGCGGCCGATGCCGCACCGTGTATTCTTGTCCAAGCAAGATTTTATCACACAAAAAGCCAGCGAAAAATTTGGCTATACACCCGAAAAGCCTTACCTTTGCAACCCAGATTGTCCTATGGTGTAACGGTAGCACTAGAGTTTTTGGTTCTCTCAGTCGTGGTTCGAATCCGCGTAGGACAACTTTCAAATCATCAACCAAAATACATTAAAAGCCCCGTAAAAGGGGCTTTTGCATTTCTGCACGATACTTGCATACAGATTAACTTACATTATCACCATAAAAACCATAGAGATGAAAAAGTATTGTCTTATGCTGTCCGCGGCCCTTCTTGCCGCTTCCACATTGTGTGCCCAACAGAAACCGGGAACCTTCTCCATCACCCCCAAAGTGGGTATCACCGTCAGCAATTTCTCTGGCAAGACACCCGTCACCGCCGCCTACGCCATTGCTTCGGCCATCGACCCAACAGGTGGTCTGGCACCCGTCACGCCCGACAACCTGCCCAAGGTTGGTGCCATCATGTTCAACGACAACAAGAGCAAGGTGGGATTTACCGTTGGCGCTGAGGCACAATACCAGTTCACCGACGTGTTCGGACTGTCGGTGGGTGCCTTCTTCACCCAGCAGGGAGCGAAATACGACACCAAGGGCTTTACAACAGAAGACAACGGCGTGCGCGTCACCTTCGACGATGACCTCAAGCTCCAGCTCAACAGCGTCACCATCCCCGTGCTGGCCAACGCCTACGTATGGAAGGGTCTCGCCGTCAAGGCCGGACTGCAACCCGAGTTTGCCGTAAGCAAGAAGGTAAAGGGCGACATGACCGTCAGCTATCAGGGCCAAACCGCGACTACCGCCCTGGGCGATGCCGACAACCTGCGCACCTTCTCACTCTCGCTGCCGGTAGGCATCAGCTACGAATACAAGAACATCGTCGCCGACTTCAGATACAGCATCGGCTTGACAGACCAGAGCAAGAACAGTGACACGTACGTAGGCTCCAACTCCAGCTCATCGGTCCGCAACAGCACCTTCGCGCTCACGCTCGGCTACAAGTTCCCCCTGTAGCCCACGGCCCAGCCCGAAAGGCTACACCCCCTGTCCCCACGACCCGAAACCATCGGTGCCTATGAAAAGGGTACCCGGTATCGGCGAAGGGACAACAACAGAACGGTGCAAAGTCTTCAAAAGCGTTTGGTATCATCGTATTTACCATGTAAACACCCCCCAAACGCGCAGACTTTGCACCGTTCTCAGTATTGTATTACCCGCCAACCTATTTTTTCATCTTTGCCTTGCGCGCATACTCGAAGAGGCTGCTCGGCAGGTGGCAGTAGCCAGTAGGATTCTTGTCGAGATAATCCTGGTGGTAATCCTCGGCCGTGTAGAAGTTCTTCAGCGGCTCAAGTTCCACGGCAATAAGCTCTGAGAGCTTACGCTGCTGCTCATCAAACACCTTACGTATCACCGGCACGTCGGCCTCATCAGTGTAATACACGCCCGTACGGTACTGCGACCCCACGTCGTGCCCCTGCCTATTGACGCTCGTGGGGTCGATGGCCATGAAGTAGAGGTTGAGCAGAAACTCCAGACTCGCCACCTCGGGGTCGTAGGTTACGTGTACCGTCTCTGCGAACTGCGTATTGTCGGCACACACCTCCTGGTACGTAGGGTTCTCGGTAATGCCGTTGGCGTAGCCCACCTCGGTGGCGGTCACGCCCTCTATTTGCTTGAAGTAATGCTCTGTTCCCCAGAAGCATCCTCCTGCCAGATAAATGTCTTTCATCTTCTTGTCATGTTTAAATAGTTTGAGATATTCGCCATATCCCTCGGCTTTCATTCTTTCTTCGGGCACAAAGCGCAGCGAGGCACTGTTGATGCAGAAGCGCCGCCCGCCCGTCTCCCGAGGTCCGTCGGGGAAGACATGCCCCAAATGAGCATCGCCCAGCTTGCTCCTCACCTCGGTGCGCACCATGCCGTGCGAACAGTCAGTAAGGCTCACCAGCAGACTCTCGTCGATAGGTCGCGTGAAGGCAGGCCATCCACAACCCGAGTCATACTTGTCGGTCGAGGCAAAGAGGGGTTGACCGGTGGTAATGTCGACGTAGATGCCCGGCCTGAACTCGTCGTCGTACTCGTTGATATAGGGTCGTTCGGTGGCCGCCTGCTGCGTCACGGCATACTGCTCCGGCGTGAGCATCTCGCGCAGCCGCTCGTCAGTGGGCTTGGTATATTGCCTTGTGTCATTGATTTGCATGGTTGTATTCTCCTTATTAATAGGTCCGGTAGAGGCTTCCGTGCGGCAGCCCATCAGGACCAGGGTCATGAGCGTCACCATCAGTATGATATGTCGCATAGTTGCCTTGTTTTTGTCAAAATTACAATATTTTCTTTTCCTTCCATCCTTCTCCCACCCATTTTTAAGTTTTTATCACTTATCAAGGCATACCGTTTGATAAGCCGAAAATAAGGTTTAGCGGAAGGAGCATGAGAGCGTCTGCCTCTTCATATCCGTGCATCACTGTCAGATTATGTCAGTTTGCGCGCGTCGAGCGGACCAGTAGACAAACGATAAGATGTAAGCACACCATGGGGTTCTACCGTGGCATGCTCTTGAGAGGCAGTGTATTCCGGCGAAAATCCCAGCATTTTTTGCCACGGAGAGGCACCGCATCCCAGCGAAATCACGACGATTATTGCCACGGTGGGACAGCCCCAAAGCATGGTGACACCGCGCGGCAGAACATGCCAAGACAGCCCTGACGCACGCCCCTACCTTTCTTTTATAAAAACCCGAAAAAGGACTGCCCCTGCCCCAAAGGGCAGCAGCAATCCTTTTGCCGTATCTATACCTGCGCCTTCGGAGGCCGGCATGAGTCTATGTGTAGCGGAAATTACGCGACTATGGATTTAGTAACGGTCTTCGTTACTGTAGTCTTCGTTGACGCTGTAGCGTTCGCGCGTGTTGTAGTTGTCACGGCCGTTGAAACCGCCACGGTTGTATCCGCCGCCACGGTTGCCATAGCCACCGCCACGATTGCCGTAGCCGCCACGGTCGTTGTATCCGCCTCCGCGATTGCCATAGCCTCCACGGTCGTTGCTGTATCCACCGCGGCTGCTGTAGCTCTCACGCCTTGGGCGCTCTTCGCGCGGGCGTGCCACACCCACGTTGAGTGTCTTTCCTTCAAATTCGGTTCCGTTGATGGCATCGATAGCTGCCTGTCCCTCCTCTTCATTGGGCATTTCTACGAAGCCGAAGCCACGCGAACGTCCAGTCTCACGGTCAGTAATGATTCTTGCAGAAGTGATCTCACCATAGGCAGAAAACAGATTCTGAAAACTCTCCTCCTGCGTGCTAAAATTAATGTTTGAAACGAAAATGTTCATTTGCTTGTGTTGAATTGAATAATAAAAAAAAACTATTGTACTATATTGAGCCTGCGCCCAGTGAGTTTCTGAATGTCGCGCACCATGGCATATTCCTCCTTCGAGCAGAAAGTCAGCGCCTGTCCGCTGTGCCCCGCGCGGCCTGTGCGGCCTATGCGGTGTACATAGGTTTCGGGCACGTCGGGCAGGTCGAAGTTCACCACGAGCTGCAGCCCGTCGATGTCTATGCCCCTTGCCGCGATGTCTGTGGCGATGATGACGCGTGTCTTGTGGGTCTTGAAGTTCTCCAGTGCCCGCTGTCGGGCGTTCTGGCTTTTGTTTCCATGTATGGCGTCGCAGCTGATGCCCCGCTGCTTGAGCTTACGGGCAATCTTGTCGGCACCGTGCTTGGTGCGCGAGAACACCAGTGCCGTGTCGTTCCTCCGCTTGTTGAGCACCTGCACCAGGAGTTCCACCTTTTCGGGTTTCTCGACCATATAGAGATGCTGCTCGATGGTATCGACCACCGACGCTACCGGTGCCACCTCCACGCGCCGTGGACGATGGAGTATGGTCTGCGACAGGTCGGCAATGGTTTTGGGCATGGTGGCCGAGAAGAGCATGGTCTGCCGCTGCTTGGGCAGCAGGGGTATGATGCGTCGAATGTCGTGTACAAAACCCATGTCGAGCATGCGGTCGGCCTCGTCGAGCACAAAGTGGCGCACGCTGTCGAGCGTGAGCAGTCGCTGGCTGATGAGGTCGAGCAGTCGGCCCGGCGTGGCTATGAGCAAGTCTACCCCCTTGTTGAGCTGTGCCACCTGCGGTTTTTGGTTTACGCCACCAAAGATGACGCATGAGCGCAGACGGGTGTATTTGGCATAGTCGGTGACGCACTCCTCGATCTGTATGGCCAGTTCGCGTGTCGGCGTGAGCACCAATGCCCGTGGGCGTCGCTGCCTGTCGGCCGGCTCAGCCATGAGTTGCTGAATGATGGGAATGGTAAAAGCGGCCGTCTTGCCGGTACCCGTCTGGGCGATGCCCAAGAGGTCGCTGCCGGTGAGGGCCACGGGGATGGCCTGCTGCTGAATGGGAGTGGGATTGATATAACGCTTGTCTTGGAGTGCCTTAAGAACGGGCTCCGAGATCTTTAAGTCATGAAATGTAGTCATTGGAAATGCGACTGCGCCAAGTGCAGCCTTGGGTCGTGATTATGCCGGAAACTGGGCAATGGGAGAAGGCAGGCTTGGCCTGACATACGGCGTTTCCGACGGATGAAATGAAAAATGGTATTACTATGGGACAAACTTTGCTGATACAGTTCTATCTATCATTGTTAAACGCTGACTCTACCCCACATGCGGTGCATGGTAAGGCAGACAAGAAACATTATTTTGAGATGAAGTCTACGATGATAAATCCTGCTTGTATCAAGACGGAAAAAGCATAGTTGCCAACAAATACTGCAAAACGAATTGTTCTTATGGTGACAAAGGTACGCTTTTATTTCGACGACGCAAGTATTTTACCATATTTTATGATATTAATTTCATATCTTTGTATTCTGCGTTACAATTTAATAGCTGTCACCCACTTCCCACCTTACTATATATTACCGCCCCCGTGCCCATGAGATGCGGGCGCCCGTCTTCCACCCCCAAGGGCCATGCACGCGCCGGCATGACGCCGCGGATGTAAAAAAAATGTTATTTTCGTTGTATTTTTTACAAGGAATCGTTGGAGGTTTCAACCTAAAGCCCTATCTTTGCAATATACATAAACGCAAAAATTGAATATTATGGCAAAAGTAAACGAAATCTATAAGAATGCTGCTACAGGCAGTCTGGTTGAGGTAGTAAGCGCTGGCGAAGGTCAGCTCGCAGGTGACTTGGAGCTCGTTGTGGAGAACACCACAGACGCCGCTACCGAGAAGCACGTTCCCGTTGTAGAGAAAATCGAGGGTGGCTATCGCGTTAGCGTAGGCTCTGTAGAGCATCCCATGACCGCCGAGCACTCTATCCAGTGGATTGAGCTGGTTACCGCTACCCAGGTGCTGCGCAAGTATCTCACACCGAGCGACAAGCCCGTTGCTGAGTTCAAGACCGACGAGGAGGCTCTCTTCGCACGCGAGTTCTGCAACCTGCACGGTGTTTGGAAGTCATAACACTTCCGCCTGAGCTGTCTTCAATAGGACAACCGACATATTTCCCGCCGCTCCGACAATAGTGTTGGAGCGGTTTTTTTTTATGCCCCAAAGTCCGTGCCGTGAGAGAGCCACGGATGCCACAACCCGTTCATATCCGTGCATCACGCATTTATAACGACAGCCTTCGTGCATGAACCGGCCTGTAGAGGAAAGCTAAGGTTTAAGTACTCAAGGGGGGTCTACCGTAGCATGCCTCGGGGAGGCAGCGTGTCACGAGGGGGATTGCAAGGCGTAATGGCACGAGGAGACAGCGTGTCACGCCGTAGATTCTGGTGATTATTGCGTCGGGGAGACAGAAGACGGTGGGAGAACCCCAAAGCATGGTGACACCACACGGCAAAACATGCCAAGACAACTCACGGACGTGGTGATAACACAAGGCTGGAGTTGATGGTCAGCCACTGAAGCCATATGGCAAATAGGTAACGTGCATAAACACATGTCATACCCAAAAGCGTTATACAACCCTATTTCTACGTAGTACTAAAAGGCCGTACCAAAGGCATCGGCAGGGGAAAAGGCAGTACACGAAAGCACTGCCGGAATAATGATTTGGGTGGAGATATCAAATGGTTCTATATAAAACCATCCGTTCATTCTATATAAAACCATAAGATAATTCTATATAAAACCATACGATGATTCTATATAGAATTATCCGACACCTTGGGTAGAGTCATGTTGCCGCATTGGCGCGGAGGTGAGGCCTACACATGCTGTAAGCCAGGAGAAAGGGGGCTTGAAGCACTTACATACCATGATGCTTACACCCATGGCGCAGGCTTCTCACCGTACCATGTATAGTGACAAACAGTCTGCGCGCCTACCCATAAGAACGCGATACTACGCACTACATACCCCCTCACGACCACGACGCTATATGCCCATAGCGCGCGGCCATACGCCCTAAGAGGCCGTGGCTCAGTTCTTGAATCGTGAGCGGTCGACCTCCTCGCGCTGCTTCTCCTTGTAGGCGCCGAAGCGGTAGGTGAACGACACGCCCACCTGGCGGTAGCACGAGAAGTACATACGGAGGTCTTGCCCACGGTAGTCGATGCGCGGGTTGATGTTCGATGTCTCGAAAATATCGTCGCAGAACACCCGCAGCGTGGCCCTTTTGTTCCAGAACAGCCAGCGGGCGCTGAGGTCGAGGTTGCCCGATGCGGGCAGGTCGTAGATGGCCTGTATGCCGCGGGTGTGCACCATACCGTCTACAGAGAGCGTGATGTCGGGCTTCTTCGATAGCGTGATGGTGCTGTTCATGCTGGCCATCGTCATCACGTTGTCGCGGTCGAAGGGAATGTCGTAGAACCGCGAGTTCTTTTCGCGCTGCCACACGCCGATGAGCGACAGCCGGGTGTCGAGCCACTGCCCCACCTTCACGGGCACGGCAGCCATGAGCCCGGCCTGCTGCTGGAAGTCGAAGTTGAGCACCTTGTAGCTCACCGTCAGGCGGTCGTGGCGCTGGTAAGGCGTCTGCACGAAATAGTCGTCGGTATGCTGAAACCAGCCCACAAACTGGTATTTGCCTTTGAGCACATACACCAGCTGAGCCTTATACACCGTCAAGGGCCGCAGGTCGGGGTTGCCGGTCACCTCGTTGTAGCCGCCGTTGCTGTAGGTGATGAAGTTGGTCATGGCCCAATAGTCGGGATAAATGCGGTCGCTGCTCAGACCGAACTGCAGGTAATGACCCTCGGCGGGCTGCCAGGTGAGATTGAAGGTGGGGTACAGGCGCCAGCGGTGCAACGCCGGCCGGTGGTAGTATTCGGCGGCGAGGGAGGCCTCGACCGACAGCTTCGGCGAGAACGCCTTGCTGAACCCGCCATAGACATTCACCACATCCTCGCGCTGACGTGTGGTCGACGACTCGGGCTCCGTGCCCGTGGTCTGCGCCACCGAGGTATAGAGCTGGCGGCTGTGGTTGATGCTCGTGGTGTAGATAGCGCCATAGTTGATGCCCCATCCGTGGCCGAGCGTGTGCTCCTGGGCGAGGAAGGCCTTCCAGCGGTTCACCCGCTGGGCGTTGTCGACGGCATAGTTGAGCGTGCCGGTGGGCATCGCGCTGGCCAGGAGCTGCGTCTCAGGGGCGTGATACCACGTCGTCTCCAGGCCCGCTTTCAGGCCGATGGGCGCGGCATAGTCTATGCGCACGTTGTGCAGCCACGAGTGGCCGTCGATGTCGGTGGTGCCCGTGACGTTGCCCGAGATGAGCTGCTGGGTCGTCGACTTGCCGTAGCTGCCGGTGTAGACGAGGCTCAGGCGGTGGTTGTCGGCAATGTTGTAGTCGATGCCTACACGGTAGTCGTCGCCATGGCTGCGCGCGCGGTCCACCTCGTGGGTGTTCACGTCGTGTACCGTGCCGTCGTCGAGGCGATGGTGCGAGCGGTCGTCGAGCCACGAGAACGATTTGCCGTGGCTGTGTTTATACATTGCGTCTACCGACCACCTGCCGCGGTGATAGAGCAGCGAAGCGCGCTCGCCAAAGGCGGCTTCGTGGTCTTGCCGGTAGCCTATGTTGACCTCGCCCTGCAGCGGCGAGCCGTCGGCGTTGTCGTGGCGCAGCACCACATTGATCACCGCGCCGCGCACCTGCATCCTCGCCGGCGCGTTGTACATCACCTCCACGCGCCGCACGCGCGAGGGTGGCAGGCTTTGCAGCACCGTGGTGAGCTGCTCGACGGTCATGGTGGTGACCTTGCCGTCGAGGATGACGGTCACGGGCAGGGCACCCAGCTGCAGCGTCTCGCCGTTCTTGATGACGCCCGGCAGCTGTTGCAGGGCGTCGTAGACATTGTCGATGGCCTTCTTTTCGACCAGTCGCGGAAGGTCGTAGACCAGCGCGCTGCCTTCGACCTTCACCACCGGGCGCTCGCCCTTGACCATCACCTCGGGCAGGGCATGGATGATGCTGTCCATGCGCAGCGAGTCGGACTGCTGTGCCCGTGCCATACCACAGACACCTAAGCCCAGCATCAGGCCTGCGGCCCATCTTCTTGAAAAAAACTTCATGCTATCTATATTTTACTTATGCTACGACGCCTTGACAGCCTGCGCGCATCATGCAGGCTATGACAACGATATGTTGCAAAGATAGCCCTTATTCTGTTAAGTTGCCATCATTATTGCCTATATTTGCATACCAAAAGCGTGATTTAGGCTCAGCGTGTAGACATAACCGTACATAAGAAATGAGTTTTGCCGATGATAGCATCCCCGCTATCCACTTTGCGCCGCATGGAGACGTTCGACCGCAAGGCAAAGAAAACGTGGGGGGGAATTAAGAAATCTTATACATAGAAACGTATCATAAATGATGGAGTTTGAAAATAAAACATTACTTTTGCAAGTAACAGACTACCAACGGCAATCATGAAATCCATTTTCTATGTCTATAGAGACCTTGACTTGCCAGAAGTACAAATCAGAGACAACAATGAAGACAAACTATGAGCTGAGATACGCGTCACATCCCGATGACGCCAAAACCTACGATACAGCTCGGCTGAAAAAGGAATTTCTCGTGGGGAATCTCTTTGCCGACAACGAGGTGAACATGGTGTACTCGATGTACGACCGCATGGTGGTGGGTGGCGCCAAGCCCGTGGGCGAACGCCTGAAGTTAGAAGCCATTGACCCACTCAAGGCCGAGTACTTTACCTCACGGCGCGAGATAGGCATCTACAACGTAGGGGCGGGCGAGGCCATCGTGACGGTAGGCCACGAGAGTTACGAACTTGGGTACAAGGAAGCCCTGTATATAGGCAGCGGCGACGATGACGTGTGGTTGGCCAGCAAGGACGCCAACCTCCCCGCGCTGCTCTATTTCAACAGTACCACGGCACATACGTCATATCCGTGCCGCAAGATTACCAAGGCCGACGCCATACAAGCCCACATGGGAACATTAGCCACCAGCAACGAGCGCACCATCAACAAGATGCTCGTCAGCCAGGTGCTGCCCACCTGCCAGCTGCAGATGGGCATGACCGAACTGGCCGAAGGGAGCGTGTGGAACACCATGCCGGCCCACACCCACAGCCGGAGGATGGAGGCTTACTTCTATTTTGAGCTGCCCGCCGACCAGGCCGTGTGCCACCTCATGGGCCAGCCGCAGGAGACGCGACACATCTGGATGAAGGGCAACGAGGCCGTGCTCTCGCCCGAGTGGAGCATACACAGCGCCGCGGCCACCCACAGCTACACCTTCATCTGGGGCATGGGCGGCGAGAATCTCGATTACGGCGACCAGGACTTCTGTGCCATCACCGACCTAAAATAAACACTCAAACCTTTTAATAATAACAAGATGGACAACTTAAACATTTTTTCATTAGCTGGTAAGAACGCATGGGTAACAGGCGCTTCTTATGGTATCGGATTCAACATTGCATGTGCTTTTGCCGCCGCCGGCGCCGACCACATCATCTTCAACGACATCAACCAGGAGCTGGTTGACCGCGGACTGGCCGCCTACAAAGAGGCCGGCGTGACCAACGTAAAAGGATATGTGTGCGACGTGACCAAGGAAAACGACGTGAAGGCGCTGGTGGAACGCATTCATCAGGAGGTGGGCAATATCGACATTCTGGTGAACAATGCCGGCATCATCAAGCGCATACCGATGCACGAGATGAAGCGTGAGGAGTTCCAACAGGTGATCGACATCGACCTGGTGGGGCCGTTCATCGTATCGTCGGCCGTGCTGCCCGAGATGATGGAGCGCCGCGAGGGTAAGATTATCAACATCTGCTCGATGATGAGCGAACTGGGTCGCGAGACGGTATCGGCCTACGCCGCCGCCAAGGGTGGCCTGAAGATGCTCACCCGCAACATCTGCTCGGAGTATGGCGAATACAACATCCAGTGCAACGGCATTGGCCCGGGCTACATCGCCACGCCACAGACAGCACCCCTGCGCGAGCGTCAGGCCGACGGCAGCCGTCATCCCTTCGACAGCTTCATCGTGGCCAAGACACCGGCCGGACGCTGGCTCGAGCCTTCAGAACTGGGCGCGCCTGCCGTGTTCCTCGCCTCGCATGCCTCTGATGCCATCAATGGCCACGTGCTCTATGTAGACGGCGGCATACTGGCATACATCGGCAAACAGCCAAAATAAAGGGATGACGGGTGACAGACGGGCACGATGACCATGCGGTGTATGGCTCATCGACAGCACAGCACGTGGAGCACAAGAAGCCCATACCTATGGTCTGGCACCCTGTGCCAAGAGCCCCACATACAGCCTCTGGCTGACTATCGCCCATCACCTGAACGCAATAAAAAAGCCTGCGATGACTCGCAGGCTTTTCTATTGATTTATCTTTACATTATTTATTTACTGCATCCTCGAATTCAGCACCGGGGTTGAACTTCACAACGGTGCGCTCAGCAATCTGAATCTTCTCACCTGTAGAAGGATTAACACCCTGACGAGCAGGACGAACCTTGGTGGCAAATGTGCCAAAACCTACGAGCTGTACCTTATCACCAGCTACCAAAGCCTCTTTAATAGCACCTGTTGTGGCATCGAGTGCCTTCTTCGCGTCTGCAGCCGACAAGCCTGCAGCATCAGCAATCTTCTTTACTAATTCTGTCTTGTTCATAATTACGATATGTTAAATGGTTATGTGTGCCAATATATAAGTATTTTTCAGCAAATATAGGGGATTCCTTTTACACTCCAAACAAAAAGGAAGAAAAAGTGATGAGTAAACCTTAAAAAACCTGCAATATTGCGCAATAATAGCAAGAAGAGGAGTTTTTTTAGTAAATTTGCAAAGGTTTAATCGTACAAAGGAGACAATATACACTATATGGGTAGAATTCCGACAATCACGAAGAATCTGCTGATCATCAACATACTTGCCTTCATGGCAATGCTGGTGTTCGGGCAACTAAACATCGCAGACCTGAACGAGCTGCTGGGACTACATTACTTCATGGCCCCCGACTTCCATATTTACCAGCTCTTCACCTATATGTTCATGCACGGCGGATGGGAGCACATCATTCTCAACATGCTCATGCTATGGATGTTTGGTATGGTGGTAGAGCAGACATGGGGTCCTAAACGATTCCTTTTTTATTACATTATTTGCGGCATCGGCGCGGGTATTCTACAAGAAATAACGCAGTGGGTTTGCGTAAACTATATTTTCACTGACCCCGTTCAGGCCATGATGGTGTACAACAGCACCACCGTGGGCGCGTCGGGAGCCATCTACGCGCTGTTGCTGGCCTTTGGCATGATGTTTCCCAACGAGCGGATGTTCATCATTCCCATACCCATACCCATCAAGGCCAAATGGATGGTGATGGGCTCTATCGTCATCGAGCTGTTCTCCGCGATGGCCACCCCGGGTGACAATGTGGCCCATTTGGCCCATTTGGGGGGCATGCTCTTTGGCTTTCTGCTTATCCGTCACTGGCAACGCCACCCGGGCTACGGCGGCGGATATGGCGCCGGTACACAGTTTTTCAGCCGCATGAAGGCACGCTGGGAACAAAACTCGCAAAGGACAAACACGAAAAGAGGGGGTACGAAAAGAACGGATGCGCAAACGCATACGCGTAACCATGCGACAACCAATCCCGACTGGGACTACAACGCGCAGAAGAAGGCTTCGCAGGAAGAAATAGACCGCATTCTCGACAAGATACGCAAGAGCGGTTACGACAGCCTGTCAAAAGATGAGAAGCAGACGCTGTTTGACCAAAGCAAGAAATAAGTGGGGGGCGTTGGGAGGCCGACCTTGAGAAGCAGAAAGCTGTGTAGCAGGGTCTTATCAGGAGGAAACAGATGCTGAAGAAGCTGAAGAATATTACACTGCGAATGATGGCTGGCGCCAATCTCGCCAGCATTGCCGTCATGTGGTTAGTAGGATATTCTGACAGGATCGACCCCGTGTCATTTCCCATACTCAGCACTGCAGGACTTATTTTCCCCTTATTCATCCTGATCAATGTCTTATTTTTGCTGTTCTGGATATGCTTCAAGTTCAAGGGTGTCATCATCCCCGTGGTGGGCTTTTTGGTGTGCTTTGTGCCTATGCGCAAGTACGCCCCACTGAATTTGCCGCAAGATAATCCTAACGGAGCCATCAAGATACTGTCGTACAACGTATGGGGCTTTGGCAGTGCGGCCTATACCGACAGCGCTTCCAATCCAATCATAGAGTACATCAAGGCGCAAAACGCAGACATCGTATGCCTGCAGGAGGCAGCTACCAATGCGCGCGAACAAGCACGTATAGACTCTATTCTCAATCCCATCTACGCCCATAGGGACACGGCCCGCAACGGTTTCAACGACTTGATCAGCATCTATAGCAAACACCCTATTATCGGAAAAGAGCATATAGACTATGCTTCAAAAAGCAATCTGAGCGCGGCTTTCAAACTCAATATTGACGGCAAAGAGGTGATTGTGGTCAATAACCACCTGGAATCTACAGGGATAACCATCGAGGAGAGGAACCATTTTCACAACCTGATCAATGGAAAACTGAATACCGACACAGCCAGCAGAACATCGAAACTACTCATCAAGCAACTGGCCGTCAGCGCCAAAAAACGCGCCCCACAAGCCGAGGCGGTGGCACGATATGTGGCTTTCCACCGGGAGACTCCCATCATCGTGTGCGGAGACTTCAACGATGGCCCCATCTCTTACACCCACCGCGCCATTGCCAAAGACCTGACAGACTGCTATGTGGCCACGGCCAACGGGCCAGGAATCAGCTACCACAAGAGCAGCTTTTTTGTGCGCATAGACAACATTTTGTGCTCGCCCCACTTCACCCCTTACGGTTGTAAAGTAGACAACCGAATCAAAGCCTCAGACCATTATCCCATTTACTGCTGGTTGAAAATACAGGGAAACACCAAACCGTAAGCCTGAAAAAACACGTAAATCCCCAAAAATAAGCAAGAAAAGCGTCTGTTTTTTTTTAGCGGCATAAAAATTTTAGTATCTTTGCATACCCTATTGTGAATACAAATAAACAATAAATAACTAACAAAATGCAAAACAAAGGAATTGTAATTGTAACGGCCGTCTTATTGACCCTTGCATGCATCTTCTATTTGTCCTTCTCGTTCGCCACAAGATATTATGACGGACAGGCTGCCAAACTGAAGGATCCCATTGCCCAGCAGGATTATAAGGATTCTGTGAAATATCTGGGTATTTACAGCTATCAGAAATGCCTTGAGACCCAGATTGGACTTGGTCTGGACCTGAAGGGTGGTATGAACGTCATTCTGGAAATATCGGTGCCCGACGTTGTCGAGACGCTGGCCGACCATAAGACTGACGCCGCCTTTACCAAATCGATGAGCGAGGCACGCAAAGAATTAGAGACGACACAGGGCGATTTCATTTCCCTTTTCATCAACGCTTATCACAAGAACGCACCCGGACACAGCTTGGCAGAGGTGTTTGCCACCCAGCAGCTGCAGGGCAAGGTGTCTCCCACCAGCAGCGACGCTGAGGTAGAGAAGACGCTCCGCGCCGAGGTGACAGCCGCCATCGACAACTCGTTCAACGTGGTGCGCACCCGTATCGACCAGTTTGGCGTGGTGCAGCCCAACATCCAGAAGATTCAGGGCACCGAGGGACGTATCATGGTGGAGATGCCCGGTATCAAGGAGCCCGAGCGTATGCGCAAACTGTTGCAGGGTAGCGCCAACCTGGAGTTCTGGGAGACCTACAATGCATCGGAAATCATACCCTACCTCCAGCAGCTCGACCAGCGCCTGGTTTCTGCTGACAAGGGTACCACAGCCGCTAAAGACTCTACCGTAGCCAAAGACTCTACCGCCGCCAAGGCTACGGCCAAAGTGGCTGAGCCTAAGTTCAAACTCAACAAGGATGCCAGCAAGAAGGCTGACGTCAAGACTACACCCAACGACCAGCTTGAGGCTGCCAAGAAGCTCAACCCGCTGTTGGCCATGCTGCAGCTGAGCAGTCCGCAGAGCCTGAGCACCGTGGGCTATGCCAGCGTTCGCGATACAGCCGCTATCAACAAGCTGATCTACGGTGCCGTGGCCAAGCAGGTGCTGCCCACAGACCTGAAACTGCTCTGGAGTGCCAAGCCTGCCGACGTGGGTGCCAAGAATATCTTCGAGCTCCATGCCTTGAAGGTGACACAGTCTAACGGTCAGGCTCCGCTGCAAGGTGACGTTGTGGTAGACGCCTCTGACGAGTTTAACCACCTTACCGGCCAGCCCGAGGTAAACATGCGAATGAACTCTGAAGGCGCTCGCCGCTGGGCTGAGCTCACCAAAGCCAACATCGGCAAGGCCATCGCGATCGTGCTCGACGGCGTAGTTTACTCTGCTCCCAACGTGAAAAGCGAGATCGACGGCGGTTCGTCGTCTATCAGCGGTAACTTTAGCATCGAGGATACCAAAGACTTGGCCAACACGCTGAAGTCGGGTCGTATGCCTGCTCCCGCACACATCGTACAGGAGGAAGTGGTTGGTCCTACCTTAGGCGCACAGTCGATCCAGCAGGGTATCGTATCTTTCGCCATTGCCTTCGCGCTGCTGATCGTCTTCATGATCATGATCTATAACTTCATCCCTGCCACCGTAGCCATCGGCGCACTGTTAATCAACGTATTCTTCACCTTAGGTATTCTCACCTCATTCCAGGCTGCACTTACCATGTCGGGTATCGCGGGTATGGTGCTTTCTCTCGGTACTGGTGTTGATGCCAACGTGCTGATCTACGAGCGCATCAAGGAGGAACTTCGCGCAGGAAAGGGCATGAAGCAGGCTGTAGACGCTGGTTTCAGCAACGCCTTCTCGGCCATCTTCGACTCTAACTTGACCTCACTCATCACCGGTGTCATCCTCTATATCTTCGGTACAGGTCCTATCTTGGGCTTCGCCACCACATGGATCATCGGTATTCTGTGTAACTTCTTCACTGCCGTTTACCTCACCCGCTTGGTTTACACCCACCAGATCAACAAGGGCAAATGGCTGAACCTGAAGTTCTGGACGGGCTTCTCGCAGAACCTCATGCAGGGTACGAATTACAACTTCATGAGCATGTACCGCCGCAACTTCACCATTTGGGGTACAGCGGTAGTCATCTGCATCATCAGCTTTGCCGTGCGCGGACTGAGCCAGAGCATCGACTTCACCGGTGGCCGCAACTATGTTGTCGCTTTAGAGAAGCCCGTTGAGGTGGAGCAGGTGCGTAACGTGCTGAGCAACGCCTTCACCAACTCGGTGGGTCCTGACGCAGGTAAGTTGGCCACCACATCGGTTATCGCCATTGGTACCGATGGTAGAACCATCCGTATCTCTACCAACTATAACATCAACTCTAACGACCCCGCGGAGGACGACCACGTGGAGACACTGATCTACCAGAAGCTTAAGGCAGCAGGCTTTGTGACACAGGCCAGCTTGGAAAACTTCAAGAACCCTGACATCCGCGATGGCGGTAGCATCATCAGCAGCGCCAAGGTAGGTCCGTCGGTGGCTAAAGACATTACCACAGGTGCCATCAAGAGCGTTGTTATGGCCTTGATCTTCATCTTCCTCTATATCCTGTTGCGTTTCCGTAGCTTCGGATTCTCAGTAGGCGCTATCTTAGGATTGGTGCTCGACACCACGATCGTGATCGGTGCATTCTCACTCTGCTACGGCTGGATAGGCTTCTCGCTTGAGGTTGACCAGACCTTCATCGGTGCTATCCTGACGGTAATCGGTTACGACATCAACGACTCGGTGGTGGTATTCGACCGTATCCGTGAGAACCTCAACAAGCGCAAGGGCCTGATGAGCAAGACCAACGAGAAGGAACTCTTCAACCGTTCTATCAATGAGACCCTCTCGCGTACCCTCAACACCTCGCTGTCTACGCTGATCGTGCTGATTGCCATCTTCATCCTCGGCGGTGACAGTATCCGTAGCTTCACCTTCGCTATGATCATCGGTGTGACCATCGGTACATTGTCTTCTATTTTCATTGCCTCGCCTATCGCCTACCTTGTTATGGGCAAGAAAATCGAGAAAGAGGCCCTGAAAGAGGGAGTGGCCACTGCCTAAGCGCGCCAACCATACACAGCACTGCTTCCGCCCGGGAAGTTAGTGTACTGAAAGCCGTCTCCTGCAACAAGATATGCAAGAGATGGCTTTTGCTTATCCAAACAGGCGCTCTGTCGCAGAGGGCCTATGAACCAACTGTTATTCACTCACATCACAAGAAACAACATTTATGGGAAAACTAAAAACGACCTTGGTGCTACTCTTGCTGTCGGCAGGAGCGGCAACCATCTCGGCCAAGCCTCAACCTTTACCCGCTTTCTCCATGGCAGCGCAAGATACCCTTACCACGGATACCGCCAAGCTGAAGAAAACAAAGGACGGCAAGAAAGAAGATACCAAGGAAAAGACTAACGAGTATGAGAAGCTGATTAAGAAAGGTGGAAGTTTCCAGCAAGGACTCGTTGGGGTAAGGCATATAGAGAAAGACTGGTACTTTGAAGTGCCCGAGAGCCTGTTAGGACGACTTATTCTTGCCGTGACGCGCTTCAACACCGTGCCCCAGGGTTTCTCCAAACTCACGGGCGAAGAGGTAGACCGAAACACCATCTACTTTGAACGCAGGGATGCCAAGACGCTGCTCTTGCGCTCCTTTGTACGCTCTGTGTATGGCAAGAGCGGAGACGACATCGCGCCGTTAGTGGACAAGGCTACCGTCGACCCCATCATCGAGAGGTTTGACATCATCGGCGTCAACGACAAGACCAAGGCCATGCTCATCAAAGTGACCTCGCTGTTCACAGCCGACAACAACATCAGCGGCTTTTCGAGCAACGACCGCTCGGCAGCCAAATTGGGGTCGCTCAAATCAGACCTTACCTTTGTCGACACCATACGCACCTATCCCATCAATGTAGAGGTGAGCACCTTGCGCACCTATACCGTCACCGGCGGCAATACGCCGGCAGCCAACACAGGCTTTGCCACTTTTACGCTCAACACCAGCCTCGTGCAACTGCCCGAGGTGCCTATGCAAGCACGCCTTGACGACAAGCGGGTGGGATACTTCAACAACCGCATCACCGAGTTTTCAGATGACGAACCCTCACGGCAGGAGGCCATCATCTCGCGCTACCGACTCGTGCCCAAGAACAAGAAGGCCTATGCTGCCGGCAAGCTCTCTGAACCAGAGAAACCCATTGTCTACTACATCGACCCGGCCACGCCCAAGAAGTGGGTGCCCTATCTTATACAAGGTGTCAACGACTGGAACGAGGCCTTCGAGGCCGCTGGGTTCAAGAATGCCATCGTGGGTAAAGAATGGCCCAACGACACGACGATGAGCGTAGACGATGCTCGCTTCTGCGTCATCCGCTACCTGCCGTCAGAGACTGAGAACGCCTATGGCCCACGTATCGTCGACCCACGCAGCGGTGAGATTATCGAGAGTCATATCTGCTGGTTCCACAATGTCATGAATTTGGTGCGCAAATGGTACATCACTCAATGTGGTCCCTTGGACAAGCGCGCGCAGAAATGGGAACTCGACGACGAACTCATGGGGCAGCTCATTCGCTTTGTCTCCTCCCATGAGGTGGGGCACAGTCTTGGCCTTCGCCATAACATGATTGCCTCATCGGCCACGCCCGTAGAGAAACTCCGCGACAAGGCATGGGTTGAGAAGTACGGCCACACCGCCAGCATCATGGACTATGCCCGATTCAACTATGTGGCACAACCCGAAGACCACATTGGTCCCAAGGGCCTCTTCCCCCGTATCAACGACTACGACAAATGGGCCATTAAGTTTGGATACCAGTATCGTCCTGAGTTCAAGTCGCCGGCTGAAGAGCAGAAAGTTCTGCGCGCAGAGGTGACACAAACGCTCAAAGGCAACGTCCGACTGCGCTACTGCGGCGACGAGGGCAAGGGCCAAGACCCACGCTCACAGACTGAAGACCTGGGCGACAACGCCATGAAGGCCAGCGACTATGGCATCAAAAACCTCAGACGCATCGTACAGAACATCGAAAAATGGACGGCACAGCCTGACGGGCAGACCGATAACCTCATGGACCTGCACAAGAGTGTGCGTGCGCAGTTCACCCGCTATGTCAACCACGTACAGCGTTATATCAACGGCCGGTACATCAACAACACTCCTGGCGACGTGCAGTACGAGCCTGTACCCAAGGCCCTGCAGCAGGAGGCCATCGAATGGATGGGGCGCAACATCTTTGACGCGCCTACTTGGCTCTACCCCACCGAGCTGGTCAACAAGCTGGGCATCGACGCCGAAGACGAGTTGAAGAACCGTAGCACCACGGTGTTGTCGTATCTCCTGACCCCCGGAACGCTCTACAACGAGGCGAAAAACAACATCACCTCTCGTCAGCCTTATCCCGTAGACGAGTATCTCAACGATGTATTCAAGGCCGTATGGAAGCCCATGTCGGCCACCGACATGCGCAACAACACCTACCGCCGCGAGCAGGAGCGTACCTACGTGAAGTTCATCAACACCATCATCAACCCCACCGACCAGCAGCTCACCGGCCTCTCGGTCAGTGCCAACCGCTCCGACGTCGTGCTCTACGCCTTGCAGCACCTGAGCACCATCGAGAACTTCTGCAAGCAACAACGCGCTACCTGTGCCGACGGCGACATCAACGCCCTGCACTACGACAACATGCTGCAGCAAGTCAACAAGATCAGGGAAACCTATAACAAGGTCAGATAAACTATTATGCCAGGCACCACGTGTCTGGCATAATCATTGCATGTAGTTACTTATTAATAACCCACACAGCACTATGATTAAGATTTATGGAATGAAATCGTGCCCCGACTGCCAATGGGTCGACGCACAAGTAGCACAAGACGACCGCTTTCAGGTCATCGATATAGGCGAACACGTAAGCTACCTCAAGGACTTCCTGCGCCTGCGCGACAACAATCCCGTCTTCGACGAGGCACGTCGCAATGGTTACGCCGGTATCCCTTGCTTCGTACTCGAAGACGGCACGGTGACCTTGTCACCCGAAGACGTTGGCCTCAGCGCCACGCCCGCCGATGGTGCCTCTTGCCGACTTGACGGCAGCGGCTGCTAACGGTCTAACCTGCTCTGTATCTCGGCGCAAAACTGCTGCACCACGTCAAGCATGTCGGCTTCAAGATACGAGCAGGCTTTTTCATAGAATTTATCGGGAACATCGTAGAAAGCCTCCGCGATCGAACCACAGATGGCAGCCTTCGTATCCGCGTCGCCACGCGCCATCACCGCCTTGCGCACAGCATCCTCAAAACTATCGCTCTCAAGAAAACAGCGTATTGCCCAAGGCACAGTTTCCTGGCAAGAAGAGTCAAAGTGCCCTTCCGCGCCTATCTTGTATATATCGCGCAGTGGCGGAATGTCGTATCCGAAATTATGCCATACCGCGCCCTCCACTTCATCTTTCGTTATGCGGCAGGTACGCAGCCAATAAATCAGCGTTGCCACACATTGTGCCCCACGGATAGCCTCTTTGTGCATGTGGCTGCATATAGCGCTGTTCTTGGCCTCACGCAACACCTCGTCGTAGTCGTCGATGAGCCAGCCCACAGCCGACACGCGCATAGCAGCCCCGTTGCCCCACGAATTGTGCGGCTTGGGGTCGTCGGCAGACAACCACTCGGCAAACATCCCGCCATAGCCTCCCTTGGGACAAGGGTAGCGTTTGCCCCAGTCGTGTATGGCGTCACGATAGTCGCGGTGGTTGAGTATAGCGTCAGCCACGGCCACGGTCATGATTGTGTCGTCGGTATAGTCACACCGCGGCTTATCCATGAAAAGTTGAAACTGCGATTCGGGCTTCTCATCAAATTCAAAGCGAGAGCCGATAATATCTCCGATAATGGCACCAAGCATAGTAGTTGAGTAAAAGTGAAAAACAAAGAATAAAAGGTGAAGAACGAAGAGAGAGAGAGAAATCTTTGGTAAAGACTGAGCAATAAGGAAAGTACTCCGACCGGGAATCGAACCCGGATCAAAGGTTTAGGAAACCTCCGTTCTATCCATTGAACTATCAGAGCCCATGATATTCGGTTTTGCAAAGATAACCCATTTTTTTCTGATATCCAAAGATTCTGCCTAAATTAGGTAAAAATATGGACGTAGGCACACCTCGCGTCACCCGCCAATCTTCCGTCCACCTCCACTCGTCCCACCAAAATCCGTACCGGGTCGTTTTACCTGTAAAGTATGGTGTCTGTCGTAAACCGCCCAGTAAGCAGGCGTAAACCATGGGGTTAGTCATGATAAATGGTGCAGTTATGCGCCCCAAAGCCGCCGTTTCAAGTGCCCTCCGAGCCTATGGCAAGGGCGGGCGGGCTAAGAGGGAAACCCCAAGTCACTGGATGGTTCTATATAGAATGATATGATGGTTTTATATAGAACCATCGGATGGTTTTATATAGAATCATCGGATGGTTTTATATAGAACCATCGGGCTGTTCGGTGCGAACGGTTGGGCGTAGGCATGGAGATGGTGCGACGTGCGGGGTGGTAACTGCGGCAAAGATGGTGGCTTGGGCAAGACGCCACAGGGGGAGGCGTGTGGATACTGATACGAGCCAGACAGTAACTATTTACTGCCTGGCTCGATGTATAGAGTTGTTTTACCTCCGGCCTTGTCACTCGTCGGTGTTCAGCGTGAGGTTGGGATTCTTCTCGCGCGCATCGCTGGGGAAGGGAATGATGTACAGCCTTGAATCCGGTTTCAGAGTGTAAGTCTTATGCTCCTTGGTGGTGTCAACCAGCGGGAAGACGCGTGTGATGGTCTTTTGGTAGGCTGCCTCGGTATTGAAACGCTTGAGATCCCAGAAGCGGTTGAAGCCGAAGAGCAGCTCCTTACGTCGCTCGTTGATGACGTTCTGCATCACCTCCTGCACCGTGCTGCCAGTGGCCAGCACCGCCTCGCTGCCCTTCACGCGCTTGGCCCGCAGCAGGTTCAGCGTGGCAGTAGCCCCACCGAGGTCGCCCAGACGTGCCTGCGCCTCAGCCTTCATCAGGTAAACCTCTGCCGTGCGCAAGCCCACGGCCATGTACTGGAACTTGCTATAGGTGACAGACGTGTTCCACAGGGCGGCACCCGAACCCTCGTCAAAGTAGTAGACCATGTTGCCGGTGGTCTTGAAAAAGAGTTTCAGTCGCTCGTCGTCGCTACCGAAAAGCTTCACCATCTCGGGCGAAAGCATGCCGTAAATGTATGCCGGATTGTCGCTGTAACCACCCTGGTAGGCATAATTCAGCACCTCAGGATTATTGCCCTTGGCATAGGTAGACACCTTGGTAGGGCCGCCCGCCGCCTCCAGCGCAATGTAATCTATCAGCTCGCTTTTCAGTTCCAGACTCTTGTTGGCCGCGTCGAGCGCCTTCTGGTAGTCGCGGTGGAAGAGGTACACCTTGGCCGCCAAGGCATAGGCAAAGGCCTTCGACGGGTGATACACGGTCACGGGATTCTCTTTGATGTAGGGCAACGACTCCTCGATGTCCTTAATGATAAACTGGTAGACCTGCTCCACGGTGGCCTTCACCGGTGTAGCCTCAAGGTCGTAGGCACTCACGATGGCCACGCCACCGTCTGTGGCGGCCGTCGCGGGGTCGTAGGCCTTGGCAAAGGTGTTTACCAGAATGAAGTGGTCCCATGCCCTCATGATGCGGGCCTCGGCCTTGGCCAGCTGCTTGACGCTGTCTGGGCCGCCGCTGGCATCAACGTTAGAGATGACGATGTTGGAGCGCAGAATATAGTCGTAGCAGTTCTCATAAAGATTATTGTCAGAGAGCGTGAGCCGGTTGGCCTGCTCGTTGAAGGTCATGTTGATACCGTCCCACGAAATGCTCTCATAACCGAAGATATTGCTCTCCTTACTCCAGACATTGTCGCTGAGCAGCGCAAAGGCTGACGGATAGTACGACCGGTTGGGATAAGCCACCAGTTCGTAGTAAGTCTCTGCCGAGTCTACGGTCTTCTGCCCGGTAGGGGTGATGTCCACATAGTTGTCGCAGGCATAGAACGCTGGCATGACAACCATCAGCAGCAGGTATAGAATCTTTTTCATGTTGTATGCTTTTGGTTGAAGTGGCAAGGCTTGTCGCCCTGCCATTTCACGTTAATGTTAGAAACTGGTAGTTAAACCGATGGCAAAAGTCTTGGGCATAGACATGCCGCGCGTGCCGCTGTTGAGCCCGTAGCTCTCCGGGTCGATGTTGTGCCCGGCCTTCGACCACGTCCAGAGGTTATTGATCTGGCACGTGAGTTTCGTCGGTCCGAGGCGCACGGCGCGCAGCCAGCTTGCGGGCAGACTGTAGGCCAGCGACAGCGAGCGCAACTTGACATAGTCGGCGCTTTTCACGTTGATGTCACCATACTGATACCATTCGTTGAAGGTCGAAGCGTAGTTTTTCACGGCATCGGGCATGTCGATGTACATCCTAACCCCGTCGTTACCTTCCGTCCAGCGGTCGGTGATGCCGGCCAGGGTCTGGCTGCCCATCTCGTCGCTGAGGTCTACCACCGCATAGCGCAGCTTGTTGCCACCGCTGTAAACAAAGAGCAGATTCATCTCCAGATTCTTCCAACGGGCGTTCAGCCCTACCGAGCCATTGTATTTCGGTGTCAGCGTACCCATGTTCACCAAGTCGTCGGTACCCTTCAGACTCGATGTAAGGGTAATCTTGTTCACGCTTCCGTCCTCGTTAAAGGTCACCAGGTCGTTGCCCTCAGCGTCTTGTGCGATGGGGTATCCGTTCTCTATGCGGTCTATGTGGTAAGCCCAGAGGGTGTTGTAGGCCGTTCCCTCCATGAAAAAGTTTTGCGGACTCGTCACAAACGACGTGGCGTAATCAGACGTGCTGTGGTCTACCTTCAGCATCTTGTTGCTGTTGTGCGCATAGGTGAAGCTCAGTCCCAGCGACCAGTCGCGCTTTCTCAGCACGTTGGCGTTCAGCGACAGCTCCACGCCGCGGTTGCGCATCTCGCCGTTGTTCACCACGCGACTGCCCGCGCCAAGCGTAGGATCCATATAGCGGCGCACCAGCAGGTCGCTCGCATGACGGTTGTAATACTCCAAGCTACCGTTCAGAATGTTGTTGAACAGGCGGAAGTCAACGCCCAGGTTGAGCGTGGCGGTCTTCTCCCAACGCAGTTTCGGGTTGGGCAGGTTGTCATCGTCATAGCTCAGATAAGTAGAGCTGATGGGATTGCTCTGCTTCTTCTGTGTCACCACAAAGTAGGTGGTCGACGTCTGGTCCACGTTTCCGTTCACGCCGTAGGTGGCCCTGAGCTTGAGATAATCTATCCAACTTACCCGCTTCATGAATGCTTCCTCAGACATCAGCCAGCTTGCGCCTACGCTCCACAAGGGGTGACGCTGGTTACGGATATCGAGTCCGAAGAGGTCGGCCTCGTCCCATCGTATGCTTCCCGACAGGCTGTACTTGTAAAGCAGACTGTAGCTGGCATTGGCGTAAAAGCTGGCATAACGGTGTTTGGTCTCCGACTGCGACAGGGGGAGCCCGCCCAGCTTGATGGTGTTGCCGCTGAGCATGGAGGTCCCCACACCGTCATAGTAGGTGGCCCAGTCCATGCGTTCCGAGGTCAGTGTCTGCGGGTCGTAGCCATACATCAGCTGTTCTATGTACCTCGGTGTCTTGGTCTGGCGAAGTTCCAGACCCATGATGGCGCTCACGTTGTGTATGTCCCACGCGCGGTCAAAGTTGAGCTGGTTGCGCAAGGTGTATCCATCGTGGTTGGCCTGACTCTGGTAATACCGTCCTCCGGCAGGCAGTTGGCTCTTGCCGTTGGTGTCTATCATGCTGTTGTAGGTCATGCGCATGAGGTAAGAGTCGGCATCATCAAAGCGTTCGGTCTTCCGTGAGGTCCATTCGTACTGATAAGAAAAGTTGTACCTGAAAAACTTCAGGAATTTGGCCTCCAACTGCACAAATGGGCGCAGCTTCACGTTGCGGGTCTTGGTGATACCCTCGCTGAGTGCGTCGAGCACGTTGAAGCCGAAGCTCTTGAAGGGTGAAACACCCTCATACTGGCTCACCACGCCGCCATTGTAAGACGAGCCCGCGAAGCCGTCCACGTTGACATAGGGCGACACCACCCTGTTTCCGGCGGCGTCTACCATCTGCTCGTAGCGTTGCTGCAGCGTGTAGTCGTAGCCCTCGGGAGTGTAGTCGTGGGTGAGATAGGCGTCAATGCCTGCCGTGGCCTTGAGCCATTTGGCCACCTGGTAGGCACTCTTATAATATAAGGTGAAGCTGTTGCTGCGGTCCTCGATGGTACGGTTCTTGTCGCCTTCAAACTGGAACGAGAGAAAATGACTGCTCTTGCCGGCCTTCTGCGACAGGCTCACGTTGTAACGTTGCATCATCTGCGTGCGCCAGGCATTGTCTCTGAACTGCTCGTAATAGTCGTTGTTGCGCCACCCGTCGAGTGTAGAGGCCACCTCGTCAGACGTCACCTTGCCATTGCTCTGGTCGAGATAAAGCTGGAACAAGGGGTTGTAGTAATTGCTCTTAAAGGTGTTCAGGAAGTTAGTTGCCGAGCCCTGACGGGCCACCCCGGCGTTGAACACGTCGGTCTGGTAGTCGATGATGTCGCTGGTAGACGCCAGGTCAAGCCCCTTAAAGCTGGGTTTGGAAGTGAAAAACCAGTCGGCATTCACATTCACCAGCACCTTGTCGGTACGTGCCTGCTTGGTGGTCACCACGATAACGCCATTGGCCGCGCGCGCTCCGTAGATAGAGGCGGCGGCGGCATCCTTGAGCACCGTGATGCTCTCCACATTATATGAGTTGATTTGGTCGAGCGTCAGCTCGGTGGGCATATCGTCGATCACGATGAGCGGGTTGGTGCCACGTCGTTAGAAAACGTGCCCACGCCACGCAGTATGGGACTCATGTCGCCCGTGTTGGGGTTGATGTCCATGCGCAGACCCGCCACCTGACCCTCGAGCGAAGAAAACAGGTTTTGGTGCATCTGCCGGTTCAGGGCCGTCGAATCCACAAAGCCAAAGGCACCTGTCGACCGCTCGCGCGAGAGTTTCTGGTAACCGGTAGACACCACCTGCACCTCGGCTATCTGGTTGCTCTGCTCCTTCATGGCCACATTGATCTGCGTATGGCCTTTCACACCTGTCTGAAAAGGCTCGAAGCCTATGTAGCGGAAGACGAGCACCGTGTTGTCGTCGTCCACCTGAATGGTATATCTGCCATTGGCGCCTGTGGTGGCGGCGCCGGTAACGGTTCCTTTCTTCACAATGCTCACGCCATAGAGCGGTTCGCCGTTCTGGTCGGTCACTTGGCCGCTGACGGTACGCTGAGCGCTGGCGCAGAGGCTCACTACCAGGGCCAACGCCGCCAGTAAGTTGCGTACCACAGGCTAAGAGCACCTTGCAAAAGTCTCCCTACTGATGATTTGATTCATAGATGATGGAATTAAATGATAATCGTAAATCTCTCTCTGCAACACGCGCACGCCATCGGCCCATTATCCCATTTGGCCCATGCGCCATGCTGCAATCTCTCGTAAAAGGAATGCAAAAATAATTAAAAAACAACTTAATATCATCATTCTTGCTTCATTTTAACATCACTATAACCGAAAAATGTATCAATATTTAATAAAAAACATGCCTCACATGCCATTTCTTCGGGTTTTAGTCACCCCTTCTGAGGCCACGGCCTCACCGTGGCCTCATCGTACTAACCGCAACGGCGACTTGGGTTTGCTGTAGATGCCTATGTTGGCAAACTTGGTTTTTCCTCCCTCCGACTTCAGCAACACGGTAGACAGCGGTGCCAGCAGCTGCACGCTGTGGCTCAGCACACCCCGTCCGTCGTTGACAAACACCTCGGCCGTGCGCCGGCTCACGAAGATGTTGAGATGCCACTCCTGCGGCTGCTCCTCGCCCACGGCCGTGGCCAATGGCAGCGAGGCCAGCGCGCGCCCCTGCCAGAGCGTGAGCGTACCCGCCTTGTGGTCTATACGCACAGCCAGTGTGTCGCCACCGCCATTCACCATCTCAAAGGCCGACAGGGCGGTGGTGTCGTCGGGGGTGATATTCACCTCCACCTCGAACGGCCCATCGTAGTTCTCGGGCAACCCGCCCTGGGTCATCAGCCTACGCACCTTGAAGTTCATCAGATGGGTGGTGTCGATACGTGTGGCAGCCTCTTCGCGAATGATGTTCTGGGCCATGAGCACCTTGCCATCGCGACGGTAGAGGTAAGCCTCGCGCTGATGCAGGTCGCCATGTTGGGGCGACACGATGGCGCGGTCGCCATGGTCTACGAGCCGTACGTCGAAACTAAACTCTCCGCCATAGTCGAGCGGCTGGGGGCTAACGGTCTCGGTGGGCACGAAACGGCGCTGACGCTGAACGCCAATCTGGTACTGGTTGTCTTCTACGCGAACATGACGCATGTCGTCATAATCCCAATCGACAGGGGCCTTGAACGTGACCGACTGGGCCGCCGCGCTCATGCCTGCCAGGCAGAGCAGCATACTGAGAATGATTTTCTTCATTGTGGAAAACGGGTAAAAGCCGTGGGCAGTAAGAAAACACCAGCCCTTGGCATGAAAAAAAAACAGAGGGAAGAGCCGCCCTGCACGGGTGTATCTTCCCTCTGATGATGGGGTGAGATTAGTCCTTGTTGTATCTTGCGGCTTGCTCGGCAATGAGCGCGGCATCGTCAAAATAGTTGATGCGCATGGCACCGCGCACCTCGTCCATGGTCTGGGCAGCGGCTTCACGGGCAGCCTCAGAACCCTTCTTCAGGATATTGAAAATCTCGGGGATGTCTTTCTCGTACTCTGCCCGCCGTGCCCGTATGGGCTCCAGCATACGGTTGATGACGCTGTTGAGCAGTTTCTTGCACTTCATGTCACCTATACCGCCCGCCGTATAAGCCGCTTTCAGCTCGTCGAGGTTGGCAAAATCGGGCCAGAAGTCGGCAAAGTCTTGGTCGGTAGAGAAGGCGTCGAGATAGGTAAACACCGCGTTGCCCTCCACATGACCGGGGTCAGAGACATTGAGATGGGTAGGGTCAGTGTACATTCCCTTCACCTTGGCCCACACCGTGTCGGCATCGTCAGAGAGATAAATACAGTTGTTAAGGCTCTTGCTCATCTTCTCCTTGCCGTCGGTACCGGGCAGGCGACGTGCCGTGGCGTTCTCAGGCAACAGGATGTTGGGCTCTACGAGCACTGGCGCATAAACTGAGTTGAAACGGTTCACCAACTCACGGGTAAGCTCTATCATGGGCTCCTGGTCTTCGCCGGCAGGCACCGTGGTGGCCTTGAAGGCGGCAATGTCGGCAGCCTGTGACACCGGATAGCAGAAGAAGCCCAGCGGGATGTTGGTCTCGAAATTGCGCATCTTGATTTCCGTCTTCACCGTGGGGTTGCGCTGCACGCGGCTCACGCTCACGATGTTCATGAGATAGGTGGTGAGCTCTGCCAGCTCAGGTATGCAGCTCTGTATGTAGAGCGTGCATTTCTCAGGGTCGAGGCCTGCAGAGAGATAGTCGAGAGCCACCTCCACAATGTTCTGCCGAATCTTCTCCGGGTTCTCGGCATTATCAGTCAGTGCCTGCACGTCGGCCATAAAGACAAACATGCGGTCGTAATCTCCTTCGTTCTGAAGCTGCACACGGCGGCGCAGACTTCCTACATAGTGTCCCAGGTGAAGCTTGCCCGTGGGGCGGTCACCGGTCAGAATAATCTTTCCCATAATCGGTTGGTTGTATATACTTTTGCATGCAAAGGTAGCAAAAAATGAAGACATACTACAAAAAATACGCTGTTGTGTTGTCTCAAATCTCCGCCCTACGCGCAGTTTCTCACTTCCAGGCCCTTGCGCTCGGCCCCATGACGGGCAGTGCATTGCCGCTTATCAGCATGGCGATGGTCTTCATGCGCACATAGTTCTCACTGAGATACATGAATCCGCCATACCTATTGTTTTTGCCCCAAGAGTTCTTGGCGATGAAATACCGCCTGCCCTCATGGTCGCGGGCAATGCCACAGAGCATCATGCAATGGTCGTCGGTGGTACGCCTTGTCTCAAAGGCCCACTGCCGCCGCCGCTGGTCGGCTTTCAGGTTTTCGTGCTGCAGCACGGCCACCCCATTGTCAAAGTCGAAGCCCGGCTCACTGATATCGCCCTCCCAGCATACGGGATGCCCGGCACGCAGCGCCCTTACCGCCATATCCATGAGTGTGTCTATGGGCACATTCAGATAGCGGTCGAGCATCAGGTTGTCGGGCAGCTCGAGCACAAAGGGCTTGCCAAAAGGATGGTGGGTGAAGCTCGTCAGCTGCAGGTACTCGCCCGGGCGGCATACGCTATGCGCAAACTCAAGTGGCGTATACTCGGCACCCATCATAAACACATAACGGGGCATATAGCCCACCTCACGGTCGAGCAGTAGGTCCATCCACTCGTTGACCTGGCTCAGCGAAGCCGCCTTGCGACAAGCCTGTTGGGCCTTTCGTGTCAACACATCGTAGTTTACGCCCTTATAATTATGATAGGCGTCGTAGTCCATGGCGCCATACCGCTCCATGAGCCTGAGCGCCATGGGCGCCATGCCCCGCAGCGACAAAGGACGGCTTCCCCCGGCGAGATAGTATCGCTGGGCCTGGTCGCGCAGAAACATACGCGCCAGGTAGTCGGGCGAGAGACTTACCGAGTCGCCCATCATCAGGTGCTCGGTCTCAATGGTGGCCAGCATGGCATACACCCAGCAGAGCTCGCCCTGCCCCTGGTCATCCACGGGCGTAGTCTTGAGCATCACTTCGTTAACAAAGCGTTGGTGTTCTTTCGCCTTTACGGGTTTTTCGGGCTTTCCGCAGCCGCCAAGCAACAGGGCCAGCAGCGCGGCCCATATCAGTTGATGTTTCATTTTCAGACCGTTGTTCTACGGAGCAAAGGTACGAAAAATAGGGCAACAAGGAACAAAACCTTGCGGAAAAGCGCTGCCTGCGGGGCAGTGGGCGCGTACCGCGGCTGTTGGCGGGGAATGGGCTTCAAACCGGAAGGCCGTATCTTGCCAACCGCCGTTATGGCGTTGTTGGCAAGATACGGCCTTCGTAAGGTACCTATTTTTCCAGCCTATGGGCTATCTCATCACTTTGACCACCCGTCCGTCACTGTATTTCACGATGTTCAGACCCTTCACCGGCGCGCTCACCCGCTTGCCGTCGATGGTGTATATGCCCTCTATGGTAGCGTCGGCACCTGTCGTCTGACGGCTGATGGCGGTGGGGGTCTGCGCTACGAAGACATCGAGCTTGGCGCTTGTGCCGTCGTACACATCGTTGAAGTTGTCCATCAGGAAGTAAGTGGGCGTGGCGAGTCCCCACTCGTTCTTGACCGAGCCATCCATCTTAAAGGTGATGGCAGCCACCTCGCCCAAGGCCGAGAGGTCTACATAAGTCCAGTCGCGCACGTAGTAGCGTTTGGCCTCATTGTCAGAGCGGTAGTCGGCCAAGGCATAGGTGAGCGTGCCGGTGGCCTCGCCCTGAGCATCAAGCCCCACTATGCTCAGCGTGAGGTAGTCGCCCTCCTTGAAGGCAGGAGAGTAAAAGTCGCCATTGACGATAGAGTTTTGCAGATAGGTATTTACCGCCACATACATACCGTTGAGCGTGCGAGCCGCATTACTCTCGTCGGCCACCTCAATGGTCTCACCCTGCGGATATACCACGGCATACTGTGCCGAGCCGCCATAGCCATGCCCCACGCAGCTGTTATACTGCCCCATGACATAGTCTACGTAGGTGTTATCCGTGCGTCCCGATACCGAAACGCCGCTCCATGAACCCCAGTCGGCGTTGTAGTTATAATGGAACTTGAAGCCACCCGACTCGAATGAAGACGCCACCTGGCTGACGCCCTCCACCTGCATGGGCAGCACACTGCTGTCGTTGAGCTGAACCTCTTCAAAGGTTGCCGCGGGGAGGTTGGCCAGGCGAATGGCCTCCAGCGAGGCCTCCAAGTGCAGGTCTTCGGCACCAGTAAACTCGGTAGAGGTCTCACCTATGGCTCCCATCATCTGCTGCAAACCGCTGTACACCTTCACAAAGTCTACAAAGTCGATGGCTACCGTGTCTCGCGTGATGGGGTCTACGGCCCAGTCGAAATCTACGCTGCAGGCAATGGTGTCACTGTTGGGCTTATTGTCCGCGTACCCGTAGTCGTATGCCTTCAGGCTTGCGGCAGGGGTCTTGCCATTGGCGTCCGGCTGGTTGCTGCGAAGCAGGGTGCCCTTGAGCGTCAAACTGTCTTTGAGCCAGAGGGGATAAAACTCCTGAGAATGAAAGTTATTGCGGTTGACCACGCCCGAAAGGCCCTTGTTGTCGGTCCAAGGCACATCTTTCAGCGAGTCGTAACGATAAGTCACCTCATAACCGTATATCACTTTGCCCACGCTGTCGCGGTCGGCACTACCGGCTATCTCGTACCAGGGGTCATCGGCAATACCATTTCGGTTTACATCCTTAGACACCATCACCACGCCCGGCTCGGCGTTGTTAGTGAAGGCGTTGCCCTTGAGGTAGAGGTCGCGCAGCCCTTTCACGTTGGCGATGCTATGGTCGAAATGAAAGGTGATATACCCGCCAAAGGCGCCAAGGGTGATGTTGCTTCCCTTGCTGTTGGCCACCAGATCGGTACACTTCTTGGCCATGGCGGCCGCATCGTCGCCTTCCTTGTACACGGGAAGCACGTTGACAAACTGTCCGGGGGCGGGCACATACTCGTCTACGGCGAGTATGTAGGGATGGTGTGTGTCCGTATCGGTCATCTGCTGCGCCAAAGACGACAGGGCGGTCAGGGCCGTAAGGACCGTGAGTAGAGTTTTCTTCATGTCATGCTATGTTTGTATGATCGTTATGGTTTATGATTTGGCGCGTGTGCGCTTGATGAACACGGCATGCCCCGGAATGTCGCCCGTCCACACCTTATAGTCGAAACTACCGTCGGCACGGAAGTGCAGCAGCTCGCCACTCGACACATAGTTGTAGGCATCCATGACATAGAAATCGCGGTCGATGGGGTTCACCACGATGCCGTAGGGCAGTTCCACGGCAGCCAGTTCGGGTGCGTCAGAGAGTTTCTGAGCCACCACCTGGTGGGTGCGCACATTGATGATACCATAGGAGATATTGTTCTCAAAGGTCTCGTAATTGAACGCCACACCTATATAATATAAGGAGTCGCCCACGATGCACATGTCTGACACGGTCACGTCTATGGAGTCGCCCTTGGTGAGCGTACCGTCGGCCGAGGTCTTCATCCAGTAGAGCTTAGGCTTGGCACTGTAGTAGTCTCCTCGCGATGTCACCCACAGCTGCCCATACTGGTCGGCGCGGCAGCGATGCAGGTTGACGGCAAGGTCGGTCTGGCGCTCCTCCTTGAAGGTGGCCAAGTCGATGGTGCTCACCGTGCGGTCGTAGGTGGGCACACGGTATCCGCCGCTGTTGGCCACATAGAGCTTGTTGCCCACGATGGCCATTTCCTCGGGTTGGTAGCCCACCGTCACCGAGTCTACCTTGGCAAGGGTGAGCGTGTCTACCTTATAGATGCGTCCGCGCGGCGCCGTTTCAGACACCTGCACCGGTCCCACGTAGCTCGACACGTAGGCATAGCCACCGTGAAATGCCACGTATCGGCAGTTGGGAATGTTTACCTGCCCTATGCGGCGGCAGCTGTCGGCAGTGGCCACCTCCACCTTGTTGCTCACGTTGATGACCATCCACAGGCGGTTGCCATACACCTGTATGTCGTTGCCCACGTCGCCCAACTCTTTCACCACGTTGGGATTGCGCTCGGCGTAGATGTTGCGGATGTAGTGTATGGTGCCGTTGTCGCCCGAAAGGTCGAGATAGTCGAGCGAGCTTTTGTTACTGCCCATGTTGCCTTCGTTGAGCACATACATGCCCACAATGTCGGTCACCACCGACGGGGTGCCCGTGTCGTGGTCTTCTGAGGTCACAATGTAGTCGTCGCCGCGACACCCGCTCAGCAGGGCGGTGACCAGCAGCAGCGTCGTTAATAATACTTTATTCATGCGTTATTTTGTTTATATGGTCAAGTCTATGCCTATGGCAAAGGTGCGTTTGGGCATGGGATAGTTGAGTATCACGTCATAGTCTTGCCCGAACACGTTGTTCACCTCGGCCGTCACCTTACAGTCTACCCACCGCCACCTGAACCTGTACATCAGGCTCAGGTCGTGGGTGTACCACGGCTGCATGTGGTTGTACTGGGTGTTTTCCTGCTGGTTGTAGCGCTCGCCCGAATAGATGAAGCTATAGCTGAGGTCCCAGTGTCCATAGGTGGCCATCACGATGGCCGACCCGCTGTGCCAGGGTATGTAGGGTATCTGGTCGCGGTAATACGAGGTGGTAGGGTCGGTAACGTCGCGCGCGTCTTGGTAGGTGTATTGCACGCGGCCCGTCAGCATCAGTCCCCGCAGGGGCTGCATGGTAAGCTCGGCCTCAGCGTCTACGCCGGCGATGTGCACACGGCCCAGGTTGAGCATGGTCCATCTGAACTGCTGCCCCTTGGGATAGGCCACGATCTTGTCGCGCACGCTGTTGTAGTAGGCGTCTACCTGCAGCCTGAAGTGCCGCCAGGGGCCATGGTCGGCCACTGCCTTATCTACCATGAACCCCAGGTCGTACTGCAGGGCCGACTCGGGCTTGAGGTCGGCATTGCCCACCTCGGTGTAATACAGGTCGTTGAACGTGGGCATGCGGTAGCTCTTCTTGACAAAGGCGCGCAGCGAGAACACCCTGCTGTCGAAGGGGTAGAAGCTGGCAAAGAAGGCTGGCGTAAGGCCGTGATTAGACCGCGAGGCCGCGTTCTTGCGGGTATGGTTGTCGTCGCTCTGCCACAGCAGGCTGCCCTGCAACTTCAGGCGGCGCAGGTCGAGGGCGGAGGCTAAGGCCACATAGTGCGAGTAACGGCGGGGGTAAGAGAAATTGGTCATGTCGGCATCCAACTTGTTCCACCTGAAATCGTAGCTCAGCGACACGCTCCAGTTGCGCAGCAGCTCATAGACATTAGAGGTCGACACGTACAGTTCCTGCTGCCGATAGGTGTTGTCTACGTGCATCTGCGTGGTGTCGTTGTTCACATAGCGGGTGTTGTAATAGGCGTATTTGGCCTGCCAGCGGGTAGAGAAGCGCTCGCCGTAACTCTTCTGCCACGACCCTTGCACAAAGTGGTTGTGGTCCCACTGCCGCTCGCCCCGTCGCCACACGTTGTTGACAATGGCACCGGGGATGCCCCGCTCTGAGTTGTAGCTGTAGGCTTTGAGCTGCCAGCGTCCCTGCGCCAGAATGCCGTGCAGGTTGGCCTCTACCCTCGCCGCCCAGATGTCGCCGTTGTGGCGGGTGGCCGTGGTGTCGTAGGCCACGGTGTGGTCTATATTCATTCTGCGGTAACGAAACCGGTACTTGCCGCTCGAGTTGAGCAGTTCTGCCGAGAGCGACGAACTGATGTCGTCGCTGATTTTGCGCTCCCACAGCGTAGAGAAGCGCACCATGTCGCTCGACCCGTACTTCAACTTGAACTTGAGATTATACGGCTTGCCCTCGGCAAACACCGGCTGACGGGTGCGAATGTACACCGAGCCCGCATTGCCAAAATCGCTGGCGGTCTGGAAGATGGCACTCTTCTGACCATGGTAGAGCGACACCTCCTGCACATTGTCGAGCGAAAACTGCCCAAGGTCTATCTGCCCGTTCTGCGCGTTGCCCAAGGCTATGCCGTCATAATAGATGCCCAGATGGTTGGTGCCCATCGAGCGTATGTTTACCGTCTTCAGGCCGCCCACGCCGCCATAGTCTTTGAGCTGCAGGCCCGAGAAATAGCGCAGCGCGTCGGCCACCGAGTGGGTGTTGAGCCGTTCGAGCAGCGCCCCCTTGAGCGACTGGGCGGGTATGACCTCCTGATAGGTGAGCTTGCCGATGACCACCACCGTATCTACATGCCCCTCACGCCCCAACAGGTCGAGGGGAGCGGAAGCGTTATGCAGTATCTGGGCAGATACAGATAACAAGGGCAAGCACAGCAGGCTTAGCGTAAGTCTTGTTTTCATTATCGCGGCAATTATCACTGTCCTAACCCAAGAGGACATGAAATATATAGACGCATGGCAGGTCTTCTGACTTTGCCGCCTGATACCGAATACCTTCCCGCCAACGCGCAGTGGTGTAACATTCGGATCGACAAGGGCGACTCACAGCAGCCGGACTGTCCGGGATTCTCACCCGGTTCCCTTTTCATCCCCTTACGAGGAACCATTACGGCTGCAAAGGTAGTGATAAAATATGATAACGAAGAAAGATAATACCGTATTTCAGCAATACAACGGGCAGAACAATAGCGCCCCACGATAATTATCGTCAACTCATTCTGTATAAAACCATCGGATGATTTCATATAAAACCATCGGATGATTCTATATAAAACCATCGGATGTTTCTATATAAAACCATCAGATAATTCTATATAGAACCATCAGACGCTTCGATGCAAGCCGTCAAGCGAGAGCACGGCCCAATGCTATCCGCAACCGCCTTGACGCCCCATCGACCGAGGGGGTAACGAGGGCCACGGCCGTGTGTACATCGTGTATCACCGTGCCTAATATACTATATTTTAGGTATTGCCTGGTCTTGAAATAACACCTAACTTTGCACCGTAACACCTTTGACAGGCAACGAGAGCATGGCAGCTCGCTATGCCGGGCTGGGCAAGGCCGATGTTTGCAAGTCACCGCGGCAGACCGAGTCATGATGGCCTTACCCATGGTAACAATACAGGGTGGGCGAACGTCAATCGATATAAAAGCATAATGGTACAAATATAACACAATGATGAAGACAATTACATTTCCACTATTCGCCGTTTGCGTAATGGCAATGGCAGGCCTTACCGCCGCTCCCACCACAGCAAAGGCTAACACCGTAGCCGTGGCTCAGAACAAAAACAACAACGCATCGACACTGACACCGCAGCAGGCCACCAACAACCTCGTCAAGGAACTCGGACTGAACAGCACGCAGGCCAAGAAACTGAAGAAGCTGAACGAGAAATACGCCGACCTCATTGCCAACCCTCGCTTTAAGGGCAAGCCACTGCCTGCCAACGAGAACAGTGGCAAGAAGGCGGTAGACGGCAAGACGGGAGCCACGACGCATGAAGGCGGTGAGACGCACAAAAGCAGCGCTGAACAGCAGGCACACATCAAGAGTCAGCACCAGAAGCGCAATGCCTACAACACCGAACTGCAGAAAATACTGACCAAAGCCCAGTACAACAAATACTTGGGCAAGTAAACCGCCATATGCCGAATGGCGGCGAGACGATGGCCTACGCGCCAAGATTTCGCCCTACAGGCCCACGCCTTGGATATGCCTCATGATGATGGGGCGTGTCCAAGGCGTTTGCATAGGCGCTGACGGGTGAAGACTGCTCAGCATGCGCTGGGAGGTAAATGGCCTGTTACAGGGCACCAAGAGCCAGTGGGGAATTGCCGTAAGCCCCACCGCTTGCTTGCGCAAGCCATGATGTTATACAGTGGCTACGGATAGCTTTAACCTTTTTTTTCGCTGCTACTGCTTATCTTTTTCGTAACTTTGCACCATGAAATTACAATCAACAGACTTTGAGGTCATGGCCCCCGTGGGTTCGCGCGAGTCATTGGCGGCTGCCATTCAGGCGGGTGCCGACTCTGTGTACTTCGGCATCGGACAGCTCAACATGCGTTCGCACAGTGCCAACCACTTCGGCATAGACGACCTTCACGATATAGCACGCACATGCAGTGAGCATGGCATTAAGACTTATCTCACCGTCAACACCATTATCTATGACAGCGACCTCGATGCCATGCGCGAGATTATCGATGCCGCCAAGGAAGCCGGCATATCGGCGGTCATCGCTGCCGACGTGGCGGTAATGACCTACTGTCGGGAGAAGGGGGTGGAGGTGCACCTCTCTACACAGCTCAACATCTCTAACGTAGAGGCACTGAAATTCTACAGTCAGTTTGCCGACGTGAGCGTACTGGCCCGCGAACTCAACATGGACCAGGTGAAGCATATCTACGGCGAGATAGAACGCCAGAACATCATTGGCCCCATGGGCCGGCAGGTGCGCATAGAGATGTTTTGCCACGGCGCACTGTGCATGGCCGTGTCGGGGAAGTGCTACATGAGCCTGCACGCGCAAAACCGCTCAGCCAACCGCGGCGAGTGCACGCAGATATGCCGACGCTCGTACACGGCCACCGACAACGAGACGGGCAACCAGCTGGAGATAGACAACCAGTATCTCATGAGTCCGAAAGACCTGAAGACGGTGCGCTTTATCGACCGCATGATGGATGCCGGCGTGCGCGTGTTCAAAATAGAAGGCCGTGCCCGCGGACCCGAATATGTGTACACCGTGGTGAGGTGTTACAAGGAGGCCATACAGGCTGTGCTCGACGGCACCTTTACCGAGGAGCGCAAGGCCGAGTGGGACGAGCGACTGGCCACCGTGTTCAACCGTGGATTCTGGGATGGCTACTACCAAGGCCAGACCATGGGCGAATGGAACAAGCATTACGGGTCGAGTGCCACTGAGCGAAAGGTGCTCGTGGGTAAGGTGACCAAGTATTTCTCAAAGCTCAACGTGGCAGAGATTGCCGTCGAGGCCAACACGTTTGAGTTGGGCGACAAACTGCTCATTACGGGCAACACCACCGGTGTGATGTATCTCGACGCCACGGAGATACGCTACGACCTCAAGCCGGTGGAACGGGCCGAGCAGGGGTGGCGCGTGTCTATACCCGTGACCGACAAGGTGCGACCGGGCGACAAGTTCTTTAAGCTCGAAACCGTAAAACAAGCATAAATGACAACAAAGGGCTCGGGGGCGCTTTGCCCGAGGCCTCAACAACAATCAAAACAATATTATGACAATCAACGAAATACAGGACGAGGTCATCACGGAGTTTTCTGACTTCGACGACTGGATGGACAAATACCAGCTGCTCATCGACTTGGGTAACGACCTTGCTGCCCTTGACGAGAAATACAAGAACGAGCAGAACCTCATCGACGGCTGCCAGAGCCGCGTGTGGATACAATGTGACCACGAGGACGGCAAACTCTATTTCACCGCCGACAGCGACGCGCTCATCGTGAAGGGCATCATCGCGCTGCTGATACGGGTCATCAGCGGACACACACCACGGGAAATACTCGATGCCGACCTCTACTTCATTGACCGTATAGGCCTGCGCGAGCACCTCTCGCCCACACGCAGCAATGGACTGCTGGCCATGGTGAAACGTATCAAGGCCTACGCCCTGATATTCTCGACGAAAGAATAAGACCTCACGACAACGCTGCCAACCATGCGCAAACTGAAGACCATAGAGATGAACCGCCTGAGCTTGGAGAAGTTTAAGGAGGCGGAGAAACTGCCACTCGTCGTCGTGCTCGACGATGTGCGGAGTCTGTATAACGTGGGCTCGGTATTTCGCACCGGCGACGCATTCCGCATAGAGGCCGTTTACCTCTGCGGTATCACGGCCACCCCGCCCCACCCTGAGATACACAAGACGGCGCTCGGCGGTGAGGACTCGGTGGACTGGAGATACTTTGAAAACACCGAAGACGCCGTGCACGACCTACAGGCACGCGGATACGATGTCTATGCCGTCGAACAGGTGGAGGGGTCGACGAAGCTGCAGGAGCTTTTTAATTCAAAATTCAAAATTCAAAATTCAAAATGGCCTAACGCACCATATATCAACCCAACAAACCAACAATCCAACAATCCAACAAACCAACAAACCAACAACCCAACAAACCAACAACCCAACCCACCAGCACACCAACCCACCGCCATCATCTTCGGCAATGAGGTGAAGGGGGTGAAGCAAAGGGTTGTGGACTTATGCGACGGATGCTTGGAGATTCCACAGTTTGGCACCAAACATTCGCTTAACGTCAGCGTCACGGCAGGCATCGTCATCTGGGAGTTTGCCAAGCAACAATTGGCCAACGAGTAAGCCGTGGAATGGCTGACAGACCATTTGAGCAAGAAACACACTTTTACAAATATCATAATTATTACCCATGAAAATCAAGAATCTACCTTTAGCTATGATGATGGCGACAATGCCATTGTCTGTATTCTCACAACAAGAGGCTCCCGCGGCAATAGCACCGCTGCCCACAACCAACCAGGTGGCATGGCAACAGATGGAGACCTACGCTTTTATACATTATGGCCTGAATACCTATGACGACTCGGAATGGGGATATGGCAATGCCAATCCGCAAATCTTCAATCCCAGCCGACTTGACTGCGAACAGTGGGTGAGGACGCTGAAGGCTGGCGGAATGAAGGGGGTCATCATTACCGCAAAGCATCATGACGGCTTCTGCATGTGGCCAACCAAGTACACCGACTACAGCATTAGAAACACGCCCTACAAGGACGGAAAAGGCGACATCGTGGGCGAATTGGCGGCGGCCTGCCAGAAATACGGCATGAAGTTGGGCGTGTATCTTTCGCCCTGGGACCGCCATCAGGCCTTCTACGGCACGCCATTCTATCGCGAATACTACTATGCCCAGATGGAAGAACTCTTTACACAGTACGGCAATCTCTTTGAGGTATGGCTCGACGGAGCCAACGGTGGCGACGGATGGTATGGCGGGGCCAACGAGAAACGACAGATAGACCGCCGCACCTATTACGAATTTGACCGCGTGAAAAAGCTCGTGGAGAAATATCAGCCGCAGGCTGTCATCTTCTCAGACGGCGGACCCGGCTGCAGATGGGTAGGCAATGAGAAGGGACGGGCAGGTGAGACCAACTGGTCGCTGCTCAACGCTAACAAGGTGTATGCAGGCTATGAAAAAATGGCTGAACTCAACAGCGGACATGCCAATGGCGACACTTGGGTGCCCGCGGAGTGTGATGTGTCGATTCGCCCGGGATGGTTCTATCACGACAGCGAGAACGACAAGGTGAAAAGTGTAGCCGACCTCATGGACATCTATTACACCAGCGTAGGCCGCAACAGCACGTTCCTGCTCAATGTGCCCGTGGACAAGGACGGACTCATACACCCTACAGACTCTATCCATTTGGTGAACTTCCGTAAGGCATTGGATGAGGAGTTTCGCGTAAACCTGCTGAAGAACGCCAAGGTGAAAGCCAGCAGCACCCGTCACAACGCGTTCGGAGCTGCCAATGTGACTGACGGAAACTTCGACACTTACTGGGCTACCAAGGATGGAGAGACAAGCGGTACGTTGACCTTTACATTCAAAAGGCAGCAAAGCCTCAACCGATTGATGATTCAAGAGTACATTCCTCTTGGCCAGCGCGTGAGGAAGTTTCGCGTAGAATACCAATACAACGGCAACTGGAAGCCGCTGCCCGTTGAGGAGCAGACCACCACCATTGGCTATCGACGACTGCTTCGCTTCAACACCATACAGGCGAAACAAATACGCGTCACATTCGATGACGCACGTGGTCCGCTGTGCATCAACGAAATGGGGGCGTATCTCTCGAAAATGAAATAAAGCGACGGCAGCGCTCAGAATTGATGCCGTCTGCCCAACTGAGGGCTACTTACGAAACTGCCGTTGACAGTGATGCTGTCAACGGCAGTTTGGCTTCCTGATGTCTCTATATCCTGCTTGTAAAACAAAGAGGATGCTTGGGGCTATTTCAAGTGTTTCTCCACCTTCTCGACGATGACCTCGGGGGCTATCTGGTTGAGGCAGGCATAGTCGCCACGCATACAGTCTTTCTTGCCGTAGACCGAGCAGGGACGACAGTCCATGTCTATCTGTACCACGTCGTCATAGCTCTGGTTCCAGCCTAAGAAGCCCGCGTAAGGATGCGTGGCCCCCCATATACTCACCACGGGCACGCCGACAAGCGATGCCAGATGCATGTTGGCACTGTCCATGGTGACCATCACGTCGAGATGACTCATCAGGATAAGCTCCTGCTGAAGGCCGTTGAGATGGCGCGGCACGCTGAGACAATGGTTGTTTTGAGTCACAAGGGTATCGAGAAGCGCGTTCTCGGCAGCACCCGCCCCAAACAGGAAGATACGGCATGAAGGGTGACTGCGGTTAAGACGCGCAATGACTTCCTGGATGCGGGGCAACGGATAGGTCTTGCCACGATGCGCGGCAAAGGGGGCTATACCTATCCACTGCTGAAACGCCTTCTTCTCGCCAATGGCGGCAGGCAACAGACGCAGATTGGCCTGGGCAGGAGTAATCAGCGTCTTGAAGTCGAGCTCGATGGGATAGCCTAACCTTCTAAACACTTCGGCATAGTTATGAAAGGCCGACGGCAGCTGCTCGAGCACCTTATTATTGCTGCGCGTAAGCAGCAAACGCTGCTGACGGTCTTTGACCAGATGCTCCACGCGCTGGTTGTCAAGGTTAAACCGCATACGCAGATAAGTAGTCCTCAGCACGTTGTGAAGGTCGGCTACGGCAGTAAACTGCTTGGCGGCCAGCCGCCGGTAGAGGGCATTAAGGCCTTTGATACCATTGTATTCGTGCTTGATATCTGCCTCCATAAAGCTCACGTTGGGAGCGATGTTTTCAAACAGAGGACGCGCAAACGGGCGCGAGAGCATCGTGAAATGCACCTGCGGATACTGCTTGGCCAATGAAAAGACAACCGGTACCACCATGGCAACATCACCCATGGCTGAGAACCGGATAATCAGAATATGCTGGGTTATCATGTTTGGTTAGGAGCGGTAGAGAATATAGGGCACGATCATTTCTTGTTATAAAGCACTGGATTGGTGCTGGGATCGTTGTACATTTTCATCTGTCGGTAAACCTTCATATACTTCTTGCCGGATTCGATGTCCTCAAGAAGCTGGTCGATGGCTGTGCCAAGGTCCACTTGCTGCTCCAACAAGATGTTGAGTTTGTGCTGGCAACGCTCGCGATGCTCGGCTGTAGCGTCGGCGCGCTGTACCTGTTCACGCATGTGATAGATTTTCAGAGCCAGAATCGACAGACGGTCGACAGCCCACGCCGGACTCTCGGTATTGAGACGGGCATCGGGCAAAGGAGTTACGTCGGAATACTTCTGACGGAAGTACGAGTCGATTTGCTCCACCAGGTCGGTGCGGTCTTGGTTCGAGCGATCGATACGGCGCTTCAGGGCCAAGGCCTCCAAGGGGTCGATGTGCGGGTCGCGGATGATGTCTTCAAGATGCCACTGAACAGTGTCAATCCAACATTTCAGATACAGGCGATTATCCACAGAGTCGCGCTCGTAGGGATTGCAGATGGGGGTATCAACATCGTTTTTCACGTGATAATCATCGATAGCCTTATTGAAAATGGCATTGCAAGTGTGTGTGAACGACATAAAAAGTTGTTTTAGATTGTTGTGCAAAGATACCAACTAAATTTGATTCAACCAACGGATAAGCAGTAAAAAACATCCCGTATGGCAGGCCTCGCGTACGCTTTCTGGACATTACACCCATTGTTAAGGCACACATTACGCATAAGCCAAGCGTTGCGTTTGGCTAAGTAGCCAAGTGCGGATACCGTCGCGCCATCTTCAGCACTTTAGACACATTCTAAATATCTCATATTTAATATCCTTTCTATTGCAGGCAAAGCATATTTTTCTTATTTTTGAAGGAGTTTTATAATCATAGTACCTACACCGAAACACTGCGTATGTTGGAAAAAGTAATCAGGTTTAGTCTGAGATATAAGCTGATCGTCATACTCTTTACGATGACCATCTTCGGCTTTGGCATCTTCGCCGTAATCAATATTCCGGTGGGTGCCGTGCCCGACATCACCAACAATCAGGTGCAGGTCATCACCACCTCAGGCAATCTTTCTACCCAAGAGATAGAACAGTTTATCACTGCCCCCGTAGAGTTGGAGATGGCCAATCTGCCGGGCGTGAAGGAAATCAGGTCGGTGTCGAAGTTCGGACTGTCGGTCGTGACCATTGTATTCGACGAGAGCATGGGCACCTATCTGCCTCGCCAACTCATCGCCGAGAAGATAAAGTCGGCATCTGCCAATATCCCCGAGGGCTTCGGTACGCCCGAAATGGGCCCCATCACCACCGGTTTGGGCGAAATATATCAATATACCCTCGACGTAAAACCCGGCTACGAGAAGATGTATTCGCCCATGGACCTACGCACCATACAGGACTGGATGGTGAAGCGCCAGCTGTCGGGCATCAAGGGTGTGGTGGAGGTCAACAGCTGGGGCGGATTCCTCAAGCAGTATGAGGTGGCTGTCAATCCCAAGCGTCTGCAGCAGCTCGACCTCACGCTCATCGATGTGTTCGACGCCTTGGAACAGAACAACAGCATCTCGGGCGGCGGTTATATTGAGAAAAACGCGGAGAGCTATTTCATCCGCGGTGACGCGCAGGTAAAGTCGCTCGACGATGTAGGCAACATCGTGGTGAAGAACCGCGACGGCATACCCGTGCTGGTGAAAGACATTGCCGAGGTGCATTTCGGCTATGCCAACCGCTTTGGCGCCATCACCGCCAACGGCGAGGGTGAGAAAGTGTTCGGGCAAATCATGATGCTCAAGAACGCCAACTCCAAGGAGGTGATACGCGACGTGAAGGCGCGAGTGGCCGAGGTGCAGAAGACATTGCCCAAAGGCGTGTACATCAACCCCGTGCTCGAGCGCAGCGAACTCATTGCCAAGACCTCGCTCACCGTATTCGAAAACCTGCTTGTGGGCTGTGTCATCGTGTTTCTCGTGGTGCTGCTGCTCTTGGGCAACCTGCGGTCGGCCTTAGTCATCTCGTCGATGATACCCTTGGCCCTGCTTTTCACCCTATCGATGATGTATATCTTCGGCATCGATGCCAACCTGATGAGTCTCGGCGCGCTCGACTTTGGTATTATCATTGACGGCGCGGTAATCATCGTGGAGTTTGTGGGCGTGAGACTGCTCGACCGCAAGCGAGAACTCGAAGGGCTGTCTAAATCCGGGCGGCAGGTGTTAATGGATCACATCACCTATGATGGCGCGTCGAAGATGATGCACTCGGCGGTGTTCGGCCAGCTCATTATTCTTATAGTGTTCATACCCATCCTCTCCTTGCAGGGAGTTGAGGGCAAGATGTTTCACCCCATGGCCTTGGCATTCAGCTTTGCCATCCTCGGTGCCATGTTCCTGTGCCTGACCTGGCTGCCCGTCATCAGTTCACTCTTTCTCAAACCCAAGCGCATCACTCGCAAGAATATCTCCAAGCGCGTACTGAAATTGGCCAAGATGACCTACCTGCCCGTCATCAAATGGTCTATCGACCACAAGCGCACCGTGCTCTCGCTCTCGGCAGCCTCTCTGGTATTCTCGGGAGCGCTGCTGATGAATATGGGAGGAGAGTTTGTACCCCAGCTCGACGAGGGCGACTTCGTCATCCAGCCAGCGCTGAAGACCGGCACCTCGCTCTCGAAGACCGTGGAGCTCACCACACAAATGGAGAAGATACTCAAGAAGAAGTTTACCGAAATAGACCAAGTGGTATGCCGCATCGGTGCCGCCGAGGTGCCCACCGACCCCATGTCGATGGAAGAAATCGACATGATTATCAAGCTCAAGCCCCGAAGTCAGTGGGTAGTGGCCAGCACCAAAGAAGAACTGGCCGACAAGATCAAGGATGCCCTGTCGGTGATACCAGGCATCGACTATGAGTTTACGCAGCCCATCGAGATGCGCTTCAACGAGCTCATCACCGGCGTAAGGTCGGACATTGCCATCAAGGTATTTGGCGAAGACCTCGACTACCTCAACCAGAAAGCCTCCGAAATCAAAGACCTCGTAGAGAAAGTACCGGGTGCGGCCGACGTCATCTTGGAGAAGACCACGGGTCTGCCACAGATGAACGTCACCTACAACCGCCAGAAGATAGCATTCTATGGCGTCGAGGCGAAGACACTCAACAACTATCTATCGACAGCCTTTGGCGGACAAGCCGCGGGGAGCGTCTTCGAGGGAGAGAAAAGATTCGATCTTGTGGTGCGGTTAGACAAGGGCGACCGTCGCGACATTGCCGACATTCGCCAGCTACAGGTGCCGCTGCCCAACGGTAAACTGGTGCCGCTGAGCGAGCTCGCCACCATCTCCTATTCGCAGGGGCCGGCCAAGATCTCGCGTGAGAACACCCATCGCCGCGTGGTGGTGAGCGTGAATGTACGTGGCCGCGACCTACAGTCGGTGGTAAAAGACATACAGAAAGTAGTGGCCGACAAGGTGACCTTCAAGCCCGGCACCTACGTGAAATACGGCGGACAGTTTGAGAATCTGCAGAACGCCACCAAGCGCCTTACCATCGCCGTGCCCATTGCCTTGGCACTGATATTCATCTTTCTGCACTTCGCCTTCAAGTCGATGAAAGACACCATCATGATTTTCACCGCCGTGCCACTGTCTGTGGTGGGTGGCATTCTGGCCCTATGGCTTCGCGGCATGTCGTTCAGCATCTCGGCAGGCATAGGCTTCATCGCCCTCTTCGGCATTGCCGTGCTCAACGGCATTGTCTTGGTGGAACACCTGAAGAACCTGTATAACTCGGGCATGCGCGACCTGCGGCAGATTGTTCTCGTCGGTGCCACCGACCGTCTGCGCCCCGTCATGCTCACCGCCGCCGCCGCTGCCATGGGATTTCTGCCCATGGCGGTATCCACGGGCGCCGGCGCCGAGGTACAGCGGCCGTTGGCCACAGTGGTCATTGGCGGCCTCATCACCTCTACCATGCTCACCATGGTGGCCCTGCCCCTGCTGTTCATGCTGTTTCATAACGAAGAAGGGATAAAATATAAAATCGTGAGAATATTCAAGAACAAGAACTTCGTGCTGCTCCTACTCTGCCTGCTCTCTGCCACCATGGCGCCAGCGCAGAACACCATAACGCCCGCCCCGGAGCTCTCACTCGACCAAGCCATAGCAAACGCCTTGGCCAACAACAAGCAATACCAGGCCACACGAATGAAGGTAGAAGAGCGCAAGGCACTCGCCACCAGCAGGCTCGACCTCGACAAGACGCGCTTCTACTACGGCTACGACCAAGCCAACACGGCCGACAACGGACATGCCCTGCATACCGTAGGCGTGGAACAAGACATTCCCTTCCCCACCGTCTTTGCCGAACGCAACCGCGCCAGGCGCATCGAGGTGGCCTTGGCCGAAGCCGAACTGCACAAGCAGCAGCAAGTGCTCACCCGGCAGGTGTCGTCGGCTTACTATGACATCGTGCTGCTCAACGCCAAGCGACGTTACTACCAACGGTTAGACAGCCTGTACAATATTCTTGGGACAAGCGCTGCCACACGCCATCGCTTAGGCGACATCAGCCAGCTCGACCTGATGAATGCCGAAGCACGAACCAAACAGATGGCGTTAGACTTAGAACAGCTCGACTTCGACATTGCCAACGCATACCGACACCTCACCGCACTGATGCAGACCACAGAAGCCTATACCATCAGCGAGCACCGGTTAGAACTGATTCCCATAGCTGAGCCCAACTTAGCCAACAATGCCGACTTAGAGGCCGCCAGCCTGCAATCAGACTATCTCCGGTCGAACATCAAGATAGAGCGGCAACGACTATTGCCCGACCTGAGCATGAACTACTTCTTTGCCACCAACACACAAAAGAACAACCGAGGCTACAACGGCTTTGAGGTGGGAGTGAGCCTGCCGCTCTTCACCGCCCAGCAGCGGGCCAAGGTGAAGGCCGGCAAGATAGCCTGGGCCGCCAACGAGGCACTGAGGGAAAACACCCGCACCCTGCTGGAGAACCGCTGCGCACAGTTGCGCACACTGCTGACCAAGCACCAAAAGGCCATCGACTTCTACCACACTACGGGCCAACAACTCAGCCACGAGATTACCCGGTCAGCCACCAAAAGCTATCAAGCCGGCGCCATCGACTTCTACCAGTTTGCCATGAGCATAGAGAATGCCATGCGCTTGGAGATGGACTACTACGAGGCGCTGGCGGCCTATAACCAGATTGCCATCGAGCTCAATTACGTCACACTATAACCATACACCTTATATTATTAATGAAGATCATCATGAAGAAGATACATATCCTGGCCTCCACCCTGCTGGCCATCGCCTTTTGCTGTGCCTGCGAGAGTAAGAAAACAGAGACCGCCACACCCGTGGAAGAAGACCTGACCGAAATTACTCCCGAGCAATTCACCACCAACAAGATGGCGTTAGGCAGAGCCGCGACCCACACCTTCAGCACTACAGTAGCCTGCAAGGGCACCGTGTTTGCCCCTGCCAACGCCATGTCGAAAATCAGTCCGAGCATAGCGGGCAAGGTCATCACCATCACCCACAAACTTGGCGACCGCGTGCAGGCCGGACAAGTCATCGCCACCCTATCGGGCAACGACTTCATGGAGCTGCAGCAAAACTTTGCCGAGGCCGCTGCCGCCTATACCAAGGCCAAGGTAGACTACGAGCGCGCCAAGAGCCTGTGGGCCGAGAACATCGGTGCCGAGAAAGACTTTCTGGCGGCCAAGAGCCTCTACCACGCCTCCTTGGCCAGCTACCAGTCACTGCGCTCGCGCGTCGCGGCCCTGCGCCTCAACCCCGCCCGCGTCGAGAACGGACACATGTACACCTCCTATCCTGTGGTAGCACCCATCAGCGGCTACCTCACCAACATCGACGCCGTCATTGGGCAGTTTGTGGATATGGAAAGCAATCTGGCCGAGATTGTCGACGTAGACCGCCTGCAACTCAAGCTGCAGGTGTACCAGTCTGACATTCGCCAGCTCAGGGTAGGGCAGACTGTCAACTTTGCCACCACCGACCAGTCCAGCCCAATGATGCGGGCCACCCTGTCGACCATCGGCAAGACCGTAGATCCCGACACCAAGACCATCGAGTGCGTAGCCACCATCAGCCACGCCCCGGGCACACCGCTGATCAACGAGAGTTTTGTGCAGGCCAGCATCGTGACAGGCTCACGCCAAGGCAGCGCACTGCCCACCACAGCCGTGCAGAAGACCGGCAACACCAGCTACGTGTACTATGTGCAGCAACGCAGGAACAACACCTACCTGCTCAAGAAAATAGAGGTCACCACAGGAGCCGCCGAAGACCACTATACCGAAATCATCAATCCACTCCCAAACAAAGATATTGTTGTACAAGGAGTTGAGACTTTACAATGATGCTCCACCCTGCCACACCGCCACGACGCCCCAACGCCAACACGATGCCTAAATATGACATAATTAACCAAAAGCAAAGGAAAAAGGCTAAAATACTGCACAATGATAGGGTAGTTGTGCAACGTGCAGCCATTTTTTATTTAAAATATTTGCTTAATCGGCAAAAAAGTTGTTTCTTTGCAGCCGATTTTGTATGAAAATTAATTAAATTACTTTATTAAAACGTTACAATTATGTCAGAAATTGAATCAAAAGTCAAGGCTATCATCGTTGACAAACTGGGTGTAGACGAGGCAGAAGTTAATCCCGCAGCAAGTTTCACCAACGACCTCGGTGCAGATTCTCTGGACACTGTAGAGCTCATCATGGAGTTCGAGAAGGAGTTCGGTATTTCTATCCCCGATGACAAGGCTGAGACCATTCAGACTGTTCAGGACGCCATCAACTACATCACGGAGAACGCAAAGTAAGTTGAGGCGTAACCATTTAGCGTATTGTGACAGATAAATCTCATGCTTGGCCTTTGCCGGGAGATTTATTGGAGTATGATTTTCATGCTGTGTCACTATACGCTAAATTTTTAATTATCAAGTAATAAGTAAATGGAGTTAAATAGAGTAGTAGTAACAGGCTTAGGCGCTGTTACCCCGATTGGAAATAGCCCCGAAGAGATGTGGGCAAACATGTTGGCCGGCAAGAGTGGTGCTGCTCCTATTACATCATTTGATACGACCAATTTCAAGACGACTTTCGCTTGCGAGGTAAAGGACCTTCAGGTTACCGACTACATCGACCGCAAGGAAGCCCGCAAGCTCGACCGCTGCACCCAGCTGGCCATGATCAGTGCCATGCAGGGTGTTAAAGACTCGGGTCTTGACCTCGAAAAGGAGGACAAGAACCGCATCGGCGTGGTCTACGGTATTGGTATTGGTGGTATCATCACCTTCCAGGAGGAAGTGATGTATTATGGTCAGCACAAGGAAGCCGGTCCAAAGTTTAACCCCTTCTTCATCCCCAAGATGATTGCCGACATCGCTGCCGGCCAAATCAGCATCCATTTTGGTTTCCATGGCCCCAACTTTGTCACCACGAGCGCATGCGCCTCGTCTACCAACGCACTGGCTGACGCATTCAACCTGCTGCGCTTAGGCAAGGCCAACGTGATTGTTGCCGGTGGTGCCGAGGCTGCCATCTGCGACTGTGGCTTAGGCGGTTTCAACGCCATGCACGCCCTGTCAACCCGCAACGACGATCCTCAGCACGCCAGCCGCCCCTTCAGCGCCAGCCGCGACGGATTTGTGATGGGCGAGGGCGCAGGATGCCTGGTGCTCGAAACCTTGGAGCATGCCAAGGCACGCGGCGCCAAGATCTACGCCGAACTCGTAGGCGCAGGCATGAGTGCCGACGCACACCATATCACCGCCTCTCACCCCGAGGGTCTGGGCGCCAAGTTGGTGATGCAGAATGCACTCGAAGACGCTGGCATGAAGGTTGACGACATCGACTATATCAACGTACATGGTACCTCCACACCCGTGGGCGACATCTCTGAGGTGAAGGCCATCAAGGACCTCTTCGGAGAGCAGGCTTACAAGCTCAACATCAGCTCTACCAAGAGCATGACGGGCCACCTCTTGGGAGCCGCAGGCGCTGTAGAAGCCATGGCTTGCGTGATGAGCGTGAAGGACGACATCGTTCCCCCCACCATCAATCACGAAGAGGGCGACGAAGACCCGGAGATCGACTATAAGTTGAACTTCACCTTCAACGCCGCCCAGAAGCGTGAAGTGCGCGCTGCCCTGTCGAACACCTTCGGTTTCGGCGGTCACAACGCCTGCGTGATCTTCAAGAAATACGCTGAATAATAACATAAGTGTACTGAGACAAAGATTAGTATGCTGATAAACATCATAGACAGATTGAGGCTCCCTTTCCGTAAGGATAAGGAGCTTCTTTCATCTTTGTACCATATCATCGGTTTTTATCCACACGACATCAGCTACTACAAGATGGCGCTGATGCACAAGAGTGTGATGCACCGCAACAAGAAAGGCAAGCCCGTGAACAACGAGCGGTTGGAGTTCTTGGGCGATGCCATCCTCGACGCCGCCGTGGGCGATATTGTCTACCGCCACTTTCCCGGCAAGCGCGAGGGCTTTCTCACCAACACCCGCTCCAAGCTCGTGCAGCGCGACACACTCAACAAGCTGGCCAAAGACATGGGTATCAACGACCTTATCCTGTCGAATGGCCACTCGGTGTCGCACAACAACTATATGGGCGGCAATGCCTTCGAGGCCCTTGTAGGTGCCATTTATCTCGACCGTGGATACAACGCGTGCATGCACTTCCTCAAGAACCGTATCCTGACCCAGATGATCAACATCGACAAGGTGGCCTACAAGGAGGTAAACTTCAAGAGTAAACTCATCGAGTGGAGCCAGAAGAACAAGGTAAAACTGGAGTTTGCGCTCGTCAAGGAGGGCAAGGACGAAAACGGAAGCCCCTTCTTCTCCTACCGGGTGATGCTCGAAGGCATAGAGGGATGTGCCGGAACAGGATTCTCTAAGAAGGAGAGCCAGCAGAATGCCTCCAAGGATACCCTCGACAAACTGAGGAAGAAGCCCCAGTTTATCGAGGAGATCTTTGCCGCCAAGGCCGACAGGACCAAGATGGAGGAAGTACCCGTGCAGGCCCTGCCCGACACCGTGGTGGCAGAGGTGAGGCCCGACGCCGATGAGCCTAAGGACAAAGAGACCACCAACCTGCAGCCTGTCTTCCGTGAGGAGGTCTTCTCCCAAGAAGAGGCCGCCACACCCATGGCCGAGGAGCCGCAGGCCGTTAGCCTCATTGCCGAGGCTACTGACGACGAGTTCGACCTGAGCGACATCAGTGCCAAGGCCAAGAGCCGTGAGGAAATCATTGCTGCGGCAGAGCAGGCCGCCTTTGCCGAAGGCAAGGAATAAACCGGCCGCAAGGCTACGCCGCAATACCCTAACAAGTAAAAGGGGCTGTTTGTAAAGCCATATTCTGGGGGACAACCACATCAGGGCATACCCGTTTTTCATGTATGCGCACTGTTCCCGGCAGGCTTTCCACACAGCCTCTTTTGGTTTTTATTATCTCGTAAACGCCTTTCTTACAACATGTTATAGAGTTTCCTCTCCCCCTAAACCCACGTCATGGCGCGATGGTTCTGACAGAAGCATCCGATGATTCTATATAAAACCATTCGCTCATTCTATATAAAACCATCTGATGATTCTATATGAAACCATCTGATGACTCTATATAGAATTATCAGACGATTGGGGCCAGCCCGTCAGCCGAGGCCGGGCAGAGGGCAAGGCCTAAACGAGGTTTTCGCACCCTGCCAAGCCCCTGTAAGCAGGGCCGGCACATCGCTTAGAGGGCATGCCCACACACGCGCCGCGCAACCAGGAAAACGAAGGCATACAACGGCAGGGAATGGCCTGAAAACTAAGCAACAACAGCCCGACAACACAGAAGCGGGCTATATTAAAATTGCTAAATTGTTCACCATTGTCAAAGATTTAGGGTAATTTTGTCCGTAAATTGTTATATTGTGCAAAAATGGGCCTAACCAAAATAGTAAGCAAATTATTCGTGCCACGCCAGAAAGAACTGGAGAAACATTATAGCCAGCCGGAAGCGTTGCAGCAGGATGTGCTTAAGTATTTGATCAGCAAAGGACAAAATACAGAATACGGTCGTAACCACCTCTTTGGCAGTACGCATTCGTATACAGAGTTTACCAAGAACGTACCCCTTAACTCCTACGAGGAACTCAAGGGAGCCATCGACCGCATGCGCCACGGCGAAGCCAACGTGCTGTGGCCCGGGCAGGTGAAGTGGTACGCCAAGTCGTCGGGCACCACCAACGATAAGTCTAAATTCATACCTGTGAGCGACGAGGGGCTCCAAAACGTACACTACCGCGGCGGACAAGACGTGGTGGCCCTCTATCTACGCGACCACCCGGGCAGCCGCCTCTTCGACGGCAAGTCGCTCATACTTGGTGGCAGCCACTCGCAGAACTATAATCTAGAGGGTACCTTGGTGGGCGACCTCAGCGCCATACTCATTGAGAACATCAACCCCCTGGCCAATCTGGTGCGTGTGCCCAAAAAGCGCACGGCACTGCTTTCCGACTTTGAGGTGAAGCGCGACCGCATCGCCCGCGAATGTCTGAACAAGAATGTAACAAATATCTCGGGAGTACCGTCATGGATGATGAGTGTGCTGGTACGCGTGCTGGAACTCGCGGGCAAGGAGCACCTCGAAGAGGTGTGGCCCAACATAGAGGTGTTTTTCCACGGAGGCATCGCCTTCACACCCTACCGGGCGCAGTACGAGAAACTCATCACCTCGCCGATGATGCACTACATGGAGACTTACAATGCCTCTGAAGGCTTCTTCGGCATACAGGACGACTCCACCGACAAGTCGATGCTGCTGATGCTCGACTACGGCGTGTTCTACGAGTTTATCCCCTTAGAGCAGCTCGGACAGCCCGACGCCGACATCGTGCCCTTGGAAGGCGTGGAACTGGGGCGCAACTACGCCATGATTATCAGCACCTCGTGCGGACTGTGGCGCTATCTCATTGGCGACACCGTGCAGTTTACCTCAAAGCGGCCTTACAAGTTCCTCATTACCGGGCGAACGAAGTATTTCATCAACGCCTTCGGCGAGGAACTCATCCAAGACAATGCCGAGAAGGGACTGGCCTATGCCTGCGAGCAGACGGGCGCGGAACTGTCGGAGTACACCGCAGCGCCGGTATACATGGACGAGAACGCCAAGTGCCGCCACCAGTGGCTCATCGAGTTTACCCAAGAGCCCGACAGCCTGGAGCATTTTGCCAACCTGCTCGACCAGAAGCTGCAGGAAATCAACTCCGACTACGAGGCCAAGCGCTTGCGCGACATCACACTGCAGCGACTCGAAGTGGTGAAGGCAAGGCCCAACCTCTTCAACGACTGGCTGAAGATGAAAGGAAAACTGGGCGGACAGCATAAGGTGCCACGACTGAGCAACTCGCGCAAGAACATGGACGAACTGCTGGAAATGAACCAGGAGCCGCCGCTGATTATCTGACGGACGGCAACCCGAGGTGCCACGTCGACCGCTCTCACATGAACATTAGCAACATGAAGATACCATCCACGAACGATATGATAGGCCACAACACTGGCAGGAAAAGCCCAAAGACGGCGGCCACCGTTACGATGCTGGCTGTGCTGTGCACGCTGTTGCTCACCGCATGCGCCAAGATGGGCAGTCCCGACGGCGGATGGTACGACGAGGAGCCGCCTAAGGTCATCGGTGCCGAACCGGCCGACCAGGGGGTGAACGTGAACAGCAAGAAGATACGCATCTATTTTGACGAATATGTAAAGGTTGACAACCCCACGCAAAACGTCGTGGTGTCGCCACCGCAGATCGAACCGCCCGAAATCAAGACCTCGGGCAAGGGCATCAGCGTGCAACTGATAGACTCGCTCAAGCCCAATACCACTTACACCATCGACTTTTCGAGCGCCATCAGCGACAACAACGAGAACAACCCGATGGGAAACTATACTTATAGTTTTTCCACGGGCGACCATATCGACACGTTGGAGGTGGCCGGATATGTGATACAGGCCGATAACTTAGAACCCGTGAAGGGTATTCTGGTGGGACTGTACAACGACCTTAGCGACAGCGCGTTCAAGAAGAAACCCATGCTACGCGTGTCGAAGACCGACTCGCGCGGACGCTTCGTCATCAAGGGCGTGGCACCGGGCAACTATCACATCTATGCCTTGCAGGATGCCGACGGCGACTACGCCTTCAACCAGAAGAGCGAAATGGTGGCCTTCAGCCGTGAGGTCGTAGTGCCCTCGTTCAAGCCCGACACCCGGCAAGACACCATCTGGCGCGACTCCCTGCGCATAGCCTCGATCACGCGGGTGCCCTACACCCACTTCTTGCCTGACGATGTTTGCCTGAGGGCGTTCAACGCCATTGTCACCGACCGCTATCTGGTGAAGAGCGAGCGCAAGGAGCCCAACCGCTTCACCTTATATTACAGCTATGGCGACAGCATCCTGCCACAGATAACAGGGCTGAACTTTAATGCCGAAAACGCCTTTGTGATAGAGCCGACCCTGAAAAAGGACACCATCACCTACTGGCTGCGCGACACGGCACTGGTCAACCAGGATACGCTGACCCTGGCCCTGACCCATCACATCACCGACTCGCTCGGCACGCTACAGACGCAGACCGACACGCTCACGCTGCTTTCTAAGCAGCCCTACGCCAAACGGCTGAAGGAACAGACCAAAAGATGGGAAGACTGGCAGAAGCAACAAGAGAAAAGAAAAAGGCGGGGAGAGCCCTACGACTCGGTCATGCGACCCGAACCACTGAAGCTCGCCATCAAGCCCTCGGGCGAAATGGACCCCGACCAGAACGTGAGACTCGTGTCGCCCGAACCGCTCAACGCCATTGACACGGCACACATACACCTGTACTCGCACATGCCGGGCGACTCACTGTGGTACCGCGAAAGGTATGCAATCGAACGGGTAAACGCCGAGGAATACATTGTCAAGGCAGAATGGAGACCCGGTATAGAATATAGCTTAGAGGCCGACTCGGCCACCTTCAGCACCATATACGGACTCGTATCGTCACCCATCAAGCAGGGACTGAAGGTGCGCTCCAACGACAGTTATGCCACGCTGATGATGAACATCGGCGAGATGAGCGGTAAGACTGTCATCGCGCAACTGCTCAACAACCAAGACGAGATGGTGAAGGAAGTGAGGTCTACTACAGGAAAGGTGGAGTTCTTCTATCTCACCGAGGGCAAATATTACCTGAGAATCATTGTCGATGACAACGACAACGGAATATGGGATACCGGCGACTACGACGCCGGACGGCAGCCGGAGGAGGTGTACTATTACCACGACATGATAGAATGTAAGGCCAACTGGGACTTGAACCTCGATTGGGCACCACGGGCCAAGCCCCTTTACCAGCAGAAACCAAGCGCCATTGTCAAGCAGAAGGCCGACCAGGAACGCAAGATACAGCACCGCAACTTGGAACGCGCGAAGAAGCTGGGAATTGAATATGTAAAACAAAACATGTAAGAGAACTATGAAGCACCTCAAGATTGTTTTCATGACACTGCTGTTGCTGCTTACCGCAGCGCAGGCATCGGCACAATGCGCCTACAAGAATACGGCGTTCAAGTCGGGAGAGTTTCTCTCGTATAACCTCTATTACAACTGGAAGTTTGTGTGGGTAAAGGCGGGTACCGCGTCGTTCTCCATCGTGCAGAGCGTGTACCACGGCAAGCCTGCCTACCGCGGTAGCCTCATCACGCGCGGCAGTACCAAGGTAGACAAGTTCTTTGTCATGCGCGACACGCTGCTCTGCTACAACACGCTCGACCTGGCACCGCTCTACTATCGCAAGGGAGCCCACGAGGGCGACCGCTACACCGTAGACGAGGTGTTTTATTCTTACCCCAACGGCAACACGCAAATCAAGCAGCACCGCAAGAAGCACGACGGACGACAGCAATGGGAAACCCACAACTATGAAGACTGTGTATTCGACATGATGAGCATGTTTCTGCGGGCCCGCTCATTCAACCCCACCGGCTGGAAACAGGGCTACAACGTAGATTTCCCCATGGTAGACGGCAACAGCCGCAACCCCGCGCGCATCACCTTCGAGGGAAAGGTTGACATCAAGGCCGATAACGGCATCACCTACCGCTGCCTGCAGCTGTCGTATCTCGAAAATGAGAACAACGAAGGATACAAGAAGATTGTCGACTTCTTTATCTCTGACGACGAAAACCATATCCCCGTGCGCTTAGACATGCACCTGCGCTTCGGCTCGGCCAAGGCTTTCTTGGTGGGCATGAAGGGAATACGCAACCCCATTACCTCACAAGTAAAATAGAGCGTACACCACGGCTCGACGCCGCGCGCCACCATAAGCAACCCTCCTACCGTGAACGTAGGAGGGTTTTGTTATGTCTTGACCGTTCATGTTGATAACCTAATGATACAAACACAGAAACCGTAAGGCGACATTTATGCTTACCGGTTTTTCTTTTTGGGAAACTTTCATTATGATACTACATCAGGAAATTAAGGCCGAAACCAAACCGAAACGCAATTATAATAACAATGTAACTACCTTATATAACGACATTTATAATCTAATATCAATATATCACCACCGGATGACAATGTAAATATAATTACCTTTACTAAAGTTAAAATCAGAAACTTTATATCTTATCATGCTTCATCTTGTAGTTATTTTTAATAACTTTGCCTCATGGTTAGTTGTCTGAAAAGTAACATTAGTTGCATGATTCTATCCTACTATCTACCATCAGTCACACCACCTCAGAACGGCATAACTTCCTAAAAAAACATACTGTAGACAAGCAGAAACCATGGAAATGAAGAATTTCACCATTACCAAACGAGACGGTTCTAAGGACCTCTTCTCGTTAGACAAAATCATGAACGCCATCATCAAGGCGTTCGAGTCTGTGAACCAGCCTGCCGACCTGGCGGTCGTGACCAAGATTCTAAGTCATTTAGACATCCACAATGACATCAACGTGGAAACCATCCAAAACCAGGTGGAGGAGGCGCTGATGCGCGAAGGCCACTACCAGGTGGCAAAATCGTTCATGCTCTATCGGCAGGCGCACACCGAAGACCGTGAGACCCTCGAACGACTGAAGTTTCTGGCTGACTATTGCGAGGCCTCGAACGCGGCCACAGGCTCTAAATACGACGCCAACGCCAATGTGGAACACAAGAACATTGCCACGCTCATCGGCGAACTACCCAAGGCTTCGTTCATTCGCCTGAACCGCCGACTGCTCACCGACCGCATCAAGAAGATGTATGGCAAGGCCGTGGCCGACGATTATATTGACAAGCTCACGCATCACTTCATCTACAAGAACGACGAGACGTCACTGGCCAACTACTGTGCCTCGATCACCATGTACCCCTGGCTCATCAGCGGCACGGCAAGCATCGGCGGCAACTCTACGGCACCCACCAACCTCAAGAGCTTCTGCGGCGGATTTGTGAACATGGTGTTCATGGTGTCGAGTATGCTGTCGGGAGCATGCGCCACGCCCGAGTTTCTGATGTATCTCAACTATTTCATCGGGCAAGAATATGGGCAAGACTACTATGAGCATGCTGACAAGGTGGTAGACCTGTCGGTGCGCCAGCGTACCATCGACAAGATGATTACCGACTGCTTTGAGCAGATAGTGTACTCCATCAACCAGCCCACCGGCGCGCGCAACTACCAGGCGGTGTTCTGGAACATCTCTTACTACGACCGGTTCTACTTTGAAAGTCTCTTTGGCAACTTCTATTTCCCCGATGGCAGTCAGCCCCACTGGGAGTCGCTGTCGTGGCTACAGAAACGCTTCATGCGATGGTTTAATGCTGAGCGCACCAAGACCGTGCTCACCTTCCCCGTAGAAACCATGGCTCTGCTCACCGAGAATGGCGACTGCAAGGACAAAGAATGGGGCGAGTTCACGGCAGAAATGTATGCCAACGGGCATTCTTTCTTCACGTACATGAGCGACAATGCCGACTCGCTGAGCTCTTGCTGCCGCCTGCGTAACGAGATTCAAGACAACGGATTCAGCTATACCCTCGGTGCCGGCGGTGTGTCGACAGGCTCGAAAAGCGTGCTCACCATCAACCTCAACCGATGCGTACAGTATGCCGTAAACCACAAGCTCGACTATTGTGCCTACCTCTCAGAGGTCATCGACCTGTGCCACAAGGTGCAAACGGCGTATAACGAAAACCTCAAGGAGTTACAGTCTCATGGCATGTTACCCCTCTTCGACGCGGGATACATCAACATCGACCGACAGTATCTCACCATTGGCATCAACGGACTGGTGGAGGCTGCCGAGTTTATGGGACTTGAAATCAACGACAACCCCGACTATCTGAAGTTTGTGCAAACCATTCTCGGACTCGTGGAAAAGTACAACAAGCAGTATCGCACCAAGGAGGTGATGTTCAACTGCGAGATGATTCCGGCAGAGAACGTGGGCGTGAAACATGCCAAATGGGACCGCGAGGATGGCTATTTCGTGCCGCGCGACTGCTATAACAGTTATTTCTATGTGGTAGAAGACGACAGCCTCACGGTGCTCGACAAGTTCAGACTCCACAGCGCGCCTTACATCGAGCACCTCACCGGTGGCTCTGCCCTGCACATGAATCTCGAAGAACATCTCTCCAAGACCCAGTACCAGCAGCTGTTGAGGATTGCCGCCAAAGAGGGATGCAACTACTTCACATTCAATATTCCCAACACCATCTGCAACGACTGCGGCCATATCGACAAGCGGTATCTTAAGGAGTGCCCACACTGCCACAGCCAGAATGTCGATTATATGACCCGTATCATCGGCTATCTCAAGCGCGTAAGCAACTTCTCTCAGGCTCGCCAGCAGGAGGCCCACCGCCGTTTCTATGCCGGACAGCCCCAAATGGCAGAGGTTGACTCTACGCTTGTGACAAAATAAGAGGATAGCCCTCGTAAACCGTAGGTTTATGACACGAAAACCATAGGTTTATGACACGTAAACCTAAGGGTTGTGGCACAAAAGCCATATGTGTATGGCACGAAAGCCTTAAGTGTATGGCACTAAAGCCTTAGGTTTACGAGGGCTGCCCCTCTGTCGTTAACAATCATCACCCTCTCAAAATACCTTCCACGATTCTGATGACCCCATTAAAATACGTCAACACAGGCGTTGTCTTCCAAGAAATACCCGATGAGGTGACGCTCTCGGTAAACCTCTCCAACTGTCCCTGTCATTGTCCGGGCTGCCACAGCAGTTATTTGGCGCAAGACATCGGCACCCCACTGACCTGCGCCGCCCTCGACAGTCTCGTTGAGACTTACGCCGGAGAGGTCACCTGCCTATGCTTCATGGGCGGAGACGCGGCACCACAATCAGTAGAAGCACTGGCACGCCATCTGCGCAGTCACCATCCACGCCTCAAAATAGGCTGGTATAGTGGCCGTATCCGCGTACCGTCTACTGTTCAGAAAGATTGCTTCGATTATATCAAGACAGGGCCTTATATCGCCCATCTCGGTGGCTTGAAAGACCGCACCACCAACCAGCGCCTCTACAAGCGTATGACCAACGGTGAGTTTACCGACATTACCTCAAGGTTTTGGAAGTAAGAAGCGGACTCAGAAGGAACAAGATGGGGTTAAAACCACTTAAACAACAAGCCATAACCACGTCGCCAAGCTATTGTTTTGTGCATGTCATCCCCCAACAAAGTAACAACACAGATGGCTACTATGAGCGATAGAAAATGCATGAACCACTACTATTTGGTAATCTGCTGAATGTCTTGCAGCGTGAGATTACCCACAATATTGATAATCTGCAGTGCCCCTTTATCAGTGGAATAGAGCGCGTACTCGTATAGCCCTTTCCCCAGCGAAGACATATAGATAATGGTGTTTTCGGTTCCGTCTTTATACCGCATCATCTCTTCCCAAGGCCTTCTCGTGTATATGGCGATTGCTTCTTTGCTGATTTTACTGATGAGGGCAGCGCGCTCACACTCCAAAACCTTGATATGGTCTATCTTCGAGGCAACCTTCTTGATGTTGCGATTGCCAATAGACATATTAGGCATCATGCGGAACATAGCCTTAGACACGACGACCGTCGACACACCATTCACATTCTCGTATTTGCTGAAGAGGGCACTTTGGGCCTGCGCTACCGTGCATACGGCCAGCATGAGAAGCATGATCAAAGACTTTTTCATTGTACGTTTTCGGTTTCGTCGTTATTCATTTTGTCCAGTCCCTTATTGATAGCGAGAGAGAATTTGGTAAGAACGCGCTCTGTTTCGCTCATGGCGTCCTTGGGGTTATCGTAGGTTTCCACCTTTCCGGCCGTGTATGGCGCAGCCGTACTTTCGCGGTTATTGAGATAGAAGCCCAGCGTACAAAGCAGCAACAAGCTTGCCGCCATGCCTATCATCCAGCGCATACTATCGTTGCGGGCCTTGCGCTTGCCGCTTTTCTCCACCATGTTCCAAGCCTCGATGGCACGATTCAGACGCGTCTCCATGCCTTCAGGCACGGCGGGCGCAGGGGCATACAACTGACCGAAGAGAGCCTTCTCATGCCGCAGTGCCTCGGGTACATCATCGCCTTGGAAGAAGTCGCGAAGCAAACGCTCTTCCCGCGGTGTGGTCTCAGCATTGTAGTATCTGTCGAGTAGCAGTATGATTTCTTCTGTCGTCATGTCTAATCGTTACCTTAAATTATCGTGTCAATAACTATCAACAATACATATATAGTATGAAAAGCTATCTGAGTCAATACCAGCCATAGCGTTCAGAACTGTTCTCTCACAGCCTTGCGAGCCCTGCTCAGTGCCACTCTCACGTTGACCGAGTTGAGCCCTGTCTGCGCTTCTATCTCCTCATAGCTCAGGTTGTCGATGTCGTGCAGCGTGATCACGAGCCTTTGCTTCTCGGGCAATCGTTCAATGATTTGCTGCACCCGTGTCACCTCCATCTTGCTCTCCAGCTCGTCGCTGGCGTCCCTGTCGGTACGTACCTGATGCTCCTGCGGCTGCTCATCGTTCTCCAATAAGTGCTTCTTGCGATGCTTGTCATAGAAGAGATTCCTCAGTGTAGTGACCGCAAAGGCCTCAGCCTTGTCAGGCGCGGTAATATCCTCACGCTTGGTCCAGAGCCTGAGCATCGTATCCTGCACCAGGTCTTCGGCTTCCTGCTGGTTGCCTGTCAGTCGCCATGCAGCGGCGTACATACGCTGATGGCAGGGGAGAAAGATCTTCTTAAAATCGCTGGCATCCATCCTTGGTGGTCAGGAATTATTAGTTAGACGTAATTTTAATGTTTTTTGTTACGAGGAAAAAGCGAAGGCATTTGCAGAAATTGCTGTTTTTTTATCATCATACACGCGGCAAATGCCCTCACCATACGCCCCTCAACGCAGAAAGCCGGCGAGATCGGCGTCGCTGAAAGGCTCAGCGTTCACGCAGCGCAGGTTTTTCTCTAATTGTGCCACGCTGCTGGCCCCCACCAGAACACTTGTAATGCCCTTCTGATGGAGCACCCAGGCCAGTGCCATCTCAGCGAGTGTCTCCTGCCGCGCGGCGGCCTTGTCCTGAAGTCGGCGGAGCCATCCGAGCAGTTCGGGGGTAAGCTGCTCCTGCTTCAGAAACTTACCCTGAGCCATACGACTGTCAGCGGGCACACCGTGCAGATAGCGGTCGGTGAGCAATCCTTGCGCCAAGGGCGAGAAGCTGATGAAGCCTATGCCCTGCTCGGCGCAATAGTCATTAATGCCCTTGTCCATGGGGTCATGGTTGATCATATTGAGCTTGCCCTGATAGATGAGCAGCGGCACATCGTGTGCCCGCAAGTATTCATTGGCCACTTTGAGTGGTTCCAAGGGCCAGTTGGAAATACCTACATAGAGCGCCTTGCCCTGCCTGACGATGTCTACCATGGCCTGCAGTGTCTCCTCCACCGGTGTTTCGGGATCAAAACGATGACTGTAAAACAAGTCCACATAGTCGAGGTGCATTCGTTTCAGGCTCTGTTCGACGCTTGCCATGAGGTATTTGCGCGAGCCAAAGTTACCGTAGGGTCCAGGCCACATGTCGTAACCGGCCTTGGTAGAGATAAACAGCTCGTCGCGATACTGCCTGAAGTCGTCGTCGATGAGATGCCCCATGGTCTCTTCGGCCGACCCATAGGGAGGCCCGTAGTTGTTGGCAAGGTCAAAATGCGTAATACCATGGTCGAAGGCATAATGGGTAATAGCCCTGGCGCGCTCGTAGGGGTCTATGCCACCAAAGTTGTGCCAGAAGCCTAAGCTCACCTTGGGCAACATCACCCCCGACCGTCCGCAACGTCGATACAGATTCGCGGAATCGTCATAACGGGTCACCTCGGGCACATAAACGCCCTTGAGGTTCATTTCATGGATACTTCTTACTTCCATAGGGTTAGTATATGATGTCGCCTGATGGTACAGGCGACAATGAGACAATGATTCCGGGCAACCCTTGTTACCAGGGTTACCCGGATAAATGAACATAACTTATTGCGCGGTCTTGGCCTTGTCGTCGTGTATGAGTTTGAGCAGATGTGCCACGGCATCCTCCTCGGGGATATTCCTCTCCACGCACTCCTGTCCGCGGTAGAGCGACACCTTCTTAGGCCCAGCCCCCACATAACCGTAGTCGGCATCGGCCATCTCGCCCGGACCATTGACAATACATCCCATGATGCCAATCTTCAGTCCCTTGAGTTCGGTAGTGGCCTCACGGATGCGGGCTATGGTCTCGCGAAGATCGTAGAGCGTTCGACCGCACCCCGGGCAACTGATGTACTCGGTACGTGTGGTGCGCAATCGGGCGGCCTGCAAGATGCCAAACGCCGTGAGCTCTATGGTGTCGTAGCCGATGGAACCCTCGTTCATGAGCCATAGGCCGTCGGTGAGCCCGTCGATCATCAGCGCTCCCATGTCGGCAGCGGCCTCCAACTGAAACTCTTCCTTGTCGTTGAGCTTGTACATCTGGGCAAAGACCACAGGATTTTTCACCCCTGCCGTCATCATCTCATGCACCAGCGCGCGCTGTTCGGCCAGTCGGTTCTGATGATTGCTTACGCTTACCACCACCACCTCCGGGTGGGCCTTGAGACAAGAGATATACTCTTCGGCCGGGGTGCCAAACTGCACCACAAGAAACTTCACGGATGCCTTGACCATACCGATAAAGGGCATGGCGGTGACGGGGAAGATGGGGTAAAGAGCCACCTCTTCCCTACCCTCTGCACGGGGAGAGGCTGACGATACCGTCTCAGCGTAAAGCTGGTAGTCGACGATGTACTTCTGGCCCTCCCTGGGGTTTTCAGGAAGTTTGCTCCCGGTATAAATATAGTCAGCCTTGGGCATCGACGAAGCCGAAGAAGCCTCAGTAGCTTGCTCTCCCTTCTCGTTGGAGGAGTTGGCAGATTCAGACATGATTACCACCGGCACATTTCTTCCGCCCATGTTCGCCACGGGCGTGGTGAGTCTGCGCTCGGGCTTCACCCAGTTGAATCCGCTATATGCCTCACCCGGCACCAGCAAGTGGCCAGCCTTCCGGCCGATATAGTCTACTAAGTGTCGCGCCACCGGAATCTCTTCCTCGGGCTCTTCAGACAACGACACACGAATGGTGTCGCCAATGCCGTCGGCCAGCAGGGCGCCAATGCCCACGGCGCTCTTGATGCGCCCGTCTTCGCCTTCGCCAGCCTCGGTAACACCTAAGTGCAGCGGATAGTGCATGTCCTCGCGTTCCATGGTCTCTACCAGCAGGCGCATCGAGCGCACCATCACCACCGTGTTGCTGGCTTTGATAGAGATTACCACGTTGTCAAACTGTTGTTGCTTGCATATACGCAGAAACTCCATGCAGCTCTCCACGATACCCTCGGGCGTGTCGCCATAACGATTGCGGATACGGTCGGACAATGAACCATGGTTCACGCCGATACGTATGGCCGTATGGTTCTCCTTGCAGATATTGAGGAACGGCACAAAGCGGTCTTCGATCTTCTTGAGTTCCTGGGCATACTCCTCATCAGTATATTCCAACTTGACGAATTTGCGGGCAGGGTCTACGTAGTTGCCGGGGTTGACGCGCACCTTATCGGTATGGCGCGCGGCCACGTCGGCCACGTTGGGATTGAAGTGTACGTCGGCCACAAGCGGCGTAGAGAACCCCTTGGCACGAACACCGGCATTGATGTTCTCCATGTTCTCAGCCTCGCGAATGCCCTGTGTAGTGAGTCGCACCAAATCGCCGCCGGCCTTGATGATACGCTCGCATTGCGCCACACAGGCATCGGTGTCATTGGTGTCGGTGGTGGTCATCGACTGCAGGCGGATGGGGGCATCGCCTCCCATGTCGAGCGCACCTATATGCACCGTCGACGACTCTCGACGGTGATAGTTAAATAGATCTGTCATCTCATTGGGGTGTGAATGGCATCAGAATCCGAAAATACTGACGCCCATTAACATTAATTGCACTTAAACTCGTAGTCCTTGATGGCTGCCAGTTCGGCGTTGGCCTTCTCGATCTTGGCGCCCAAGCCCGACTTCCAGGCCGCTACCTTGGCGGCTATCTCCTCGTCGCCGATGGCAATCATCTCTGCGGCAAGCACGGCCGCATTCTGCGCACCATTGACGCCCACCGTTGCCACGGGGATTCCCGGCGGCATCTGAACGATGCTCAGCAACGCGTCAAGACCATCGAGCATACCCTTGATGGGCACACCGATCACAGGCAGCGTGGTAGAAGCGGCTATCACGCCAGGCAAGGCAGCTGCCATACCTGCGGCCGCAATGATTACCTTGATACCGCGACCCTTGGCGTTCTTGGCAAACGTCTCCACAGCGTCGGGGGTGCGATGTGCCGAGAGCGCGTTTACCTCGAAAGGAATCTGCTGGTCGTTGAGCCACTTGCAAGCTTTTTCCATAACGGGCATATCGCTTGTCGAGCCCATAATGATACTAATGACTGGTTTCATTTTATATGTAAGATTTAATATTGAACAATAATTATGATAGGATGAAAATATTAATATTATCGATTAACAGTAAGCCATAAGGCATAAAGACTATATGATTAACCAGAAGCCAAAGAACACGCCGATGAGAAATCCCACCAGCACCTGGGTAAGCGTGTGCTGCCTCAGTATCATGCGACTGCTGCCCACCACGCCCGCAACCAGGAAGATGACACACAGCCACCATATAGGATTGAAGACGAAAAGCAGCGAGAACGCCAGCAGCGCACCGGCAAAGCCGCCGATGGCCGCCGTGTGGGTGGATATTTTCCACCAGATGTTGATAATGGCGCACACAATCTGGATGACCAACGCCGCTACGAGAATATTGGCCATAAACTGCGGTATGCGCTGCACCGACATGACGTAGTAGCAGGTGAAATAACTCAGTATGGCGATGATATAAGGTATCATGCGGCGCTCCTTCTGGCCTATCTCTATGAGCGACCAGCCCTGATAACGGCGATAGAGATGGATGAGCAGCGTTGGCAGCAGGATGGTGAAGAAGTACACCAGCGTGAGCACCGTGACCTTGTACTGCCACGGCATGAGACTCATGTAGCTAAAGACAAACAGCGCCAGAAGTCCGATAAATGGGAGATAGAACGGGGTGAAGACCATGCTCGCCACACGGGCGGCCAAGATGATATTCTTTTCTTTCATAATGTCTTTCTGAGTCGGGCCACGGGCAAACCGAGCTGCTCGCGGTATTTGGCGATGGTACGGCGCGCGATGGGAAAACCCTTGTGCTTCATCTCCTCGGCCAAGGCATCGTCGCTGAGGGGCCGGCGCTTGTCTTCGCCCTCGATGAGGTCTTTCAGGGCCAGCTTTATCTTGCGGGTAGACATCTCCTCGCCGTCCTTGGTCACATAGCTGTCGGTGAAGAAGAAACGCAGCGGGTAAGTGCCCCATCGTGTCTGGGCGTATTTCATGTTGCTCACGCGGGAAATGGTAGAGATGTCGAGGCCAGTCTTCTCGGAGATGTCTTTCAGTATCATAGGCTTGAGGTCGGCCTCGTCGCCATCCTGAAAATACTTGTACTGCCAGTCTATGATGGCCTTCATGGTGACATAGAGCGTGTGGCGTCGCTGCTTCACCGCCTCGATGTATCCCTGCGCCTTCTCCACCTTCTCCTTGGCATAGAGCAGTGCCTCTTTCTCTTGCCGGCTCATCGACTCCTTGTGTGTGCGATAATTGGTCACCATGTCGGCAAACGAGGGCGACACCTTCAGGTCGGGTATGCGACCATAGTTGATGGTGAAGGTCACGTGCCCGTCTTCGTCGGTGTCGACCAGAAAGTCGGGGGTAATCTGCTGCAGGTTGCGCCCCTGGGTCTCGCCCAATGAGGCTCCCGGCTTGGGATTGAGCTTACGTATCTCGTCGCGCAGTATCTCGGCCTGGTCTTCGGTGAGTTGCATCGACAGCGCTATCTTGTCCCAATGCTTCTTGGTGAAGTCATCAAAATGATGGGCTATAACCTCCTGCATCAGTTCCCTGAGCTTGCCCGCGGGCCTGCGGCCAATCTGCAGCAGCAGGCATTCTTGCAGCGAGCGGGCACCGATGCCCGCCGGGTCGAACATCTGCAACTTGTGCAACGCGGTCTCAATCTCCTCGGGCTCTACGTCGATGGCATGGTAGATGGCCAGCTCGTCGGCAATGTCGTCGATGTTTTTCCGCAGCAAACCGTCGTTGTCCAACGACCCTATAAGATACTCTATAATCTGTTCTTGCTGCTCAGAGAGCTCCATCTCGCCCATCTGCTCCTTGAGCTTGTCGTAAAACGACACCGTATCGCCCCACACCGTCTCCTCGTAGTCGGCGTCAGGATTGCTCTGCGAGGCATGGAGTGCCTCGGGCGAGGGCATTTCGTCATCGCTGCCCAGACTCTCCAAAGCACTGTCGAGAGCTTCCTCGCGCTCCTCGCGCTCGGTTTTATCCTCATACCGCTCCTCGCCGTCGTCACTGCCTGCAGGCACATCGTCGCGCTCGCCGCGCATGTCGTCGAGCTCGTCGTGCGTCTCTTCGAGGGCAGGATTGTCGTCGAGCTCAGCGGCAATGTTCTGCTCAAGCTCGGCCAAGGGCATTTCCAGCAGTTTCACCTGCAGCATCTGCTGCTGCGACAGGCGCTGTTGCTGCACCTGCTGCTGGGTCTGTGTCTGTATGAGTTTCTGGGCCATCCTCTGCTATTTGTCGTCGTGCCTCATGTGCCCCACGCGGGGCCTCATGCGGTCTCTTTACCTTAAAAAATATCTATAATACAATCTATTTGGCGAAATATTCTCTCAGCTGCAAAGCTGTGGCAGCAAGTTTTTGTGGCTGCTCGTTGCCATATCGCTTCCATATCTGCATGCACGGCGTGAGCAGCGGACTGATCAGCATTTCGCCATGCGAAAGATATGGGTCGCAGCACCTGAACACCTCCATCACCTCTACCACCTGCCGGGGAGAAACACCAATGAGCTTAGCCAATGCCACCACCTCGGGCGTATCAGCCACCATGGTGATGGGAGTGAGGCGAAAATACAAGTCGAGAATCATGATGAGCTTGATGGGCGTGAGCAATGCCAGTACTGAGGCATGGTCATCAGCGCCACTTGTGGCAATGGGCTTGTAGTCTTTCTCCCACGACTCATTCACCTGCACGCCTTCATAAAACTCTGTGGATTTGCCAAAGCCGGCCATATGGCGGAGTCGTCGAAGCTCGCGATTGAGCTTGGCAGGGCTGTTGGCATAGAGATTCCAATACTGCCGCAGGCTGGCCGACTCTATATTGCGAAGCTTAAACATCTGTTGGTACAGAAATTCGGGCTCTATGTGCAGTTCCAATGCAAGGTCTACCAAGCCGCGGCTATAGAGCGGCTTCACTCCCTGTGGCCGTTTCTGGTAGAGCGCTATCAGGAACAGCCAATATTCTTCATGCCACAACGGATGCTTTGCCATAATGCCTCTCCTCCGACTTGATGTTACAATAGTAGTTAAGCGCAGACGCAGCCTGCTTGATGCTTATATGCAAAGATACAGTAAAAATCTGACACTGTTTCTCTTTTATCATTTTTTTATGCGATGATAAAAGGGCACCGCATGGCAGCTGTTCGGCCGCGCGATGGTAGCTGTTCGGCCGCGCTACCACCTCCGAAGCGGCTTTTCACTATCCACCCAGTTATTCTTCGTTCTGTCATTCTGCCCCAACCATCCAATACTTCTATATAGAAGCATCCGATAATTCTATATAAAACCATTCGATGATTCTATATGAAACCATTCGATGATTCTATATAAAACCATTTCTCTTAAAAATAGTTGAGAAAGCGCCACCACAACCTACACAGCACTCCGAAACATGATTTTCAGGCTATCCAGCCATCCTCCCCGTCGTCACATGGCACTGAGAAACAACCCTACTATTACACATGATGGATAAGTGTGGATAAATGTGTGGAAAAACCTGTTGATAACCGTTATAATAACTTTATGGTTATCCACAGCCCCTCCCTACCCTACCTCTGACCGTGGATATCCACCGGGTTTTGCAGGCGATATAGACAAGTTTTCCACAGTAAAGCATGGTTGGAAGATATAAACTTATTATCTTTGCAGACATCAACAATATGGTGGATAACTCCTACAATATACTGACAATCAACGAAAAGATATGAGTACATACCGTGCATAACATCTAACATGATGTGGATAATCAAAATACCGTCATTTGAAGACAAAAGTTATCCAGTTATCCACCGTATATCATCATACTCATTTTTCTTTTCTATAAAAGAGAAAAAGAATAATAAATATAATGAGTTGGGGATAACCCCATAAAAAGAATCGTATTATGGTAAAGCAAGAATGGATAGATAAAGGATATGTCGATGAGCCGGTAGACAAGGCGCTGAACCTGAAAGAGGAGATACGCAGGTTGTGCCGTGAGAAAGACGCCATTATTCTGGCGCACTACTATGTGACGGGCGACATACAAGATATAGCCGACTTTGTGGGCGACTCATTAGCCCTGGCGCGCAAGGCGGCCGAGACCGAGGCCAAGGTGATGGTGATGTGTGGCGTACACTTCATGGCCGAGACCTGCAAGCTGCTCTCACCCCACAAGACCGTGCTATGCCCCGACCTCACGGCGGGGTGCTCGCTGGCCGACTCATGCCGCGCCGAAGACCTCAGGAAATTCAAGGACGAGCATCCGGGCTACAAGGTGATCAGCTATGTCAACACCACGGCGGCCGTAAAGGCGCTCACCGACTGTGTGGTGACCTCGGGCAATGCGCAGAAGGTGGTAGACAGTTTTCCCAAGGACGAGAAAATCATTTTCGGGCCCGACTACAACCTGGGTAACTACATCAATAGCGTGACCGGCCGACAGATGCTGCTGTGGGAAGGCGGTTGCCATGTACACGAGAAGTTCTCGGTAGAAGAGATTGTGAAGCTCAAGCAGGCCTATCCCGAGGCTGTGGTGATGGCGCATCTGGAGTGTAAGGCACCCGTGCTGGCCCTGGCCGACGTGAAGGGTTCTACGGCCACCATGCTCAAGTATGCGCAGGAGCATCCCGAGGTGAAGCAGTTTATCGTGGCCACAGAGGCCGGCATCCTCCACGAGATGGAGCGCAGCTGTCCTGACCAGGAGTTTATTCCCGTGCCGCCCGAGGTGTCGGAAGGAGCGTCCAGCTGTTCGTGTAACGAGTGCGAGTATATGAAGAAGAACTCGCTCGAGAAAATCTACAACAGCCTGAAATACGGCTGGCCCACCGTCGAGATCGACCCCAACGTGGCCCGCGAGGCCGTGAAACCCATCGAGCGGATGCTCAGCCTGTCGTAAGAAAAATAGGATTGGAAGTTTAGATACAATTCATTGAGTTATGGAGCGGTGTTACGACTTGTTATTTTAGGAGTCAGTACCACCGCTCCTATCATGATAATAAATGGCATCAAGGTATGATGAAAACGTGCTTCACCATGCCCCACGAGTGCAAGCATGGTGGTTGTTGCAATGATGACAGTTATCGGAATGATAAACCATGACTCTATTTTCTGACTGCAAATCCTCACAGTTGCTACAACAAAAGTTATGAGAAGAAAGTAATAATATATTAGATTGATGATGGCCAGCGTTTGCGTGGGTGTATATTTAGGGAAATCACGAATCAAGGTACGCATACTGAGTTCATCGTAGAGGTATGGTCTCTGCTCTTTATTTGAAAGGAATGCGCAAAGATTGACATTATCTGATATATAGAGATCAACTATTTTTTTGGGTATCTGCAACAGATATTCTTGTGGATGCTTTGCTATCCAAAGAATAAATCGATTACGCCATATTTTGTCTTTTTCTACTGCATTGGCATTAGTGATGTAAGGAAGTGAATCGTCTTCGGTAGTTAAGGTATGGTCTACTGAATACTGAAGGAGGGCCATCCAGCCTGTTTTTGCCTGATAAATAAAGTGGTTGGTGCGAAGATAACATGTACCACCTATCACACAAATCATGATTGTGTAGCCTGCAATAATTTTAAAAGAATGTCTTTTTCGGTAAAGCAAAAGAGCCAGAAGATAAATGATGCCCATAGGTCTAAACCAGTTTCCAATGGCTATAGCAGCACCTCCAAGCCATGGTTTATCCTTACAAACCGTTAGCCAAATACCAAGGATGGAGAAGAAAAAAGAAGGAATTTCGCTGAGTAAGGAGGTTGACTCTCCATAGTTAGCGGGATAGATGACATATAATAATAACGTTACAAATGCAATTCTTGCACCTAATAGTTTCAGAGTAAGATCATGAATAAGCCAAGCAGTAACTCCTTTGAGAAGACAATAAAATATCAACAAAGGGATGATTGAATCAAATAGGATAAGCGATAGGGCTGTAAGATTGATAGGTCCAGGGTTCCAGATAAATTGAAGTTCTGATATTTTTTGAGATATTGGGTAAGGCTGGTTAAAGACTAAACAGTCGTTAGCCAACCTAATGTATCCTTCACTATCAGGATAGGGGGTATAACCAAATATCCCAAGGACAATGAGTTGAATCAGTGTAAAGATAGCTATTATCTCACGATAGCGATTTTGCATACTACTCCTTTATTCCCTTCTTGTGTAGCAACTTGCACCATATACACTCCAGAGGATACCTTCCGACCATACTGGTCAAGGCCATACCATTTAAATGTGTTGCCTGTCGATTGCCCCTTATATACCAAAGTGCCGTTTGTCGTTACTATTTTAATGTCGGCATTGTTGTCTAAACCAGTAATGGTGATGGGGCCTGTATAGTCAGGGCGTACAGGATTGGGATATGCATAGACAGTTTCTTTTGTCATACCTTGCGAGGCCGTATTGGCGTCGCTCATGAATGAACAAAGTCCTTTATTAGTACCAATAAACACCTCGCCAGTTGTAGGATGGATAGCTATAGACTCCAAATTATTGGATAATAGTGGACTATTGGTTGTTGTAAAGTGATGTATCTCATTGATATTATCAGAACTCATCAGATAGAGTCCATTTCCATTAGTACCAAACCATTTTCTATTGGCTTTGTCTATGGCCATACAGGTAATATCAATTCCATTGAGTAAGTAGTCAGCATAGTTGGTACCATCGTTACGAGGTACTTTCACTTGCGTGTAGATTGGACTATCGGCAGTAATTTGTGATGGTTCGATCATCAATGGGCCTTGGTTGGTTCCAAGCCATATATTACCATTATTATCTTCTGCAACACAGTGCACATAGGTTATTATAAGTTGTGTACCATCCTCATTGATGAATGAATCAAATGTTTTAACAGCATCGTTTGAAGGCTGATAGCATACGGCTTGAGGAAAGTTAAAGTAGTTGTTCACTACCCAGATAAGTCCTCTGCTGTCAATTATGGCTGATTCCATGCGTGGTAGAGAGTAGCCGTCATTTACCAGTTGGGTCTTATGATAATCACTCCATTGCCCATCGTTTCCATACTTGAGTATGGATGTAGTAGCACTAAAGCTGTTAAATACCCAGAGGTTTGCATTGGCATCAAACTTGATGGCATTTACTATGTTATAATCTTTGCTTGTGGCACTCACAGTGGCAGCCCCTCTCAGCGGACTGTTGTCAGGCGTATATTCTCTTACAAAGTTTCCATTATTAAATTCATATAAGCCTGTACGTCCGGAAGCAAATACACGGCTTTGATTGTTTGGATCAATATCTATGGCATGTAAATCAATAAAGCTATGTCCTGTCTTTTGTTGCAAGTTGTCTTCAAATATATCCCATTGGTTATCTTGTAGTACTTGAATACATCCAGGACGATTTAATTCTTTGGTTGGTGCAAAACCTCCGCCCACAGTGTATAGTTTACCTTGACTTATTTTCATATACCCGAAGTTGTTGTATTTCGGTCCGCCGGGGTTGAGGGTCTTGACCAGGGCCAGAAGGTCGGCATCCATGGTTTTGGGGCGGGCGATATAGTCGCCCACGCGTGTCCAGTTGGCCTTGTCAGATAGGTTGCTGGTGAGTGGGGCGCGGTAGAGGCCCTGCGTGCTGCTGGCGGCATAGAGGTAAGAGCCGTCCACATAGCTGTAGTCGACCTTGAAGCCGAGTTGGTAAGTATCGCTGATCACTGCGTTGGCCACGTTGATATTGATGATACCGAAACCCGTGGAGAGATAGGCATTGTTACCCGATACGTCGACGCTATTGACAGTCTTGTCGGCTGCCATCGACGTATTCATGTAGTAAGCCATGTTGGTGACATTGCTGTTCGGTTCGAGCAAGTCGATGTTGTAGTTAGAATAGACAATGACAAGCTTGCGCGCCGACTGACACCAGGCTATGTGCGTAATATCACAGTCACTCAGTACTGTGGTTTTATCGTAAGTCTGCAGGCTTTGGTCATCTTTGTTGTACGAATAGAGTCCGCCAGATGCCAGCACATAAATGGTACTGCCACTGCCTTGCTCTATCTCAGTGGGCTCATAATAACTCAGGTAGGCCTTCCACAGTCCGTTTTGGGCTATGATGACATTGCAGTAGCACAGGAGTATGAGCAGTAATGTGATGATGTTCCTTTTCATATTATTATAATCCTCAAACAGAGTGATTTATTATAATAAGCAGGGTAAAAATAAAGTAAGGACACGGTCAGGGCATTCTGTTGCCTGATGGTGTCCTTCTTGTCTGTCGTTATGATTTCAGAAAATTGGCGAGCTTTCTCACCGCTCTGGCACGATGTGATATCTGATTTTTGATATCCTCTCCCAGTTGGGCAAAGCTCTTGTCGTAGCCGTCGGGAATGAACAATGGGTCGTAGCCGAAACCCTCGCTGCCGTGTTTCTCCGTACCAATCTTTCCTTTTACTTCTCCGTCGAAAAGATATTCGCGGGTAGCCGATGGGTCTCCGTCCGCGACAAGAATCAGCGCAATGACCGTTCGGAATCGTGCCTCGCGGTGGGTGTTGTCGCCCAATTCTCGCAGCAGCTTGGCCATATTGGCCTCACTGTCGTGGTCGGTGCCGTCGGCATAGCGGGCTGAGTGAACGCCCGGCGCACCGCCTAATGCCTCTACTTCGAGTCCGGTGTCGTCGGCAAAGCAACTGAGATGGTAATGGTCGAATACGTATTGGGCCTTCTGCCGAGCATTCTCCTCAAGCGTGCTGCCTGTCTCGGGAATGTCGGCGTGGCAGCCTATATCTTTGAGCGACACTATCTCAAAGTCGCTTCCGAGTATCTCACGAATCTCTTTCAGCTTGTGCTGGTTATTGGTGGCGAAGACTATTTTCATGTGGGAGAGTTGGTTTATGAGTGGGTTGGATTGTCAGTGGGCTGGTTGGTTGGTGGGTTGCCATGGTGATGGATGAGGTGTTTGGGCACCTTCACCTTGATTTTATCGAAGCCCTCGCCATATACGCCGATGACAGAGCTTTGGCTCACGAATGCGTTGGGATCGATTATCTTGATGAGTCGGAAGATGCTCGTGCTCTCGCGCTTCTTGGCCAGAATACACAGCACTTTCATCTCTTGGCCGGTGTACCAGCCGTGGCCGTCGAGGATGGTCACGCCATGGTCCATCTGCGTGCCGATGGCATTGGCTATCTCCTGGTATTTCTTAGAGAATATCATAAACTGCACCGACTCGCGGCGGGCGTTCATCACATAGTCGAGCATGAAGTTTTCCACCACCATCGTACAAAGACCGAACACCACCTTATGTACGCGCGAGATGCCGTCGCCAAACTGCGGAACAAAGATACAGCTGGCTATGATACACAGGTCGACGGCGATGAGTACCTGTCCTAATGAGAAGTTATAAAACTTGTTTACCGATGCCGCTATGATATCCGTACCACCTGTTGAGCCATTGTTCATGAATACGATGGCCAGCGAGGTACCTGTCATGGTACATCCGATGAGCAGCGACATAAAGTCTTGTCCCTCACCCAGTATCTTCACATAGTTGCCTGTACTGTCCATGGGCATGAGTTTTTGCGCCAGCCACAGTAAGAACGACAGGGCAAAGATGGCATAGATGGTCTTCATGAGGAACTTCAGTCCCAGGATTTTCAGTGCCAAGGCCAGCAGTATGGCGTTGATAACGAAATAACTGTCTTGGATGGGGATACGGATGGCGTAGTAGATAATGGCGGCCATACCTGTTACGCCTCCGGTCACAATTTCGTACGGCAGCAGGAAGATGGTCCAGGCAAAGGCATAGAGTATCAGACCCAGTGTGATGAATACGTAGTCCTTGGCCTCATTGAAGATTATTCGGTGGTTGATGGTCATGAGGTTGGTGGGTTGGTTTGTTGGTATGTTGGTGGGTTGGTTTGTTTGTTGGTGGGTTGGTGGGTTAGGGAGTTGGTGGATGTTTTGCTTTACCCAATTTGAACAGAATGGAGGTGGATGCCCTGCGTATTTGATTACACAGGGCAAAGTTTTCGTTTGATGGGAAGGTTTTCAAGAGTTCGTATAACTCGACAACAAGTGCCTTGGCGTTCTGGTAGACATCTAACTTCCTATAATAGAATTTCTCCATCTTTATCAATGAATTATTTTTCAACCAAATGTCTTTTTCACCAAATAACCAACAAACCAGCCCACCAACCCACCAGCACACTATTTCACCACGATGTTGATGATTTTCTTCGGCACTACAATGACCTTGAGTATTTGCTTGCCTTCGATGAACTTGGCGCTGCGCTCGTCCTCTAAGGTAGCCTTCTCAATGGCATCGTTGGCGGCATCGGCGGCAAACATCTTCTGGAAGCGTGCCTTACCGTTGAAGCTTACCGTCATCTGTATCTCGTCTTCCTTGAGATACTCCTCGTTCCACTCAGGCCATTGGGCGTCACACACCGTGCTCTTCTCTCCTATCTGTTCCCACAGTTCTTCTGCGATGTGTGGGGCAAATGGAGCCAGAACGATGACCAACTGGCGCAGCACCTCACGGCTGTGGCATTTCTGCTGTCCCAGCTCGTTCACGCAAATCATGAATGCCGAGATGCTCGTGTTGTATGAGAAATGCTCGATGTCGCCCGTCACCTTCTTGATGAGCTTGTGCAGACTCTTCAGGTTGTCGTTGGTGGGCTGGGTGTCGTCGACGATGAATTGATTGGTGCGGTTGTCCCAGAACAGTGCCCAGAACTTCTTCAGGAATCTGAAGCATCCGTCGATGCCGTTGGTGTCCCACGGCTTGCTGGCTTCTACCGGACCAAGGAACATCTCGTACAGGCGCAGCGTGTCGGCACCATAATCGCGCACGATGTCGTCGGGATTTACCACATTGAACATCGACTTCGACATCTTTTCGATGGCCCACCCGCAGATGTACTTGCCGTCTTCGAGTATAAACTCAGCCTGGGCGTACTCGGGATTCCAGGCCTTGAACTCCTCGATGTTGAGCACATCGTTCTTTACCAGGCTCACCCATACGTGTATGGGGGTCACGTCCTTGTATTCGTTGCGCAGGTTGTAGCTCACAAATACTGGCTTCTCGCTGGTGCTCAGCTCGTTGACACGATACACGAAGTTGCTTCGACCCTGTATCATACCTTGGTTGATGAGTTTCTGGAAGGGCTCTTCCTCACAGCTCACGCCCTGGTCGAAGAGGAACTTGTTCCAGAAGCGGCTGTAGATCAGGTGCCCCGTGGCATGTTCGGTACCTCCCACGTAGAGGTCTACATGGCGCCAATATTCGTCAACCTTCTGGCTCACCAAGGCCTGGTCGTCGTGTGGGTCCATATAGCGCAGATAGTAAGCGCTCGATCCCGCGAAGCCCGGCATGGTATACAGGTCGATGGGGAACACGGTCTTCTGGTCTATCAGGCTGTTTTCCACCACCTGGTTGGTCTTCGTATCCCATGCCCATTTCTCGGCCCTGCCCAATGGGGGCTCACCGGTCTCTGTGGGCTTATATTCCTTGATTTCGGGCAGTTCGATGGGCAGACAGTCCTCAGGAATCATCTTGGGGATGCCGTTGTCGTAGTACACGGGGAACGGTTCACCCCAGTAACGCTGGCGTGAGAATATGGCGTCGCGTATGCGGTAGTTCACCTTCACGCGGCCGATGCCCTTGTCGGCCACAAACTTCTTGGTGGCCGCGATAGCCTCCTTCACCGTCAGGCCGTTCAGACTGAAGCCGTCGAGGCTCTCCTTGCCCTCCATGGGTGAGTTGGATACAATACCTTCCTTGGCGTCGAAACTTTCTTCCGACACGTCGGCACCCTCGATGAGGGGTATGATCGGAAGGTTGAAATGCTTGGCAAAGGCGTAGTCGCGACTGTCGTGGGCAGGCACGGCCATGATGGCTCCCGTGCCGTATCCAGCCAGCACATATTCTGAAATCCAGATGGGGATGGCCTCGCCCGTGAAGGGATTGATGGCATAAGAGCCTGAGAACACACCCGTCACCTTGCGGTCGGACATGCGGTCGAGCTCGGTGCGCTTCTTCACATAGTCGAGATACTGGTCCACTTCGGCCTTCTGCTCTGGCGTCGTCAGCTGTGGCACATAGTCTGACTCAGGGGCCAGCACCATGAATGTCACGCCGAACATCGTGTCGGCGCGGGTGGTAAAGATGGTGATTGAGTCGGTGGGTTGGTGGGTTGGTGGGTTGGTGGGTAGAATCTTAAACTCCACCTCAGCACCCTCGCTGCGTCCAATCCAGTTTTTCTGCGTCTCGGTGATAGAGTCGCTCCAGTCTACGGTATCGAGGCCGTCGAGCAGACGCTGGGCGTAGGCCGACACACGCAGGCACCACTGGCTCATCTTCTTCTGCACCACGGGGAACCCGCCACGCACCGACACACCGTCTACCACCTCGTCGTTGGCCAGCACCGTGCCCAATCCGGCACACCAGTTCACCATCGTCTCGCCCTTGTAGGCAATGCGGTAGTTCATCAGCGTGTCGCTCTTCTGTTGCTCGTCCATGGCGTTCCACTCCTCGGCGGTAAAACTCAACGTGTCGTCCGACTGTGCTACGTTGATGCCCTCAGTGCCCTTCACCTCAAAATGGCTGACGAGCTGACTGATGGGCTGCGCCTTCTTCAGGTCGTTGTCGTAGTACGACTCAAACATACGCTCGAAGGCCCACTGCGTCCAATGGTAGTACCCCGGCTCGCAAGTGCGAATCTCGCGGTCCCAGTCAAAACAGAACCCTATCTTGTCGAGCTGCTCGCGATAGTGGTTGATATTGTTTTCGGTAGTGATGGCCGGGTGTTGTCCTGTCTGTATGGCATATTGTTCGGCAGGCAGTCCATAGGCATCATAACCCATGGGGTTGAGCACGTTGTACCCTTGCTGACGCTTGAAGCGTGCATAGATGTCGCTGGCAATGTAGCCTAAAGGATGACCTACATGCAGTCCGGCACCTGACGGATAAGGGAACATATTGAGCACATAAAACTTTTTGCGGTCGGGATCTTCCACTACTTTATAAGTCTTCTGGTCTACCCAACGGGCCTGCCATTTCTTCTCAATTTCTCTGAAATTGTAATCCATTGCGATTGTTTTGTATTGATAATCTTGCCACAAGGCATTGACAATATGCAAAGTTAGTGGAAAAAAACAAGAAGCACAAAGGAAACATTAAAAAACTCTTGGCCTTTGCCCGCACTTCCTTGGGGTAGGCTCTAACCGTGCTTCTCGTGCCTCGTGCAGCCTTGTCTGGGCGTGTCTTCTAACCACTGCTGTGTTCTCGATGGAGTAAAGCCGTCGTATGCTTCTATATTGAATCATAGAATGGTTTCATATAGAATCATAAAATGGTTCTATATAGAACGATAGAATGGTTTTATATGAAACCATAAAATGGTTCTGTATGGAATCATCTTGCATGCCCGCCGGTATTATTCGTCCATAGCGCTGTGTAGGGTGGGCGTAGTGAGCCATTCGGCCTTGTCTAAGGGGCATATCAGTAGCATTTGTCAGATGGTATGCGTGTTCATCCCCACCCCATTTGCTATGCGTTATCGTCTCTTTGCCGTCATTGAAATGGTAGCAGATTTATATGTGTTGCTACTCGTTCTAAGAGTTATCCCATTTCGACGACTCGCCTTCTTATTTTCGCTATGGTAGCAGGATGTATGAAGACGCTACCTTTTCGTCTGCTATGTGTATCCCCGTAGGCATAGGGTATTGCCGGATGATGGTGGGGCTGTAACCGAATATTAACTTTTTTGTCAAGCAAAAAACATTTTTTCTCAATTATAGGGGTATTATTAGGCCGTAAATAAATAAACTTTACATGTTTTTGTCGCCGTTGTTTTGTAAACTGTTGAATATCATACCATTTATGATAACCCATTTTGGTTGTTACAAAATATTAATAGTAAGCATGAGCTATACGGTGTTTATTTGTGTGCGAACACAAAACATTGACTTAGGTCAATAAAACCCTTGTTTTGTCAAGATTCACTGCAAAAAAGTTGTAGTGTGGCGAAATACTCCCTAACTTTGCATTGTCAAAAGGAAACAAAGACTTCCGAGAGGAACAATTCCTGTGACAATGATTCAACGATTAAGGTTAGTAGATTGTTTCATATATAGGTTTTTAGTTTTAGGTTTAAGAGTTAGTTTTTAGGTTTTTCATTAGGTTGTTAGTATTTTTTAGGTAATTAGTAGATTGCATTTCAGGTTAGCACAAATCCCCATCTCCAAGCGTGGAGAGATGGGGATTTGCTTTTTTCTATAGTCGTGATATATATCGCGCAGGGCGCGCTCCTGTAGCGGAGGTGCCCAACGTAGAATTGTCTTGACATGATAATATGGGTTTCGGTGCTGTCGCTGGGCATCGCTCCAGAGGTGGATAATACAACGCAAACCCCACTTGAGGGTTTCGCTCATGTCTCGCGCAGCCCTCAGCTATTGAGCGGTGCCTCGCCGAGGCAAAAGCCCTCCCTCTACTCTGCGGCTCTGCGTGCCCCCAAAACTCACCTGTGGGAAATAATCATACCTCTGCTCGGTTATTTTCAACACGGAAAACACGGAATTTTCGGAATTTCCATCCGGCACATTTTGATAGTACGGATCATCGCTTTGCGATGGGCGGATGGAACGGAACCTGCGTGCGTTTACTCCCATTCTCCATTCCTCCTCAGGGCGTCGGCCCTCTCTGTCCTCCTCTTCATCGAAGCTGCAAAACTCTAAACTCTCTGCGTCTCTGCGTGCCCCCAAAAACAATCCGTGCTTGCGCATGATATGTTTCGCACACATGGATTTGTTGAACAACGGATGACTCGGAATTTTCCGGAATTACCATCCGGCACATCTTGATAGTACGGAGCATCGCTTTGCGATGGGCGGATGAAACGGAACCTGCGTGCGTTTACTCCCATTCTCCATTCCTCCTCAGGCCGTCGGCCCTCTCTGCCCCCCCTCTTCATCGAAGATGCACAACTCTAAACTCTCTGCGTGCCCCCCTAAACTTGGCGTTCTAAATCCCGTTCTCTCCATGCCATCCTCCTCTGCAGAACTTGCTATCCTTCTCTGCCGTGTTCTCCTACCCCGAAGGAATTGAACTCTTGATAGGGCAGGGTTGGCGCGAAGCGACTACCCTGTCTACCCGTCGTATCGAATGTATAAGAACTCTGTAGGAGTTCAACGTTTTATGGTTTGCGGTCGATGGCTTATCCCACCGAGT
>JAFABV010000105.1 GCA_023425865.1 Bacteroidota bacterium | reverse complement strand
CGAACAGAGAAGTTAAGCCCGCTTGCGCCGATGGTACTGCAATGCAATGTGGGAGAGTAGGTAGCCGCCTTTTTTCAACAGCAAGCCCCGAGGATAGAAATATCGTCGGGGCTTTTTGGTTTGTTGGCGGGCTGGTCTGTTGGCTTGTTGGTGGGCTTTGTTCGTCTCTACAGATGTATGAAGAGGTGGAGATTGGTGGTATGTATCGTCGATTTCTAAGGAGGGAGAACGCTAACTAAACAGCTAAGATGTTTAATATACATAAATATGAAAGCAGCGGTAATAGGCGCAACAGGCGCAATAGGTAAGGACTTAGTGTCACAGATTCTTGCTGACGATCAGTTCGAGCAAGTGGAAATCTTTGTACGTAAGGAGGCTGGGCTGTCACATCCTAAACTCGTAAGCCATGTGGTGGATTTTAGTCATCCCGAGCACTGGGCAGGTGATGTGAGGGCTGACGTCGCCTTTAGTTGCATGGGGACGACCTTGCACGCTGCCGGAAGTAAGACGGCGCAGTATGTTGTGGATCATGATTATCAGCTCCACTTCGCTCGTGGCGCAAGGCAGAATGGTGTAGATACCTTTGTGCTGGTCTCTTCGATAGGCGCTTCGGCTGCGTCATGGGTCTTCTATTCGCGCATGAAAGGTGAAATTGAAAGAGATGTCAAGGCCCTGGGTTTTCCCCATCTTGTCATTGTGCGTCCGTCCTTGCTTATTCGTAAGGGTACAGATCGCTTTGCAGAGAAACTTGGACTTCCTTTCATCCGTTTCTTCAACAAATTTGGACTGTTCAAAGACCGTGCACCCATAGAGACTGCCGTTGTGGCTCAGAGTATGATTGCCCTCAGCAAATCGCCCAGTGAGCGTTGCAAGATTGTGGAGGGAGAAGAGGTTCGTCTTTACCAATCGTAAAGTTTGTTGTCATCTGTTGTTGTCGTCCCTGGGCTTTATATATAATAAGGAGGAAGCGGGGCGTGTGATTGGAGAGGCATGCGTACCAGTGTAGGCGATATTGGCAAATAAGGCCCGATACCCTGCGTATGGCAATAATCGTAGGCAATTGTCGTTGATAATATATGCGAATGATATCATTGGTCTGTGACCGCATGAGGCGGAGTTGGGCACACTTGCGGCGCATGCCGCGCACACGGGGCTTCGGCGTGCAGTCGCCGTGGGCTTACAGGATGATACGGTATGTTATCGATGAGTGTTACCCCTACTATGCTTACGACGACCTTGCGAGGGTCTACCCGTCGCTTGGGGGCAGGGAGCGTTCACTCTGTGAACTGTATCTGAGACTGTCTAACGCCGTGGGACCTCGGGTGTGGTCGGTCGACGGCTGTGGCGATGACCATCGGGCGGCCTATATTCGTGACGGATGCCATGCCTCGACGGTGGTGGGGCGTGATGCCGTGGTCGAGGGGGATGACAGGCTGTGCGATGTGCTGGTGCTCTCGTCGGTGGCCGACTGCCGTCGATTGTTCGTGCCTTTCGCACGACGTGCGGACGCCAGCGCGCTCTTGATCGTGGAACATATACACCGTACCAAGGAGTTTGCTCAGGTGTGGCGGGATATTCAACAGAGCTCTCTCGTGGGCATTAGCTTCGACCTCTACGACTGTGGGTTGGTGTTCTTCGACATGGCTATGCACAAACGCCGGTATGCGGTGAATCTGAGGTGAACACAGTGAATGGTGTTTCAGCTATATGAAAATGCGGGATTATTTGTGATATATCCTAAAAATGAAGTCAAATAATTTGCAAATACAAAATATTTGCTTATTTTTGCGCATCATAAATAAAATACGTAAAACTTAAGACTATGTATTGGACACTGGATTTGGCCTCGAAGCTCGAGGATGCTCCTTGGCCTGCAACAAAAGAGGAGTTGATAGACTATGCTGTTCGTTCTGGCGCACCCGCTGAGGTATTGGAGAACTTGCAGGAGATAGAGGATGAAGGCGATGTCTATGAAAGTATAGAAGACATCTGGCCCGATTACCCCACGAAGGAGGATTTCTTGTGGAATGAAGATGAGTATTGATAACGCATGATCATAGCGTAAGGCCGTTCTTGTAGACAAGGACGGCCTTATTCATACAATAAAACTACGATAAGGTGCGTTATTGCTACGTGTTTAAGCGCATAATCATCATATTGACATTGGTGGCTGGCTTCTCTACCGGAGCGCTGGCCCAGTATGACCCGTCTTTCAGTCATTATTTCGACATGGAGACGTCGTTCAATCCGGCTGCAGCAGGAAAGCAGTCGAGGTTGAATATTACGGCTGCCTACGCGCTCGATATGGCAGGCTTCACGCACAACCCTCAGACGGCCTATGCTTCTGCCGATATGCCTTTTCGCGCCATGAACGCTTACCATGGCGCAGGACTTGTGTTCATGAATGACAAGATAGGCTTGTTTACCCACACGAAACTGGCGTTGCAATATGCCCTCAAGTTTCAATTGGGCGGAGGACAGATGGGGGTAGGCGTTCAGGCGGGGTTCTTGAGCGAGAATTTCGATGGCAGTAAGGTTGACCTTGAAGACAGCAGTGACCCTGCTTTTTCGACTGCCGAGATCACGGGCAACGCCATAGATTTTGGGGTGGGACTCTATTATCTTCGGGGGGCATTTTATGCCGGAGCCTCCGTGCAGCATCTCACGGCTCCGACGGTGAACCTGGGTGAGACAAATGAACTCCAGATAGACCGTACCTATTATTTGACGGGTGGATACAATATTAAATTAAGAAATCCGTTCTTGACAATAAAGCCCTCGGTTTTGGTGCGTACCGATTGGGTAGCCTACCGGGCAGATGTTACGGGGCGATTGGTGTATACGAATGATGACAAGGTCATGTACGGCGGCATCAGTTACAGCCCCACCAACTCCGTGACGGTACTTCTGGGCGGAAGTTTCCATGGTATTCTGCTGGGTTACAGCTATGAGTTCTATACATCGGCCATCAGTCCTGGCAACGGAAGTCATGAACTTTATATCGGTTATCAGCACGATTTGAATTTGATCAAGAAAGGCAAAAACAAACATAAGAGCGTCAGGCTCTTATAGCGGTTCCTTGCAACGGGACAAAAATATAGATGTATGAAGAAGATAACAGTCATATCATTATCGTTGATGACAGCGGCGACATTGATGTCGGGATGTTTCAGTGCCCGGTCTACCTCAAGTTCCGGTAGAGGCGGAGAGGTGGTCGGCGTAGGTGGAAAGTCATTTGCTGAACCCACTCCTTATGGCATGGTGCGTGTAAACAGAGGCTTCCTGAAGATGGGTATCTCTGGGCAGGACAGTCTGTGGGGAAAGAAAACACCGGTACGGGATGTATCTGTAGACGGGTTCTGGATGGATGAAACCGAGGTGACAAATTCTCAGTATAAGCAGTTTGTGAACTGGGTGCGCGACAGCATCCTGCGCACACGTCTTGCCGACCCCTCCTATGGTGGTGATGAGACCTACATGATCACTGAGGACAAGAATGGTGATCCCATCACCCCACGTATCAACTGGAACAAGCGTCTGCCCCGTAAGCCCAACGAAGACGAGCAGCGTGCCATAGAAAGTTTGTACGTCACTAATCCCGTTACAGGTGAAAAACTGTTGGACTACAGTCAGCTGAACTACCGCTACGAGGTGTACGACTATGTTGCCGCAGCTCTGCGCCGTAATCGCATGAATCCGGAGGAGCGTAGACTGAACACCGACTTGACTGCTGATCCCAACGAAACGGTGATGATCAGTAAGGATACCGCATACATTGATGATAACGGCAGGATAGTGAGAGAGGCCATCAACCGACCACTGTCTGGTCCTTGGGACTTCCTCAATACCTATATTGTAAATGTTTATCCAGATACAACTTGTTGGGTAAACGATTTCCAAAATTCAGACAACGAGACTTATCTTCGCAACTATTACACCAATCCGGCGTATAACGACTATCCCGTCGTGGGCGTTACATGGGAGCAAGCCAATGCTTTCTGCGCCTGGCGTACCGACTATCTGCTCAAGGGATTGGGGGGCGAGGCACGTTATGTGCAGCGCTACCGTCTGCCGACTGAGGCAGAATGGGAATTTGCCGCACGTGGCAAGGACCAAACCGAGTTTCCATGGGAGAATAAGGATATGGCTAATGGCAATGGCTGTTTCTACGCTAACTTCAAGCCCGACCGTGGAAACTATACCAAAGATGGAAATTTGATAACAAGTCGTGTGCGGAGTTACTCGGCCAATACCAATGGCTTGTACGACATGGCTGGTAATGTGGCCGAGTGGACCAGTACCGTATATACAGAAGCCGGTGTAGATGCCATGAACGATCTAAACCCACAGCTGTCGTATAATGCTGATCCCAACGACCCATATAAACTGAAGAAGAAAAGTGTGCGAGGCGGTTCGTGGAAAGATCCCGAAAGCTATATTCGCTCGGCATGGCGTACTTGGGAATATCAGAACCAACCACGCTCTTACATCGGATTTCGCTGCGTGCGCTCGTTAGCGACATCTACAACAGCCAAACAAAAGAAGAGATAATCGTTATGACCAAATACAGTAAATATAATTTGGTGTATCGTCTGCAAAAATGGATGGACACTGTAGAGGGGCAGACCTTCATGAACTACACCTACAGCTGGGGTGCGTCAATCGTTATTTTAGGCGCTCTTTTCAAGCTGACGCATTTACCGGGTGCCAATATCATGCTCTTCATTGGTATGGGAACGGAGGTGCTCGTGTTCTTTATTTCTGCCTTCGACCGTCCTTTTGACAAAACCGCTGACGGTAGAGAGATTCCCACGCACATCACTGAAGAGTATTTGGAGAATGGCAAGGTAAGCTATGAGCATGTTGCTGATGTCATGCAGCAGGTACGTACCGATGAGCCACGTACCGCACAGGTAAGTGCGCAAGGAGGTTCCCAACCAACGGCAACGCCCGCGGGAGAGCCGATTGCCTTTGCTTCCGCGGCACCAGCAGCCTATGTGCCGCAGATGTCTGCCGAGGAAGCTGCCGCCCTCAATGAGGCACAAGGCAGTTACGTGACTCAGCTCAACGAACTGGTGGAGACCCTCAAGAAAGTCAATGAGCAGAGTGCTCGCCTGACACGTGACAGCGAGGAGATGGAAAACCTGAACCGTACGCTCACAGGTATCAGCCGAGTGTATGAGATGCAGCTAAAGGGTGCAAGTCAACAGATTGGTACCATAGACGAGATCAACGACCAAACACGTAAGATGGCCCGGCAAATAGATCAGCTCAACCAGATCTATACCCGTATGATCGAGGCGATGACCGTGAACATGCCTATGGCGTCTCCCGGGGCAGCTTCACATGTTACCGGCAATCCCAACAATCAATAATCAACGCCTTTCGGCTCAAGACTACGATAAATGGCGATAAAGAAACGACCGGTCTCCCCCCGTCAGAAGATGATCAACCTGATGTATATCGTCTTGTTGGCCATGCTTGCCCTGAACATCTCTACCGAGGTGCTCAATGGCTTCTCTGTGGTGGAGGAGAGTCTCAACCGTACCACAGCCAATGCCTCTGCTGAAAACAACGCCCTGTATGGCGACTTCAGGAATCAGTTTGAATCGAATCCCGCCAAGGTAAAGGCATGGTTTGAGAAGGCCACTGCGGTAAAGCGTATGAGTGATTCGCTCTATAATCTGGCGCAGGAGTTAAAGGTGGCGATTGTCAAGGAGGCTGACGGCAAGGATGGCGATGTACGCCATATCGATAATGTTGACAATATAGATGCCGCCGGCGAGGTGATGCTTGCGCCAATTACTGGTAGGGGCAAGAAACTCTACGATGCCATCAACGACTATCGTACCCGTATCCTGAATTTTGTTACCGACCCCCATCAACGTCAAATCATCAGCAGCAATCTCTCTACCGCGGTACCGAAGAAGTCGAACACCTTGGGCAAGAACTGGCAGGAGTATATGTTTGAGAATATGCCTGTGGCGGCGGCTGTCACCTTACTCTCTAAGTTGCAGAATGATGTACGTTATGCGGAGGGCGAGGTGTTGCATACTTTGGTATCGAACATAGACTTGAAAGATATTCGTGTGAACAAGCTCTCTGCCTTTGTGGTGCCTGAGAAAACGACCCTCTATCCCGGTGAACGTTTCAATGCCAATATCATCATGGCAGCTATTGACACGACCAAGCAGCCGGAAATTTATGTCAATGGCATGAGGGTCAACTCCCCTGACGGCCACTATAGTTTTACGGCAGGTGGGGTCGGGGAGCATCAGTTCAGCGGCTATATCCTCATGCATAATGCGAATGGCGACGTGGTACGTCGTAATTTCCTCCAGAAATACAGCGTCATTCCCGTACCAGGAGGCGCCACAGTGGCTGCTGACTTGATGAATGTGCTCTATGCGGGTTATCGTAATCCTATTAGTGTGAGTGTGGAGGGACTTCCTCAAAATGCGGTCTCTGTAAGCATGACGGGTGGTAGTCTGACTGCTGCCGGTGGTGGACGATATGTCGCCGTACCGTCGGCAGTGGGAAGTGATGTCACCTTCCATATTTCCGCACGTGACGGAGGCAAGGTACGCAGCTATCCACCCTTTACCTTCAAGGTGCGTAAGTTGCCTGACCCAACACCCTATATTGCCATAGGCACTGACCGCTACAAGGGCGGAAATCTGACCAAGGCCGGACTTATGGGTGCCTCTCATTTGAGTGCCGCCATCGATGATGGTATTCTCGACATACAGTTTAAGGTGGTGAGCTTCTCCACAGTATTCTATGATAATATGGGTAATGCCGTTCAGATAGCTTCTGCCGGCGACACGTTTACCGAACGTATGAAAGAGCAGTTCCGCCGTTTAGGACGCAACCGCCGTTTCTATATTACTGAGGTGAGGGCCATTGGTCCAGACGGTATCACGCGAACCTTGCCCGGAGCCATGGAAGTGAAAGTTAAATAGTATATCCTTGACAGCGGTGAAACCAAACGTAACCGACGATTAACAACAGATAGAAGATGAAAAGAATCTTTTTGATCATCATGATAGCGGCATTGTGCCAAATGGCCGCTGCACAGCCAAAGGCCCGTCAGCAAGAGCAGGCCGCCGCTCAGCAGTCGAAAAAGAACAATATGACGCTGCGTGCTCAGATAGCCTTTCCCACAACTGCCAAGATGGACGAGGATGTGGTGTGGCGTCGGGACATCTATCGTGAACTGAAATTAGAGGATAGCGCAAACGCGGGCCTCTATTACCCTGTAGAGCCTCAAGATGGCAAGATGAGCCTGTTTACTTACTTGTTCAAGTTGATTATGGCAGGCCCTAATCATGGTGGTATTGCAGCCTATTCTTATGATGTGAATACCGGCAACGAGCGGTTTGATGAGTCTATGCGAATCCAGCCCTTGAAGTTTCTCGATGACTATCAGATCTATTATGAGCGTACTGACCGTGGTATGCACATCAGCGACAGCGACATTCCCTCTGCTGAGGTGAAGGGATATTTCGTCAAAGAGAGCGCCTACTACGATCAGGCCACGGCAACGTTTCATACCAAGGTGCAGGCCCTTTGTCCTGTGATGTACCGTGAAGACGACTTCGGCGACGGCGTTACGAAATATCCTTTGTTCTGGGTGAGGTATGATGACCTGGCTCCATTCTTAGCCAAGCAAACCATTATGACCAGCAATATCAACAACGCTGCTACGATGAGTCTTGATGACTATTTCACGGTGAACGCTTACAAGGGTAAAATCTATAAGACCACTAATATGCTGGGACAGACCTTGGCGCAGGTGGCTGGAGGCGACACCGTCAGGCTGTCGAAGGAGCAGATGCGCATAGAGAACGAGATTGCGCAGTTTGAACAACGTATGTGGGGTGATCCCGCACGTAAGGACTCGCTTGACTCCATAGCGTCAATTGACAAGAAAGCACTGAAGGCACTCAAGAAAAACCGCAGGGCAGGAGAGACCAAGGTCGTGAAGGCCAAGAATCGCAGGTCTTCCTCTTCTTCCGCCGGCACCTCTGCCCGTGTTACGGTACGTCGTCAGCGCCATTGATAACCTCAACCATCCACAATTTATATACACAAATCACCATTTATGATGAAAAAGCTTTTACCCATGGCTATCTTGGCAGCAGGTCTGATGACTTCTGCTCCAGCCAACGCGCAATCCATTCGTTTCGGTTTTGAAGGCGGCTTGAATGTGACCAAACCCTCGCTGAGTGAGGATATCTTTGAGGCGTCAAATCGACTGGGTTTCTACATTGGCCCTAAGCTCAAGTTCACCCTGCCCATAGTGGGACTTGGCGTTGACGTGGCTGCCCTCTACGATCATCGTGAGTCAAAACTGGAGTCGCAGAATAACGTCACGAAGACTATCAAGCAGGAAAATATAATTGTGCCGGTCAACGTGCGCTATAATGTAGGCTTGGGAAGTCTTTTGGGAATTTACTTCTTCGGTGGTCCACAGATAGGGTTTAACGTTGGCGATAAGTCAGTAAATTGGACAGACTTGTCAACTTACGATAATACGTTTACTTTGAAGAAGTCTAATTTCAGCGTAAATCTTGGTGCCGGTGTCACTGTCAGTCATTTCGAGATAAGCGCCCGCTATAACATTCCCATTAGCAAGACGGGTGAGGTGACATCGGTGACGACGGTGGCTGGAGACGTTGCTTCCAATTTTAGCAGTAAATCAAATACTTGGCAAGTGGGACTTGCCTATTACTTCTAAGGCCTTCGGGTTACGAGTCATAAAAAAAGCAGATACCTCCGCGGAGGTATCTGTTTTTTTTTATCTAACTTTGCATGGCATGAACTATGTAGATGTCATACTGCCATTGCTCCTCGAAGGCACTTTCACCTATGCCTTAAGCGACCACCATGTTGGTCGTTGCGTTCCTGGAATGCGCGTGCTTGTGCCCTTCGGACAAAGTAAAACCTACGCGGCGGTGGTAGTCAGTGTGCATCAAGAGCCCCCCCAGTTGTCCGCCGATAAGGTCAAGACGGTATTAGACCTTCTCGATAGCCAGCCTGTACTCTTGCCCCAGCAGCTGCAATTGTGGCGATGGATTTCTGTGTACTACATGGCTCCATTGGGCGATATTTGTAAGGCCGCGCTGCCTTCTGGTCTCAAGGCAGAGGCTGGGTTTAGGCCCAAGACGGAAACCTTCGTGCGCCTCGGGGAGAGCTATGGCCATGAAGCAGCGCTCCATGTGGCGCTCAACATGCTTCATCGGTCACAACGCCAGCAGCAGGCCTTTCTCTGTTACTTGCAGCTCTCGCGCTGGGACCAGGCCTTTGCCGAAGGCGCGGAGCCCCCAGCCGCATGGCAGGCAACAGAGGTGACACGAGAAGAACTCATGAATGTGGCCAATTGTACCTCTGCTATCGTAAAACAGCTGATACAAAAGGGGCTGCTGGTAAGTTATGATAAGGAAGTGGGGCGGCTCAACAATGCTGTAGTGCCTCACCCCGAATTGGTGAAGGCACTGAATGCCGCACAGTCTGATGCTTATAACCAGATTCTCATGCAGTGGATGAACAAGAACGTCGTGCTGCTTCACGGAGTCACTTCCAGTGGTAAGACAGAGATTTATATTCACCTCATCGAGAAAACATTGCGGGAAGGTCGTCAGGTACTCTATCTCTTGCCCGAGATAGCCCTCACCGTGCAGATTATGCAGCGCCTTCAGCGTGTATTCGGTAGTCGGCTGGGCATCTATCATTCCAAGTACAGCGACGCTGAGCGTGTGGAAATTTGGAACAAGCAACTGTCTGCCCATCCCTACGACGTAATCCTTGGGGCGCGCAGTGCCGTATTCCTGCCTTTCCAGCGGCTGGGGCTGGTTATCGTCGATGAGGAGCACGAGACGAGCTTCAAACAACAGGAACCTTCGCCCCGTTATCATGCGCGCAGTGCGGCCATTGTCTTGGCACAGATGTATGGTGCCAAGACGCTCTTGGGTACAGCCACTCCCTCTATGGAGAGTTATTACAACGCCACGGTGGGTAAGAAGTATGGATTGGTGAGTCTCATGACGCGCTATCAGGATATTCAGTTGCCACGTATTGAAGTGGTGGACATCAAGGACCTGCGCCGGCGAAAGATGATGAACGGTCCATTCTCACCACCATTGCTGAGAGCCGTGCGCGAAGTGTTGGCGGCTGACAAACAAGTGATTCTCTTTCAAAACCGACGGGGATTCGCGCCTATGGTTGAGTGTAAGGTTTGCGGGTGGGTGCCACGTTGTCCCAACTGTGACGTGTCACTCACGTTGCACAAAAGGCTCAATCTGTTGACTTGTCATTATTGTGGGCATACCGCCCCTGTACCTGCGATATGCCCTAACTGCGGTAACCCCGACCTTACAGGACGTGGCTACGGCACGGAAAAGATAGAAGACCAGATACGCGACATCTTCCCGGAAGCACGTATCGCACGCATGGACCTCGACACTACGCGTACCCGCAATGCCTATGAGCGCCTCATCGGTGACTTTGGGCGAGGCAAAACCAATTTGTTGATCGGTACACAAATGGTGAGCAAAGGGCTCGACTTCGATCGGGTGGGCCTTGTAGGAATCCTCGATGCCGACTCTATGCTCAACTACCCAGACTTCCGGGCCTATGAGCACGCGTTTATGATGATGAGTCAGGTAGCTGGACGGGCCGGTCGAAAGGGTGAGCGCGGACAGGTTATCCTGCAGACGCGCAATCCGGGCTTGTCGGTAGTGCATCAGGTGGTCAACAATGACTTTGAGGGTTTCAGCCAGGAGTTGCTGGCCGAGCGCAAGTATTTTCATTACCCGCCTTTCTTTCATCTTGTTTATGTCTATCTTAAGCATAAACAGGAAAGCATTGCCGAGGCCTCAGCCCAAGAGATGGGGGCATTGTTGCGTCAGCGTTTTGGCGACCGGGTATTGGGCCCTGACAAGCCGGCTATAGCCCGCGTGAAGACGCTCCATATTCGCAAGATGGTCATCAAACTGGAAAATGGCATTGACCTCAAGGAGGTTCGTGAGTGTCTGCGTGCCGTGCAGCAGCAATTGCTCATGCAACCCATCTACAAGGCGCTGTTGGTTTATTACGACGTCGACCCTTTATAAAGTTGACATAGGTAAAAGCCCCATTCCAACCTCTTCGGCTGAAACGGGGCTTTATCGTGGTCTCTTTGGTATTAGTATTAAGCGTTTTGATTGCAGTGCTCGTCACTGCTGAAGACTTGCAGTTTAAAAATCAATGTCGAGACCCACGCCCAGCACCTTGTTGGTACGGGTGAAGCGGTCGGTGTTTTGTACCTCTACCCCCTGTATGGAAGCTTTGTAAGCTTTGTCTTTGTGTGTGTAGTCGGTGAAGAAATAGGCCACGTTGACTGCCATATTCTTGGCCACCTTGAATTTAGCGCCAAATCCGATGCTATAGCTGCTCGTCACAAAGCTCATATCGTTGAGGAATGCTCCGTCGCCCAGACCGTAGCTCGTAATCTGTCCACCGGCGCTGAGGGTAAGCTCCTTGGCAATGTCCACCTCAGTACCGAAGAGATACTCCTGGGTGTTGCTTTCAAGCAGTTTCTGCTTGTCATTGGCCATTCGGGCGTTCTTGTCGAAGTAATAGTGCCAGCCACCCATCACACGCCAGTTTTTCAGGACGTCGTATGAGGCTCCGATGGTCAGCAAGCCCGGCAGGTCGCTGGGAGTGTTGACGCCATCCTTAAACAGTCCCGTATCGTCACGCTTCGTATTGTTCTCAATATTCAGATGGGTATTGAATTCTAATCGTGCACCAATATTCCAGCCGTTGCCCTTGTAGTCGGCGCCGATAATCGGCGTAAAGCCCCATCCGTTCTGTGTGCTTTCCAGGTACCTGTCGGCAAACTGTGTCCTGGTCTGGGTGAGTTTGTCTGCGGCGGCCTCATACTGTGTGGCAGCAGCTTGATACTGGGCCTGTACAGTAGGGTTGCTTGCGTTTTCGGCGGCCAGTAATTTGTAGTTGGCTGCCATCTGCGCGGCCTGCGTCGCCTTTTCGCTGAAGTAGTCATACAGATTCTCGTTTGTGCCGTTGATGGTGGCCGAGATTCCTGTGATGTTGCCCTCGTATTTATTCCATACGTAGTTGAATCGGGCACCACCATATACCGCGAAATGTTCATTGAATTTATAGGTGGCACCAAACTGCAACCCCAATACATACTGCTGACCGGCAATATAGCTGTTGACACTATAACCCGTAGCAGGAATGCCCTGACTGGCGAGCAAGGCCGGAACCATGGCTATGGTGCGCTCGAAAGAGCCGAGCCCATCGTTGAATGTGGCTTTTCCGCCGCCACCTACAACACCGCCACCCACTTGGAATCCCCAGTGGTCGTAATTGAGCGCGGCTTGGAAAGTGGGGAATACAGGTACAGACGCTCTGCCTTTGAAGCGCTTCACGCCCTCTTCGTTTCCACCGTTAAGTTTGAAGGGTTGATAATAAGGCGTACCCTGCAGCGAAGGCACGGTAATGCCACTCTCGATGGTACGTGTCTGGTAGACATTCTGGATATTGAGCGACAGATGGAAGCCCTTGCTCAGGAAGGCTACACCAGCCGGGTTGGAATAGACACCATCGATACCGATGACACCGTCACGGGCAAAGTTGCGATTGAACGCAATGTTTTGATTGGTGTTGGTAAGCAGTCCACCGGCAAACGCAGGCTGTAAGGCAGCCATGGACAATGCTACGAAAGTAAATTTTAGCTTATTCATCTTAATAACATTGAAAAATATTGGCTGCAAAGGTAACTAAAGTGTTCTAAAATTCGGATACATAAGATTCGTCTTTAATATAAGTTAACGTAATCGCCCCTGTTTCTGCGGGCTATTATCAATAAGTGTTACTATTGTCTTATTGTTTATCGCACCCCATTGCCTCGGTGATATAGGATTTGCTGGGGTGTTCCCATCACTCTGCATTCCATCTATATTCGGGCAAATGTTCTTTTACTAACCAGGCAGTCACTTAATACTCGTCAAAGGTTCTTCTATGCGACAGGTTATGCCAAGTATAGAGAATGAGCGTCGTATAGTCCAATTATTTTGGATTTTCACGTTATTTACAACTAAATGCTCGCCATAGTCCGTTTTTTTTAAGAACTTTGCCAATTCAAGCCATAGCCTCTTGAGGGCGATGGGCCACGACACGAAATGACGTACTGGTAGCATTCATCAGTCTAACCTATATATTATACTAAATAATGAGAAAAGTGAAACTTCTGCTTCTGGCCGGCCTCCTGCTGGCATGTGGCAGCCTCATGGCGGCCAAGCAGACCAAGCACACCTTTACGATTTCAAATGGCAATTTCCTGTATGATGGTAAACCTATGCAGATTCACTCCGGTGAGATGCACTACGCCCGTGTGCCGGCACCTTACTGGCGTCATCGCCTGCAGATGATGAAGGCCATGGGTCTCAATGCCATCACTACCTATGTTTTCTGGAACTATCACGAGACCAGCCCCGGACAGTGGGACTGGCAGACCGGCAATCGCAACCTGCGCGAGTTTATCAAGACAGCGGGACAGGAGGGCTTGCTGGTGATACTCCGCCCCGGCCCCTACTGCTGTGCCGAATGGGAGTTTGGCGGCTATCCATGGTGGCTGCCCAAAACCGAGGGACTGGTGATACGCACAGACAATAAGCCCTTCCTCGACTCGTGTCGGGTGTACATCAACCAGTTGGCCGACCAGGTGCGCGACCTTCAGGTCACCAAAGGCGGTCCGGTGGTGATGGTACAGGCCGAGAACGAGTTTGGCTCGTATGTGGCACAGCGCAAGGACATCCCCCTGGAGGTACACAAGAAGTATGCCGCCCAGATTCGCCAGCAGCTGCTCGATGCCGGTTTCAACGTCCCGATGTTCACCTCCGACGGCAGCTGGCTCTTTAAGGGCGGTGCCATCGAGGGCGCCCTGCCCACGGCCAATGGCGAGGACAACGTAGAGAAACTCAAACAGGTGGTCAACGAGTATCACGGTGGTGTGGGGCCCTATATGGTGGGTGAGTTTTATCCCGGATGGCTCAGCCATTGGGCCGAGCCGTTCCCCAGGGTTTCGGCCGAGAGCGTGGTGAAGCAGACTAAGAAATACCTAGACAATGGTGTGAGTTTTAATTATTACATGGTACACGGCGGCACCAACTTCGGGTTTACCTCCGGTGCCAACTACAGCAATGCCACCAACATACAGCCCGACATGACCAGCTACGACTATGACGCCCCGATCAGCGAGGCCGGATGGGCTACCGAGAAATACAATGCCATTCGCGACCTGATGGTCAAGACCGTGGGCTACAAGGTGCCGGCCGTACCGGCCCGTATCCCGGTCATTGCCATTCCGCAGATCAAGCTCGACAAGACCGTGGATGTGATGTCGATGGTCGAGGGCATGAAGGCCGTGGAGAACGATAATCCGCTGACCCTCGAAGACCTGAACCAGGGGCATGGCTACGTGCTCTACCGCCGTCACTTCAACCAGCCCATCGGCGGCGTGATGAAGGTGAGCGGTCTGGCCGACTATGCCGTAGTCTACGTCAACGGCGAGAAGGTGGGCGAGCTCAACAAGGTGTTCGACCGCGACAGCATCGAGGTCAATGTGCCCTTCAATGGCGTGCTCGACATTCTGGTCGAGAACATGGGTCGCATCAATTACGGTGCCCGCATCGTGCAGAGCTCCAAAGGCATCACCAAGCCCATCACCATCGACGGTAACGAGATTACCGGCCGATGGCAGATGTATGGCCTGCCCATGGACCGCATGCCCGACATGAACAAGCTGACCGCCGGCTACAAGGCCGGTATGCCGGTGCTCTACCGCGGCACCTTCAATGTCGACAAGGTGGGCGACACTTTCCTCGATATGGAAAAGTGGGGCAAGGGCATTGTCTTCGTGAACGGCATCAACTTAGGCCGTTACTGGAAGGTGGGACCCCAGCAGACACTCTACCTGCCGGGCTGTTTCCTCAAGCAGGGACAGAACGAGGTGGTGGTCTTCGAACAGTTGAACGATGACAAGAAGACGGAACTCGTGGGAGTCACCGCTCCCATTCTCGATAAACTCGTAAAATGATGAAACGATATTTTATTGCTATTTCCATGCTGCTGGTATCTGTGCTACAGGTATCAGCAGCTGTTTTGGCGGGTGGAGAGCACACCGTCAAAGACGTGCGGTTGCTCAATCCTACAACCGTTGAGATTCTTTATCAGAACGGACAGTCGATGACTGTCGACTTCTATGGCGAACAGGTCTTCCGTCTGTTCCAAGACAATAAGGGGGGCATCATTCGCGACCCACAGGCCACGCCGCCTGCCCGCATCCTGGTTGACCATCCCCGCAAGCCGGTGGGCAAGCTCCAGATAGGCAGCAACGACCTGCGGTTCACCGTGGCCACGGCAGCCGTGCGTGTAGACATCAGCCGTGACAATGGCCTCCTCAGTGTCACCGACCTGCGGAGCGGCAAGACCGTACTGACGCAGAGCGCACCCATCGACTTCAAGCGCAGCCGCTACACCGTCACCTTCAAGGAACAGCCCGATGAGTATTTCTACGGCGGCGGCGTGCAGAATGGACGCTTCTCGCACAAGGGCAAGAAAATTGAAATCGTCAACACCAACAGCTGGACCGATGGCGGCGTGGCCTCGCCAGCCCCGTATTATTGGTCTACGGGTGGCTACGCCCTCATGCCCTACACCTTCGCCCCCGGTGCCTACGACTTTGGCGCTGCCAACAAGGGCGTGGTGGAACTCTCGCACGAGGCCACATACTTCGACCTCTTTGTGATGGTAGATGCCACACCGGTAGAACTGCTCAACGACTATTACCAGCTCACGGGCCGTCCTGTGCTGCTGCCGAAGTTTGCCTTCTACGAAGGTCACCTCAATGCCTACAACCGCGACTTCTGGAAAGAGGTCGACCAACCCAAGAATGGCATTGCCTTTGAAGATGGCAAGTATTATACCGAGAGTCAGAAAGACAATGGCGGCATCAAGGAAAGCCTCAATGGCGAGAACAACAACTACCAGTTTTCGGCCCGTGCCGTGGTAGACCGCTACCTCAAGGCCGATATGCCGTTGGGGTGGGTGCTGCCCAACGACGGTTATGGTGCCGGCTATGGCCAGACCTCTACCCTCGACGGCAACATCGCCAACCTGAAGAGCTTTGGCGACTACGCCCGTCAGCACGGTGTGGAGATTGGGCTCTGGACACAGTCAAACCTGCATCCCATCGACAGCATCAGTGCCCTGCTGCAGCGCGACATCGTCAAAGAGGTGCGCGACGCCGGTGTGCGGGTGCTCAAGACCGACGTGGCCTGGGTGGGCGATGGCTACTCCTTCGGTCTCAACGGCATTGCCGACGTGGCACACATCATGCCCTACTATGGCAACAACGCCCGCCCCTTCATCATCACCCTCGACGGATGGGCCGGCACACAGCGCTATGCAGGCGTATGGAGTGGCGACCAGACCGGTGGCAAGTGGGAGTACATTCGTTTCCACATCCCCACCTATATCGGCTCGGGACTCTCGGGCATGGGAAACATCACCTCTGACATGGATGGTATCTTCGGTGGCAAGAACCTGCAGGTCAACATCCGCGATTTCCAGTGGAAGACCTTCACGCCCATGCAGCTCAACATGGATGGCTGGGGGTATAACCCCAAGTATCCGCAGGCCTTGGGCGAGCCGGCCACATCCATCAACCGCAACTACCTCAAGCTGAAGTCGATGCTGTTGCCTTACACCTATTCCATAGCCCACGAGGCCATTGACGGCAAGCCCCTCATGCGAGCCATGTTCCTCGACTATCCGTCCGACTATACGCATGGTGTTGCTACGCAATATCAGTATATGTACGGCCCGAGTTTTCTTGTGGCCCCTATCTATCAGGCCACGCGCATGGACAGCGTCGGCAACGATATACGCAACGGCATCTACCTGCCCGAAGGAAGCTGGATCGACTACTTCAGCGGCGTGGTGTACGACGGTGGACGACTCATCAACAACTTTGACGCGCCGCTCTGGAAACTGCCGCTCTTTGTGAAGCCGGGAGCCATCATTCCGATGGTCAACGCCAATAACAACCCCTCGCACATCGACCGCGGCACCCGCGTCTACGAAATCTATCCTTACGGCACCAACTCCTTTACCGAATACGACGACGACGGCACTACCGACGCCTATCTGGGTGGGGCCTCAGCCTCTACGCTGATCGAGGAGTCGCTCGATGCCAAGGGACGGCTCGATGTCACCACCCACGCCACCAAGGGCTCTTTCGACGGCATGGTGAAAGACAAGGCCACCCGACTGGTCATCAACGTGAGCGAGCGCCCCAAGAAGGTTCGTGCCAGCTATGGGCCCAAGCGCACGAAGCTCACCCTGCGCGAGGCCACCTCTCTGACCGACTTCGAGAAGTCGGACAATGTGTGGTTCTACGACCAGGCGCCACAGCTCAACCGCTTCTCCACGCCGGGCACTGACGCTGCCCGTACCATGGTCACCAAGAATCCGCAGGTGCTCGTCAAGGTGCAGAAACTCGATGTCACGGCCAATCAGCTGGCGGTGCTCGTAGAGGGCTGCCGCCTCGACCTCACCGACAACCTCCGCTCCAAGACCGGGGCATTGCAGGCACCCAGCCTTGTGCGCGTGGCCGATGCCAACATCACCCCTTACTCGCTCAAGCCCAGCTGGCAGCCGGTAGCCAATGCCGACTACTACGAGGTGGAATATGATGGCATGAACTATTCTACCGTGCGCGACACCTGTCTGCTCTTCACCGATCTTACCCCCGAGACCGACTACCGGTTCAAGGTACGCGCGGTCAACAAGAGTGGGGTGTCACCTTGGGTAGACCTTAGTGCCGCCACCCGCGCCAACCCCTTGGAGTGGGCACTGCGCGGACTGACGGGCAAGGCCAATGCCGAGAGTTCGGCAGACCACGAGACCTCGCGCCTCTTCGACTTCTCCGACAAGGGCGACATCTGGTTCTCATCAATGGATAAGAGCGGCAAGCCGTTCGAGTTGGTCATCGACCTTCATGCTGTTGCACAGCTCGACAAGTTGCAGTACATACCGCGTGAGGGCGGCAGCGCCGGTACCTTCCTGAAGGGTAGCGTCGCCGTGAGTGCCGATGGCCGCGACTGGAGTGCCCCTGTGCCCTTCGACTGGGCTGCCACTGAAGCTGCCAAGGACTTCAAGTTTGAGGGTCAGCCCACTGCTCGCTACATCCGTGTGACCGTAACCGACGCGGTGCGCAAGTATCTCTCTGGTCGCGAGATTTATGTCTTCAAGGTTTCCGGAAGCAAGGTGCAGATACCGGGCGACGTCAACCAGGATGGTAAGATCGACAATGCCGACCTCACCTCTTACATGAACTATACCGGCTTGCGCCGCGGCGACTCCGACTTCGACGGCTATATCAGCAAGGGCGATGTCAATGGCAACGGTCTCATCGACGCTGCCGACATCTCTGAGGTGGCTACACTCCTCGATGGTGGTGTGTCGCCCGACTACCTGCAACCCAGCGGCAAGCTGAGTGTCACCACCGACAAGGCGGTCTATGAGGCAGGCGATGATGTGGCGGTGACGGTCAAGGGTACCGACCTGAAGGGTGTGAACGCCCTCAACGTGGTGCTGCCTTATAACGAGCGCGACCTGCAGTTTGTCAAGGTAGAGCCGCTGGCCGTCAAGGATATGCAGAACATGACCAACGACCGTCTGCACAAGAACGGCGAGAAGGTGCTTTACCCCACCTTCGTCAACATTGGCGACCAGGCCACTCTGCAGGGCAATGCCGACCTCTTTGTGGTTCATTTCAAGGCCTTGCGCCGCACCAAGGTCAATTTCGGTCAGCCCAAGGGTATGCTGGTGTCGAAGTCGATTGACGTGCTGAACTTCTAACCACTTGGCTGCCCCTTCTTTGGGTCATGCCGCTCCATCTACTCGCTTAGCCCCCCGAACGTCAACCATGACATTCGGGGGGCTTTTTGGTGTGGCAGCTCTTGTCAGTTCGCCCTGTTACTAAATGGTTGTGCACCGTGCCGGGGCATGCCGGGTATATCCGAACTCTGTAAGAGTTCAACTTTCGATAGGGCAGGGTTGGCGCGAAGCGTCTACCCTGCCTTGCTGTTGTGCGGGGTACATCCGAACTCTGTAAGAGTTCAACTTTTGATAGAGCAGGGTTGGCGCAAGGCGACTACCCTGTCTTGCTGTTTACGGGGTACATCCGAACTCTGCAAGAGTTCAACTTTTGATAGGGCAGGGTTGGCGCGAAGCGAATACCCTGCCTTGCTGTTGTGGGGGGTACATCCGAACTCTGTAAGAGTTCAACTTCTGATATGCCACGTTCTGCCTTAGGCGGTGTCATACCCAAATCATGTCCCCGCGTGATCTACCCCGCGCTTGAAGGGAACGCCCTGTACGCCCCTGTTCTTTGCTATTTGGGGTACTATGGTAGGGTATTACACGATTGAAGGCCGAATGGTTCCATATAGAATTACCGGATGGTTTTATATAGAACGATAGGATGGTTTTATATAGAACGATTGGATGGTTCTATATAGAATGATAGGTTGTTTCGGGTAGAACCATAAAGCGTGGAAGTAGGGGCGAGGCATGTTTTCGACCGTAGAATCTGTGCAAAAGGGTGTTTGCCAACGGTGCATGGCGTTGGTAAACAAGTGCGTGGGCTTATCCTTGTGTTATTTTGCCATGCCGTCTCATGCCCTCATCTTCCGGCTGTTACTCTGCAACTTTGTCTCTCAATCTATCCCGTATACAGTCATAAATCGAGGTGTGGACAACGTAAAGTAACAAATATTTCATACGTAACACATTTTTAATATCTCTTTTCATATCGCATTGGAATAATTTAAGTAATTTTACACTCAACAGGTAGTAAGAGGGGTAACCCCAAATGTTTTATTTAAATTTTATTAATCTTATGCAGAAAAGACTGTACTTTCTGATGACCCTCATGCTGGTGTTTACCACCACGCTGATGGCTCAGATCACAACTTCTGGTATTAGTGGTACCGTAAAAGATGCCGCGGGCGACCCCATTATCGGCGCGTCTGTGGTGGCCAAGGGTGTCACGGCCAATGCCGTGACCGATATTGATGGCCGTTACTCACTTCAAGTTGCGCCGGG
>JAFABV010000104.1 GCA_023425865.1 Bacteroidota bacterium | reverse complement strand
AACCTATGCTCGGCTCTCACTGCCTACTGCTTCTTTGACAACAAACCAGAGGCACTGCCTGTGCATGTGGAAAAGACAAGGCAATTGGAGCTGTTTGCATACTAATCTTATCCCGAACTCGCGTATTGTTGGAAGAAACGTATTTGATGGTCGGCTATATCAATCATGGCATGCCCCCGTTATTTGGGAGTAAACGATTCCCAGGTCTGATCATCATAGAAGATCCGTATTTCTGTAATATGCCGCTCTGGCTTGTCAATGTATTTTACTATTGTTTTTTCTGTAATATTCGGTGTTGTAGGCAGGCCTTGATTACTTGGAGTGTTGCTGGCATCAAAGAGTGGGGTGGAGAAGTCTATCTCCGACATGCCCTGCGCGGAAGCCTGATATTCACTTTGTGACCCTTCTGCCTCAGGGGTAGACTTGTTGTCGTCGGTGTACATTGATCCATTACCAAACATAATCCAGTCAACAGAAATTTTGGGGAAATGGTTGTGGATAGATTCTATCATTTGAATCGTGGGGCGAGTTCGGTCATTGAACACACCGCTCAACGACCCTTCCGATATTCCTGTGAATTGAGCAAACACTTTTTGAGTCATGTGTTGGCTCTCCATAATCTTCTTAATTCGATCTTTCATATCCATAGCACAAAGCATTTATACGGGAGGAAAGGCAATGCCACTTGATGTTTACATAGAAAATATGTGGCAAAAAGCAGTCCTCCCTTTAATTTGCAAAGATAAAACAATAATTTGAATATCCCAACGAAGTACACCATTATTTTAACTTTCGAATATTTGAATTTGGATATTATAATTTATGTATGCAAATTATATAACAGTGGCTTTATGGTTTGGATTTGCAAATTCAAACATGAAGAGCGAATTCGTAGACGTAAAATACTTCATCTAAAATCATAAAAAAGCTGGCTTTTAGATAGTTATTGCATGATGTTAGGTGTGAGACGCTGTATTTCCATAGCTTTTTGGGGCAATGTGCATATGTAAATCCTCTAATTACTGCAACAATGATGTGTAACTATCTGGTTATTGGTGATATATGAAAACAAAAGGCTAATTGCATATCAATTAATTAGGATATTCAAATCGACCCGTTTGAATATTAAAACCAAAATTTGCCTTATATAGCTTCGACATGGTTTGTGTATGCGAATTTAACAATGTGAATATTTGTGTGTACATACTGAGATTTAGGTATGTAAACTTTGATATTGCAAATGTTATCGTATCTTAACATTGAATTGGGCGGGCAAAAAAAGAGGGCTTTTTTGGCGTTTTTCGATTATACGGAACTAAGGCTTGGCCAGTTAAAAATACGCGAATTTCAGAGGTAAAAATCAGGCTAACTCTCCGAAACTGTATGAGTTAGCTCTAAAAATAATGTTTTGAAAGAGGTTTGTTATAGAAAAAAAAACCACCTTTTGGGGTGGTTTTTAGTGCAAAATGAAGTAGATAAGTTCCTTCATAAGGTCGCCTGCAGAGGTGTTTGGGTTGTCTAACCCCTTACTTTTGGCATCTATTTCACGTAGTTTATCTAAAATTGCCAACGTTTTCTTTCCTGCATAGTTTCTCATGCCAGTCATGTAGTCTTGTACCCCCCATGTGTTTCTTAGGTCAAGGTAATCGGCTACAGCTTGTGGGTCGTTCTTATGCGGTGCGTAATAGGCGAGCATCAGGTTTTGGAAATAGCTGAAGAGCAAGGGCAGGAAGGAGTATATGGAACCAGCCTTGGGGTTGTTGTCAAAATAATTGATTATTTGATTGGCCTTCAATACTTCCCGGTTGATGATGGCTTTTCGTAGTTCAAATGCGTTGAAGTCTTTGCTTACGCCGATGTTCTTTTCTACTATTTCAGGTGTGACATTACGATTGTCTTCTGGTAATGCTATCATCAGCTTGTCGAGTTCAGATTGCAACCGGTTGAGATCAGAGCCTATATGGTCAGCAATCATGGCCGCGCTCTTGTCGTCAATGCTGACTTGTCTCTTTGCCATGAACCCTTTCACATATCTTGGTAGCTCGTATTCTTTTAGCTTTTTACTTTCGTAAACGACGCCCACCTTTTCCGAATTCGTAATGAATTTGGTTCTTCGGTTAATGGTGCCATTCTTGTAACAGATGACAAGGATGGTTTTGGGTTGTGGATGCTCAGCGTATTTTTCCAGTTTATCAAACGACCGCATGCCTTGCGCTTCCTTTACTATGATGACCTTTCGTGGTGACATCATTGGGTACTGCATGGCCAGGTCAGCCACTTGTGCAGCGTTGACGTCACTCCCAAAAACGACAGTCTGGTCAAAAGCCTGTTGGTCGGGAGAGAGTGCATGCTCCTGAATGTAGTTGCTGATCTGGTCGATAAAATACGACTCATCTCCCATTAATATATAAATAGGTGCAAAGTTTCCTGCTTTCAGTTCACGCATGATAGCGTCGAAAGTAAGGGTGGGCGTCTTTTCCGGCATAATTCAACAGTTCTGTGTTTTATATTCTCACAGCAAATCATTACCTTTGCAATGAATAGAAGAATACATTGCAAAGGTAATAAAATGATTCCATTAAACCTTCCCCCTTTCGACATAAAATTGCAGGGCACTCGCGAACATCCCCGTGTATTCGATATGCTTCGTCGTCGGTATGTAGCGCTGACGCCTGAAGAGCTGGTGCGACAAACGTTCATCCATTATCTGGTTGAGCATCTGGGTTACCCAATGGCGTTGATGGCAAATGAGGTGAGACTACAGGTTGGGCAAAAGCAACTTCGGGCAGACAGTGTGCTTTACGATCGAGAACTTCAGGCACGGATGATTATAGAGTACAAGGCACCTTCTGTGGCGCTCACTCAGAAGGTTTTCGATCAGGTTCTGGCATATAACCTTCTGTTGCACGTTGACTATCTGATGGTGTCGAATGGATTGGAGCACCACTGTTTTAGAACCGACTATGACGGTAAAAGTTTTTTAAGATTAGACCATATCCCGTCATACGAAGAAATTTTACAATAAGGCGTACTTGCCCTCCTTCTGTCTACTCAAAAAGCAAACAGCCCTGCGTAGGAATCATTCCAACGCAGGGCTGTTTGCAGCTATAGGATGGTCTATGCGGGCTTAGCCTTTAAGAAACCTCTAAGGCCACATCACTATGCTTAGTCTACAGCATTGAAGCCTTTAGTGCTATTGCTCTTCAAAATATCGCGAATGTTTTGTTCTTTGTACTCGCCACCTTGATGAGCTGTGGGGTCTGGGTGATGGGGGACGTCTTCCTCATAATGAAAACCTTTGTAGTTGAGTTCTCCGATGCCCCAAAGCACTACAGCCACAATCAGGAAAAGGATGAAAGCAATTGCTATATTCATGTTGTTACTAATGATTATTATTTGTTGCAAAGGTAGCAATTTTCTTTTAGATTGACTTGTCCGATAGTTTTTTTTTCCTTTTTTCCACTCTTTTCCCGCTATCCTCTGCGATTGCGTCATGGTATGCTTCACCGCAGATATTTTGTCGAACAATGCATGATAAGCTATCATAAAAATTGGTAAAATGCGGCGTGCGGCTTACCAAATCATAGGAAAAACAGTATCTTTGCCGATAAAAACAGCAAAGATATGGTGAAGTTAGGCAAATGGATTGGTGGCTTCTTCGGCCTGATGTATGGTGGTCCGTTAGGTGCCCTGGCTGGTTTTGCGCTCGGTGCCGCGTTCGATGCCAGTACGGGTTCAAGCGAAGGCGGACAATCGTGGATTGGCGAAGATGCTTCTCAGACCGGCAGCTATGGTCAGCAGCATCAAAGTTATGACCAAAGCTATATGTACGAGGGGGAGCGAAATACATTTCGTTTTTCACTTCTTGTGCTTGCTTCTTATATTATCCGCGCCGACGGCAAGGTGATGCATTCAGAGATGAACATGGTACGCCAGTGGCTTCGTGCCAACTTCGGAGAGATGGCCGTGAGCGAAGGCGAAGAGATATTACGCAAGCTCTTTGACCAACAAAAGCGGTTGGGCGTGGCCGAATACCGTAGTGCCGTGCTGAGCAGTTGTGCGCAGCTCCGCCAGATTATGCCGTACGAGCAGCGTTTGCAGTTGCTCAACTTCCTGGTGATGATTGCCCAGGCCGATGGCGCGGTGGTGACGGAGGAGGTCAATGCCCTGAGAGAATGTACCCGCAGTTTAGGACTGTCGGATGCCGACCTCGATTCGATGCTTCATCTCAAGGATGCGGGTTCCAGCCTCGACGCAGCCTATAAAGTGCTGGGTGTGTCGCCTCAGGCTACCGATGACGAGGTGAAAGCCGCCTACCGCAAGCTTGCCTTGCAAAACCATCCAGACAAAGTAGCCTCGTTAGGAGAAGAGGTTCGTAAGGCCGCGGAAAAGAAATTTCAGGAAATTAACGCTGCCAAAGAAAAGGTGTGGAAAGCACGCGGACTATGATACCGCTGCTGCTTTGGCTTTAGGTAGACTCCTACGGGTCCCGCCTTTACCCCATTTAGCGACTATTTAAGATTATGACTCTACAACAACTCGAATATATTATGGCCGTCCACCGCTTTAAGCATTTCGGCAAAGCGGCCGACTATTGTGATGTGACACAACCGACGCTCAGCTCGATGATTCAGAAACTGGAAGATGAGCTTGGTGTCAAAATATTCGACCGACGCTCTCAACCCGTCCAGACTACCCAGGTAGGATTGAAAGTCGTTCAGCAGGCACATGAGGTATTGAGGCGTGCCAAGAAGTTGAAAGAGACGGTAGAGGAGGAGCGGCAGTCGTTGCTCGGAACATTTAATATAGGTGTCCTGCCCACTATCGCCCCATACCTCTTGCCAGGCTTCTTTCCCCAACTCATGAACGACCACCCCGAGATGGACATCCGTGTGACAGAGCTGAAGACCGAGGAGATGAAGCGTGCGCTTCTTCAAGGTACCATAGACGCCGGTATACTTGCTAAGGTCGATGGTCTTGAAGGTTTCGACTGCCAGACACTCTACTTTGAGCAGTTCTACGCCTATGTGGCAAAGTGCGATCCGCTTTTTAATAAAGACAACATCAAGTCGACCGATTTGCCAGGCGAGATGCTATGGCTACTGGATGAAGGGCATTGTTTCAGAAACCAGTTGGTGAAGTTTTGCCATCTCAAGTCTGCACGCCGCAGCAAGAAAGCCTATAGCTTGGGCAGCATAGAGACATTTATGCGCATCGTAGAGCAGGGCAAGGGCATTACTTTTATTCCCGAGCTGGTGATACGCCAGCTTAATGACGAGCAGAAGAAACTCGTTAAGACCTTTGCCCTGCCTGTCCCCACGCGAGAGATTATCATGATGACTACCCCCTCGTTCATACGTACCCGCTTGCTTCAGATGCTTGTCGACCGCGTACGCCAGTCGGTGCCTGAGCCTATGTTGAAACTCAGGCAGATGCAGCAGCGCGTATAGCTGCCCCGTGCCCAGGGGGGCATAGTGCGGGCGAACAAAATTCCGCAATCAGCCCGCGGGGCGGTATTCGCAAGCCATAGGTTTATCCTTGCAGGCCGTTGTCGTACGCCCATCTCTACCTTTTGGCTCATTGTGCGGTACGCTGAGGTAGCATGATTCTATATTAAATCATTCGTTGGTTCTATATAGAATTATCCGACGATATGTGTGGCAGGATATGATGGCGTACGCTTTCCCATCTCACGTTGTGGGCGTCCATGCAGTGCGTCGAGGCGCTTTTGTCATCAACATCGCGTGGTGTTTCTAATGCCCCTATCACGATGTAATATTTTGGACGCGGATAATAGGAAAGGCGTATTATATTTCCTTTTTTCAAAATAAACCATTACTTTTGCAACTATATTAAACCGATAACGCACAGATGATTTCATTTACACTTGCTCTACTGGCACTTGTTGCCGGCTATCTGTTCTACGGCAAGTTTGTAGAACGTGTTTTCGGACCTGACGACAGACCCACTCCTGCTGTAGCTCAAGCTGATGGGGTAGATTACATTGTCATGCCCAACTGGAAAGTCTTCATGATTCAGTTTCTCAACATTGCGGGTACCGGACCTATTTTTGGTGCCATCATGGGTGCCTGGTATGGACCGTCGGCCTATATATGGATTGTGTTAGGTTGCATTTTTGCGGGCGCCGTACACGACTATTTGTCGGGCATGTTGAGCGTACGGCACAACGGTGCCGGTCTGCCCCTGCTTGTTGGCAAGTATCTTGGAGCAGGAGCAAAACAGGTGATGCTGGCTTTTTCTGTGTTGTTGCTCATCATGGTCGGTGTGGTGTTTGTCTATAGTCCTGCCCTGTTGCTCAAGGATTTTGGATGGACAACGCTGGGATGGACCATCTGTATCTTTGTCTATTATGTGCTGGCCACGATGCTGCCTATTGACAAAATCATCGGAAAGCTTTATCCCGTTTTTGCCGTTGCCTTGTTGTTCATGGCCGTGGCATTGCTGGTGGTGCTATATATCAAGATGCCTGAGCTACCTGAACTCTGGAGCAATCTGGACGAAAGCAATAACAACGTACCTGCTGCCATGCTCGGCACGTCTCAGTATATGTCTCGCAATCCGTTGTTCCCCTGCCTGTTCCTCACCATTGCCTGTGGGGCCATCAGTGGTTTCCATGCCACACAGAGTCCTTTGATGGCGCGTTGTCTGAACAGCGAGCGCCATGGGCGCCCCATATTCTATGGTGCCATGATTACCGAAGGGGCCGTGGCGCTGATATGGGCTACGGTATCCATGTACTTCTTTTATTATGGCGGCTGGCGCGAGTGCGTAGACGCCACCACAATCAACCAGTTCATGGCGCAGTACAATGGCGGAGAAGGCAAGAACCTTATCCAATTCTTTACAGCGCCCAATTTGGTGAAGGAGGTCTGCACCGGATGGTTGGGATTCTTTGGTGGGCTGCTGGCTGTCTTTGGAGTAGTTGCCGCTCCCATCACCAGTGGCGACACGGCGTTTCGCAGTGCTCGCCTCATCATTGCCGAGGCATTGAACCTTGAACAAAAGAGTATCGTCAAGCGTTTCTATATCGCCATTCCTATGTTTGCCGCCGCCATTGCCCTCTTGGTATGGCAGATGGAGAATCCCAATGGCTTCAATGTCATTTGGCAGTGGTTCGGATGGTCTAACCAGACGTTGGCCGTCTTCACCCTTTGGACGGTGACGGTCTATCTGGCCCGTGAGCGCAAGCCATACGTCATCACCTTGGTGCCGGCGGTGTTTATGACCGTAGTCTGCTTCAGTTTCCTGCTGATTTCGCCCATGGCGTTTGGCCTCGACACCTCCATCGGCTATGTTGGCGCGGTGGTGGCCATGGTGATTGCCACAGTCTGGTACTTCATGTGGCACAATAAAAATATTCGGAATAACCCATAATTTATATCTTATGAAGAAAATATTCATGTTGATAACTGCGCTGATGCTGACACTTCATGCCAGCGCACAGTTTGAGCAGGGCAAGGTATATGCCGGTGCTTCGTTGTCAGGACTCGACCTGAGCTACAACGGAAGTAAGGAGTTAAGTTTTGGTGTATCGGCTAAGGGTGGCTATTTCTTTGCCGATAACCTGATGCTCCTCGGAGAGTTGGGCTATAATCATGCCGGCAAAGACATCACCGACTATTTCTCGGCAGGTCTGGGCGGTCGTTATTATATCACCCAGAATGGCATATTCTTGGGTGCCAATGCCAAGTATATACATGCTGGGAGCTACAACGACCTCATGCCGGGCGTGGAAGTGGGCTACGCCTTCTTTGTGAGCCACACCGTGACCATCGAGCCGTCTATCTATTATCAGCAGAGTTTCAAGGATCATTCAGACTATTCTACCATTGGTCTGAAGATCGGTGTCGGCGTTTATCTCGGGAGATAGGCATGGAGCAATATCCCTCTGTGCTGCTTGAAAAAGCTGTTGCCGAATTTAGCAAACTGCCAGGCGTTGGCCGGAAAACGGCCTTGCGCTTGGTGTTGCATTTATTGCGACAACCTAAAGAGCAGGTGGAAGCCTTTACCCAAGCAGTGGCTCATGTGAGGAACGACATCAAGTATTGTAAGGTGTGCCATAACATCAGTGATACAGACGTCTGCCCTATATGTTCAGACAGCAGGCGCGACAGTTCTACCGTGTGTGTGGTGGAGAGCATTCAAGACGTGATGGCGGTGGAGCACACCCAGCAGTATATGGGGCTTTACCATGTGCTTGGCGGTATTATCTCTCCCATGGACGGCATTGGCCCCGGGAATTTAGAGATACAGTCGCTTGTCGACCGTGTGGCTCAAGGTGAGATCAAGGAGGTGATCCTGGCACTGAGCTCTACGATGGAGGGCGATACCACCAATTTCTATATCTCTCGCCAGCTCAAGCCCTATGCTGTGAAAGTGAGCGTCATTGCCCGTGGTATTGCCGTTGGCAACGAATTGGAATATACGGATGAAGTAACCTTGGGGCGGTCGATTATCGACAGGACTCCGATGACCTGATGCCTCATTCGAGTAATTTATATCAATCATTACTGATAAAAATGGATACACGAAAAAAACTTCTGCTCGTGTTTTGTATCCCTCTGCTGGTGAGTCTGGGCATCGTATTTTTGTACGAGTCAGAGGTGTTGCTGCCAGGCCAGTGGACCAACGACGCCAAGTTGGAATACGTCATTGCCACGGTGATGGAGCTCATGGCGATTTGTGCCATCCCCATTGCGCTACGGTTGTTTCAGTTTAAGCGCGTTCAGGAGAAGCTCACCGCAGACCCAGAGCATGGCCTCTTTGCCTGGGGTGTCTTGCGCATAGAAATCCTTACGATACCCCTGATGCTCAACACTTGGTTTTATTATATGTTTATGAATGTGGCTTTTGGTTACATGGCCATCATCTTGTTGTTGAGTCTCATGTTTGTCTATCCTTCTAAGTCGCGCTGCGAACACGACGTGAGATGAAACTTTCGGTTGTCATAGTAAGCTATAATGTCAAGTACTATCTTGAGCAATGCCTGTTGTCGGTACAACGGGCATTGGCAGGAGTAGACGCTGAAGTCATAGTCATCGACAATCATTCCAAGGATCACACGGTAGAGAGCCTGTCTGGACGATTCCCCGATGTCAAGTTCATCAGTAGTCAGCATAACCTTGGTTTCGCCAAGGCCAATAACAAAGCCATACGGCAGTCGACAGGCGAATATGTGCTTCTTCTCAATCCCGACACCTTCGTAGGCGAGCGGACGCTGCGTCAGGCTATCGACTTTATGGATGCTCATCCCAAGGCCGGTGCGGCAGGAGTCAAGATGCTGAAGTGTGATGGTGAGGCTGCCATGGAGTCACGGCGTGGCGTTCCTACGCCGATGACCTCATTCTATAAGGTGGTAGGATTGTGCCGAAGATACCCCATGAGCCATACATTCGGCAAATACTACATGAGCTATCTGCCATGGGACAAGCCCTCTCAGATCGAAATTGTGAGCGGTGCATTTTGTCTGTTGCGCCGTCAGGCCTTAGACCAGACCGGGCTGCTCGATGAAACATTCTTTATGTATGGTGAGGATATCGACCTCAGCTATCGTTTGCTCAAAGGTGGTTGGGAAAACTGGTACCTGCCGTTCCACGTCCTCCATTATAAAGGTGAGAGTACCCAGAAGTCAAGTTTCCGCTATGTGCATGTGTTCTATGAAGCCATGCTTATCTTTTTTCGCAAGCATTATGCCCACTTGGGGTGGCTCATCGGTTTGCCCATCCAGTTGGGCATCTATGGCATGGCCTCTATGGCATTTCTCTCGATGATGTTCAACAAGGCAAGAGAAAGCATGGGGTTTTGGAGAAAAGAGAGCGAGTATGAGACGCTTTATGTTTTTCATAGTTCAGAGGCCGGCATCGCGCGCTGTAGTAGATTTGCCCAGCAGCACGGTCTTGTCGCCCAGTTTTGCGTATGCCCGTCGGCCGCGTCACTGTCATCGAACTTATATCCGGCAGACGCGCGGCAACTAACACGCTATGGTCAGGTTTATGCGGTTTTCGATACTTCGCTGTTTAGTTTTGAGGACATATTAGATGCCATGTCGGCCCGCTCTTCAGAGGGTATGAGCTTGGCAACATTCTACCCTGAGCGTTCATTGCTGATTACGCAGCATGACGTGGTCTGCTGACATGGCGTTAAGGTCACGTTATTGTTATCTTGCAGTATTCCCTTTTTATCTTGAATATCGATTATGAGCAACGATTATCCCTTTGTACAGCTGCGCGCCTTGGAGCCTGAAGATCTCGACATTCTTTATCGTATAGAGAACGACAGGTCGTTGTGGGAGGTTGGCGTGACCAACGTGCCTTACTCGCGCTTTGCCTTGCGCGAGTATATCATGACATCGACAGGAGATATCTATGTTGACAAGCAGGTGAGGTTAATGATTACCGGCCATGATCAGGAGGCGATTGGTATGGTAGACCTGTGCAATTTCAACCCGCAGCATAGAAGGGCAGAGGTGGGTATCGTTATCGACGAGCCTTATCGTGGCAAGGGGTACTCGGAGGCTGCGCTGCTGCAACTCATTGACTATGCGCGCGAGGTGTTGCATATCCATCAGCTGTATGCGTTGATGAACACAGGCAATACCTCTTGCATACGGCTCTTCGAACATATTGGCTTTGTACACGAGGGTGTGCTTAAAGACTGGTTGTATGATGGTACCGACTATCATGATGCGTTGATACTGGCATTTTTTTTGTAAAAAAGTACACTTAATATTTGGTCGGTTAGATTTTATTAATTACCTTTGCACACGCAAATCAGAACTGAGGCTTTTTCTCTGAAATGGTGCGTTAGTTCAGCCTGGTTAGAATGCCTGCCTGTCACGCAGGAGGTCACGGGTTCGAGTCCCGTACGCACCGC
>JAFABV010000050.1 GCA_023425865.1 Bacteroidota bacterium | reverse complement strand
ACGCAGACCACTGCGTTCCCACCTCACGTTTCCCCAGGGAGCGGCCGGGTCGTCGAGACACGCCCGAGAAACCAGCGAACGATGCTTGCAGCGTCACCCTCACCGACTGCTCCCGGCCCCGCGGCGTCCCTCAACCGTGGGCGGACACCCACGCGCCCTGACGAGACCACCAATCCGGCTCTTCACAATCGAGGGTGTAGGTCCGGGGTGAGGGTCGTCGGCGTGGCGGTCCCGGGATAGGGGTCGAGGTCTTCCGATGATGGAGGTTCCTACGCCGCCCATCCGAAAGACCTCGACGTGTCCAACGCTACCTTCGCTGCCCCTGATCTGACGACGTTCTGTGGTCTTGACTCGCTCGGTCTGGTGGCTGTGGGCCAGCGTTTGGAACGGTCTCGTGCGGTGCTGCGGTGTCGGGTCGTGGCCGCGGACCAGTGGTGCCGGCAGTGCGGGTGCGAGGGCAAGGTCCGTGACACGGTGGTCCGCCGCTTGGCCCACGAGCCACTCGGATGGCGACCGACCACTCTTGAGGTCACCGTGCGCCGCTACCGGTGCACCGGGTGCGGGCATGTGTGGCGTCAGGACACCAGCGCTGCGGCCGAGCCGCGGGCGAAGCTCACCCGGCGTGCGTTGCGGTGGGCGTTGGAAGGCATCGTGGTCCAGCACCTGTCCGTGGCCCGTCTCGCGCAGAGCCTTGACGTGGCGTGGAACACCGCGAACGACGCGATCCTGGCCGAAGGCAAACGGGTCCTGATCGAGGACCCCCGCCGGTTTGACGGGGTCAAGGTCATAGGGGTCGACGAACATGTATGGCGTCACACCCGCAAGGGTGACAAGTAGGGCTTGTCAAGTTTTCTGTGTAAGCGAGCTTGGTCGGGGTTAGAGGTGGGGGTTGATCCGGTCGGGGTAGGCGAGGGCGAGCTGTTCGAGGGCTTGTTTCCAGTTCGTGGTGGCATTGCCCTCGATGAGCCTGCCGCTGGCCTTTCGTCGGTCGGCGGGTAGGCCTCGTTCCTTCGCGCGGTCTCTGGCTCGCTTGTCTTCGATGTCGCAGATCGCGAGCCAGAGCAGCTTCACGGCAGCCTGGTCGTTGGGGAAGTGGCCGCGGTTCTTCGTGATCTTGCGCAGCTGGTAGTTCAACGACTCGATCGCGTTGGTCGTGTAGATCACCCGTCGCAGTTCGGGCGGGAACGCGAGGAACGGGGTGAACCGGTCCCACGCGTCCTGGAAGGACTTCACCGCCGACGGGTAACGGCGCCCCAGCTCAGACGCCGCGAACATGTCGAGGGCCTCGAGGGCGGCGTCCTCGTTCGCGGCCTGGTAGATCGGTTTCAGCGCGGCGGCGACGGCCTTGCGGTCCTTGTAGTTCACGAACCTCATCGCCGCTCGGATCAGGTGCACGACACAGGTTTGAACGGTCGCTTCGGGCCAGGTCGCGGCGACTGCTTCGGGGAACCCGGTCAGCCCGTCACAGCACACGATCAGCACGTCACGAACCCCGCGGTTGGCGAGTTCGGCGCACACCGATGCCCAGAACTTCGCGCCCTCGGTGGCCTGCACCCAGATCCCAAGGACATGCTTGATGCCGTCCATGTCCACCCCCACGGCGATATGCGCGGCCTTGTTGCGCACGTGCCCACCGTCGCGGATCTTCACGATGATCGCGTCGAGATAGATCACCGGATACAGCGATTCCAGCGGCCGAGTCTGCCACGCGAGGACCTCCTCGGCGACTTGATCAGTGATCTTCGAGATCGTCTCGTGGCTGAGATCGGTGCCGAGCGTCGAGGCCAGATGATGCTGAATGTCGCGGATCGTCATCCCGCCCGCATACAGCGAGATGATCATCCCATCCAGCCCGTCCAGACGCCGCTGCCCCTTCGGGACCAGCATCGGCGTGAAAGACCCGTTCCGGTCCCGCGGGACGGCGAGCTCAATGTCTCCGACCTCGGTCGAGACTGTCTTCGTCGTCGTGCCGTTGCGGGAGTTCGGATACAGCACCGCGTCCGCGTCGCCGCGGTCATAGCCGACATGCTCGGTCAACTCCGCGTCCAGGCCCCGCTCCAACGCGGCCTTCAGCATCCCGCCCAGCAGGCCCTGCTCCCCGGTGAGCGGCTCCCCAGCGTCGATCTTCGCGAAGATCTCGTCCATCGCACCCGACGCCTTCAACTGATCGGCGAGCTCCTTCTGCCGCCGGCGACGCTCCTCACGCTCCGGGCTAATCGCATTCATAGTCATCAGTGTCTCCTTCGAAGTGAGACCTCACCCCTTACACAGACCATCTGACACGCTCGACAAGTACGTGACCGTGATCATCGACCTGACCCCGATCCGCGACGGCACAGGGCCATCACGCCTGCTCGACATGGTCGAGGGACGTTCCAAGCAGGTCTTCAAGACCTGGCTGAACGAACGTCCCCAGGCCTTCCGCGATGGGGTCGAGGTGGTCGCGATGGACGGTTTCGCTGGCTTCAAGACCGCTGCTGCCGAGGAGCTCCCCGACGCGGTCGCGGTCATGGACCCGTTCCATGTCGTGAGGTTAGTCGGTGACAGTCTGGATCAGTGTCGGCGCCGGGTCCAGCAAGAGCTCCACGGCCACCGCGGCCGATCAACCGACCCGTTGTATCGCGCCCGGCGGACCTTGCACACCGGTGCGGACCTGCTCACCGACAAGCAACGCACCCGCATCACCGACCTGTTCGCTGGTGACATCCACGTCGCCGTCGAGGCGACCTGGCACGTCTACCAAGACACCGTCGAGGCCTACCGGCACCCCGACCACCGCCAAGGCAAGCAGCTGATGGCCCAGCTCATCGACCGGGTCGCCCAGGGCGTCCCAGCGTCCCTGGTCGAGATCCGACGAGTAGGTAGAACCCTGAAGAACCGGGCCGCGGACATCCTGGCCTACTTCGAAAGACCCGGCACCTCCAACGGCCCCACCGAAGCCATCAATGGCCGCCTCGAACACCTACGCGGCACGGCCCTCGGATTCCGCAACCTCAGGCACTACATCGTCCGCGGACTGCTCGAGTGCGGCGGATTCAGACCCCAACTACACCGTCAATTGTGAAGAGCCTTGGGCGTGGAACATTACTTGGGGTGGGCTCGTCTGTCTTCCACTGTCGGTTGGCGTGAGCGGGGTTGCGACGCCGATTGCAGGTGCTGTGACCGCTAGCGCCTGCGAAGCCGCCGGAGGAGCGTTGACAACTGCGTATTCTTGCTAGATCGACAACGGTTCCGTGAACGGAGGAATCAGCATGGCCACACGGGTGCCAGGATTGGGTTACTCGATCATTCTGTCTGGGGTGATGACGCTCACTCTCTATCTCGTCAGTCGCACTCAGGGGCTTCCTTGGTTTGTCTGGATCTTGACGTTCATAGTATTCTTGGCCTGCGCATTGCTTTGGCAAAAGCTCAGTGCAAGGACGAGCGACACGGCCTCTTCGCCGAGATCTCGGGTTCCATTGTTTGCGGCGAGCGGAGCCTTCGCGTGTCTGATGCTGGGGGCCCTGCTCTACCTTATTCTGACTTGATCGGGAGCAGCGTGGGCGCCAAAACCCATTGTGTGTCGACAGTTGAGGATGGGCGAGACCTCCGAGTTGAGTAACTCTTGGTCTCCGTGTGTCGGCGAGGGGAGGACGCCGCATGCTTGGACGGACAACGAGACCAGATGGGCATTCGCCGGTTCTCCCTTGGGAGTTGCCGGGGTCACCGCCCTCATTCTCCTGTTCGACTGGGAGTGGCACGTTCTTGCGGTCGGAATTCTGGCTCTTCACAATCGAGGGTGTAGGTCCGGGGTGAGGGTCGTCGGCGTGGCGGTCCCGGGATAGGCGTCGAGGTCTTCCGATGATGGGAGTTCTCACACAGCCCGTCTGAAAGACCTCGACGTGTCCCACGCTACCTTCGCCGCGCCCGATCTCACTACCTTCTGCCGTGTCGACGGCCTCGGGCTGGAAGTCACCGGCCAGCTCGTTGAGCCGGAGCGCGCGGTGCTGGCGTGCCGGGTCGTCGAGCCCGATAACTGGCTCTTCACAATCTGAAGCGCCCCGGGTGTGATGGAGGCTCTCAAACCTGTGAAGGATGAGAGTCATGGCAGCACCACGGAAGTACAGCGAGGAACTGAAGGAGCGGGCGACGCGGCTGGCGCTGGACGCGCGCCGCGACCCGGCGAGCAAGGTCGGAGCGATCAAGCGGATCGCGGACCAGCTCGGTATCCACCCCGAGGCTCTGCGCACATGGGTGCGGCAGGCGGAGGTCGACGGCGGTATCGCGCCGGGGGTCACGACCGCGGATGCGCAGCGGATCGCGGACCTCGAGCGTGAGAACCGGGAGTTGCGGCGGGCGAACGAGATCTTGAAGACCGCTTCGGCTTTTTTCGCGGCGGCGGAGCTCGACCGCAAGCTGAAGTAGAGGTGCCCACCGCGGTGGGCGGCGGGGACATAGCCCCGCACCCCGCCCCCG
>JAFABV010000097.1 GCA_023425865.1 Bacteroidota bacterium | reverse complement strand
AATTTCTGCCTTTTGCAATACGATTTGCAAAAGTATAAAATCAAATCTCGGAAAATTAATATTCGTGTAACTCATTGAAAACAATTATCTTAAATCATGTCTGGGAAAATTTCTTTGGACAGTAGTGATGCAAGCCATGATATGTTGAATTTGTAAATTGCTGATGATAACACTTGTGCCCTTACCTTGCCGGTTTATAGGTCACCAAAATTCTCGTGCGATGTGGACTGCCGTTCTGCGCCAAAATATTGATGCATTCCATATCGACCAAAGGGTTAAGCAGCAGTTCCGCCACGCTGGGCGGTGCGTGCTTAACCAATGGTGTCCATGGATAGGTCAGTCCGTCCCGTGTGATAATCTCCACGGCGAAGTTGCTGTTTCTCAGACAAAGTGTATGGGGACAGTCTGCGTAGTCTTTCCGGACCACGCTGAACGGTTCCTGGAACATAACACCGAGGATCCTGGTCAGAAAGCTTACCCTGTCATTATCCTTTTCAAACGTCTCTTCCTCTTCAGATAAATAAGGTGGCTTGCCTTTACCTTTGGGAAGTATGAACTGCACGTCTTTCAAAGTGATCAAGAGCAGCTCTTTCAGTTGAAAGAGGATTTGTGCAATCAATGCACACTCTGACGGTCGGGTGAGATGGTCATCGATATAAGTTACTGATACGTCTTTCTCACCGCTGATTAACGTCTGTAGAATCAGCCAACTTTCGTGATTGTGTTTTAGTAAGCTTCTTACATATGAACTGCTTTGTACATTTTCGTGTAAATAGAAACTGAAATCAAAGCCATGCTGGCGATAATGGTCAGTCATTAAAGCTTGATAATCCAAGAGTTTGGAGGTCAGCCTTTCGAATCTCTCCAAAAAGGTGTAGACCCGTGCTCTGCATTCAGAAGACCTGTCGCACAGAATGCACATAATCAAGGCGGTAACCCAGCAACGTCCGGAAGAGGTTAGCCAGGTAGGTCCACCTGAAACGATTTGGTTGAGCCTGTTGACGCAACGTTCAAGGCCGTCGAAAGCGACTCTCCAGATATTTTTTCCATCTTCTGACTCAACCTTTCCAAATTTTAATCGTGTGATTTCTAAATGATTCAAGAAAATCAATATTACATCCTTGATGTGGCTGGCATGATGGATAGCCCCACTGAGATAATCATTGATGTTCATTTCTGTCAAGTTTTTAAGTTTTGGCTTGCATATTTTGTTTATATAAATTTATTACTGTTTATTTAAGGGTTTATGATTTGCAAAACTATTGATTATCTGATAATTGACAATAAAAAGTTGTCGTTTTCTGTAAAATAATGTATGCAAACGGGTGCATTCTCGGATATTTTTCGTATCTTTGATAAGTAATAAGGGAACATTCCCAGTCTAAAACCGAGAGAGTTATGTTTATCTTCAGCTTCTTCTTTACCATTACGTACGTAGTGACGAAAGCCATCTTTGGTCTGATCTGCCTTATCCTGAGAGGTATCGGCTTTCTGCTGACCCTGCCTTTTGTCGACTGGTCGGACAAGAACCATTAAATGACATCTGACTACAGTTAGCCACCTAAGATTTTTATTTCCCTAAAGACCAAGGCTCATCAAGCTTTATTTATCTCTTATTTATAAAGCTTATTTATAGAACCGATTGTTAGCCGTGTTATCCGCTAATAATCAAGCATCTACGTGCCCATTTCTTTCCGAAGTTACGAGGTTTTGCGCTTAACTTGCGAGGTTTTGCGCTGAAGTTACGAGGTTTTGCGCCAAACTTACGAGGTTTTGCGCTGGTTTGAGCATATGATCGCTTTGTAAGAAATTACGAATAGCTCGAAAAGGAGGGGTTGACGCCAGTGCTTTAACATGTGAAAGGTATGTTAACAGTTAACCGTAAAGTACCCGGGTTGTCATATCTCCTTTTTTTGCTTAATTTTGAGTTGGCCAGCACAGGCAGTAGGAAGTTGATGGAAATAAACTGTCTTTCCCGTCAGCTCCACTTCGGCCATACCGGCTTGTGCTATTTGTCATTTGAACAGAAACAGAATATGCCACGGAAGAGGGATGATTTTTGGGATGATATAGCGATGTCTCACATACGCCATGCGCATGTGAGGTGGAGCAATTTTCTCATCTCCTCGGCCATGTCCTGTTCTTTGATAGAGCGCCGGGCTTTGTATCTCATTACGGCTAAGGTAAAGGAAGTATTCAAGGATCATGAACTTGATGTCCCTGAACATTGGAAAGACCTGATTGTTACCATGTCTGAGGAAGACCTGAAAGCCATCGGGGGCAAGAAGAACGTTCCCCGTACATACACGGCTCTGAAAGAACTCGGTAAACGCTTCATCCCCATGACCAGGGTGAACGCCAAAGGGGAGACGGAGCACGGCCGGGTACACTGGATAGACAGTTTCTTCTATAATCCCAACACCAAGACCTACGATATACGTGTCTCGCCGGAGATCCTGCCCTTTATGCTGAATGTCACGGAGAACTTCTCGACCTTGGACATCGGCACAGCCATGTTTCTCAAATCAAAGGAATCACAGAAAATGTATGAACTGTGCTGCCAGTACAGCGGCAACTTTCGTCACAGCGACAATGAGAGTCGCAAGCTGGGCTATGTCTACAAGAAGGGCGTGGTGGTGATACCTATCGACAAGTTCCGGAAGATGTTCAACCTGCAGGAGTCGAGTGACGAGCGCACCGGACGGGTAGAGGCAAGGGCCAAGTATGCCAACTTCAATGATATGGTCAAGAATGTACTCCAGCCAGCCTGCCAAGAACTTCACAGGCTTTATCAGAATGGTGCCTCTGACGTATGGTTTGACTACCAGGCTGGTCCGCGGAAGGGCCGTGGGGGTAAGGTATCGTCTATTCTGATCTACGTCTATACCAAACAGAATCCGAAAATAGAGAATGACCGGCCATGGGAGAAGGGTGACGAGCCTCTTTATCCCTACTGTGAAGCTACGAAGGAGAAAGAACCTATCACTCCTGCACAAAAGATCCATGCCAACCCGTTGAATGAGCTGCCGGAGGACTCCAAGCAAGTCGTGCTGGCAGAGCTGTTGAAGAAGTACTTCTCTGCTGAAGAAGTAGCCTATTATATGAAAATGCCGATTCTGGAGGGAAGAAAGAACAGAAGCAACCCTGCGGACTACATCATGCAGATGATACAGGTGATCCAGGACAAGGAGCAGCAGCCCAAATTTAGGAATGCGAAAATAACTTACCAACGCAACTGCCTGGCCAGATACGTCTTCACTGACAACCTCAAGGCCCAATTCAACTGGTTTATACCACCTATGAAAGAATTTGTCAAGAAACGCAAGTGTTAAGAAACGCAAATCTGCACAACCCCTGCCATAATTTGCACAACGGTGGAAAATGACCCTAAAGTGGCAAAAATGGGAGGGTGGGGCAAAAAAGTTAGATTATTAACCATACTTAACACTCTGTGTTTTCAAAATTTCTCTTTTCTGGACAATAAATGCCACAAATCGGGCATTCGGTTGTGCAGATGTTGTGCAAGTTGGCAAAACGAAAAACGGAAGTAGTTGAAAATCAACTACTTCCGTTCGACTTACGTCGGGATTACTGGACTCGAACCAGCGACCTCGCGCCCCCCAGACGTGTGCGCTACCAACTGCGCCAAATCCCGTTCGTTTTCGGATTGCAAAAGTAATACGTTTTTTTGATTGCAGCAAATTTTCCGGGAACTTTTTTCAATATTTGCTATTTTTGACGGATTTAAACACCGGCTGATGATGGCAATATGACATTATTTCGTAAATTTGCAGAGGGTAGGGTGCCGCTGGCGCCCTGCCTTTGTCCGCCATCAGAGAGGTTCCAAGGCTCGGGGGGCGGATGTACAATCATAATCTGAAATCTATAAGAGATGAAACCATTGACCCTCTGTATGTGCCTGTTTATGGCATTGGTGTTCGCTGCGTGCGGTAGCGACGACGCGGTGGATACGCCCGAGGAGGCCACAGCCGTAGACCAGGACAACGACCTGACGGCAGCTACCATCGACAGCAATTACGTTTACGAGCTGCCTGTCATTTTCCATGTGCTCTATCAGAATGCCAACGACGCCAGTCAGTATATCCCCGCCGCGCGGTTGAAGAATATCTTGCAATATGTCAACGAAATCTATCAGGGCGGCATATACGGGGAGAGCCAGGCCATGAACGTGAAGTTTGTGCTGGCAGAGTACGATGAAAGCGGCAAGAAGCTCTCTACGCCCGGGGTGGAATACGTGAAGTATTCGGGCGAATATCCTATCGATGTGACGAAGTTCATGAAAGATAACACGGGCGCCAACACAAAGTACATCTGGGATCCCAACGATTATATCAATGTGATGATGTTCAATTTCAAGAGTGACGACGCTACCGACGGTGTCACCCTCGGCATTTCGCATATGCCCCTGTCGGTGTCTGACACCACCGCGTTGGCCGGACTCCAGACCACCACGTCGCGCTACATCTCGAAGTCGAACCTCGCTTACGCGCATTGTTCTGCCATCAACAGCACCTATGCCAACCTCGCCAGCACGGGCGGTTATTACCAGTCGAGCAGATATGTCAATGGCATTCAGAACGGGTACACCGTCGTTCCCTCAGACATCGTGGTGACGTTGGCCCATGAGTTGGGGCATTATCTCGGACTTTTCCATATGTTCACCGAAAACGAGGAGGACGATTCGGTAGAGCCTGTAGACTCATGCGCCGATACAGATTATTGTGAGGATACGCCCTCGTACAACCGGAGCGAATATGAGAGCTACCTCACCTATTATATGGAGAACAACAGTTCGCCGCAACTCAACGATGTCATCCTTCGCCATGCCTGTGACGGCACGGAGTTCTTCTCGGCCAATATCATGGATTATTCTTATTCGTTAGGTTATAAGTTCTCGGCCGACCAAAAGGCCCGAGTGCGCCACGTGCTCTATTATAGTCCGCTGATTCCCGGTCCGAAGAAGAATGGCGTGAACGTACGCACACGTGCCGCTTCCGACAATGAGAAGCTCAACCTGCGCCCAGTGATCATCAGATAGCATACGCGCTTATGAATACATACACCATACATGCCCCCTCGCAGCTCGCGGCTACTGTCGCGCTGCCCGCCTCGAAGAGCGTCAGCAACAGGGCGATGCTCATCCATGCCTTGGCCGGGGGGCATATCCTGCCCGACAATCTCTCTGACTGCGACGATACGGAGGTGCTCATCGCCGCCCTGACACACATGGCGCCTACCATCGACATCAAGGCCGCCGGCACCGCCATGCGTTTCATCACGGCTTATCTGGCTGCCCTGCCTGGCGGCGAGCATGTGGTGACCGGCACCGAGCGAATGCGGCACCGCCCCATTGGGCCGCTGGTCGATGCCTTGCGTATGATGGGTGCCGACATCGCCTATGTGGGCGAAGAGGGCTTTCCTCCGCTGCGCGTCAAGGGGCAAACCCTGCCCGGGGGCAAACTCGAGATTCCCGGTAACATCAGTTCACAATATATCTCCGCCCTGCTGCTCATAGCGCCGGTGATGGCCAAAGGCTTAGAGCTTCACCTCACGGGCACCATCGTCTCCCGGCCCTACATCGACCTCACGTTATGGATGATGCGTGAGTTTGGAGCCAATGCCGACTGGTCGGGCGCTGACACCATCACCGTGCATCCCCAGCCATACGCGGCACGCACCTATCTCATTGAGAACGACTGGAGCGCCGCCTCCTACTGGTATGAGCTCACGGCGCTCTATGCTACCGACGCCTCGCGGGTGCAGCTCTTGGGACTGATGGACGGTTCCAAGCAGGGCGACTCCATCGTGAAATACCTCTTCTCGCTGTTGGGTGTGCGTACCGCGTTCGACGATACCACGTCTGGCGTGCCCACTACGGTGACCCTCACCCGCCACCTGTCACGCGTACAGCATCTTTCCTTCGATTTCATCAACTGTCCCGACCTTGCCCAAACGGCCGTCACCACCTGTTGTGCCCTCGATATCCCGTTCCGCTTCACCGGTCTGGCCAGTTTGCGCATCAAGGAGACCGACCGCCTGCAGGCGCTGATCACCGAGTTGGGCAAACTGGGCTACCGCCTGCACAGCGAGGGCGACACCACGCTGCTGTGGGACGGCACTCGTGGCGATGCCACCATGGAGGCCATCGACACCTACGAAGACCACCGCATGGCATTGGCCTTTGCCCCCCTCGCCGTCAAGTTTCCCGGACTGAAAATCAACAACCCCGAGGTGGTGAGCAAGTCGTATCCGCATTTCTGGCGCGACCTGGAGGCGGCGGGCTTTGTCATACATCAAACGCACGATGGGCAAGGCTGAGGCCGTACCCATCGCTTCATGAATCCCCAACACCCATGTTATATCTCATTATTGGGCTTGTAGCCCTTGGACTTTTTGCCGCCGTTCATGGCATCATCTCCCAGCGCAAGCATGGCGAGACCGCCATCGTGGAGGCCGCAGGCGACTGTTCGACCTGCAGTGGCACCGATGCCCTTTGTGAACAGGAGTGCATGATGGTCGCCGCCACCCAAGAGGTGGAATACTTTGACGACGAGGAACTTGACAGCTACCAGGGCCGTCCGTCGGATGCCTATACGGACGAAGAGACCGAGCAGTTTGCCGAGGTCTTGGAGACATTGCGTCCCGACGAGGTGAAGGCCTGGAACCGCAGTCTTATCCTCCGTGGCATCAATATGCCCGATGGCATCAAAGACGAGTTTGTGCAGTTGGCGGGATGATGCCGTCAGGGAGAAGGCCGGGCGTGCCCGCCATAAGCTGCCACGTACGTAGTAAACCAATGAATAACGGGTTATACCACTGTTGAAAATCCGTAACCATATCGCTCTCGTGGTCGTGACAGGCTTGGCACTGGTCATTACCGCTTGTTCCACCGGGCAGAACACGGCCAAGTCTCGGTGGTGGCAGTCCTTCAATACCCGTTATAACGTTTATTATAACGGGTCGGTGGCCTATATCGACGGTTCCTTGGAGAAGGAAAACGGCAACAAGGACAACTTCACGGAACTGATTCCCCTGTACCCGGTAGGCAACAAGGCCAGCCGCGAATTGGGCAAGGCCAACTTTGACAAGGCCATAGAAAAGTCGCAGAAAGCCATCAAGCTCCACAGCATCAGCCGTCGTCCGGTGTGGAACAAGAGTCGCCGCAAAACGGCGAAAGACATCGAGTGGCTCGGCCGCAAGGAGTACAACCCCTTCATGTGGAAGGTGTGGATGCTCATGGGTAGGGCACAGTTTCATAGTGGCGACTTCGATGGCGCCGCCTCTACCTTCAGTTATATGAGTCGCCTCTTCCAGACGCAGCCTGCCATCTACGGCAAGGCGCGGGCATGGCTCGTCAAGGCCTATGTGGAGAATGGGTGGATGTATGATGCCGAGGACGTGATCCGCAACATCGAACGCGACTCCATACACTGGCGGGCGCAGAAAGAATGGGACTATGCTTATGCCGACTATTACATTCACGCCAAGTCATACGAGCGCGCCATTCCTTATCTCAAAAAGGTCATCAGGCATGAGATGCGGCGCAAGCAGAAGGCGCGCCAATGGTATCTGTTGGGACAGTTGGAGGCGGCGCTCGGCCATCACGAGGAGGCCTACAAAGCCTTCACGCACGTCATCCGACTCAATCCGCCCTACGAACTGGAGTTCAACGCCCGCATTGCCCAGACCGAGGTCATGGCCTCGAAGCAGGCCCGACAGATGTTGGGCAAGCTGCGCCGCATGGCCGCCTCGGAAAACAATGCCGACTATCTCGACCAGGTATATTACGCCATGGGCAATATCTACATGGCACAGAACGACACGGCGCAGGCCATCGGCAGTTATGAGAAGGGTGTGGCCAAGGCCACGCGCACAGGCATAGAGAAGGGCGTGTTGCTGTTGCGCCTGGGCGACCTCTACTGGGAAATGGAAAAATATGGTGACGCCCAGCGCTGCTATGGCGAGGCCATTGGCCTGCTCGACAAGGAGCGCCCCGACTATCAGCAACTCTCCGACCGCTCAAAGGTGCTCGACGAGTTGGTACCTTATACCGATGCCGTACACTTGCAAGACTCGCTGCAGACGTTGGCCCGGGCCAGCGAGGCGCAGCGCAATGCCGCCATCGACCGGGTCATCGACGCGTTGAAAAAGAAAGAAAAGGCCGAGCGCGACAGAATCGCTGAGGCCGAGGCCCAGCGCGTGGCGCAGCAAAACGGCGGGCAGGGCATCAATATGCCCACACGCACGCCCGTCACCACCACCCCCCAGTCGGCGGCGGGGTGGTATTTCTACAATCCCATGGCGGTGCAGCAGGGCAAGCAGCAGTTTCAGCGCATCTGGGGAAAGCGTGAGAACGTAGACGACTGGCAACGCGTCAACAAGACCGTGGTGGCCGGTATGGGCGACCCATGGGCCGACGGCACCGACCAGGCCGCCGCAGACACTCTGGCACCCGGCGGCCGGTCGGCCGGCAGTGAGGCCACCGCCAACGACAGTCTCGCTGCCGACCCCCACCAGCGCGAGTATTACTTGGCGCAGATACCCTTCACCGCAGAGCAGGTGCAAGCCAGCAATCTGGTCATCATGGACGGTCTGTTCCGCAGCGGCGTCATCTTCAAGGATAAGCTCGACAATCTGCCGCTGAGTGAGAAAGCCTTGCGCCGCCTTGCCGACCAGTATCCCGACTATGCCCATACTGACGAGGTGTACTATCACCTCTTCCTGCTTTACGCACGCATGGGGCGCATGGCGCAGGCCGAAGGCTACGTCGGTTTGCTGCGTCAGCATTTCCCACAGAGCCAGTGGACCACCCTCCTCACCGACCCTTATTTTGCGCAGAACGCCAAGTATGGCGTGGCCATTGAAGACAGCCTTTACGCGGCCACCTACGATGCCTTCAAGGCCGACCGTTATACAGAGGTGGCCGCCAACACCCTCGTGTCGGAGACGCGCTTCCCCCTCGGGGCTAACCGCGACAAGTTTCTGTTTATCGGCGCGCTGTCTAAGCTCAATGCCGGCGATGGCGACGCTTGTGTGGCCGACCTGAATACCCTGGTGCAAAACTATCCCCAGAGTAGGCTGGCCGAGATGGCGGGAATGATAGTCAACGGCGTCAAGGCGGGTCGCAGGCTCAGGGGCGGCAAGTTCGACTTAGGCAACGTGTGGTCGCGGCGCAGCGTGGTGCTCAATGACAGCGACTCGCTGCAGGCGCGCAAGCTCAGCAATGAGCGCAACACGGGCTTCCTGTTTATGATGGTCTACCCGCCCGACTCGGTCAACGAGAACAAACTCCTGTTTGAGCTGGCACGTTATAACTTCACGAGTTATCTGGTGCGCGACTTCGATATCACCATCGACGACGCCGACGGACTGCACCGCATGATGGTGGGAGGATTCCGCAGTTATGATGAGGCCCTGCTCTATACCCGGCAGCTGTTCAGGCAGGCAGCGGTGACGCGGTTGGCCGCCAAGGCCCGGGCAGTGGTCATCAGCGAGGAAAACCTGCCCCTGCTCGGCACCAATTACAGCTACGACGAGTACGACAAGTTCTATTCCACCCATTTTGCCCCGCTCAAGGTGTCTACCTTCTATCTGCTCAATGAGCCGGCGGAGGTCACCGCCGAACCTGAGCCCGAGCCGCAGGCTGCCCCCACGCCTACCGATATCGACAATTATTTAGAAGGAACCATCTTGGTACCCGACGAGCCCGTGCAGCCCACTGGCACCATTGTTCCTATCGAGACACCCCAGCCACCCACGCCGCCCGGCACCACGGTCGTTCCGGTGGACACGCCTGTCGCCCGACCCGGCACCACGGTTGTTCCGGTGGACACGCCTGTCGCCCGGCCCGGTACCACGGTCGTTCCGGTGGACACGCCTGTCGCCCGACCCGGCACAACGGTCGTTCCGGTGGACACGCCTGCTGCCCGGCCCGGCACCACGGTCGTTCCGGTGAATACGCCGAAGCAGCCGGCTGCTACTGGTAAGGCGGGCAAGCCAGCCACCAACAAACCATCAAACCAGCAAACCAACAAACCAGCAAACCAGCAAACCAACAAGCCGGCAACCCAACAACCCAACAAACCCGTTACCCCGGTGGACTTGGAGGACGAATATTACGATTTGGAAGGATTCTGATATGACAAACGGATACATACTATGGGTAGATGACGAGATAGAGCTGCTGAAGGCTCACGTCATCTTCCTCGAAAAGAAAGGATACACCGTCACCACCGTGAGCAACGGGGCCGACGCTATTGATGAGTGCCGACAGCACACCTACGACTTGGTGATGCTCGACGAGATGATGCCGGGACTCACCGGTCTCGAAACACTCCAACGCATCAAGGACATCCAGCCGCAAACCCCTGTGGTGATGGTGACAAAGAGCGAGGAGGAGGACATCATGGACCAGGCCATAGGCTCGAAGATAGCCGACTACCTCATCAAGCCCGTCAACCCGAGCCAAATACTGCTCACGCTGAAGAAGAACATCCACCGCAAGGAGATTGTCACCGAGGTGACGCAGAGCGGCTATCAGCAAGAATACCAGTCGTTGGCCATGCAAATCAGCGACAGCGCCAACTGGCACGACTGGATGGAAGTGTACAAGCGATTGGTGCATTGGGAGATAGAGCTCAGTTCTACCAACAGTCAGATGACCGAGATGCTGCAGATGCAGAAGGAGGAGGCCAATATCGGCTTTGCCAAATACATCAGGAACAACTACATGGACTGGATGGGGAACTATGGTCTCAGGGCCGCTTACCCTGCGCCCGCCCTCGCCTCCAAGGGCTCTCAGCAGTCTGGCGACAAGCCCCTTCTCAGCCCCGACATTTTCAAGGAGCGTATCTTTCCCATGCTCAAGGAGGGCGAGAAGGTGTTCCTCATCGTGGTCGACAACTTCCGTTGGGACCAGTGGCGAGTCTTGGCGCAGGAGATAGGCGACCAGTTTGACATCGACGAAGACATGTACGTCAGCATTCTGCCTACGGCCACGCAATATGCGCGCAACGCCATCTTCAGCGGTCTCATGCCCAACCAGATTGCCGAAATGTTTCCCGAACTGTGGGTTGACGAGGAGGACGAGGAAGGGAAGAACCTCAACGAGGCACCGCTCATCCAGACGCAGATAGAGCGCTTCCGCCGGCACGACAGGTTCAGCTACCACAAAATCAATGACTCTGCCGGAGGAGATAAGTTCATGCAGCAGTACAACAGCCTGAAAGACAACGACCTGAACGTGGTCATCATCAACTTCATCGACATGCTCTCGCACGCCCGCACAGAGTCGAAGATGGTACGCGAACTGGCCAATAACGAGAGCGCCTACCGCAGCATCACGCAAAGTTGGTTTAGACACTCGGTGTTGGCAGAGCTCTTCGCGCGCCTCGCCGACAGCGACTTCAAGGTGATACTCACCACCGACCACGGCTCTATCCGTGCCTCCCGACCGGTGAAAATCGTGGGCGACCGCAACACCAACACCAACCTGAGGTACAAGCTCGGCAAAAATCTCAACTACACGGCCAAGGACCTCTTCGTGGTGAAAGAGCCCCACAAGGCCCATCTGCCCTCGCCCAATGTCAGCACCAGCTATGTGTTTGCCACGGGCGACGCCTTCTTTGCTTATCCCAACAATTACAATTACTACGTGTCGTATTACAAAGACACCTTCCAGCATGGTGGCATCTCTATGGAAGAAATGCTCATCCCGTTAGTGACGCTTACGCCACGTAGGAGATCATGATGTAGTTTATTTATCCATCCATCTAATCATCTGTTATATGCAAAAGTCAGTCTTACTTGTTTTGGCAGTGCTTACCCTCACCCTGTTGGTGGGTTGCAAGGAGAATTACTCTAATGGAGAGAAGGTAGGAAATCTCATCGAGTTTACCAAGAAAGGGGTGATCTGGGACAGCTGGGAGGGCAGGCTGAACCTCACCCAGACGGGAATGAACACCAGCGGCGAGCCGTTCAGCTTCTCGTTCGACAACGACCGCAACGACCAAGACTCACTCGTCAAGCTGCTCTATCAGGCGCAGGTGGAAGGCTGGAAGGTGAAAATAAAGTATCATGAGGTGTGGGGACTCAAAAACGTGTTTAGCAATCGGGGGGAGAGCGATTACTTTGTAGATGGGGTGACCATCCTCGACCGCGACTTTGCCAATGTGTCGAAGCGCCTCACGGGCTCTCGGCAGGGGCGCGTCGTCGACACGGTTTATGTGGTGGTAGATAAGAGCGAGCTGAAGCGCCACCTCCATAAATAGTACGCGCGGGCTCCTGGGTCCATTGCCTCGTGTGCGTGCCGTCATCGCCGGCACGGTCTCCGTCTATATCTATTTCGCTACCAGTCACTTATCATCGTGATTGCGCGGCAAGACTTCGCTTGCGCGCCCCGCTCAGGCGGCACCACTGCGATTGTGCCTCACGAGTTTTCTGGCAGTACTTTTTTGTACCGTTGTAATTAAAATATGTTAATTTGTTAATATTGTTGGTTCGGTTATTTTGCGGAACAAACAATTAGTTGTAATTTTACGACGCGTTTCTTCGAGAGGCGTATCAGACCTGACTAATAGAAATGTCGGGTTTATTTTTTTGAAAGACTTAAATACTTTTTAGTTGGAATTATTATAGACTTTTAAAGGTGAAATAAACGCCCGTGAGGGTATTTGTACATTCAAATTTATTATCATTATAACCGTTACGGCCTGCTCGTGAGAGTGGGCCGTTAAATGTTATAGGGGAAATGGAGGGTGGTGGTATGTGTTAAGTTTTTTTGTGGGCTGTGAGTAGTCCCATCCGGCAGCCTGTATTTTCCTTTTTAGGTGGGCCATGCAGCATGCTGACATAGAGTTAGTTTTGCCTCTCACGGGCGGCGGGGCATGTGGCGGGTCGGCGGGCGGACCAAGGGGCAGGCAGGCTCTCGGAGTGTGAGAGGCGGGTTGTGGCAGGCCGTTGCCCCCCAGCTCATTTTATAATTCTATACAGAATCATCGAATGATTTCATACAGAACCATCGAATGGTTCTATATAAAACCATCGGGTCATTCTATATAAAACCATCAGTCGATAACGGCGCTGCGAGAACCGTTGTCGGCCGCGCCGCTGTGGTCCGGGCGGCACCTGTTACCTCACTGTAATATGGAAACAGCCCTGCTTTACCTCGTATTTCACGTAGCAGCGGTTATTTTCGCGCATGTCGCGCAGCACCTCGGCGAGCACCCATTTCAGCGTGTCGTTCTGCACCTTACGTCGTGGCTCGCCCGGCGCCTCCACGGTTTTGTAGCGATTGTAGCACACGTCGAAGGTGGTGCCGTAGAGGTGACAGCTGTTTTCGGTGGCATTGCCGTTCTTGTTGCGCAGGCGCTGTACGTCGTCTTTGGTGCGCAGCACGCTGGTGGTGATGACCTTGTGCAAGGGTATTCCCTTGATTTGCAGACTGTCGAAGAAGGCGCGCCCAATGTCTTGGAGCAATACCGAGGCACGGGGTACAAGGTAAGGAATGCTGTTGTTGAGTTTGTCGACGAAGAAATATGGGTTGCTGCCGACAAACACCAGTTCGTCTTTACGTCGCTCCGCGTTGTGGCGGTCGGCCACCGGACTGACGCCCCAGCGCATGGCGGCCTCAAGTTGCACGTCCTGCTGGTCGGGGAACGACACTTGGAATCCCGGCACGCTGTAGATGCGGTTCTTCACCGGCGTGCCGTCGGCGTGGAAGAACAGAGAGCCACGCGCCGTGGGGGCGGGCGGCAGCGAGTCGGTCTTTGCGGCCGTGTCCGAACGGCCGGTGCCAAGGCTGTCGGCGGTGGCATGGAGTGGGGCCTTGCGGTCGCGCGCGATATCGGGGAATATGCATCTTGTCAGGGCCAGTACCACGGTGACGGCGAGGAAGCCCATCAGATATTTTCGTTTCGTTATTTTCATTGTAGTTGCAAAAATACCACAAATCAGGAAAACGACAAAACAAAATGGAGTCGAAAAATATTTGGAGCCGCCTCGCGGTGTAGGAGTCTTTTTGAGGGCATGCTTCTTGCCTCGGTGGAGTGAGTTGTTTTTTTTTGCATGCAGGGTATTTTATTGCACGCAGGTGTTTTTGCACGCAAGGTAGCTTTTTGCATGCAGTTGTTTTTTTACGCAGGGTAGTTTTTTTTTGCATGCAGTTTTTTTTTTTTTCGCACGCAGAGCCGCAGAGAGTTTAGAGTTTTGCATCTTCGATGCAGAGGAGGGGGGTGGTAAGCAGAGGGCCTACGGCCTGAGGAGAAAGGGAGTAATAGAGAAAACGACGGCAGGTTTCCGTTCCATCCGCCATCGCGTCGCGATGAGCCGTTTTATCAAGGTGTGCCGGGCGGCAATTCCGAAAATTCCGTGCCATCCGTGTTAAAAATATCATCACGAGGTGATGGTTATTTCACGCGGAGGTTTTTGGGGCCATGCAGAAGTTATTTTAGGCACACAGAGCCGCAGAGAGTTTGGAGTTTTGCATCTTCGATGCGGAGGAAAGGGGGGTAAGCAGAGGGCCTACGGCCTGAGGAGGAATGGAGAATGGGAGAAAACGTGAGGCAGGTTCCGTGGCATCCGCCCATCGCAAAGCGATGCTCCGTGCTATCAAAGTGTGCCGGATGGCAATTCCGAAAGTTCCGTGTCATCCGTGTTAAAAATAACCACGCAAGGTGGTGGAGGTTTCACGCGGAGGTTTTTGGGGCCATGCAGAAGTTATTTTAGGCACACAGAGCCGCAGAGAGTTTGGAGTTTTGCATCTTCGATGCAGAGGCGAGAGGTGGCACGCAGAGAGGCAGAGCTTTACCTCGGAGAGGCCCTCATTCTCAGGACTTACGGCATGTGCTATTGCCCCGGCGAGGCACCGCTCAACAGCTGAGGGCTTCGCGAGGCACGAGCGAAACCCTCAGATTTGGTTTTGCTTTGCAATATCTACCTCCGGAGGCGGTGCCCAGCGTCTGCATACCACCTCTGTTGTCAGTTGATTTTTTGGCTGTTATACAGCTGTGGAACAAGATTTTTTCGGTAATTTTATCATATTTTTGGAAATTTTCTTGCGGCATAATAAAGTTCTCTCTATATTTGCAGCGATAATAACCTAAAATACTTTTACTATTTCAGTTGACTATTAATTCGCAAGCAATTATGAAGAACTTCTTTTCGCTCTCACTGAGAGCATGCTTAGCTGTAATGTTCGTGCTGACGTCTATGGTGACGTATGCACAGGATATTATGGTAAAAGGTTCTGTATCTGATCAAGCGGGTGACCCTATTGTGGGCGCAACCATCAGGGTACAGGGTACCAAGGCTGGAGCCGTTACTAACGTCGACGGTCAGTATTCAATCAGCTGCGCACCCAATGCGACATTGGAGTTCAGCTATCTGGGCCATCAGACCAAGAACGTGCCGGTGTCCGGTAAGACGACGATTGACGTAACTCTGGAAGAGGGTAGTGGCGAAAACCTCAATGAGGTGGTGGTTACTGCCATGGGTATTCGTAAAGACGCCAAGAAATTGGGATATGCTGTCAGCGTGGTGAACGCTGAAGACCTGAACCGCACGGGTTCATCGTCGATAGCGTCGGGCCTGTATGGTAAGGCTACCGGCGTGCGCATCCAGGCGGCTCCCGGTGGTGGCACTTCGGCCATCTCTATCTCTGTTCGCGGACTGTCTTCTATCACCGGTACCACGCAGCCGCTGATTGTGCTGGACGGTGTGCCCATCAGAAACACTGATACCAACAACAACGACTACTGGACCAACCAGCGCATCAACTCGAACCGATTGGTGGATATCAACCCTGAGAATATCGAGAGCATCTCTATTCTGAAAGGTGCGGCCGCCTCTGCCCTCTATGGTTCTGAGGCCATGAACGGCGTGGTGATGATCACCTCGAAGAAGGGTAAGGAAGGTTCGGGTACACAGGTAGACTTTACGGCCAACCTGAGCTTTGACTATGTGGCTTACATGCCCGAGATACAGAAGGAGTTTGGACCGGGTTATGACAACTGGGTGCTGGGCAATGACAGTGAGCAGGCGCTGACCGGATTCCGTAACACGCGGCTCGACCGTAACGGCAACGCCATCACGACAACCAACCGTGAAACCATCTACACTTACGGCGCACGCTACGATGCCAGCAAGAAGGTGACTTATTTTGATGGAACGGAACGGGCCTTCACCCCCATCGACCATAACCAGTGGGCCGACATCTTCCGCACGGGCGTGAACCAGGGGTACAACGTGTCTATCGTCAACAGTACCCAGCGCAACAACGTTCGGTTCTCTTACACCTACGACGACGTGCGGGCTATGCAGTATAACTCGAACAACAACAAGCATAACTTCAACCTGAACGGCGCGTTTGACGTGACGAAGAACATCAAGCTGAACTATGCGGCCACGTACATGACGCAGTATATCAAAAACCGTCCTTACCGCATCAGCCGACTCACGAACAACTATTCGGGTATGTTCGGTGGATTTACGGATGTGGCTTATATACGCGACCACACGGTGACCAGTCTGGGCTATATGAACAGCATCGCTGCCGTGAACGGCGGTACCAACAACACGCTCACCCCCGACGAGCAGTTCTTGTACAGCCCCATGGGCTCTACGTCGCTCATGAGTGAGTATTTCTGGAACATCTTCGGAAAGGTGCAGGAAGAAGACCACAACCGTTTCATCGGTTCGGTGAACCCTGTATGGGAAATCATACCCGGTCTGAGACTGAGCGGAAGAATTGCCGCCGACCTGACCACTGACAAGATTGAAAACAAGAACTATGCCGAGAACTCTCATATCTACTCTACCGATGGCATCTACAGCGACTCTTACGCGCTGCAGAACTACGAGTTCAAGACCATCTACGGAGACGTGATGCTGATGTTCGACAAGACTTTCTACGAGAAGCATAACATACAGGCCATCTTGGGATGGACGGGCCGTAAGGAGAGCTCGTTCTCCTCAACGGTATCTACCAGCCAGGGCCTGAGCCAGGAAAACTGGTTCCACCTCAACGCCTCGGTGGGCACCAAGGGCAGCTCGATGTATAAGTACGAGTTTCTGAAGACGGCCATGTTTGGCACGCTGAGCTATGGCTACGACAGTTGGGGATACCTCGAAGGTAGTCTGCGTCAGGAGAAGACCTCGTCGCTGAAACATGGCAACAATACCTATTGGTACCCCTCGGTGAGCACAAGCGTGCTGATAGGAGAACTGCTGAAGGACAAGAACCCGTCGTGGTTGGATTATGGAAAGATTCGCGCGTCGTACGGTATTGTGGGTAACTCTCCCGACGCTTACAGCGCCAACAACGCTTTCAATCAGGGTTCGCTCACCCGTTCTACGACTTATACCTACAACTACGTGGATGTGAACATAGGCAACGACAACATCAAGCCCGAGCGCAAGCATGAGTTTGAGATTGGTGTGGAAGGCAAGTTCCTGAAGAATCGTTTAGGCTTTGAGTTCAACTACTATTCCAACAATGTGAAAGACCAGATTCTACGCACCACCTCGGCCGCGTCGATGGGTGCGAGGAGCATGCTGATGAACGTGGGTAACCTCACCAACAAAGGTGTGGAGATCAGTGCCTATGGTACCCCGATTGTCACCAAAGACTGGCGTTGGGATGTACGCGCGAATATCGCCTGGAACAAGAACAAGGTGAAGAAGCTCGCCGACGGACTGGATGTGTTGTCGCACCTTACGGTAGACAATGGCGCGGCAAGTCTTGAGTCGCATATCGGCGAGCCCATGGGCGACTGGTATGCTTATACTTGGAAGACCGACGAGAACGGAAATTACATTGTAGGCGACAACGGTCTGTATGTTACCGATACGTCTGAGCGCCACAAGGTGGGTAATGCCATGCCGAGTGCCACTGGTGGATTTGGCACCTCACTCAGCTGGAAGAACTTCCAGCTGGACGTAACCTTCGACTTCCGCATTGGTGGCGACGTGCTTAACTTGCCGTGGCAGTATATGATGGACGCTGGTACGATTACCGACGCCGTAGGCGCACGCGACTATGCTTCGGGCGGTATCTTCTACTACAGTGATAAAGAAGACGTAAGCGACAAGGGGTCTATTCACGTTTTGTCTGCCGAGGAGGTGGCAAAGGTGGCACCCACTTACAAGCGTGGTGACAAGTACAATGGCCATTATCTCTGGGACAACGGTGTCATTCAGAAGGGCGTGAAGGAGGACGGTACTCCCAACGACGTGGTGGTGACACAGTTTGAGATTAATGATAGTCAGTATGGTTGGGGTACAAGTTCTACGCAGAGCTATGCCGACGCCATTCAGAAGAACAGCTATGTGAAGTGCCGCGAAATAAGCCTGGCATACACGCTGCCTATGTCGATCACCAAGAAGTTTGCCTGCAACCGCCTTACCGTTTCGGCTTTTGCGCGCAACCCGTTCTACATCTATCGCAGCATGAAACTGTTTGATTCTGAAGCTACCGATGGTACCAACTGGATTTATCAAGCCCAGATTGGCGGCTCTACCGCAAGTGCCCGCACCTTTGGTTTCTCGCTCCGCGCAAGCTTCTAACTTAATCTAAAATGAAATCACATAATATTTAGGAACGTTATGAATAAGATGATATATAAAGTCTTTGCTGGATTGGCATTGTTGACGCTCGCCGCATGCTCGGAGACGTCGTATGATGAGAAGTATCCTGATCCTTCCAAGACTACAACGGTTGGTGTGTCGCAGGTATTCACCGGCATCTTATACAAGGGGAATACTTGGATGAATCCCTTATACTATCGCTATTATGTTCAGTCAACCACGTCGGGAACATTCTCTGGCGTCATTGGCAACTCAAACGGCAAGGGACGATACAGAGGCGCCGGCGAGGGCTATTTCAATACGCGCTGGCAAAACTTCTATGACATGGTGACGCAGTACCGCCTGCTGGAGCAGACGTACGACAAACTCACTGAGGACGAGAAGAGTGTGAACTATATCTTCAAGCTGCTGGGCAGAACCCTCGTAGAGTCTCAACTCCATGAGGTGCTCTCAATCTGGGGAGACGTGCCTTATACCGGCGCTGGAACGCTCTGGAGTTCGAGCGACTATAATCACGCCAAGACGCTCTGCGCCTACGACGATGACGTGGTGCTCTACAAGCAGATTCTGGTAGACCTGAAAGAGGTGGGCGACTACTTCGCCGCAGGCAGTCTCAACGCCGCCGGGCTTGCCGCGCTGGCTCGCCAAGACTATACCATGGCGGGCGGTAAGGCCAGCAAGTGGCAGAAGTATGTGAACTCGCTGCGCCTGCGTATAGCACTCCACCTCGCTACAAACGGTGACTGTGTCAACGAGGCACGCGCGGCCATTGCCGAAATACTCAACAATCCAAGCAAGTACCCGCTCATCGAAAGCAATGACGACAACATGGGCGTGACGGCAGACACACAGACCGATGACTTTAACTTTGGCAAGAGTTTGTCGCAAGCACTTGCCGGTCGTGGCGAGGGTTCTGGTTCGCAGGCCATGTTGAGCGCGATGCACGTGCCGGCAAACGGTATTCCTGATGCCAACACCGACCCACGTCTCGCCGTGATGTACGACTGCAACCCCGATGGCGAGTATGTGGCTTATGACGTGAAACTCACGGATACAGAGATAGGGGTGATAGCCGATAACAAGAACAAGGAATATGTTTCTCGTGGTATTACTTCTTCCAACTACTATTGCTATGTAGACTCTCAGGCCGTGGCTGGCTGGACTACCTATCAGGGCAACGCCAACTTCCATGGCATTTGGCTCAGTGCCGCTGAGGTGGCCCTGAGCAAGGCCGAGGCTTACCTGATGGGTTACGGTGTAACGGCCAATGCCGAGACCGCGAAGACCAACTTTGTGAATGGTGTGAAACTGTCTACCGAGTTTTATTGGAATCTGAAGAAGAACAGCTCGCTCTATAAAGCTGGCAACGATAGTTACAACGGGTTCCGTACGCTGGTAGAGCCTACGGCCGCCGAGATTCAGGCTTATGCCGAAAATATCTGGCAGCCCACACAGGAATGCGTGGCAACCCAGTTGTGGCTGAATTTCGGCTTTATCAATGAGTTGGAGGCATGGAACGTGACACGCCGTACGGGTTATCCGCTGGTTACTTTCGCCGAGGATAAGCAGATATCGAGCTATCCTACGCCACCCAACCGCCTGCCTTATCCAAGCGATGAGTTGAACTACAATTCAGTGAATGTGCAGGAAGCTATCTCTAAGAACTACGAGGAGACAACGGGTTACTACACCAACTTGTTCTGGGCGAAGAAGGTTTACTACAATCTCGTGAGTAACTAATTGGATGTACACAGAACAATAGGTAATCTACAATCCCCGGTGGCGTCATGCTGTCGGGGATTGATTTGTTATGTCGTCCCGTGCCACGGGCTGCGTGAGCGTGTGTCATGGTTTGTGTGTTGCCGGGTGATGTGTTAACACACTTCCGCGTGCCAAATATCTCCCTGCGTGAGATAACCACCACCTCGCGCGGTTTCTTTTTAACACGGATGACACGGAATTTTCGGAATTGCCATCCGGCACATTTGGATAGTGCGGATCATCGCTTTGCGATGGCGGATGGCACGGAAACCTGCCGTCGTTTTCTCTATTTCTCCCTTTCTCCTCAGGCCGACGGCTCTCTACTTACCATCCTCTCCTCTGCATCGCAGATGCACAACTCCCACCTCTCTGCGCCTCTGCGTGCAAAAAAAACACCTGCGTGCCAAAGGGCTGCGTGGAAATAGCCACCACCACGCATGTTTTTTTAACACGGATGACACGGAATTTTCGGAATTGCCATCCGGCACATTTGGATAGTGCGGATCATCGCTTTGCGATGGCGGATGGCACGGAACCTGCCACCTGTTTCTCAAAAGCCTCACATTCGCAATGCGGAACAGGGTAGCGTCCAACAA
>JAFABV010000093.1 GCA_023425865.1 Bacteroidota bacterium | reverse complement strand
AATTTCTGCCTTTTGCAATACGATTTGCAAAAGTATAAAATCAAATCTCGGAAAATTAATATTCGTGTAACTCATTGAAAACAATTATCTTAAATCATGTCTGGGAAAATTTCTTTGGACAGTAGTGCGGACAGTAATAATTTTCTTTATACAAGATTATGATATTCTTTTAGAGGGATCATTTATCATTGCATTTCCAACACTGGCAAGCTATTTATCGCTTAGCTTTTCAACTTATCCACAGTGCGAGTATATTTCTCAGTATGCGTCAATCCACTATGTCCTAACAAGCTGGCTATCGTCCTGGATATTGGTTCCGTTATTGAGGCTAAATTCATAGAGTGGATATTGCTCTTTCAGAAAGTCCTTAAAACGATTAACAGCAATCCGCAGCATTTGCGATTTTTTCTATGTTTAACTGTCAACTGAATCCAGTATAGTACGGCCCTATTGCTCCTACCGCATCATCCTGCGGTGATGCTATAACCCATACTCCTGGGCCAAGGTCTTGAGGAAGAATTTCACCCATTTCTCGTAAGTGCCTGAGACCTCTACCGAGGCTAAGCCGGTGAGGTAACGAAACTGGTTGATGAAGAGCGTGTCGGAGAGGGGCAGGTAGTCGTGGGCGAAGCCTTGTTCGATGAGGTAGAGCTGGGTGAGAAGTCGCCCCACACGCCCGTTTCCGTCGATGAAAGGATGTATCATCTCGAACTGCAGATGGATGAGGGCAGCCTTGATGAGCGGATGGTATCGGTCGTCGTAATGGATGAACAGCTCCAGCTGGGCGAATGCCCGCTCCATGTCGTCGTCTACGGGTGGCACGAATGGTGCCGTGGCAAGGCTGTCCTCCTCAGCGCCTATCCATACGGGTGAGGTTCTGAACTCACCGGGATAGCGTTTGTCATTGTGCTCACCCTGCATCACTAAGTAGTGCAAGTCTTTCAAGAGTCTGCCCGACAGTGGCAGCGAGTCTAACGCCTCTTTGCCGTATTGCATGGCGCGAAGCAGGTTTTGCTCGTCGTGCGCTTTCTTGTCAGCCTCCGGGTCGGTGTCAAGGCGTAAGGTGAACTTGATGGGGCTTTCGTTGTAAGCCAACTTCACCGATGCCTTGGCTTCCTCACTCCTTGGCATCGACTCCGTCAGTTTGAGATGGGCCTCGGCTTTTTGCATCAGGTTTTGCATCTGCTGGTCTACGTTCAGCTCGATGTCCTGAAGATTTGTCGGGACAAAATACCTAAATGTCAAGTCACCGTTCAAATGCTTTTTAGTTGTTCCCGCGCGAGTATCTACGATCATCATTTCATTCCTTTCTTTCTTTTCTTTTTAGGTAGAATGATACAAGAAATGTGCCTTGGTACGTTTTGCCAAAATGTCACGGCGGGTTGATAAGGGTATCATCGTCGCTTTGTTAGCCGCCATCAGCGTTGCCTTTGGCATCGCCATGTGAGAATCAAGGGTGAAGAGCCGTGTTCGGGTATTAGGAATAATCAGAAAGCCTATAGGGCTAAGAGGCTTTGGCCGGGGCGAGAAGGCACAGATGATGTCGCCAACAGTTTGAGACGACTTCGCGTAAACTGCGTTCAGGCGTTGTGCTCCGGGTAGAACGATAAAATGGTTTTATATAGAATTATCGCATGGTTCTATATAGAATTATCGCATGGTTCTATATGGAAGTATCGGACGAGGGCTACGCCATTACGTCGCGAGCCTTATCTTCTTGTGGTGCGTTGTCGGCGTCATTACTTATCGGGCTGTCTGCCTACACGTGGTAAGATGTGGCAACAAAAGCAAGGGCTGGCATTTCTGCGAGAGAAGCGCCAGCCCTTAGATATTGTAGTGAGCGTGTGTCTTGGGGGAATGCAACAACCGTTTGATTCCACCTATTTATTGTTTGCCCAATCTCCAGGTCACGCCATCCTTGGTATCCTTCACCTCGATGCCTGCCGCGGCGAGGGCGTCGCGGATGCGGTCGGAGGTGGCCCAGTCTTTGGCCGACTTGGCCGAGGCACGCCAGTCGAGCACCAGGTCCATCACCTTATCGAAAGCCTGTTCGATGGCTCCGTTAGATGCCGTCTTCTCGTCGCGCAGTCCGAGGAGCTCGAAGGCGAAGAGGCGCATGGTAGAAGCAAGCTCTTCAAGGCAGTCGGCGCAGATGGTGGCCTTGTGGTCGAGCAAGGTGTTGACCACTCGGCAGGCCTCGAAGAGATAGCTGATGACGAGTTGGGTTTGCAGGTCGTCGTTGAGAGCGTCGTAGCAACGCTGTCTTAGCGACTTGACAAAGGCTTCGGTCTCAGCGTCGCAGTGGTCGGACACCGGCACGCGGCCCAGGTCGGCAATGGCCGTGGCGAGCTTCTCCAGCCCCTTTTCGCTGGCCTTGAGCGCATCGTCAGAGAAGTCGACGGTGCTGCGGTAGTGGGCCGAGAGGATGAAGAAGCGAATGGTCATGGGCGAGTAGGCCTGGGTGAGGCTCTCGTGCTCGCCGGTGAAGAACTGCTCGAGGGTGATGAAGTTGCCGAGCGATTTACCCATCTTCTGCCCGTTGATGGTAATCATGTTGTTGTGCATCCAGTAGCGCACCATCTGGTCGCCCTGGCTGGCCACTGCCTGCGCTATCTCGCACTCGTGGTGTGGGAACACCAGGTCCATGCCTCCGCCGTGAATGTCGAAGTGCTTGCCCAGGTATTTGCGTCCCATGGCAGTACACTCGCAGTGCCATCCTGGAAATCCTTCGCTCCATGGGCTGGGCCATCGCATGATGTGCTCGGGCTGTGCCTTCTTCCACAGGGCAAAGTCGGCCTGGTTGCGCTTTTCGCCCACGCCGGCCAGTTCGCGGCTGTTGTTGATGATGTCTTTGAGGTTGCGGCCCGAGAGTATACCGTATTTGTGCGCCTTGTCGTACTTCTCAACGTCGAAATAAATCGAGCCGTTGCTTTCATAGGCAAAGCCGTTGTCGAGAATTTCCTTCACCAGTTGCTCCTGCTCGATGATGTGCCCCGTGGCGTGTGGCTCGATGCTGGGTCGCAGCACGTTGAGTGCGTCCATGGCCTTGTGGTAGCGGTTGGTGTAGTATTGCGCAATCTCCATGGGCTCCAGTTGCTCTAATCGCGCCTTCTTCTCTATTTTGTCGTCGCCCTCGTCGGCATCGTGTTCCAAGTGGCCTACGTCGGTAATATTGCGCACGTAGCGCACTTTGTAACCCAGGTGTTTGAGGTAGCGAAAGAGAATGTCGAAGGTAATGGCGGGTCGCGCGTGGCCTAAGTGCGGGTCGCCATAGACGGTGGGTCCGCATACATACATGCCCACGGTGGGTGCGTGTAACGGCTTGAAGAGCTCTTTGCCGCGCGTGAGCGTATTATAAATCAATAAATTCTGTTCCATCATCTCTATATTTATTTGTTGCAAAGGTAGCGATTTCTCATGAAATATGTTAGTCAAAATAGATAATAATTGTGCATTGTGAAATGATATTCTACGGTGTCGGCGGTGTTTTTTTGCGGTGCCGCGTCGTGTGCAAATGTTCTCGGCGCGCTTCTTATGCATTGGTCATAATGAATTATTTCCTTTTTTTTGTTTCAATCTATCAGATTATTTCGTATTTTTGCCACTGATGTAACGCTAACGAAAACGTATCAAACAAATAACTACTATGAAGGTACATGAATATCAGGCTAAAGTTTTCTTTGAGAACTATGGTGTCCCCGTAGATCGGCATGTGCTGTGTCGTACACCCGAAGAGGCCGTGGCGGCTTATCGCTCGTTGGGCGGTGAGCGTGCGGTAGTGAAGGCACAGGTACATACTGGTGGTCGTGGTAAGGCCGGTGGTGTGAAACTTGGTGGCAGCGAGGCTGAGATCCGCGCTCATGCAGAGGCTATCCTCGGCATGGACATCAAGGGGTTTACCGTCGACCGGGTCTTGGTGAGCGAAGCCGTGAACATCGCGGCAGAGTATTATGTAAGCATCTTGGTAGATCGCCGGTCCAAGTGCCCCATGCTCATGCTGAGCCGTGCGGGCGGCATGGACATTGAGCAGGTGGCACGCGAGACGCCCGAGAAGATAGAGCAAATCGTCATCGACCCGCTCGTGGGCATGACCGACTATCTGGCGCGCGAGGCGGCTTTCAAGCTCTTCGACGACATGGCACAGGTGAAGCAGGCGGTGAAGCTCTTCCAGAACCTCTATCGGCTGTTTGTAGAGAAAGACGCCTCATTAGTAGAGATCAACCCGCTGGTGCAACTTGCTGACGGCACCTTGAAAGCCATAGACGCCAAGATGACCTTCGACGACAACGCCCTCTTCCGTCATCCTGACGTACAAGAGATGTTCGAGCCCGACGAGGAGGAGCGCAAGGAGCGCGAGGCCAAGGACAAGGGTTTCAGTTACGTAAACCTCGGCGGCTCCATAGGGTGCATGGTGAATGGCGCTGGCCTGGCCATGGCCACAATGGATATGATCAAGCTCTATGGCGGCGAGCCGGCCAACTTCCTGGATATTGGCGGCAGCTCGAATCCCGAAAAGATAGTAGAAGCCATGAAGCTACTCTTGGCCGACAAGCATGTGAACACCGTGCTGATCAATATCTTTGGCGGTATCACCCGTTGCGATGATGTGGCCAAAGGACTTCTTGAGGCCTTCAAGCAGATACAAACCGACGTGCCCATCGTCATCCGCCTTACAGGCACCAACGAGGAAGAGGGGCGCGCGCTGCTTAAGGGCACCCGCTTCACCGTGGCCACGAGTATGGCCGAGGCAGGGCATCTGGCAGTGTCTGCAGTTCAAAAGTGACTATTGTAGAAGTTTGTTTCATCATTCAAAACAACAGAATCGGGTGTACGTTTACACTTCTAAGGCATGTAAGGGCAATGATGGTGTAAGGCTACGGCCTACGGCGTCGCCCACTCGTATGGCCTGATTTTGGGTTTTGCATTATGCATTAAATAACATGAGCATACTGATAAATAAAGATACCAAGGTGATCGTTCAGGGCATCACCGGTCGAGACGGCAGTTTCCATGCTGCCAAGATGCAGGCCTATGGCACACAGGTTGTAGGTGGTACCTCACCAGGTAAGGCCGGACAGCAGGTGGCTGGCATTCCTGTATTCAATACGGTGAAGGACGCGGTGGCCGCTACCGGTGCCAACACCTCTATTATATTTGTTCCAGCGCCTTTTGCCAAGGATGCCATGCTCGAGGCCATCGACGGCGGCATACGTCTGGTGATCTGCATCACCGAGGGCGTGCCCACGATGGATGCCGTGGCCTGTCAGCGCTATGCCAAGGTGAAAGGCGTGCAGGTGATAGGCCCCAACTGCCCCGGACTGATTTCGCCCGACGAGAGTATGGTGGGTATTATGCCCACCAATGTGTTCAGAAAAGGCCATACGGGTGTCATCAGCCGCAGCGGCACACTCACCTACGAGGTGGTGGCCAGCCTTACGGCAGCGGGCATGGGCCAGTCTACGGCTGTGGGCGTGGGGGGCGACCCCGTGGTGGGGCTCTACTTTGAAGACCTGCTGAAGATGTTCCAAGACGACCCCGAGACCGACTCGATAGCCCTTATCGGCGAGATTGGCGGTGATGCCGAGGAGCGCGCGGCACAGTTTATCAAAGACCATGTCACCAAGCCCGTGGCAGTGTTTATCTCCGGTCGTCAGGCGCCTCCGGGCAAGCAAATGGGTCATGCCGGCGCCATCATATCGGGTGGCAGTGGCACGGCAGCGGGCAAGGTGGCCGCCTTCGAGGCCGTGGGCGTGCCCGTGGCCGACGAGACGCGACAAATTCCTGAATTGCTGAAGCAGTTGCTGGGCAAGTAGCCCACTGCCGACAAAATAAGGAATAGAATGTTGGCTCCGCCCTTCCGCCCCTCTCCCGTGGGTGGGGGCGTGAGGCCATGATGAAGCGCCACTGGGCGAAGATAAGACAAAAGGTGAAGGACCACTGTGGTCCTTCACCTTTTTACGATGTCTCTCAGAATAGAGCCTTGGGCGTCTTAGTGATTGCAAACCCTGCTCACATTCACCGTGAAGCCTCCGTCGTCGGTGGGCATAAACTTGCCGCGGCCTTCGAGAAAGTCTACAATCTCTGCGGCGTTCATACCGTCGGCCGAGCAAGTGTGGAAAGTCTCCTCAGTTCCAAATTTGTCGACGATGGCCTTTACGAGGCTTTCTTTATCCTGATAGCTGTTGCCCTCCATCATGTGGAGAATATCATGTCCATGTGCCATGTTGTTTATCCTTTCTTTTAATGATAATGTTAATTCGGCTGCGAAGGTAACGCTTTTGTCGTGCATCACGGGGTAACATATGTGCCCTTGGCTTGCATTTTAACTTCTTTTGTTATTGTGCCCCTTCGCCGTCACCCCGGCCAGATGTAGCCTATAGGGCTTGCGGAGGCTACAAAACCATACCCTTTTTGCCCTGTTGCCTACCATCTATCACCACTCACTCCGCATTTTCTTTCTATTTTTTAGTTGTATTACTGAATAATTTGTTAATTTTGCCCTCGGTTTGCAAAGTGCAAACCAAGGGGTGCCCGAGAGTTCGAGCTGAGATCATACCCAGAACCTGATCCGGATAATGCCGGCGTAGGAAAGGATAGCAAGGTGATACCCCTTTTGTATAAGTTTTATTCAAAAGGACCAAAAATGGACAAAAAACTATTATTGTTGTGTGCTGCCCTGCAAGGGGTAGGTACCGCTTTTGGCGCAAATGCCAATGGCGACGACACAGACTCACTGCGTACATTTGAGCTGCAGGGCGTGCAGGTGACTTCTACCCGCGCCAATGCCAAGACGCCCATGGCGTTTAAGACCGTGACCCAAGAGCAGATTCGTCAGTTGAACTTTGGGCAAGACGTCCCGTTCTTGCTCTCGCTGACACCATCGGTCACCACCACTTCAGACGCGGGTAACGCCATAGGCTACACCTCCATCCGTGTGCGTGGTGTAGATCCCTCGCGTATCAACATCACCGCCAACGGTGTGCCGATAAACGATGCCGAGAGCTCGCAGGTGTTCTGGGTCAACATGGGCGACATCGCGTCGAGCGTGCAGAGCATGCAGATACAGCGTGGCGCGGGTACCTCTACCAATGGCGCGGGTGCCTTTGGCGCGTCGATCAACATGCAGACCGAGAACATTGGCGTGACACCTTACCTCACACTCGACCTCGCGGGGGGTAGCTATTATTCGCACAAAGAGACCCTGCGCTTCGGCACAGGGCTGCTGGGCGGGCACTGGGGCATACAGGGCCGCCTGTCGAATATAGGGTCGAAGGGTTATCTCGACCGCGCTTCGACGAAACTCAACTCTTACTTCCTGCAAGGTGGCTACTTCTCTGACCACACGATGGTGAAGTTTATTACCTTCAACGGGCAGGAGGAGACCTATCACGCCTGGAACTACGCGTCGAAATATGAGCAGAGTCTCTACGGCCGTAGATACAACTCATGCGGCGAATACTACGATGCCGACGGCAATGTGCACTATTACAAGAACCAGACCGACAACTACCATCAGCAGAATTACCAGTTGCTGTGGGACCAAATACTGAACGACAACTGGAATTTCAACGTGGCTTTGCATTATACCAAGGGCGCTGGTTACTACGAAGAATACAAGAGCGGACGCACGTGGGCGCAGTATCATCTCACCAACGACTGGGGTATTTGGGGCGACCTGGTGCGCCAGAAGAAAATGGATAATGACTTCTACGGTTTTGTGGCCAGCCTGAACTACGATAACAAGGCAGGTATTACGGCCACTCTCGGCGGAGGCTGGAACAAGTACGACGGCGACCACTTCGGTCGGGTGGTCTGGGCAGGCACGCCTTACAAGAGTGTGGCCGATGCCATTGGCAACGAAACCACTGTGGCCGTGCCCACGCCTACCACGGTGCTGCCCGACCTGGAATACTATCGTAACAATGCCAAGAAGACCGACGGTAACGTGTATGGCAAGGTGAACTGGGAGTTCTATAAGGGACTCGGCGCGTTTCTCGACCTGCAATACCGCCATGTGGGGTATAAGATGAACGGGCCTACCGACAGTTGGGATGGCACGAAGCAGGTGGTGTACGCACTGAACGACAGCTACGACTTTTTCAACCCGAAGTTCGGACTCAACTACCAGATTACGCCCAACCACCGCGCCTATGCCTCGTATGCCATCAGCCACAAGGAGCCTACCCGCAACGATTACGAAGACCATATCGGTGTAGACATGAAGGCCGAACGTCTCAACGACCTTGAGGTGGGGTATCAGTTTAAGAGCAAGGACTTCTCGGCAGGGGTGAACTTCTACTATATGGACTACCGCAACCAGTTCGTACTCACGGGTGAGCTCAATGACATCGGTGAGATGATTGCCAGCAACGACAACAGCGGCAAGAGTTATCGCATGGGTGTGGAGCTTGAGGCCGCCTGGCAACCCGTGAAGTGGTTTCGTTGGGATGCCAACGCCACTTGGAGTCGCAACCGCGCCAAAGACTGGACGGTGACTGTGGGCGATGAGGCCGTGAACCTGGGCGACACGCCGCTGAGCTTCTCGCCCGACTTCCTCTTCAACAATATTTTCACCTTTAATTATAAAGGAATCTTGGCCAGCGTCCAGAGTCAGTACGTGGGCGAGCAGTATCTCACCAATACAGGCTTTAAGAGCTATGTCACGCAAAACGACTATGGCAAGGAGGTGAACGTAGGCATGATGCTCGACGACTACTTCACCACCAACCTCAACCTGGCTTACCGCTTCTCGCTGAAAAAGTTAGGCATCAAGGAGGCTACCGTGGGCGTGACGCTCTACAACCTCTTCAGCGCCAAGTACGACAACAACGGGTGGGCAGCGCCCAACTTCAAGAAGGATACTACGGGTAAGGTGATTGCTTATGCCAACTACGACCAGTATGAGGCCGGATTTGCGCCCTCGGCACCCTTCAACTGGATGGCCCATCTCTCCATCAGCTTCTAACGATGACCCACGTCCTCAACTATCTCTCTCTCCATTGGCTGGATATTTTCACCACCATACTCGGGCTGGTTTACATCTATCTTGAGTACAGGGCGCACATTGCCCTGTGGGTGGTGGGAATCATCATGCCCGCCTTCGACGTGGCACTCTACTGGCAGGCAGGCCTGTATGGTGACGCGGGTATGGCCGTGTACTACACCTTGGCAGCCGTGTATGGCTATGCCGTGTGGAAGTTCGGGCACAAGCGCCACCAGAAGGCCGACCAGCCCCTGCCCATCACCCACATGCCGCTGCGCCTCTATGGGCCTGCCGTGCTGTTTTTTGTGGTGGCCTGGGGCGTCACTTACTGGGTGCTGGTGACTTTCACCAACAGCAATGTGCCGATGCTCGACGCCTTTACCAATGCCCTGAGCTTTGTGGGCCTGTGGGCGCTGGCGAGGAAGTATGTGGAACAGTGGGTGTTTTGGATAGCTGTCGACGTGGTGAGCAGCGCCCTGTATGTGTATAAGGGCATTCCCTTTAAGGGCGGGCTCTATGCGCTCTACGTGGTGATAGCCGTGATGGGCTATTATAAATGGATCAGGATGATGAAGGAGGAACAGGCATGATAGATTTCCCGCTGCTTACGGCGCAAACGTCGGTAGATGCCGTGGTCTTAGGCGATGGCGATTTCCCCCGTCATTCGGTGGCATTGGCCTTGTTGCGACAGGCACCTTACGTGTGCTGTTGCGACGGTGCCGGGGCACAATACATATCCCGTGGCGGGCATCCCCATGCCATTGTGGGCGATGGTGACTCGCTCTCGCCAGAGTTTCAGCAACGCTATGCCGACATACTGCACCTCGTGAAAGAGCAAGATAGCAATGACCTGACCAAGGCCACGCGGCATTGTTTAGAGCAAGGACTGCACCGACTGGCATACCTGGGCACTACGGGCAAACGCGAGGACCATACCTTGGGCAATATCTCTCTGCTGGCACATTATGCCTTCGAGATGGGGGTAGAGCCTGTGCTGGTAACTGACTATGGCTATTTTGTGGCAGCTTCAGGGCGCAGCGTCTTTGGCACTTTTGCCCGTCAGCAAGTGAGCATCTTCAACCTCAGCTGCACGCGCCTATCTGGTGAAGGCTTCCGGTGGTCGCCGTTTTGCTATCAGCAATGGTGGCAAGGCACGCTCAACGAGGCCGTGGCCGATGAGGTGACACTCGACGGCGATGGACAGTATATGGTGTTCAGGACTTTCGACGCGAAGCTGTAACAAGAATAAACAGACATAATAATAATCTGACCAAAACACAACTGAGCTAACTTAACTACTAATAAAACAAACCATCCGAGGAGCATGCCTGCGTCTTGAGCAGCATACCTCGGATGGTTTTCGTGTGTTATGGCCGGTGGAGATATTTACCTCTCTTGGCTTGAAACAGGGTGTTTGGGGCAGTGCCGGCCAGGCAAGACGTCGATGGCAAGCGGCTTCTGATGGCCAAGGATGGCATCTGCGGCTTTCCAAGGCATGGCCTTTCAGCCCCCAAAGCTCAGCCCCTTGTTTCCAACTCGCTTATCTCCTCTATCAGGCGGTCGGCATGACGGTTGGCCAGTTGCTTGATTTCCTCAAGATTCTCGGGGGTGGTGCGCAGGTTGTACGACACGCCGCCGGTGAAGACAAAGTCTTCGACCTCCATGCCGCACAGCCCGGCGATGGATCGTATCTGCGACATGAGCAGTTCCTCGATGGTGTAGCCCAGCATCTCGTGGGTGTAGTATTCGGCCGGACCGCCGGTGGTGAACGAGGCGATGAGCTTCTTGCCCTTCAGCGCCGTGCCCGTGGAGCCGTGCGAGAAGCCATGTACAAACACATCCTCCACCCAGCGGTGCATGATCGAGGGCATGCTGTACCAGAACACGGGAAACTGCCACACCACGATGTCGGCGCGGCGCAGCTTCTGCTGCTCGGCCTCGACGTCGATGTTGAAGTCGGGGTACAGTTCGCTGAGCACCGTGTATTCGGCTTGCGGGAACTGGGTCTTGAGTCTGCGGAGCACAAGGTCGTTGGCTACCGAGTCGTTGAGGTCGGTATGTCCCGACACTATCAATACATTCTTCATGATCTGTTGCTTTACTTGATTCTTGTCGGGCAAAGTTACGAAAAATGGCAGGAGAACGGTGGCCCGTTCTCCGTTTTTTTGTGCTTTTTAAGGCTTCGTGCGTCAGGCGAGATGTTTCACAAGTGGGTGGTAAAATTATTCCTGCCGTCATAGCTGGATGCCAAAGAAGGCACGTACGCGCCATTTCTGGTTTTTCACCATGAGGTAGTCTCTCGGCCTCCTGCCACGCTACAGCGACTGCCATGTTCGCCCTATGCTCTTCACAGCACCGGGCATCTGTCCTTTTCAGTTTTTAGAAGACTTGTACATGCAAACGCATTATGGGCAGGTTTACCAATCCGTACCAGATTATTTCTTTACCTGTAAAGTATGGTGCCTGTCGTAAACCGCCCGTTAAGCAGGTGTAAACCATGGGTTTAATCATGATAAATGGGGCAGTTATGAGCCCCAAAGCTGCCGTTTCACGTGCCTTCTGCGCCTATGGCATGGGCGGGCGGGCTAAATGAGAAGCCCCAAGTCATCGGATGATTCTATATTATTGGTGTCCGCTAAAAAATCAAGCCCTGTTTACAAATGATTGTTTTGTCGGACAGCCGACATTTGGGATGTGTAGACAGACCATTTCAGGCTTAAAGCCTCAGAAAATGGATGAAAAGTACAAAAAATGGCATGCTTTCATTGCTTCAATGTCAAATACAACGCACATTTTTTAGCGGACAGCCGAGATAAGAATCCGCAAGGGGGCTTGTCAAACGTCCAAATCCGTAAAAATGGGGTGAAAGATATGTTTAGCGGACAGTAATATAACGAAATATAACAAACAATTAAAAATATTCTCAAATTTATGGTCGCGTTTGAAAATATCTTGTTATATTTGCATTATCAAGCTAACCAAGTGAAATTCTTTTAACTCTTATTTATAAACTTATTGAACTACTATGAAAGGAAAAAACATTCGGCGGATTCGTCCGCAGTTGACGACCGGATGCATGGCGATGACCTTTGCCGTAGGCTTCCTGACCTTTACTCCTGTTACCTCATTAGCCAGTGGTGGGGTTAATGCAATTACAAGTATTGAACAACAACAGCGTATTAGTGGTACCGTAAAAGATGCCGCGGGCGACCCCATTATCGGCGCGTCTGTGGTGGCCAAGGGTGTCACGGCCAATGCCGTGACCGATATTGATGGCCGTTACTCACTTCAAGTTGCGCCGGG
>JAFABV010000092.1 GCA_023425865.1 Bacteroidota bacterium | reverse complement strand
TCGTTTCAGAACTCATTGGTGCTGACTCTGATGAACTGACCATCCAAATTATTGAGAATGACAAGAGATTGGCTGCACTTAGAGAGTATGCTCAAACGGCTTGAAATCTAAATCCGAAACTTGAGTTAAAAAGCACTGGAGATAGGCAGCCGCCTTGGGGAACGCCCTCCGAGGTGGCATGTACCAGCCCCTCCTCCATCACACCCGCCTTAAGGAACGAGCGGACTAAGTGGAGAGTAGCAGAGTAGTTGACCTGCTCTCTGAGGATTGAAACCAACTTGTCGTGATTGACCGTGTCGAAGCACTTCTCTATGTCGAAGTCCACCACCCACTCATATCCCTCGTTCAGTTATCCAAGCTACTATGGGCTCAGCTGACTCCCACCCATGAGCTTTTTGTCGCACGTCTCTACACGCTGGATGAGCCTCTCGGGGTAAGGCACTGGCCTGATGACGCCACAGCCTCTTGGTTTACTGCTTTGGGGGAGTACGTTTACCATTCGGGCTTCAACTTGTGGTGCAGTCTTACCCATTCCCATTTAGCCTTCTACCAAGTTTCTGTCCGTAGGCTCGGCGGTCGCGCTACGTGGCTTCCTTCATCCTTGACATTACTGACAACGACTTGCCTTTCGATTCGCTTGGCGGTAAATATCTGCGACTGGAGTTGAAACAGTCAGGTTAGTGTCATGCCCGACACACAACCATCATTAACCCCTGCATGCGCGCATGCAGAGGCTCTCTCATTGTAATACCGGTGTGAGATATTTGGCCATTAGATAACCGCCGACAATAAGCCATGCATAGAGGATGGCCGCCAGAAGGAACGGTTTGAATCCTGCCTTCTTGAATTTGTCGATGCTCGTTTCCGCACCGAGAGCCGTCATGGCCATGGTGAGTAAGAAGGTGTCAAAGTCGTTGATAAACAATACAGCCGGAGAGGGTAACAGTGCGAGTGAGTTGAACCCTATGACCACAAGAAACAACAGTGCAAACCAAGGTATAGTGATGGTACTCTTTTCCGCATCCGCGCCACGGCCGCGCAGGTCGCGTGCCACGAAGAAGGCCACGACCAGCAGTACCGGTACCAGCATCATCACACGTATCATCTTCACGATGATGGCCGTGTTGCTCACCGCCGTGCCCATGGCATTGCCGGCACCCACCACATGGGCCACCTCATGAATCGTGCTGCCGGTGAAGATACCCATCTCGTCGGGTGAGAGATTGAAGATGCCACACCGATACAAGATGGGGTAGATAAACATTGAGGTGGTTCCGAAGATGACCACGGTGGCCACTGCTACGGCAGTCTTGTACGGCTTCGGACGTATGGCGCCGTCAATGCCCATCACTGCCGCCGCTCCGCAGATGGCACTGCCACATGACGTGAGCAGGGCAATGCTCCGGTCCATCTTCAGTAGTTTGCCGACCACCAACCCGATGACGATGGTCACTGCCACGATGATGGCATCAATGACGATGGCCGGGATACCCACCTGCATGACATCTTGGAAACTGAGCTTGAAGCCGTATAGAATGATGCCCAGTCGCAGTATTCTCTTGCTGCAAAAACTGATGCCCGGCACCCACGTGTCAGGCAGGTTGTTACGCAGGCTGTTGGCATAGAGCATGCCCAAGACAATACCCACGACCATTGGGCTTAACGACAAAGTCTTGACCCAGTTCATATCGCCCACATAGAAAGCGGCACACGAGAAGAGTGCCATCAGCAGCACGCCGTGAAGCATGCTGCCACGTTGTTCTGATAAACTCATTTCTTCTTATACGATGATTTCCGCCTGCAAAGGTAAGAAGAAAAAGCTGTCAGTTTTTATACAGAATTACTATGCCTTATAACCTGAGATTATGAAGTGTTTGAACTTCGATTGCAGTTTTGTCGATGCTCCCTGCCTCTGCACGAAACAGAATTGCCGTTCGAATCTCAGATGCTCAATGTCTACAATCTTGAAGATATTGCCATATATCTGGTCACGCACCGACTGTATGCTGACGATGCCCATCGCGTCGGTATGCTCCACATAGTGCTTGATGCCCTCGGTGGTTCCGAGATTCATCTCAATGTTCAGGTCGGTGAGCGTTATATGCTGTGTGAGCAATACCTTCTGTAATACATCGAGAGAGCCTGAGCCGAACTCACGCAGTACAAGCGGCACCTCCCGCAGTTTCTCCAAGGTGATGGTGTTGTAACCGGCCATTTTTCCGCTCGTGCTGACAATGGGCACCAGCTCATCATCCATGAACGGATGGTATTTCAACTCCGGCTGTCTGACAATGCCCTCTACCATCCCCAGGTCTATGTGTCCTTCCCGAAGGGCTTTCTCCACCTCTCGGCTGTTACCGCTGAGCAGGGTGATGCGAATGTCGGGATACCGTTTGTGGAAGTCGGCGATGATACCCGGCAAGACATACTGTGATATCGTGGTGCTGGCCCCGACGCGCAGCTCGCCCGACACCTTCTCCTGAAGTGCGTTCATATCGTAGTCCATCTGCTGATAGTCCTGCTGAATTTTCCTTGCGTGGGCAAGGAGCAGCCGCCCAGCATGAGTGAGCTGAATACGGTTTCCCAGCCGGTCAAAGAGCCGGCAGTTATAGTCGCGCTCCAGTTCTTGGATATGCTTACTGATGGCGGGCTGGCTGATGAAAAGCTCCTGCGAAGCCTTGGTGAAGCTCAGGTTCATCGCTGCACTAAGGAATACTCTTAGACGTACATCTATCATGTATCGACGGTTTTTGTTACAATCGGCAAAGATAAACATAATTCCAATGAAAAAAGTATACTTCCTCCACCTTTTCATCAACACTTGCTATCTTGCCTGTGTGTTGGCGTGCGATTATACATTACGCTTTCGTGACATATCCCATGCCAGTCGCACAAGTGATATACCTCCAAAGATGTGTGCCCATGTCCAGACATCATGACAAGACTGCCAGCACAGGAAATGTGTTTTAGTCGACTGTTTTTCAAAATTATCCGTAACTTTGCAGTAGGCTTTCCTACGAGTCGAAAACCAAGGCTGCCATATAGCGTGTTTTCGGCTTAGTGATATAAAGATATAAAAGGTAGCTTAGTGATATAGAAGGTAAAAGAACATAAGAATGAGTTTAGGCAACATCAAACTGATTCCTGGGAGTTTTCCAAGCATTTGTCACTGGAGATAGCCCCGGGCATCAAGGCAGGATTTCCATCGCCTGCGCAGGACTATCGCAACGAGCTGCTCACCATCACCACACCCGACCATCTGCTCTATGGTTCCGACTATCCATATATCGCTCCGCAGGTGTTCACCCAGAGCCTCCAGCGCATGCAGCAGTATCTGTCAAACGAACCAGACCTTGTGCCCTTCCGCAAGATGATTCTCTCGGAGAATGCCCGTTGGCTGTTTGGCCGTTCCTCAGAGAGACCAACGGCTGAAAAGTCATGTGACAAGATGATTTGCCTCATTGCTGAAATCGAAGTCTATCCGCAATATCTCAACGAATATCTGACCTTTGCCAACGACGTTGACCGAAAGAGTATGACGGAGGAGTCGGGTGTCATCTGTCTCTTCCCGATGCAGAGCGCAGAGGACTCCACGCAGATTCGAATACTCGAAATCTATGCCTCCGAGGAAACCTACCGGCAGCATATCAAGACCGAGCATTTCCCGCGCTACAAGCAGGGTACGCTCCACATGGTGAAGTCGCTGAAACTACCCACCATGCAACCCCTTGACCGCGAGACGATGCACAAGATATTCAAGAAACAAAGATAAAACTTTCAATAATGAAGATTATAGACCTTACATGGCGTGTTGATCTGCAGACGGCAGACAAGGCGAAGGAGAATCTGGAGAAGGCGAAGGGCGGCCATCTGGGTACGCACTTCGATGTGATGAACAAGGAGTTTCCGCTGGAGTACATGGAGCGAGAGGCTGTCGTGTTCGATGTGACAGTGTGTGGCACGGAGCGCGACATTACGCTTGACGACATCAACATCAACGCTGTGCCTGAAGGTGGATTCGTCGCTTTCCGTACAGGCTATATCGAAAAGATTGGCTACGGCACGAAGGAGTATTTCCATCACCATCCACAACTCTCAATGCAACTGATAGAAGTTTTGCTTGACCGCCATGTAGCCATCATTGCCCTTGACTTCGCAGGAGTACGCAGAGGCAAGGAACATACTCCCACCGACCAGATTTGTGCCGATCGAGGTACGTTCATTGTGGAAAACGTATGCAACCTTGCTGCTGTACTCAAAGGTCAGAAGTCAGCCCAATTCATAGCAGGCACCTATCCCGTGAATTTCGTTGGAATGACAGGACTTCCCTGTCGTGTTGTTGCAAAAGTGTAGCGTTATGAAGATTGAGTTAGTTATCTTCGACTTCGACGGCACGCTGGCTGATACCCATCGCACCATCATCGCCACCGTTCAGCAGACACTGCAAAAGTTGGGATTTCCCATAGCCAGCGAGGAAGCCATAACAGCAACGATTGGCTTGCCGCTTCGCGACTGCTACCGCCGCTATCTGCCGGACATCGATGATGCAGGACTGGATGCTTGCGAGGCTACCCACCACCGTCTGTTCGACATCAACCGAAAGACGAATCCACCTGTGCCATTCCCTCATGTCGTGGAAACGCTCAAATGGCTTCGCGAGCAAGGTATCAAGATAACGATCGCCTCGTCGCGCACATCCTTCTCACTTCGCGACCTGCTGGCAGAGCTACAGGAAGCCGGAGCTGACTACATCATTGACAACATGAATAAACTGAAAGAATTGGTAAGAGTAAAGTATTAAGCACCACCTATATTACTGCAGGTCCTAATATATGTCAGGCTTGCTGGGCATGTATCGAAGCTTGTCCTAAACAGGTATTTGGCAAGGTTGATGTATTTTGGGGCTTGCACAAACACATCAAGATTGTTAACCCCTTCGGTGATGGTGACGCACCTACTATGGGCTCCGCTGACTCCCACCCATAAGCTTTTTGTCGCACGTGTCTACACGCTGGATGAGCCTCTCGGGGTAAGGCACTAACCTTATGACGCCACAGCCTCTTGGTTTACTGCTTTGGGGAGTACGTTTACCATTCGGGCTTCAACTTGTGGTGCAGTCTTACCCATTCCCATTTAGCCTTGTACCAAGTTTCTGTCCGTAGGCTCGGCCGTCTCGCTACGTGGCTTCCTTCATCCTTGCCATTACTGACAACGACTTGCCTTTCGCTTCGCTTGGCGGTAAATACCTGCGACTGGAGTTGAGACAGTTTGGTTAATGTCATGCCCGACACACTACCCAAAGCGGGAGCATCTGCCTTGAGATGCTCCCGCTTTGTATATGGGATGATGAAGATGCCAACGGCTACTTGAAAATGAAGTTGATGATGAAGAGCAGCGCCAGTATGATCAGTGTGGGATTGATGGCTTTCCATTGGGCGGTGCAAACCTTGATGACGACAAAGCTCAGGATACCCAGACAGATACCATCGGCGATAGAATAACAGAGTACCATTGTAATCATGGTAATAAAGGCTGGGAATGCCTCGCTGACATCAGCCAGGTCGATCTTCTTTACCGACTCTAACATCAGTACGCCTACCATCACCAAAGCGCCACTGGTGGCGGCACCCGGTATGAGAAGGAATATGGGCGACAACAGCAACGACACGATGAACAGGCACCCGGTGACGAATGCTGTGAGACCGGAGCGTCCGCCTTCGGCTATGCCCGACGCACTCTCCACATAGGTGGTGAGGGTGCTGCTGCCAAGCATTGAGCCGCAGGTGGTGCCTATGGCATCGCTCATCATAGCCTCCTTCACACGGGGAATGGTGCCGTCGGCCTTTACGATACCTGTTTTCTCTGCCAGGCCTACCAGCGTGCCGATGGTATCGAAGATATTGACCAGAAGCAATGAGAACACCACCAATATGGTTTGCAGGGTGAAAAGGCCGCTGAAGTCGAACTGGCAGAAGATGGGTGACAGGGAGTGAGGCAGTGCCACAGGCAGCCAACCCGAGGGAATAGAGGTGACGCCCAAAGGAATACCGGCCAAGGTTGCCACGATGATGCCATAGAACAAGGCTCCTTTGACACGTCTTGCCACCAATACACCACTCAACACTATAGCTATGATGCCGAGGATGGCAGTAGGCGTAAACGTACCTAATGACACAAAGGTGGCAGGATTGGCCACAATAATGTCGGAGTTCTTGAGACCGATAAACGCGATAAACATGCCGATACCCGCGGAAATGGCATACCGCAGGTTCTGGGGAATACTCTCCAAGATGAGTTCTCGTACATTGAAGAAGGTAATGGCGATAAACAGTATGCCCTCGACCAGCATAATAGCCAACGACTGCTGCCAACTATAACCCATAGCCTGACAAAGGGTATAGGCGAAGAAAGCGTTCAGTCCCATGGACGGGGCCTGGGCAAACGGCAGCTTGGCCATAAAGGCCAACAGCAGCGTGGCAATGGCCGAGGCGATGGCGGTAGCCGTAAACAGCGCGCCCTTGTCCATGCCTGTAGCCGAAAGGATGGACGGGTTAACGGCCAGAATATAACTCATGGTAAGGAAGGTTGTGGCACCGGCTACAATCTCGGTGCGCACCTTCATGGTGGCAGGGTCAAACCCCAACAGACGTTTTAACATATAAATGCGCTAATGAGATATGAATGTTATTAGAATGTCCACTTGGCGGCTACGGTCGGAATAACGTAGAATCGGTTATTCTGGCCATTATCGTTCCACACGAAGTTGTTAGATACTTCTACCTCTGTACCCAAGCTGAGGTTAACGCCTTCCATACCCTTCAGTGCGTTGAGGTTGAACCAGAACTGTGGCTCTGAGAGAAGAATGAGTTTACCATCGACATTGGGGTCATACCACAGGTCGCAGAATCCGCTAAAAGAAAACATTTTCTTGGCGAAGTTCACGCCCCACACCTCTGTAACCTGGAAGCCATTGAAGGCACCGGCATGGTAGTGACGGTTCTTGAAATAATACTTGTACATCACCTGCAACGAAAACGTACGGCTGAAGTCGGCACTATGCCAGTTCCATGCTCCACCCGCAAGAAACGCATGCTGAAAGCGGGTGGCGTTCCATGTATTCTCGTCAGACGTCAGTCCGCCATTATACTCGATGTGGGCAGCCCACTGCTTGTTCTTCGAGAGATCGAACTCACGGGCAATTTCCCAATAGGCTCCAGCCACACCGTCGCGCTGATAGTCTATATCGGTAAAGGTGAACGTACTACCCCATTTGTCAGGCTTAAACATCTCAAACGTCGTGGTGACGCTGGGACGTGACGTGAGGTTGTCAGACAACGAATGACCGAGGTCATAATGCAACTGTACGTTTTGTGCGAAGCTTGTCCCCACAGAGGCCAAGAAAAGCATGCAGAGCGAAAAGATCTTTTTCATCTGTGATGTTGGTGTGTTGGTGTGTTGGTGTGTTGGTGTGTTGGTAAGTGGGAGGGGCGGATGCCATTATTCCGGCGTCTGCTCTGAATTGGTTTTTGGCAATACCAAATTGAGAATGACACCGATGATGGCAGACAGGCCAATGCCTGAAAGCGCAAAAGAACCGGCCGACAATACTGCGCCTCCAATGCCCATCGTCAAGGTGACAGATATGATAATGACATTCCGGGTATCGTTCATGTCCACCTTGTGCTGGATAAGGTTTTGCACGCCCACGCTGGCAATGGTACCAAAGAGCAAGAGCATGATGCCTCCCAGCACCGCCTGCGGAATGCTCTGCAACAAGGCGCTGAGCTTGCCCATGACAGAGAAGATCAAGGCGGTGGCCGCTGAAATGCGTATCACGGCCGGACTGGTGACCTTAGTGATTGACATGGCGCCGGTCACCTCAGAATAGGTTGTCTCAGGGGGACCGCCAAGAAAGGCGGAAGCCAGACAAGCCAGTCCGTCGCCGAGCATCGTACGGTGAAGGCCCGGACTGCTTACAAAGTCTTTGTCAGCCACGGCACCCACCACGTATACATCGCCAATGTGCTCGATGACAGGTGCTATAGCCACGGGAATCATATAAAAGAATGGTTCCCACTGAAAATGACTGATGGTGGACAACGACACCGGATTGGTAATCCAAGGAGCTGCCACGACAGGCGCGAAATCTACCAATCCCATGCAGGCCGCTACCACATATCCTACGATGATACCGCAGATGACGGGCACCAGCTTGAGCAATCCACGCGCAAAGGTGAGTACCAAGACAGCGGTGATGAGCGACACGAAGGCCAACAGCCAGTTGGTCTTGGCCATGTTTACCGCACTGCCGGAGAGGGAGAGACCGATAAGGATGATGACAGGCCCGATAACCACTGGCGGAAAAACCCTGTCGAGCAGGTGTTTGCCTTGCCATTTGACCAAGGCACTCATCACGAAGTAGACCAACGACACGCTGGTGAGCCCGGCAAGCGTGCCAGGCAGTCCCCACTGCTCGGTCGCGGAGATGATCGGCGCGATAAAGGCAAACGAACTTCCGAGGAAAATCGGCACCGAGCCTTTGGTCACAAAATGGAAGATAAACGTGCCGAGTCCGGCGGTGAAAAGGGCTGTCGAGGGGTTGATACCGACAAGGAGCGGCACAAGAACCGTTGCCCCGAAAGCAACGAAAAGAAATTGCACGCCAACAATGGTCTTCTTTGTTCCAGAAAGTGTTTCTGTATTCATTTCGATAAGGTGTCGTAAAGATTACCCGCCACGGGTATCATCTTTAATTCGTTGCAAAATTACAAAGAATAGTTGACACAGTAGTTAAAAATGAAGAATAAATGTTGCACCGTGCAGCCCAAAAGTTATAAATTGCCAAAAAACATGTTCGCACCGCCCATACAGAGCGTGACACTTACCATTGTCATGCTCACGATGTGGTAAACTCCATGATGGCGCATGGGCCGGCAGCGGTAGAGAGGGTGATGAGGAACTAACCGTCGCGCGAATAGCACATGGGGTAAAGCAGGTCTCCCAACCGGGCTGGGGCGCGATATTCCACGCGCAACCCACGGATGTCAAAGTCCTCGGGAAGCAACTCCATGGCAACACGAATGTAGTTGGCGTTGTTCATATGATGATTGTAATCGATATCCGCGCGCATCACACGAACGGGGTCAAGACTCATTCCCGCCTCTTTGGGCAAGATGATGCGACGGTCACGATAATTCATTTCGGCCTTAGGCTCAAGCGTCATGCTTTCGAGCACGTCTGCCTCCACACGCTTGAGTTTGCCTGTCTCCCTGTCTACGAATGCGCCCATAGACCAGGTACGGTAGCAAGGCCGCCCTTCGGCGTCATAGATAAAGGTGTTACGAAAGCCATACATCGGCTTCATGTCGTACACGGAAGTACAAACGGTGAGTTGCTCCTTGAATCGGGGCACGCGCAATATTTCCACTTGTCTGGAAGCCAGAAGCTGTGCCATGTGCTCTTTGGCGAAACTGTCTCTGACAGCGGGCTCGCTGTCTATCCACATTTCCGAGCAGTCTTGCATCATCTGCAAGGCAGAATAGAGTTTCAGCTTTCCTTCGCTGTCGCAAGTACTTGTAGTTACTTTATATGTCAAGCTATACATAATATAAAAAGGTATAAGAGTTATTGTCATACATAAGGCGCCCCGCACGTCGCCCCATCTCCATGCCTACGCCCAACCGTTCGCACCCTACAGCCCGATAATTCTATATAAAACCATCCGATGATTCTATATGAAACCATCCGATGGTTCTATATGAAACCATAGCATCATTCTATATAGAATCATCCGATGGCATGGGGCTTCTCATTTAGCCCGCCCGTCCTTGCCATAGGCGCGGAGGGCAGTTGAAACGGCAGCTTGGGGGCTCATAACCGCCCCATTTACCACGACTAAGCCCATGCTCACCCGAGGGTCGCTGTTTGCCTGCTCATCTTTTCCCGAACTCGCGTATCTGTCACTCGTCGCCGCCAAGTATCTCCATATACTGCTCATAGGTGATATGGCGTCCACCCATGCTTTTGAGGTGGGGCGTCTCAAACTGGCAGTCGATGAGCTTGCCACCATGCCGCGCAAGCAACTGGGCAAGGTGTATCAGGGCCAGCTTAGAGGCGTTAGGCACCAAAGAGAACATGCTCTCGCCAAAAAATCCCGTGCCGATACTGACGCCGTAGAGGCCTCCCACCAGCGTGCGAGAGCCTGCTGCCGAACCCGCTTCCCACACCTCTACACTGGCGGCAAAGCCTTGATGATACAGTTCGGTATAAGCCCGTATCATGTCCTCGCCGAGCCACGCTCCGAGTTTCTCGTCGCGCATATCGGCCTGCGCGCATCCCCTGATGACACCCTCGAAGTCCTGATTGAAAGTCACTTCATACAGGTTTCGCCGCATAAGCTGTCTCATTGAGTGGCTCACGTGAATGTCATGGGGAAAGATCACAAAACGGTCTAAGGGGCAATACCAATACGGCTCTTCTCTGTAGCGATAAGCAAACCAGGGGAAGAAGCCGTTGCTGTAAGCCAGCAACAGGCGGTCGACAGACAAGTCACCGCCCACCGCCACCAGTCCGTCGGCTTCGCCATAGTGTGGGTCGGGAAACCAGAGTTCATCATCCAATCGATAGACGGCCATCTTCGCATACGATTTGAATGTTACCACCTTGTTTCAGTCTGCCGAATAAAATCTCGCGCATAAGCATGGGCTTGAGGCGGGAGGCGATGACGCGGTCCATCTCGCGCGCGCCATATTCGGCGGTGAAGCCCTCTTTGAGCAACAGGTCGAACGCCTCGTCACTGAGCTGCATCCGCACCTGCTTGGCCGCAAGTTTCTCGTCCAGTTCACGCAGTTTCTTTCTGAGAATGAGCGTTGCCATGGTCTTGTCCATGTCATGGAAGACCACTGTTCCGGAGAGTCGGTTGATGAACTCGGGCTTAAAAGTCTTCTTCACCTGGCGCATCATGGCATCGCCACGGCTCACGCCGCCGTTGAAGCCCACACTGCCCTGCGAGGCATACTGTGCCCCGGCATTCGAGGTCATGATGAGCACCACGTTGCGGAAATCGGCATGACGCCCCTTGTTGTCGGTAAGGCGGGCGTAGTCCATCACCTGAAGCAGGATGTTGTAGATGTCTTGATGCGCCTTCTCGATCTCGTCGAGCAGCAGCACACAGTTGGGCGACTTGCGGATGGCATCGGTCAGCAGTCCGCCGTCTTCGTAGCCCACATACCCCGCCGGAGACCCGATGAGTTTGGCCACCGTGTGCTTCTCGGTGTACTCGCTCATGTCAAAGCGCACAAGCGGAATGCCAAGTTCCTGTGACAGCACCCGTGCCACCTCGGTCTTGCCCACGCCGGTAGGCCCCACGAAGAGCAGCGAAGCCAAGGGTTTGTTGTCGTCGAGCAGTCCGGCCCGCGACATCTGCACCGCCTCCGTGACCTGCCGTATGGCCTCGTCTTGCCCGTAAATCTTTGCCAGCATGCGGTCGGCGAGGTTCTCCAACTGCGCGTAGTCGTCATCGTCGGCCTCCGACAGTGCGTCCACCTTGCAGGTCTTCGACAGCACCTCAGCGATTTCCTTCTTGCCAATGGCGCTCTTCGCCTCAGCTATCTCCATAGCCGCCCCCGCCTCATCGATCAGGTCGAGCGCCTTGTCGGGCAGAAAGCGGTCGTTGATATGCTTGGCGCTCGCCCTCACGGCAAACTCCACAGCCCCGTCGTCATACCGCACACCATGAAACTCCTCATAGCGCGGCTGCAGTTGCCGGATGATGTGTATGGCCTCGTCTACCGAGGGCTCGGCAATGTCTATCTGCTGGAAACGCCGCAACAGACCTTTGGAGCGGGTGATGTGGCGACTGAACTCCTCATAGGTGGTAGAACCGATAAACCTTACCCTTCCGCCTTCGAGATAGGGCTTGAGCATGTTCGAGGCATCCATGGCCCCCTCGCCCGTAGCTCCCGCTCCCACGAGCGTGTGTATCTCGTCGATATACACGATGTTGTTATCGCTTTCGGCCTGTATGCCGTCCATGATCTGCTTGACGCGATTCTCAAGGTCGCCACGAAACTGCGTTCCTGCCAACAGCGTGCCCATGTCCAGCTGGTAGACCTTGCTGCCCTGCAAACGCACAGGCACCTTACCCTCTTCGATCAGTCGCGTCAGTCCCCACACCAATGCCGTCTTGCCCACGCCGGGCTCTCCCACGTGCAGCGGATTGTTCTTGTCACGGCGACAGAGCACCTGGATGGTGCGCCGCAGTTCCTGCTCACGACCAATGAGAGGGTTGAACTCCCGATAACGCTCGTTCATACAAGTCACCCATTTCCTCCACAATGCCGTCTCGTCAGCACCGGTAGCCAGGGTGTCCCACCTGTCATTTTCCTCATACAGGCTGATGAGTTGGCTCATGAAATCGGCCTCATTGCCTTGCAGCGCGTCCTTCAGCATATAGGCAGCCCACGACTCCTCAAGCCTGAGCATGGCGCCTACAAGATGCGGCGTGTCGATCATCGCGGCACTGCTCGCCGCCACTTCGTTGACCGCATAGCCTATCATTTGGCCCATCTGCTCAGAAATCTCAGGCTCGTACTCCACCCCGTCGGGTACGGTTTCGGTGCCGAGCAAGAACTCATCCAGCCGCTTCGACACTGTCTCGGGAGAGCAATAGACATTCAGCGCCTCCGTGAATACCACATCCTCAAGCAGGGCCGCCAGCAGATGCTCGGGCATCACAAATTCGTGCCTGTAGCTTTTGCAATAATCCATCGCGTCGTGCATAATCTGTCTGACGCGCTCACTTTGTTTGATTTCTGCCATTGTTATTCTTCTTCGGGTTCTACGGTAAGGCGCAACGGGTAGCCGTTCTCGCGCGCCATGGTGGTGGCTTTCTTGGCCTTAGACACCGCTATGTCGTAGGTGTAACGCCCCACCACGGCCTTGCCTGCACGGTGTACCTGCATCATCAAGGCCTCAGCCGACTCGCCGCTAAGGTAAAACACAGTTTTCAATACCATCACGACAAAATCCATGGTGGTGAAGTCATCATTGTGAATGACGACCTGATAGTGACGCGGCTCACGCAGGTCAGTGCGCTGCCGCTCTCTCACATTCGATTGTTCTTGTGGCATATCTTACTTTTAGGAGTTATAATCCCAATGCGCTCTCAGTTCTTTCAATATCTGGTCGTAATCGGCCATGGTAAACGTGCCGGGGCCAATGATCATGATGGTCATCGCAACCGTATCATAGGTTCTCACCACGCCCGTGTCTCTGAACCCGTTGCGCAGGTAGAAATCATGGCGGCGCACACGTTGCTCTTTGTTGTCACAATCCTGGTCGGGCGACTCCATATCGAGGATAGAGGTCTGCCCCTTGTATTTGTCTATGAGATAAGACAGGATTTTTTGTCCCCGCCCGTTGCCCCGCAACTCAGGACGCACGGCAAAATACCAAAACCAGTTGAACGACTTGCGGGGATAGACGATGGTGAAACCTATCATCTCGTCTTCGTCAAAATATGCCGTGAAGTCGAGCGACATCGACTTCACGAGTAGCATAAGCTCATCCCAGGGTATCTGTTCCTCCTTGGGGAAGGCCGTCTCATAGAGATGGCGTATGTCATCGTTAGGTGCCTCGGGCACAAGCTGATGGGTAATCATATACTCAAATTTACGTTTTGTATCCAGACCATATAAAATAAGGTGCCGCCGGCAATGGTAAGCAGCAGGTTCTTGCGCCATAGATGCAGCAGCACACAAACAAGGATGCCCATGAACTGCGGAATGCCATGCTGCCCCCCGAGGAAATGAACATCTTTCAGGCAGTAGACCACCAACAGGCCAAATACCGCCGACCCTAAGTATTTGCCGAGGTAACGCACGAAATGCGGCGTGCGCTCCCTGTCAGGAAAGAGCACGAACGGCAGAACCCGGGTCAGGACGACCGCTACCGACATGATGCCGATGGTGATGACTTGCTGCGTGACGGTCATGGGTTGTGCCTCCTGTAATTGATGAATAAAGCCGCCAATATCGAGAGCATGGCAGGAACAATAAACTGTCGCGGCCCAAAAACCGCCAGACACGCCGTCGCGGCACCAATGCCCAACCACGAGCTCAGGCGCGTGGCCTTGTTGCGCACATAATCGTCCATGAAGATGGCCACAAACATCGCAGTCACCACAAAGTCGAGGCCCTCAAGGTGTTTCAACAGTGCCTCACCCATCGACGCCCCGAGCACATAACCCATGATGCCACCCGTTATCCAGTAACAATAATTGAGGGCCGACACCCAGAGATAGCAGGCAAAAGGTTTGCCCGTCTGTCGCATCAGATCCCGATTGCTGAAATTGACGGCAAAGGTCTCATCGGTGAGCCAAAAGATGAGCAGCGGTTTCAACCGACCCGAACCCTGATAGCGGTCGAGCATAGAGATGCCGTAAAACAGATGTCGGGCACCCACCATCAGTGCCATCGCCATGGCCGCCAGTGGCTGAAAGGCTCCAACGAGCATGGTCAAGGCAATAAACTCTACCGACCCGCTATATATCAGCAGTGCCATCGACACCGGCGTCCATAGGCTAAAGCCCATATTGGAGGCCAACAGCCCGTAGGTGATGCCCAAAAACCAATAGGCACCCAGCACGGGCAATGACAGACGAAAAGCGGTTTGAAATGCGTGCATGATGTAAACTGAAATCAACAACCCCTTCATGGAGTTACGTTCTTTCAGCACAAAGATAACCAGAATAGCATAAACAAACAAGAAAAAAGGGCTGAAATCGTACATCTTTATAAAGGTACGCATCACCTACCAGCCGCGCTGGCAAGAAGTATGGCAACTGCATTTTACAGCAGACAATGACAATGGCCTTGAAGTTTTTGAAATCGCTCTTTCATGCTTCTATACTGGTTAAAAGGTCCTGCGGTTTGATACTCACGTTGTAAGCATTCGTTCCATCAGCATGACTTGCAATGTCGGCCATATAGCCTGATGCAATGATGACAGCAGCCAATAATAATTTTCTCATAATCTTTTAGTATTAAGATTAGAATCCAACAATAATTTCTGGTTGAAAAGCAAATACGCAACAGTGCAACCTTTCCGCATAATTACCTCAAAAGTTTTGTTTTGTTGAAGAATAGTGTATTTAATCAAAGAAAGCGCTTCAACAGTAAGCATTTCCTTATATTTTAAAGGATGCATGCACTTTGTCTCAGATAATTTCAATATATTTGCACCATAAGCATTTTAATACCTGAATCGTGCGCATGTCAAGGAGAATGAGTGCTGGCTTTTATCTCCGGATGTAGCTCATAGTATCTAAACAATATGAAAAAAGACATCAACCGCATCAAGGTAGTGCTCGTAGAGCATAAGCGCACCAACAAGTGATGCGTGAGTCGATGAGGAGGCTGCCCCCATTGGCGATGAGCTCGCGCCACCATGTACTTCTACAAGCCGGTGCAGCTACGCCCTGTGGCCGACATTCGGGCTATCGAGAAGCGCACCGAAGGACTGCTGGAGAAGATAATAAGTGATTAGTGTTAAGGGTATGAATAATACAGGCGAAATCAAAATATACCAGACGCAGGACGGACAGACCGCCATTGATGTACGGTTGGAGAATGAAACGGTGTGGCTGAACCGACAGCAGTTAGCCGTGTTGTTCGGCAGAGATGTGAAAACCATTGGCAAGCATATCAACAACGCACTCAAGGAAGAATTGGATGGTGCAACTATCGCAAAATTTGCGACTGTTCAAAAAGAGGGCCTCAGGGAGGTCACCCGTGATATTGAATACTATAATCTTGAGATGGTGACATCCGTGGGCTATAGAGTGAAATCAAAACGTGGCGTGGAGTTCCGTAGATGGGCCAACAAGGTGTTGAAAGAATACCTTATCAAGGGCTATGCCATCAAGAACGACCTTGCCCGGCAACGATATGATGACCTGCGCCACGTGGTGGAGGTGATGGGCCGCACCATCAAGTCGCTCGATGCAAAGGTGTTCGACGAGACTGAGAACACGGCTGACAACGCCGACGAACGCGAAGCGTTGATTAGCGTGGTAACCGACTATACCCAAGCTCTCGACACCCTCGACGACTACGACTACCAACGCCTGGAGGTGAGCGACACCAACGAGCAGGAGCTGTTTCACGTCACCTACGACAATGCGATGGAGGCCATACAAGGCCTGAAGGAGAAGTTTGGAGCCAGCCAGTGGTTTGCCAACGAGAAGGACGAATCATTCAAAAGCTCCATCGGACAGATTTATCAGACCTTCGATGGTGTGGAACTCTATCCCTCAATAGAGGAGAAGGCAGCCATGCTGCTCTATCTCGTCACGAAGAACCACTCATTCAGCGATGGCAACAAGCGTATTGCCGCCACACTCTTCCTTTGGTTTATGAACAACAACGGCATCCTCTACAATCCTGACGGCTCCAAGCGAATTGGAGACAACACCCTCGTGGCATTAACGCTGATGATTGCCGAGAGTCGCACCGAAGAGAAAGATACCATGGTGAAGGTGGTGGTCAATCTTATCAATAAAAAAAACGTATGAGCAAGAGGCCATTAAGTGTTAAGTGATAAGTGTTAAGTATGAAACAAATCTAAAATATAAAGACTCGGGAGTAGAGTGGATTGGGGAGAAACGATTTCAACGCATCATGTTACAACTTGCAAACTGTAGATAGAGAAAAGGTGAGAGTTTTGGAGTTTTGTTAATAGAAGAACATTCTTCCACCAGCTCAGCCCAATGAGCGCAAAGTATAACGCCAGAGAATGCAACAAGAAGTATGGCAACTGTCTTCACGCCAAGGGCCGAGGGAGATGCGGATTGAGACGCTCTATTGGATGGGCGGGAAGGCCGGGATAGACCTCAAGGCACTGGCCCATGAGCGGCATTCACGGGAGTTTTGCGCAGAATGCGCAGATGCGCAGCCTTGCGCAAAAAAGAGCGATTCATATAACTCATTGATAATCAACACTTCTTATTTTACAGATACTTCTGCGCAAGGCTGCGCATCTGCGCATTCTGCGCAAAACTCTATCGTGGAGGAGGTTACCTTCCATCATACTTTTTCGGATAAGATAGCTGAGGAAGACTGGCCCAGCTACTTCTGTCTACTACTCGATAGCATGGGAGAGATCGAAGAGGAGCAAGGCGGCAGACAAGGTGGAAGACAAGTTTACCACGGATGATGCGAACGAACGCTCTGGCAAGCTGCGTATTACCCCGGACACCTTGCGACGCTACTTGGGTAAATACATACACGTGTACCATTTGGCTGAACGTGTCAAAAACAACTTTATAGTAAGGTGAAAAACAATGTGTAAACATGGTATTTAGCCCAAACAAACAGCATGGTTATGATGTATAAATACGGTACTTCGCTCACCCCACGCGCCTACGACAAGAACGAGCTGGTGCTGCTTGTATCTCCCCACAGTCTCTTCGCCCCATACGGCGGCAAACCACCTCACGAGTTGGGTCAACCGCTGCGCGGAGCTCAGGGAGGCACTCGGAGCGGTGGGGCAGAATCGAAAGATGTCAGATAGGGTGAAAATCGACCTTGCAACGTGCCTACTTGTGTCAAATGACGTAGACAAACAAACCATTTTTTACTACAGAAAACGGATGATTTTGGCTAAAAATATCTACCTTTGTGGGCAGATATCCGTCTCTTAGGAAGAGCTGAATTTTTCCTCTTAAGCTGAGTGGTAGGATATCCTCGATAAAGACCAATTGATGCCATCAGGCAAAATAAAGAATCTTAGCACTCCCTTGTCGTGAAAAAAGGCTTGGTCGCCTATCGAGACACGGTGATGGGGGTGGCTTTTTTAGTATGGCATTAAAGAAATCTGAAATCTACAGCACGCTGACCAAATGTGCCAACAAACTCCGTAGCAACAGTGGCATTGGTGCAGAATCGTTCAAAAACTATGTGCTGATTATTCTGTTCCTAAAATACATTTCCGACAAAGTGAAGTCGGGTGACAACACGGTGCTGGAGATACCCGAAGGATGTTTCTTTGAGGATATTGTAGCTCTGAAAGGAACGAAAAACATTGGCGACTCGTTGAACAAAATCATCGGGAAGATCTCTGAAGCCAACGGCCTGCAGGACATCATCAACTTGTCTGACCATGATTTCTGTGACAAGAAACTCGGAAATGCAGAGGACAGTTCCAAACTGATTTCGGAACTGGTTGCTGCATTCCAAGACGACGGACTGGATTTCTCACACAATCGCGCTGCCGACGACGACCTCATCGGTGATGCCTACGAGTTTTTAATGCGAAACTTCGCCAGTCTTGCCGGCAAGGACAAAGGACAATTCTATACGCCTACTGAGATTAGCCGACTAATGGCATTGCTCATCGGCATTGATCAGGATGACCGCCCGATGGTGTCAGCATACGACCCCACTTGCGGATCGGGGTCTCTGCTCCTCCGGGTGCGTGCTGCTGCCAAGCACAATGTCAGTCTCGACGGGCAGGACATTGACCCGGCCAACATCGAGTTGTCGTATATGAACATGGTCATCCATGGCTGCGAAACACCAAACATCCTCCAAGGCGACACGCTCAATTCGCCCAAGCATGTGGTGAATGGCAAGCTGCAGACCTATAACTACGTGGTGAGCAATCCCAAATTCTCACTCCACAATTGGATGCTGACCGCCAAAAACGACGACACCTGGGGGCGCTGGAGTTCCGAAATGGGCGTCCCGCCACAGCAGTATGGCGATTTTGCCTTCCTGCTCCATTGTGTCAAGTCTATGAAGTCTGACGGTAAGTGTGCCATCATCCTGCCCAATGGCGTGCTGACACGTGGCGGTGATGAGGAGAAGTTGCGCAAGTGGCTTATCGAGCAACGGTTGCTCTCTGGCATCATCGCCTTCCCCGCCAATGCGTTCTATGGCACTTCCATTGCCGGTAATGTGCTTATACTCGACAACCACCGGGTGCAGGACGGCGTGTTCTTCATCGATGCCAGCGAACTGGGCTATAAGGATGCAGACTCCAAGATACGTCTGCGCGAGCAGGACATCAAACGAGTGATTGATGTTTGGAGACGGCGCAAAGACGAGCCACATTTTGCCCACCTGTCTACCTTCGAGACTACTCAACAGGACGGCGAGGATGCTCCGATGTACGAGATACAGCGCAACGCATTCAACCTGAACATGTCGCGTTATGTCGTTCCAAAGGACAAAGAGATTCACCAGAACATCGACGGTCATCTGCACGGTGGAATACCGGTCGCTGACATTGACCGCCTGCAGAAGTACTGGGACATCTGTCCGTCGCTGCGTACAGCCTTGTTCGTGCCGTTCCGTGAAGGATTCTTCTCGTTGGCTGTCGAGAAGCAGAGCGTTGCTGAGGCCATCAGCAACGAGAAGAGCTTCAAGACGCAGAGGGATGTGTTCGATGACACGATCCAGAAATGGTGTGACCAGACACAGCCGCTCATGCTGGCTGTTGGCAAGGACAGCAAGCCGAAGGATGTCATTGCCTTGTGGGGGCAAAGCCTCCTTGACACATTCTTGAAGGCCACTACGCTTGTCGATGCGTATGACGTCTATGACCAGTTGCTTGGCTACTATAACGACACCCTGCAGGACGACCTGTTTATGATTTCGCGTGACGGATGGATGCCACGTCTCATCATGCCGACAAAGAAAAGCCCCAAATGGACAGACCTCTCTTGCGACTTGCTTCCTGTTGACCTTGCAGTCAAGGTGTTCTTGAACGACCTGAAGTGGCAGTTTGACGAAAAGACCGCCGCACTCGCCGACATTCAGGAGAAGATAAAAACCATGACAGAAGAAAACGAAGACTATCTTGACGAAGCCCTCTTCTATGGCAAGCTGAATGCCGCCAACATCAAGAAGAAACAGAAGGAAGCCAAAAAGCCCGAAATGCGAAATGTGTATTCCGACCAGCAGCGCATGCTCTGGCAGCAGTATCTTGATTTGTTGGAGAGCGAAAAGGCTGTCAAGGCAGAGATAAAAGCACTCGATGCGCAGCTCTATAAGGAGATAGTACGCGTGTATGGCGAACTGACGGAGGACGATGCCCGAAATGTGATTGTAAGCGACAAATGGCTTGCCGACATTTCATCGCGTATCGGCGACGAAATGCAGACAGCCCTGCACCGCATCGTGACCGAGGTGAACGACATGCACAGCCGCTATGAGTTTACGCTTAGCGAACTAAGCCAATCCTTTGCCCAAAAAGAAGCATTAGTGTTTAACCACCTTAAAGAAATGGGGTTTGAGCTATGATTGAAACGAAGTTCAAGAAAAGCGAGGTGGGCTTGATTCCAGAGGATTGGGAGGTGAAGCCTATTGGTTCTGTTGCTGACATACTTAATGGTAGTACGCCTCCGACTGCTAATCCTAAAAATTACGGTACGACTCATCTGTTTGTTAGCCCAGCAGATTTAGGTGATAGTAAATACATAGAAAATACAATTAAGAAATTATCAACGATTGGTTTTTCTATGTCGAGAATAATTCCCAAAGGTAGTATACTTTATACTTGTACAGGTTCTACAATAGGAAAATGTGGTATTGCTTTTTGTGACTTAACATCAAATCAGCAGATAAACGCAGTTTTGCCCAACGGCAGTTATAACAACGAATATCTTTATTACGCCATTCAAACACGAGAGTCAGATATAAGGAGCAATGCATCTGTACAGGCTGTTCCGCTAATTAACAAAACCACGTTTTCAAAAACGTTAGTTGCTTTTCCCCAAAAAACCGAGCAATCTCGCATTGCCGAAGCGCTCTCTGACATGGATGACCTAATTGCTATCACAAAGAAGCTCATTGAAAAGAAGCGGAACATCAAAGAGGGAGCTATGCAGGACTTACTTTCTGGCAAAAGGAGACTCCCTGGGTTTAATGAGAAGTGGGTATCTAAAAAAATCGATGATATAGGTTATACATATAATGGGTTATCTGGTAAGAGCAAAGAGGACTTTGGTACGGGGAATGCTAAGTACATAACTTTCCTCAACGTATTGAATAATCCTATCATTGACACTTCCATCTTTGAAAAGGTGGTCATTCACCCAAATGAAAGACAGAATGAAGCTCGGAATGGTGACCTTTTCTTCAATACATCATCAGAAACGCCTGATGAAGTTGGCATTTGCGCTTGTCTGCTTGAAGATATTAAGGACTTATTTCTTAACAGCTTTTGTTTTGGTTTCAGACTTTCAGACAAAGAAATTGACTCTTTATTCATGGCTTATTTATGGAGAAGTCGCAAAGGGCGCGATATTATGACAATGTTAGCGCAAGGCTCAACACGATTTAATCTTTCCAAATCACTTTTGAGAAATACTTCTATTGAAATACCCCAAACAAAAGAAGAGCAGCAAGCCATTGCACAGGTTCTTTCCGACATGGACTCAGAAATCCAATCCCTTGAAGTCCGTCTCACGAAATATCAATTCCTAAAGCAGGGCATGATGCAACAGTTACTAACAGGAAAAATCCGTTTGATATGACATACCAGCGAATCATTAAACCGGAGCGTGACACGCAGAACCGCACCATAGACCTTCTGCTGTCAGTATTGCCGAAGTATCGCTACATCGGCAATCTTGAAGAGGTGGAGAACAGCAACATCCGCGAGGAAGATCTTCGCAGGTTTCTCACCGCCCAGCAGGGATGCACCGCCCAGCAAGCAGGCGAAGCCATACGTTCGCTAAAACAGGCTGCCGCTTGCAGCACATACGCCAACCTCTTTGACAAGAGTCTTGCCACGTACAAGCTGTTGCGTAATGGTGAAATGGTAAGTCAAGGTTATGGCATGACTAACAAGCTGGTGCAGTATATCGATTGGAAGAATCCTTTGAACAATGACTTTGCCATAGCAGAGGAGGTGACGGTGCGACGGGTAACGGAAGACTTAAAGCACCGACGGCCCGACATCGTGGTATATGTGAACGGCATTGCCCTTGTAGTGCTGGAACTGAAGAAGATTTCTGTCAGTGTGGCCGATGCCATCCGTCAGAACCGTCGCAACCAAGAAGATGGCGAGATACTTCATTTCTTTACGACGACACAACTTCTCTTGGCTGGTAACGAGAGCGAGGGCTTGAAATACGGAGTGATAAAGACTCCGGAGGAGTTCTGGCTGAAATGGAAAGAGCCGACGGGCGAGCCCTGCGAGCCGTCGCAGTTCTCTCAAGCCGACTATCCCAACGAAATGATGCGGTCACTGCTCCAAATGCTTGAGCCCCATCGCCTGTTGGAGTTCGTTCACGACTGCATCATCTTTGATGGCGGCATAAAGAAAGCAGCTCGCCCCAACCAGTATTTTGCCCTTGCAGCAGCCAAACGTCGGTTTGCCCAAAAAGACAGTGGTATCATCTGGCACTCGCAGGGCTCAGGCAAATCGCTCACGATGGTATGGCTCGCACAATGGATCAAGGAACAAGGCGACGATGCCCGTATCGTCATCGTTACCGACCGTGACGAGCTGGACAAGCAGATCGAAAACGGATTCAAGGACACTGGCGAGCAGCCTTTCCGAGTGAAGAGCGGCGACCAACTCAGCAATACGCTCAACAAGTCGGAGCACAGCATCATCTGCACCCTGATACACAAGTTCGGACTGGGTTTGCACAACGAAGCCGATGACAAGATTGTAATCGGCGACAAGAAGTCGAAGATGAGCGTGGAGGAAGCGATGGAGAAAGTGGCAAACGCCCTTCCGCCTGACTTCTCACCCAAGGGAAAGATTGTGGTTTTTGTTGACGAATGTCACCGAACACAAGGCGGCATCCTTCATAAGGCCATGCGTAAGATCATGGGCAATGACGTGATGATGATTGGTTTCACAGGCACGCCGTTGTTGAAAAAGAGCAAATTGACCTCGATGGAGCAGTTTGGTTCATTCATCCATACCTATAAGTTTGACGAGGCCGTGGCCGACCATGTCATCCTCGACCTGCGCTACGAAGCCCGTAATGTGGAACAGCAGATAGATGAGGGCGACAAGGCAAGAATAGACAGAATATTTGACGCCAAGACCACAAACATGACTCCAAGGGCGAAGGAAGCCCTGCAAAAGAAATGGGCAACCTTGCAAAACATCTATTCGAGCGATGAGCGAGTGAAGCGCATTGTCCGTGATATTTGCGAGGATATGATATTGTTGCCACCACTGGCACATGGCTATGGAAATGCCATGTTGGTAGCAGGTTCTATATATCAGGCATACAAGTATTGGCAATGTTTTGAGGGTACGGAGCTGAAGGGTAAGACAGCAGTAGTATCGAGTTATGACCCACAAAACGGTGTGAGCATCACTCAGGGGCATAGCAGCGATGCCGATAACGACGAGGAAACCTTCAAGTGCAACATGGCTAAGCAGATGATGGGAGACAAAACGGCCATACAATTTGAGGAATGGGCAAAGACAGAGTTTGTTGACCATCCCGGTAGCATGAAACTCCTGATTGTCGTGGACAAGCTGCTGACAGGTTTTGATGCCCCCAAAGCCACCTACCTCTACATCGACAAGCACATGGAAGACCACAATCTCTTTCAGGCTGTTTGCCGGGTGAACCGTGTGGAGAGCGACCAAAAGGAGTTTGGATATATCATAGACTATAAGGATTTGTTTGACGAAATAAAAGGAGCCGTAGAAGACTATACCAACGGCCAATATACAGGTGGAGCCTTTTATGCTTTCAATTCTGAAGATGTAGCCGGACTATTGAAGAACCGCCTGGAACAGGGCAAGAAAGATCTCGACGAGGGTATTGAATTGATAGAAGGGCTTTGTCAATATGTCAAACAGCCCAAAGAAGCAGACCAGTATTTCGACTACTTCGTATTCGATCAAGCTGCCACACCCGTAGAAGAGCAGCAAGCAGCGTCTCTTGAAAATGCCAGTAAGCGCGAGCAATTCTATAATGCCGTTCTCACATTGACAAACCGTTATCTGGCCATTGCCACCCAGATGGTGGAAGCCGGATATACGGTAGAAGAAGCCAAGGCCATCCATCAAAAAGTGACTGATTACGATGAGTTGAGAAAAGCCATCATGTTACGCTCTGGCGACTCGACCGACCTGAAAAAATACAATGCCATGATGCGGCAGTTGCTTGACCAGTATGTCCAGGCACCCAAATCAAACGTGCTTGAAAAACTTGATGATTTCTCTTTCCTCGATATCATCGATGCCAACAGGACAGAGGATGACCCTGATGGTATCAACACAATCATTGATGCAGAGAATGAAGTGGGCGGGCAACCAGCGGCAGCGGAAACAATTGCATCCAATGTGCGAAAATACATCATCCGCAAACGTGACGCCAACCCTGACTACTACGACAAACTCAGTGAGAAGCTTAACAAGATTCTCGAAGACCTGAAGCAGCATACTCAGGAGTACAAGGAGCAGTTAAGCCAATTGGTGGAGATTCTACGTGAGATGCGAGGCAGCAAAAAAGAATACCCGGCCGACATCAATACTGATGGCAAGAAAGCTCTCTATGATAACCTTGGCAAGGATGAGACACTTGCTTTGCGTACATATCTTGCCATCAAGGAGAATGCAGAAATTGGCTTCCGTGAAAACAAAATGAGACTTAGGGCCTTACAGAAGGCAATAGAAAGGGTTGAGGGGATGCCGGCCGATAAGGTGGAAATCGTGATAAACATTGCCATACACAATCCAGAGTTCTGATGCGAATTGCCGAGTTTGACATAGACGTGGAACACAAGGGAATAAAGAACATACACCTTGCTGTATATCCTCCAGACGGGAGGGTACATATATCAGTGCCCGACTATATGAAGGATGACGAGGTGAGCATGTTCCTTTATACGAAACTTCCTTGGATAAGAAAACAATACGAGGAAGTGTTGTCGCAAGAACGTCAGGATGAGCGTGAATATGTATCAGGCGAAAGCCATTATTTGTTTGGAAGACGCTATCTGCTGAAGGTGATTCCTACAACTGAGCGTGTCCACATGGTCAAGAAGGTAAAATATCTTGAAATGTATGTGCGTAAGGATACAGGAATAGAAAGCCGCAGAACACTCATGGAGGAGCTCTATCGCATGGAACTGCGCCCTGTACTGGAAACATTCGTCAATAAATGGGCAGACGTGATGGATGAAAAGAAATCTTCGTTTGAATGGACTATCTTGCACATGCAGAAGCAATGGGGCAGTTGCAAGACTGAGGCAAGGAAGATACAGTTCAACCTGCTATTGGGCCGTGTTCCGCTGCGTTGCATCGAATATATTGTTGTACACGAAATGACTCACCTTAAGCAACATCGCCACAACAAAGATTTTATTCATTTGCTTGATGTGCATCTCCCCGACTGGCAGCTACGCAAAAAAGAACTGGATGAGTTTATTGCGTTACCGTTAGTTGGCCAAGGATGATCTTGAGCTTGCGGATGTTGCGATAGGCCAGATAGACAAGCTTGTAAAATGTGTCGTCTGTCATCTTGCCATTACGGCGATGACCGCTTAACGGCTTGGTGGCGTCAAGGTGGGTTTCCAACTCACCCTTCATGGAGTTGCATTATTTGAGCACAAAGATAACCAGAATAGCATATACAAACAAGAAAAAAAGGCTGAAATCGTACATCATGATATAAGGATGCGGCATCCATCTGCCCGCAACGATCACAAGGGCGAATGATTTTTTAGGGCATTCTTTAACCGTTGCTACTATATTTTTTATACATTTGCACGGCTAACGTCAAACACCTTTAGCCCCCATGTCACATACCATAGCATGAACAGTAATCCCAACAGTCAGCCGCCACGCCGCGAAATCAGGGCCTATATCAGCATGTTGCTCGCCATGCTGATCATTGGTTTTTCGCTGGTTTTTGTCAAGATAGCCCTTCGTCACGCCAATGTCTACGATGTCATTGCCCATCGGTTTACCATAGGCTTCCTGTCGTTATTGCTCGTTTATGCCCGTCCGGGCTTTAGTTTCCCCCGATACCGTCGCGGTGACTTGAAAATGTTAGGTGTCATTACCTTCTTTTTCCCCTTGCTGTTTTTCACCCTACAGACCTTAGGACTGAGATACACCTCGGCCTTAGAGGCAGGCATATTGTCGGCCTCACTGCCCATACTTACCCTGGTAGGCGCCACCTTGTGGTTGAGAGAGCGCAACACACTCCTACAGATAGCGGGCATCGTCGTATCCGTAGCGGGCATCGCGTATATCTTCTATCATAACGGACTGAGTTTTTCATCTGGTTCTTTCAAAGGCAATGTGCTGATTCTCTTGGCCGTCATGGCCAATACCATCTATTTTCTGCTGGTGCGCAAGGTGAACGGCAGATTCAAGGCCTTAGACGTCACCTTCTTCACGATAGGAGCGTCAACGGTTGTATTTAATGTGGTGGCACTGTCTATCCATGCCGCCCAAGGCAACCTCAGCAACTTCCTGCAACCCTTGCGCCAGCCTGAATTTATTGGCGCGGTGCTGTTTCTCGGTGTGCTATCTACGTTTTACACCTCGTTTGCCAATAACTATGCGCTCACGAAGATCTCCGCTTCGCAAGTGGCTGTGTTCAGCAACCTCAGTCCGGTATTCTCCGTCATCGGCGGTGCCCTGATACTGCACGAACGGCTACAGGCCTACCATATATTGGGTGGCCTGTTAGTGATGGCCGGCATCATGGCCACCATGTGGCCTAATGCCGGCAAGCGATAGCCGTTGGCCAAGTGCCCTCGGGCACTGAACGCACTTGGCCTATTTCGTTGCGTCGTCCGCCGATTTCTGTTCCATCGGCGGCTGGCCACCCATGAGAAACTCGCGGTTTTTGCGCTGTGCATAGAATTTCGGCTTGATATCCAGATAACCCTTATACTGGTCTGCCGACAGTATTTTCCTGAGCTTCTTGTCGTATTTGGCCTGCTGGGCATCGAGGTCCTCGGCAGATGTGCTGCCTGAGGGCATGCCCTGAGGTCGGCCCTGGCCACCGGGGCCATGCCCCATACCGCCCTGAGGACCGCCGCCGAAGCCGCCGCCACCGGGGCCTTCTCCCATATCACCACCGCCAAAGCCGCCGCGACCGCCATGGCCGCCCCGCGACATGCCACGCTGTCCACCCTGACCGTTGTCCGGAGTGCCCGACCTACGCTTCGGCTTCTCGCCCTCGATGACGCTCGCGTATTGCTTATTGAGTTTCTCTACCTTCTTTTGCTGCTTCTCGTCCAACCCCAACTGAGTGGTCATGAGTTGGTTGGCGTCTGCCACCGTGAACATACGCTGACGGTGACGGGGCATACCCTCCTGGTGCCGACGTGTCTGCAAACTGTCATTCGATTGGGCTTCAGCCATCTGGCCCCACAGCGTGAGTGCCGCCACTAACAGCGATACCTTCACCTGAAAACTTGTCTTCTTCATCATTGTTTCTACATTTCTTATAACATATATTGTGCTGAGGAAGCCCAAGGCTCGCCTCACACCATGCAAAGAAAGAGAATATCACCGAGCCGACAAAATATTATCTACCAACGCGCCCTTATCTTCAGCGAATAGTATTAACGCCGCACATACAGGCTCTCCAAGAACGGTATAGGGATTACCACGCCGCTCTCTAATATAATGGTATGCGCGTAGTCGTCTATTTTCTTGACCACCCCTTCCAACATACGATACACGCCACCCGCTTTCTTGTCATCGGGCACAAAGTAGGTAATGGTGACCTGAGGATGCTCAGGCAGATGGTCGGCCACCCACTGCAACTGCCGGTTGATGGCCTCCTTCACGTCTTCTGACACCTCATGCATACAGTCTGTCAGCCGCCCCGTCTCTTCGAGAGCGGCCTCATAGCCTACCAACGCGGCAAAGGGCGCAAACTGTGCCGCCCGCTGCTCCATGCTCATCCGTGGGTGGCGTCTGGGCTCATAGTGTGGCAGGTTGATAATATCATCATATTTTTCCATCTCCGTAGGGGTTTATGTGCGACGGGCTCGTCGGTCGTGAATGCCAATTGATGAATGGGAAAACGCTACGCGGCAAGGCTGATGGTGAACGCTACGCCCTATGCCCACCGATTTGCTTATGCCGCTCTATCTGTGTGGCACCATCGGCGAAGTTGAGTCCTTTGAGCAAGGCGTTCTTGCCAAACTTCTTCTTGATGCGCAAGGTAGCCTCCTGCAGCTTACGCTCTTTGGCCAAGGCCGCCGCCTCCAGCTGCCGCTGCGCCTCTATCTCCTGATAGTCGGTAAACAGGTCGAGCTGCACGGGCAGGCGCTCTAACTCCCTCGCCTTCTCCTCCGTGATGAGGTTGCACGCCGTGATGGTCAGGCGGCGAATGAGCAAATGGGGGTTGACGACCTCATGAAACACCTCTGCCACGGCATCGACAATGACCTTTGTCGATGACGTGAGCCTTGGCAGCCTCACCGTGCCATGGGCATGCTTAGGCACGGCGCGCCCATAGTGGTCGTGCCTCACCTCGCCCTGGTAGTCGGTGTTGCCATTGAGACTCTCTCTGTCGTAGCCCACGTCTATGACTATCAGCCCTGTCACCACGCGCCGCTCCACCAGGTCGAGCGATAGCGCGTCGGCCATTTCCCTGATGACCACACTGCCCTTCTCGAAGCTGTAGGGCTCTTGCAACACCTGTCCGCTACTCGTTGAGGTGGCCTGCGGCCGATACGATTTTACCTGAGCCATGGTAACAGGCTCCCACCCCCAGGCGTGGTCAATGAGCAATTCGGCGTTGATGCCAAACAACTTGTACAGAAAATTCTCGTTCTGCACAGACAGCCGGGCCAGCTTGCCCATGGTGTCGATGCCGTAGGCCGCCAGTCGCTGACTGATACCTCGCCCCACCCGCCAGAAGTCGGTGAGGGGCCGGTGGTCCCACAAGGTCTCGCGATAGCTCCGCTCATCGAGTTCGGCTATGCGCACGCCGTCTTTGTCGGCGGGTATATGCTTGGCCACGATGTCCATCGCCACCTTGCAGAGATAGAGATTGGTGCCAATGCCGGCCGTGGCGGTGATGCCAGTGGTGCGCAGCACATCCTGAATCATCTTCATGCAGAGTTCATGCGCTGTCAGCCTGTAGGCCTTGAGATAATCAGTGGCATCAAAAAACACTTCGTCTATGCTGTATACATGGATATCCTCTGGGGCGATGTATTTCAGGTACACGCCATAGATCTGACTGCTCACCTTGATATATTCGGCCATCCTCGGCGTGGCGGCAATGTAGTCAACCTCCCAGTCGGGATGCTCGCGCAGGGCGGTATCATCGGTCGACTTTCCGGTCATCACGTTGCCGGGAGCCTTCAGCCTTCGGTCATAGTTTACCTCACGCACACGCTGCACCACCTCAAAGAGACGGGGTCTGCCACCCAAACCATACGCCTTCAGCGATGGCGACACGGCCAGACATATGGTCTTCTCCGTGCGACTCACATCGGCCACGACGAGATTGGTCGTGAGCGGGTCAAGTCCTCTCGCGACGCATTCCACCGAACTGTAGAAGCTCTTCAGGTCGATGGCGCAATATGTACGGCCTCGTGAAACCATGGCTGTTGACAGCAGTTCGCCTTTAAGAATTATCTGATTCGGTTGATAAACGCGTTGAGCATGTCTTTCAGGCCATTGGCCATGGCGCAATCTAATTGCTGTTCCAGCAACGACTCTGCCACCAGGGTAGACACCTGCGTGATGTCATTTCTCATATCCTGGCCTTGTCGCGTCAGCGTGATAATGCGCTGCCGGTGGTCCTCACACTTCTTCTCCCGCCACAGCAGCCCTTGCTTTTCCATACGCTGGAGCAAAGGGGTCACCGTATTGCTCTCCAGATTGAGCTTAGACGAGATGACATTGACTGGCACCTGATCTTCTTCCAGCAGTATCTTCATGACTAAATACTGTGGATAGGTGAGACGCAAAGGCATCAGAAACGACTGGTAGGCCTGCTGTATCAGCCGATTGAGCGTATAGAGCTTGAAGCTTATCTCATCGTCAAGTATTTGCGGGGGTATCATCATCATTGGCTTTATTTCATTGCAAATTTACGAATTCATTCCATATCTTTCGCTATCTTTGCCAAAAACAACATAAAAATCATCGCAAACCGACGGTCAGTCGCACACGACTGAAATCTTTGGCACAAACCTCATCATGGCAGACAAGTTGTAGGATAGTGGGCAGAGACAATAATCAATAAGTAACATCAATTGAAAGGATAAGAATATGAAACTCAGAAAAGTAATTGAAAAGGTGCAAGGCTTCCATGCACAGGATGGTGCCGGCGTGAAGTTGGTGCGTGTGTTGGGTCACGACAACGTGTATAACTTTGACCCGTTCCTGATGCTCGACTCGTTCGACAGCGACAATCCCAAAGACTACGAGAAGGGCTTTCCACCCCATCCCCATCGCGGCATCGAGACCGTGAGCTTCATCGCCAAGGGCAGCATGACGCATGGTGACCACTTGGGTACCAAAGAAACCATACACGATGGCGAGGCACAATGGCTCACCGCGGGCTCGGGTGCCTTCCACGAGGAGATGCCGGCCGGCGAGCGTATGCTGGGACTGCAGCTGTGGCTCAACATTCCCGCCAAAGACAAGATGAAGGCCGCGCCAGCCTACCACGGCATCCTGAATGACGAGATTCCCGAGATACCCTTCGAGGGAGGCAAGGTGCGCGTGCTCACCGGCGAATACCAGGGGCACAAAAGTTGGCAAGGCAAATACGTGCCACTCGACTATTACGACATTCATCTTGACCCCAATGCCAAGGTCACCATCGACGTGAAACCCGGCAACACGGTGATGCTCTTCACGCTGAAGGGCGACGTGGTGAGCAATGGCACCCACGTGGCTGAGAAGACCGCGGCCCGACTCGTAGAGGGCGACACCGTGAGCATCGAGGCTGGAGCAGCCCACACAGAGGTGATGCTGATGTCGGCGCCTCCCCTTGAGGAGCCCATCGCTTGGTATGGACCCATTGTGATGAACACACAGAGTGAGATACGCACTGCCGTAGCAGAGCTCAACAATGGCACATTCATCAAGCAGAAGACCGCTTATTAAGTCATAGACCGCTTCACAAAGAGCGTCAGTGTGTCTTAACCCGCATCGCTTCAAGACCTACTGATGCTCTTTTGTATGTCATCAGCCCCGGAGGATTTTTCTGCCCCAAAGCATTTGCGCGCCAAGCACGCTCATTGACACACGCGGCGGCACAACAACGGCGAGAGAAAAAAGAGGGAAGAAAATATAAAGAAGAATTGCTGGCTAAACGTTGAACGAACGACAAAACATCTGAACGCCGACTAATCATTCAACGTATGTGGGTGGTGATGGATTCGAACCACCGAAGGCAAGAGCCAGCAGATTTACAGTCTGCCCCATTTGGCCACTCTGGTAACCACCCGTGCTGTTTCAAAGCGGTTGCAAAGGTATAATCTAAAAATGACAATCGTGAAGAATCCTTACATATTTTACATTGTTTAACTAAGCGTGACGCCTTATGCGCATGCCATGCGCAGAGTATGGGCAAGATTTTGCGCAGGGAAGACCGCAATTCGCAAACATTTTCCTATTTTTGCAATACATATCAACATATCACTCATAAAACAAAAGACAATGAAAGCAATTTCAACAGACAAAGCCCCTGCGGCCATCGGCCCCTACAGTCAGGCCATCCACGCCGGTAACTTCGTGTTTGTCAGTGGACAGCTACCCATCGACCCCGCCACAGGCGAATTTGCAGAAGGTGGCATCAAGGAACTCACCCGGCAGAGCCTTACCAACATGAAGCATATTCTCGAAGCTGAGGGGCTGAGCCTGAATCATGTAGTGAAGACTACTGTATTTTTGGCAGACATGGCCGACTTTGCCGAAATGAACGAGGTGTATAGCCAGTTTTTCACATCACCCTTCCCCGCACGCTCGGCCGTGGCCGTAAAGACGCTGCCCAAGAACGCCCGCGTGGAAATCGAATGTATTGCCGCTGAATAAAGCGTGATTCTGGCTTTTATCGTATGAGCCAACATTCCACCTATATATAAAATAGGTGTAAACATATAGCGCGAATAAAGGCATACCAACATCATAGCAAAGGCAAACAAGCCATCTGCAATGATGTTGGTATGTCTTTTTTCGTTCACCACCCCATCAACTCTTGACCCATATCAACCGCCAACCCCCATAATCTTGACCCACGTCATCTTTTGCGGGTTTTATAGAGGTTTCATGCAGATTTTGTTGTCAAGTATAGAAAAACGCCGTAACTTTGCATTGTCAAAAGGATAACAAGACAAGTTTACAAGGATAACAGGAGCGCAAGAGAATAGCTCCATTAAAAAAGAAAAAGGTAAAAAGATTATGATTACAGGAATGATTATTTTGGCCGTGGTCGTAGCGATAGCTGCACAGGCCGTGAACGTGAACAACAAGATCAGCATGAACAAGTAATTGTTTCATCTGATTTTGCCACGAAAACAAAGAAAGCACAGAAAGTATTTTAACCCTAAAAAAGAAGGAAAGGAATAAAGTTATGAAAAGTTTGTTTGAGAACATCAAGAAGGCTCTTACCCGTTTCCTCAAGAGTTACATGGAGTGCATGAAGCTATATGGTGATGCACTGCTCCGCGGAGGATCATACGGTTGTGCCTAAAATAGATTTTCAATAGGTAATATCATATATATGCTGCAGTCCAGAACGCAATGTTCGGGGCTGCAGTTTTTTTATCCACCTACATACCCCATGCTGCCATGGACGTGGTTCAGCGAAAGTGTTGTGGCAAGCCCTGCAGCGCCCGTAAACGTGTATAATGGTGAGCACTCCGTCCTGTCATTCTATACAAAACCATCAAATAATTTTATATTAAACCATCGGGTGATTTTATATTAAACCATCGAGTGATTTTATATAGAACCATTTCATCCTTCTCCCCCGAGTATAAGAAGACAAGGGCATTGGTGCCAATCCATTACGGTGTGGGGACACCTCCGCCAGAGCTATATCCCCCACCCTTACCGTCCTCTGAGGCTTATCCAGAGGTTAACGACAAGCCCCCATATCGGTTTTCTGTTACCAATTGTGGCGATTCAGCCGCTGACACAAGCGTCTTTTTCTTGTCCATAGATGGTATGTTGAAAAAATCGCTCACGATGAGATACACCATGATTACTATGCCCATCATAGTGGTCTATACGTGAATAACCCGATAAATGATGTTCAATTATGGGGTTTCAAAGTTTACTTTTTCGGCCTCGCTGTTTTTCATAAACAACTGTTATATAACGCCTTACGATTCTAACAAATATACTTTTCCGTTTACTACGGCCTACACCTTGACCGGTAAGCCTTTAATTTTGCAAGCGAAACCTAAACCCTGATAAAATGAAGTTTAAGAACCTATTTTTTGCGACATTAGCATGTAGTATGGGAATGCATGTAAATGCTCAGACACCTCGCTTGGGTGTATCTCCTTTGAAAGAAGTTGTTCGAGCCATGACACTCGATGAGAAGTTGGACATGCTGATTGGCAGCAGTGGTAATGAAAGTACCAATGCCAATGCCACAGTAGGCAACTCTTCAGAGCTGGTTCCGGGAGCGGCCGGCCAGTTGAATGCCATTCCGCGACTGGGTATCCCTGCCATCGTTTTAGCCGATGGTCCTGCTGGCCTACGTATTAATCCTACCCGCACAGGAAGCAGCCAGACGTACTATTGTACCCATTTCCCCATTGAAACCGTGATGAGCTCCACTTGGAACACGGCTTTGGTGCACGATATTGGTGCAGCCATGGGCGATGAAGTAAAACATTATGGGGTAGACGTGCTTCTTGCCCCTGCTACGAACATTCATCGTAACCCGCTCAACGGAAGAAATTTCGAGTATTACAGTGAAGACCCGCTCTTGGCAGGCAAGATTTGCGCGGCTATGGTAAACGGCGTTCAGAGCAACGGTGTGGGTACCTCCTTGAAACACTTTGCACTGAACAACCAAGAAACCAATCGCACGAGCAATAATGTCATAGGCACGCCCAGGGCTTTTCGCGAGATATACCTCAAGCCTTTCGAGATTGTAATAAAAGAAGCACAACCTTGGACGGTCATGTCATCGTATAACAAGATTAACGGCACTTTTACCAGCGAGCGCAGCGACCTCCTTACCGGCATTCTGCGCAATGAATGGGGCTTTGGCGGACTTGTGATGACCGACTGGTTTGGAGGTCAACATGCCGTTTGGCAAATGGAAGCCGGCAATGATTTGCTCATGCCTGGCAAGGCTTCGCAACGTAAGGAAATACGGAAAGCCGTGTTGAACGGACGCTTGTCGATGGATGTTATCGACCGTAACGTGGAACGTGTATTGAACCTTATACTCTTAAGTCCTCATTTCAAGGGTTATGTGGCAGACAATAACCCTGATTTGAAGTCGCATGCTGTAATCACCCGTGCCGCAGCTACAGAAGGTATGGTGCTGCTAAAGAATGTCGGCAACACCCTGCCTCTTGACACTAAGGTGAAGAATGTCGCTGTCTTCGGTCGCACGTCATACGATTTCATTGCAGGAGGAACAGGTTCGGGCGATGTTCATCATGCTTATGTAGTGAGCCTTGTCGATGGCTTGAAGAATGCCAACCTGCACCTCGACACACGTGTGCAGAATCTCTACGAAGAGTATATTCCCCAAGCAAAAGAGCAATTACCTAAGTTGAAGGGGCCTTTTGCGGCGTTCTTGCCGAAGCACCTTATCCCAGAGATGTCTGTCCAAGGCATCGACCTTACGAATGTAGCCCGGACCAACGACCTCGCGATCATCACCCTGGGTAAGACATCGGGCGAGTTTGCCGACCGTTATATCAGTAACAACTTCAATATGACCGACGCTGAAAAAGCCCTGGTAAGCCAGGTGGCAAATGCTTTTCACAAGCAAGGCAAGAAGGTCGTCGTGATTCTGAATGTTTGTGGTGTCGTTGAGACCAAGAGCTGGATAGACAATGCCGATGCTGTGCTCGTGGCATGGCTGCCCGGCCAGGAAGGAGGAAACTCTGTGGCCGATATCCTCACAGGAAAAGAAACGCCGTCAGGCAAATTGCCCATGACTTGGCCCGTAAGCTATAACGACGTGCCATCGAAGAATGATTTCCCAACCCCGGATGAAATCAGTGATGACGAACTTCTTAAGACGCTGGAGGGATTTACTGACGAACGCACAGAAGGAGCCAAAAAGAACTTTGACTTCACTGAATACAACGAAGGCGTCAAGGTGGGATATCGTTACTATGTCAGTGAGAATGTGCCCGTATCTTTCCCCTTCGGTTATGGGTTGAGCTATACCAAGTTCAGCTACGGCATGCCGACTGTGACTAAGGATGATTCCGGCAATATCAAAGTGACGGTAAACGTGAAGAACACCGGTAAGTGGGCAGGCAAAGAAGTGGTGCAGACCTATGTTGCAGCCCCAGGAAAGGATATGTGGAAGCCGTCACGCGAGCTGAAAGCCTTTGCCAAGACAGCCCTTTTGAAGCCAGGTGAGAGCGAAGAAGTGACAATGACCATTCCTTACGAGAGTTTGGCATCATTCGACGAGGCACAGAGCCAATGGCAGGTGGAAACGGGTGATTATAAAATCATCGTCGCACGCAACAGTGGAGACAGTAAGCCATTGACCGCTGTGGTATCCTTGCAAGGAAAGGTGACAGAGAAAACACAGCCCTACCTTCTTCCCGAACAAAAATAGTATATCTACCCAAATCTATTAATAACCATTTCTATGAACATCAAAAAACTATCTGCCACTATGATGGCATTGGCTACACTTCCCATGGTAGTAACGGCTCAGACACCGACAGACCGCGACTCTGTTCCCGACAACAAAGAGGTGAAGAACCGCAACGTAATGCTTAATGCCTCTGCCGACAACCAACCCCGACAAATCTCTATCGGCTTGCCAGCAAGTCTGTCAGCAGCCATCAAAGAAGATGGCCTGCCGGTATCGTACAACATTTGGCCCTGCCTGCCATTCCTTTATTGGACAGGCACCGCGCAGCACGGCAGCATGGGACTCATGTCACTGGGTGAGAGTGCCATCACCAGCGGACAAGTGAACTACACGGTCTTGTCGGACACACGTGTTGGCGGAGATAAATTCGAGGGACATGTCAATTATGTGACCAACATCTTTAACAAGCAGACCTTCGACCTCTCGTTGGCGGGACCCATTGCCAAAGGTTGGAGATATTCTATTGGCGCATACATCAACCACGACCCTGGGTCGAACAAACTTGCCGACGCGCAGTATGCAAGCGATATGCGACTCATCAAAGCCTCTCTGTCCAAGATCTGGGCAAATGGCAGGGGCAAGTTCAATATCTTCTATCGTTATGTTTACAACAAATCGATGAGTGATGCCTATGGTCCGTTTATCTATGTTGGCGATGGCAGTGTCAAAGAGTTTAACGGCTTCAGTCTCGGCCACGATGGCTTCCTGCCAGGAAACGGCCAGATAACCTATGTAGATGTGATGACCGGCGAAACCAAGACCATAAGCAGAGTAGGCGGCACACATGCCATGAACAATGCCGTGACGGCAAACTTCAACTACACATTTCTTAATGGCATGAATCTGAACGTTGTGTCTAAGTACAACTATGCCAACTCTTATTATACCACTATGGCTCTTGCCGGTGTAGGCGAAGCCACCGCCACTTCTGGGTATACTTATGCCTATGACTTCAATGGACATAAGGCTGGCGATGTGTATACAGGCTATTATAACAGCCGATACATGCTGAGAGACATTGGTTACGAGCGCGATTGGCTCACCACGGCCGAGCTTACCGGCAAGAGCGGCAACCAGGCACACAAGTGGCGTCTGGGGGCCAACATCTTCTGGGATCGTCAGGGCATCAAGGCAAGTACCGGAATCCTGACACATACCGTTGAAGCCGACCCTGCCTGGCTGCTTCATAATGGCACGATGGAGTTTGCCGCCAACACCGGTGGTGAGTACTACGACTCTCACGAGACCAAGTTTGCGCTTTATGCCAGCGATGACTGGCAAGTGAACCATCGGTTGTCGCTCTCGGCTGGAGTACGCGCCGAACTTTATTCTATTGGTGGAGAGGACGCTCTGGCATATCTCAACGCCACCGATCAGACGCCTACCTATGCGGAAAATGTGCGTACTATCAATTACAGCGTGAACAAAGGCAAGCTGACCTCCTTCAGTCATACGTGGATGAATCCGGCCGCTACATTGAGCGGAAGATACACCATCAGTCATGGATTCGGATTGCTGGCTGAATATGTGTACGCCATGCAACACCCCAACTCTCAAGACTTTGCAGGGCCATACGCCCCTGTGCTCGATGCCGTGAACATTCATTTAGGACGTGCCGGAATTTTCTATAACACTCCATGGATGAAACTGGTTTCCCAAGTATCACTTATCAGCCAGAGCAACTATAAGAGCCGTACCCAGTTCACCAACCCTAACGACGCTTCAGACGTGGTTACTATTCCAATCACCAACGATGTGCAGACCATGGGATGAACAACAGACGTGGTGCTCACTCCTGTCAAGGGATTCACTTTCCACGGCTTGCTTACCTTGCAGAACCCCAAGTACAAGAACTTCAACATGACAGCCAATTTCTCTGATGGCACCTCAAAGAGCTACGATTTCTCAGACAAGATCACCACTGGTGTAAGCAAGACCATCATAGAACTTGACCCGAGCTATATGTTCAGCAAGTTCCGTATATGGGCAAGCTTCCGCTACCAAAGCAAGCAATACATCAACAAGACCAATACGCTCTATTTCAACGGGCGGTGGGAAACCTTTGGCGGTGTAGACTACAACCTGAACAAGCATGTCAACTTCTCGGTCAATGTCATCAACTTCTTCAATCAGAAAGGATGCTCAGGCTCGATTGGCGCAGCCGACTTGCTCGAAGATGTATCGGCGTATAAGAACTACGTGATGGCGGGAAGCTACATACGTCCGTTCACGGTTGAGTTTGCTACCCATATCAATTTCTAACCCATATACCATTAAATATGTCTGCATTAAAATTCATACAACAGCATATTGGTTTGTTCGCATTATGCTTGGGCTTGCTGAACCCTGTCTTCGGGCAGGCGGCACAGCCCAAGCCAAGGATCATCATCACGACTGACCCTGAATGCGATGACAATAACTCGCTGATTCATTTTCTGCTTCGTTCATGCGACTTCAAGGTCGACGGCCTGATATGCGCAAGCAGTCGGTATCACTGGAAGGGTAACGGTACGGCCGAACGCCGCCATGTTACAGAGAGCAGTTTTCTGCAAAAAGATTTCGGATACCGCGATACATGGCGCTGGAGCAATGGACATATAGAAGCTGTGGTGGAAGCCTATGCCCAAAGTTATGACAACCTGAAAGTGCATCATGAGGGATATCCCACGCCAGAATACCTTAGATCCATCGTTCGCTATGGCAACATCGACTTCGAAGGAGATTATACTCACGATACTCCGGGCAGCGATCTCATTAAGCAGTGTCTGCTCGACAATGTGCCAGGCAAGCTTTATGTGGCTGTTTGGGGTGGAGCGAGTACACTGGCCAGAGCACTAAAATCTATTGAAGAAACGTATAGCTCACATGCCGACTGGGTACAGCTTAAGCAGAAAATAAGCCAGAAACTCGTAATATGCATGGCACTCGACCAGGATGGCTCTTATCCTTGTTATATACAGCCCGTGTGGCCTGATGTCACTGTACTCAAGGGTAGTCAGACCAAACTAAAGATCAGTTATTACCCTCAGCTGAACGCTTCGTCCGAGGAGAAGCCTTATTACAGTCCAGAATGGATGTGGAGTAATGTCTCTTCAAAAGGTGTTATGGGAGAGCAGACACGCGTGTGGGGTGATGGTAAACAATTGGTCAAGGGAGATGTGTGCGACTGCTTTGGCGAGGCCAACAAAACCAAGGATGAGTTGCAGGCGCTGGGATACGTAGATGGTGTGCTGGGCACAGAACCCAAAGGCTCTTTTCTTGGAGAGGGTGACACCTACTCTTTCCTCAACCTCATCGATAATGGGCTGCGCGCAGATGAAGACCCTTCGTGGGGCGGATGGAACGGGCGCGATGTACACACTGACAAGAACGTCACTGCCGACTTCAATCCTACAGCACAGACTGCAATAGACAGCGCCTACATCGATTTTGATTTCTTTCCAGCATACATGAACGGCCTGGCTACGCGTTATACTTGGGCAGTTACTCCTGCTTTCAAGGATGCCAATCACGAGCCCGTCATATCCGCGCCTGAACAACTCACCGTAGCGCCCGGACAGTTGGTGAGCATTAAGGCAACAGTAAAAGACCCTGACGATAATAAGGTTTTGCTGAAATGGTGGCAGTTCAATGTAGGAACTTATCCCAGAGCAGTTGAGCTGAAGCGCACAACCTCTCCTACCGTACAGTTCACCGTGCCTAAGGACGCGCAACATGGACAGACCATCCATATCATTCTCTCGGCTACAGATGTGTCATCCATGCCATTGACACGTTATCATAGAGTAGTAGTCACAGTAAAATAAATAAAGCAAGTAACTGCCTTACTACGTGCTTACCTAAAATAAATACAATCGACATGAAAAAAATCTTTTTGATCCTTACATTGTTCTTTTCGTTGGGCGCGATGGCTCAACATGGTCCCCAGGTTACTTTCCGCGACGGAACAGTAGAAGGCGTCGATTCTTCTGGCGTCAAGATATACCGGGGCATACCATATGCGTTACCCCCAGTAGGCGAATTGCGCTGGAAAGCGCCACAACCCGTAAAACCCTGGACGGGCGTTCGGATGGCAAAAGCGTTTGGCAATGACCCTATTCAGCACAATGCCTTCGGTGATATGGTTTTCGAAGGTCCAAAGCAGAGCGAAGACTGTCTGTATCTGAATGTATGGACGCCTGCCCACAGTGCGGCCGATAAACTGCCGGTACTCATCTACTTTAACGGTGGCGGACTTGCGTCGGGCAGTGGTTCTGAAGCACGCTATCAAGGACTACGCCTTGCACGTAGAGGTGGCATCATCGTAGTGACAGCCAACTATCGTGAGGGCATTTTCGGATTCTTCTCACATCCATTGCTATCTAAAGAAGGGGGATGCAATGGTAATCAAGGGTGGCTTGACCAGGCTGCGGCCATTCGTTGGGTTTACGACAACATTGCTGCCTTTGGTGGCGATCCCAAACGTATTACCATTAATGGCGAGTCGGCAGGCTCACAGTCGGTATGTGCACTCACGGTTTCTCCATTGACACGTAATCTCCTCGGGGGGTATATGTGTTCGAGCGGCGCTGTGGTCAGTAATGCAGCCCCTATCTCGTTGAAAGCTTCAGAACAGATTGGAGCCGACTGGTCTAAGCGCAACAAACTGAAGACATTGAAAGATATGCGTTCCATTCCAGCCGACGAGCTTGAGAAACTCAACGACGGAAAGTTTGCCGAAGGCACAAAATGCATCGATGGAATATTTCTTACCGAACTACCTGATAGCACCATTGCACGAGGTGAACAAGCTCAGGTTCCAGCGCTCTTGGGAAACAATAACGGAGAATTGCCTTTGGCTGTCTTTGCCGGAGGCAAAGCCCCAACGAAAGAAACGTTCGCGCCCATGATAGAGAACTTCTTTGGGACCGATGCCGAAACCATTTACCGTCTGTACGACATCAATTCCGACGCCGATATATTAGGGCTTCCTGGATACGAACTGGGTGGCGATTACTTCATTGCTTATGCCACATGGAAATGGGCTGATATGGTTAGACAAAGCAGTACCAAACCAGTGTATCGGTATATTTACTGCCATCCACGGCCAAACATGCAACTAAAGAACAAACGACCTGGTTTGGCAGGGGGGACCGTCGATGTGGCAGATGATACTCCCAAAGAGCCAGAGGCACTTGCCGCGCTGCACGCTACCGATATAGAGTATGCTATGGGCAACCTCTCGACCAATACGGCATTCCCTTGGACGGCAAAAGACTATGCTGTATCTGAGATTTTTCAGCAGATGTACATCAACTTCGTGAAGTATGGTAACCCCAACGGTCTTGGCCTGCCTCAGTGGGACACCTATAATAATAATGGTGAGGTGCCACCAGTGATGATGATCGATGTGGACAGCAAGCAAGCCCGATCAGCCAAAGTCGAGGCTCGTTACCGTCAGATTGACCAGTTTATTCAGGCAAAGATGGCGCGTTCTACTGAAAAGTAATTCAGGATTAATACTTAATAACTCCACCTTCTGCCTTGTTCCGGTGAACAGGGTAGAAGGTACTTTCTTTACCTACAATGAAAAAATACATATTCACTGGGATGTTGCTTTGCATTGCGTGCAGCGCATTCCCACAATATTATACCAAAGCCCAGCAAGACCACTGGATGCAACAGGCCGAAGCATGTAAACCCAAGCTCAACGTCACGGAACACCATCCCTTACGACAAGTCGAGATTGTTGCCGACCCCACAGCCTTCCAAGGCTACAAGGCTGTGGAGAGCGGTTCACTGAACGAGCTCTACAGCAAGTCGTTTAAGCAGAAAAAGGAGGTTATTGTTGATTTTGGCGAACATCTCGTCGGCCACGTTCAGTTCAAGTTACGCGATATCGAAGGCATGCAGGATGCCATGTTGCGCTTCAAGGTAACGTTTGGTGAGGTTCCCAGCGACCTCGCCCTGCCGATAGAGCCTTTCACGGGAAGTCTTAGCCGGGGATGGTTGCAAGATTTTATCTGCGATGTAGGCTACGACGGCACGTTTGTTTTCAACCGTCGCATTGCTGCCCGCTATATGAAGATCGAGGCTATAGGCACAAGCATCTACAGTGATTTTTGTTTCGACAGCATCACTTTCCAGGCCACCACGTCTGCCGCAGATTCACATACACGTTTGGCCGAAAGTACACCGCAGATATTCAAAGACATCGTGCGCGTGTCACAGAACACCTTACGCGACTGTATGCAGGGGGTATTCGAAGATGGTCCCAAGCGCGACCAACGACTCTGGATGGGCGACCTCTACCTTCAAGCACTGGCAAATTCCGCTTCCTATAAACAGTTCGACTTAACCAAACGCTGTCTCTATCTCCTCGCGGGACTTGCCAACCCGGAAAATGGATTACTCTATTCCAATATGGTTGAATATCCATATCCTCATGCGCAACATACGTTTTTCGTAGATTACGCGCTGTCGTATGTGCTCACCCTTGCTGACTATCTCCAGGCAACATCCGACCGAGCCACCGTTGCCGACTTATGGCCTGTGGCACGTCGGCAAGTTGAAGCCGTATTGCAAGAAGCCGTCAACCAGCAGTCGCTATATGCTAATACCAATTATCAGTTCAAAGGCATGCCATTCTCTATCGTTTTCTTCGACTGGGCTCCTACCACACTCGACACTCATGCCGCCATCCAAGGGTATTTGCCCTATGTCATCGACCGCCTATGCGATATCGCACAGCAGCTGGGCAAATCTTCAGAAGTCTCTGCGTTTGCCGACCAGGCAAAGCGTATGCGCAAAGCAGGCAGGAAGGCTTATTGGGATGCCAAAAACCAGATTGTAGTGAGCGGCAAGGACCGTCAGCAGTCGTTCACGGCAACGACTTGGGCTGTGCTGGGCAATCTGATCAGTAGAAAGGAAGCCGTGACAGCAATCCACAACGTACTGAATAATCCATCGGTCATCAAGCCCGGAACACCCTATGCCACCCACTTCCTCATTGCTGCCATGTTGCATTGTGGAATGAAGCAAGAAGCCCGCGATTATGTAGAGCAATATTGGGGAGGCATGGTGCGTCTGGGGGCTGACACCTTCTGGGAATATTATTCGCCTGACAATCAGTTGTTCTCCTCTTACAATGGCTACACGCTGCTCAATAGTTACTGTCACGCGTGGAGCTGTACGCCCGTTTATTTCATCGTTAACTATCCAGAAATCTTTCAGAAATGAAACATATCATAACAGCATTGCTCCTTGGGATGACCACACTACCATTGGCAGCCCAACAGACAAAAACTTATACTATCGTGAAGCAAAAGGGAGGTCCCACACTGGGATACTCTGAACTGTCGGGCGTGAAGGTTCTTAATAAGGATGGACTGAAGTTCAAGGACCTGAACCGCAACGGTAAGTTGGACCCCTATGAGGACTGGCGACTGCCAGCACGTGAACGTGCCCAGGATCTGGCACGACAGTTATCAATCGAAGAAATTGCCGGATTGATGCTCTACAGTGCACATCAGTCTATCCCCGCAGCGGAATCTGGATTTGGTTCGAGCACTTATCACGGACAACCGTTCTCTAAGAGCGGCGCACGTGTATCTGATATTAGCGACGCACAGCGCAAATTTCTGGTACAAGACAATCTGCGACATGTGCTTATCACCCACGTGGAGTCACCTGCCGTGGCTGCAGAGTGGAACAACAATGTTCAGGCTCTATGTGAGGGTATTGGGCACGGCATTCCTGCCAACAACTCTTCTGACCCACGCAACAGCGCAACGGTAAACGCTGAATACAATGCTGGTGCTGGCGGACAGATTTCTCTCTGGCCTGGACAATTAGGGCTGGCTGCCACATTCGACCCTACAGTGGTAAGACAGTTTGGTTCTATAGCCTCACACGAATATCGTGCGTTGGGCATCGCCACAGCACTCTCTCCGCAGATAGACCTGGCCAGCGAACCTCGATGGAGCCGCGTAAACGGCACCTTTGGCGAGGATCCCTCGCTTGCCGTCGATATGGCACGTGCATATTGCGACGGATTCCAGTCGAGTGAGGACAATAACGGCGGATGGGGCATGTTCAGTGTTAACGCGATGGTGAAACACTGGCCTGGCGGCGGTCCCGAAGAAGGAGGACGAGATGCGCATTTCGATTATGGTAAGTACGCCGTTTATCCAGGTAATAACCTTCAGACCATGTTGCTACCCTTTACCGAGGGGGCGTTCAAACTACAAGGGGGCACTCAGATGGCGGCCAGCGTAATGCCTTATTACACCATATCTTATCAACAGAATGGCGGTTCAGGCTCAAACCGTGGTAACAGCTATAACCGTTACATCATCACCGACTTGCTGCGCAAACGCTACGGTTTCGATGGAGTAGTATGCACCGATTGGATGATAACAGCCGATGTCAGTGGTGTTTCAAAGTTTGAGGGAAAGTGCTGGGGCGTAGAAAACCTGAGCGTGGCACAGCGTCATTACGAAATACTGAAGGCCGGTGTCGACCAGTTTGGCGGCAATAACGATAAACAGCCGGTGCTCCAAGCGTATCAAATGTGGAAAGATGAGTTTGGGACGTTGTCGGCACGTCAACGATTCGAACAGTCTGCCATACGCCTTTTGATTAACATCTTCCGCACCGGACTGTTTGAAAATCCTTACATCAACCCTGCTGAGAGCCAGCGTATCGTGGGTTGCTCAGAATATATGAAAGCAGGCTATGAGGCACAGCTGAAGAGTATCGTGATGCTGAAGAATAAAGGCGGCGTATTGCCACTCCAAAACAAACGCCTCAAGGTGTATGTGCCGAAACGCTTTGTGAAAGGCGTGCCCGATTGGTGGGGTGTTCAAGCACCCGACACTACAATGTACCCGGTGAACATGGATTTGGTAAAACGCTATTATCATGTGGTAGACAATCCCATGGAAGCCGATTTCGCACTGGTCTTTATAGAGAGTCCAAATGGTGGAACTGGTTATAGCGATGACGATGTGGCTGCTGGAGGTAATGGCTATTTGCCCATTTCTTTACAGTATGGAAAGTATACGGCCACAACAGCACGCGACAGTAGTATTGCCGGCGGCGATACTTTCGAGAAGAGCGATAACCGTTCATACAAAGGGAAATCGTTCACATCTTACAATACCTCCGACGCACAATTGGTGAGCGATACTCGTAAGTTGATGGGAAATAAGCCTGTTGTGCTCTCAGTGAAATGCTTCAAGCCGTGCGTGCTGGCAGAAGTAGAGCCATTGGTTGATGCCGTAATCATCGATTTTGAGACACAAGCACAGGCTGTGCTCGATATCGTAAGCGGTAAGCACGAACCATCGGGATTGCTACCCATGCAGTTTCCAAAAGATATGTTCACGGTAGAGGCTCAAAAAGAAGATGTACCCCGCGACATGACACCGTATGTTGATAGTGAAGGACATGCTTACGACTTTGCGTTTGGCATGAACTGGAAAGGAACCATCAACGACGCTCGTGTAAAAAAATACAAGTAAGCGCCCACTCGCTATTCCTCTACGTAGGTAGTTTTTGAGGTTATGCTGCACCGTTAAGCCCTTAGTGCGCGCGGTGCAGCATCCTTTTTTTTTGAACATACAATACGCGAGTTCGGGATAAGATGAGTATGCAAACAGTCGCCTTCGGTGAGCATGCAGGCTGTGGCAGGATGGTGCCAACGGCACGGCCGAACAGCGCGGCGGGGTGTATGGAATGTGTGGCAATAGCCGGCAATCTGGGTATCGCGGCTCGTACATGCAATCGCATATTGGGCAAGCTATCCAATCCGTACCCGGTTATTTCACCTGTAAAGTATGGTGTGTGTCGTAAACCGCCCATTAAGCAGGCGTAAACCATGGGGTTAGTCATGATAAACGGTGCAGTGATGAGCCCTAAGGCTGCCGTTTCACGTGCCCTCCGCGCCTATAGCAAGGGCGGGCGGGCTAAATGAGAAACCCGAAGTTGTCGGATGTTTCTATATAGAATGATATGATGGTTTCATATAGAACCATCGGATGGTTTCATATAGAACTATCGGATGGTTTTATATAGAATTATCGGGCTGTTGGGTGCGAACGGTTGGGCGTAGGCATGGAGATGGGGCGACGTGTGGGATGGTAACTGTGGCCAAGACGGTGGCTTGGGCATGAGGGCCCGGAGGGTATGTGGATACAGACACATGGGGCTGGTGCCACGGGGGGCAAGCTACACTGGCTGCGCAACGACACAGGAGAGGTGATAACATTCTGTCTTACAGGGGCGAACGTTGATGGTAGAGACAGCCAGGAACTGTTTGCATGCTAATCTTATCCCGAACTCGCGAATACAATAGGGCGAGTGCCGTCCAAGGCAACGAGCCATGGACGGCTGGATATCTCAAACATCGGCTTTAGAATAAAACTGTGCCACTGTCTCGGCAAAGTCGTGCTTGGAAATGATGGCTTTATTGCGCATACGCAACCGGTAATTGTAAACCGTCTGTGGCGAATAGTGTAAGAAATTGGAGATCGAAACACTATCGCTGATGCCAATGCTAACCAGGGCATAGATGCGCAGTTCGGGCGACAGTTCTCCCGATGGCGGTAAAGTCATTTGATGCTCAGGCAACAACAGACTGTTCAACTTGTCGATAAAATCAGGGTGTGTAGTGAGGAACGCTTGATCGAACTGCTTGTAGAAATTGTGCTTGTATACCTCAGTGTCGGCTGTAGAAGCCAATGCGTTGCGCGCTTTCTCTATCTTCCCGGTGGTGATGAGGTTGAAGGTGGTTTTCTTGAATTCCTTCACGTCGTTGATGTATTGCGACACCAACTGGTACACCTCAATAAAGTTGGTGTTGCGTAGTTGAATCTCATTCTCCAGTCGCTGGTTGTTGTCTTTAAGTTGAGCTTTCATTTGCTGCTCATGCTTCACCATCTCCTGCAGTGCCTGGTTCATGTTCCTCACTTGTGTGATAAGCTCCACATCCCTCCTTCGTTGTTTGAGAACGTGATAGAGCAGCAAACAAATCATCACCACAGCTAAAACGAGCAGGCCTATGATAATGCGCATGGTGAGCTCACGATTCTCAAGTTTCTTTTCATACTGCCCCGTGATAATGGAATGGGCGGCAACAATGTCAATGCTGCGCCACTTATCATTGTAGTTCTTGGCATTATCGGTGCAAAGCATAGCGTACTTCGCCGCCCTTCTGCTGTCTTTGTTGATGAATGGTGCCTGTAAGATACGTACCATCGACATGGCTTCGCGGTTGGCAGACTTGATATCGTTTATGGCAGAGAGGATAAGGTAATGATAATAGGCGTTCTCCTTCTTTTCATCTAAACACGACTGCGACAATACCGAGTACATCATAGCCGCTTGAATCGACGGCTTGGGCGAACTGTTCGCGATCTTCATCAGCAACCTTTGACTGGCTTCCCGAGTGACCATCTCTTCATAGTAATAATAAAGCCACGAGTCGGTGGCAAGATATTTACTATATCGATTCCACAACTGTCTCATCTTCTTACAATAAGATGGTGTTCGCGCCAACGACTCAGCATAGTTGATACGTACGTTGAACTCAATAATCGCAATGGCGAGCTTAGACTGTAAATGGGCGTCGAGCGATTCTATATCACCCAACTGGACAAGCAATTGGTTGGCCTGGAACATATCACCCCTAAATACATAGATGGTCGCCAAATCTATTTGCGAAAGGGTGAGCTCGGTGGTCATGCCGTTTTTCTTGGCTATTGCAAGACTGCGCTGGGCATATTTCAGGGCAGAGTCGGCATCCAATTTCAGGTAGAGGTTGTATAGTTGGCGAGCGTAGTGGTATTGGTCGCTTGCCGCAACCAACAGTCCACTGCTTTCTTTGTACTCAGCTATTTCCTTTTCCTTGTCAGCTATGTACAAATCATAACGCTCCACTACGGAGTCGAGTTGTGCCAAATCTTTGTCAAGATCAAAGTGCTGTGCTGTCGAACTGACGCTCCAAACCAACGCAAACAGCAATAGAATAGCTCTTACCATGTATGCTTAAAAACGCTTTATCGCTGTAAAATTAGCCCAAAATAGGCAAAGCGACAAATTATTTATCAAAATATTACTGCCTCGCACAACTTTTAATAACATTGGATAAATGCTAATCATAAGCGTTTATACCCTACTGTTGTGCCGCTAAAACGTTTTTCAAATGGAGTAAAATTGCGGCGCAGGGCTCCTCTTCTATAGGTGTATATTACACGCGCCCCCCAATTCTGAGGACTTCGCACGTGTCTCTTGAAGCCCTTTTAGTTACCTTTGTTGTTACGAGAAAAAGTAACTATCAAAGGTCTATTTCTTCTATTTGCATATCATCATTGAAGGTAGTTGAATACGGAAATGCCACACTGGCCGTACCTGCCCAACCTTGTCATTCGTTTTGCTTGGCGCAAATACCCGCGACTGGATTTCAAATCAGTTAGGTCAGTGTCATGTCCGACACACCGAAGAAGCCATTGCCGGCGGTCAATCAACAACTCACTGGCAATGGCTTCGTGTGATAGCGCGGCACGTGGCGCTAAGAAATCATCATAAGGGTCGGTCGGACTAAATGTTAGGCGTGTCCCACTTCTTAGTGTTTGTGCAGTTCACCTTCAGGTTCTGGTTGCCCGCGGTGAAGACAAATTCGCCCTCTTCAATGACCCATTTGCCGTCTTCACCCACGAAGGCCAGGTCGCTGGCAGGCAGGGTAAAGGTAACGGTCTTTGTCTCGCCCGGCTGCAGCTCTATCTTCTGGAATGCGCGCAGACGACGGCTATCGGGAACCAGCGACGCGATGAGGTCGCTGCTGTAGAGCAATACAGCCTCTTTGCCCGCCACATGACCTGCATTTCTTACATCGACAGACACGGTGATCTTGTCGTCGGCAGAAAAGTTAGACTTATCTACCCGCAGGTTGCTGTAAGTAAAGGTGGTGTAACTCAAACCATAACCGAAAGGCCACTGCTGCGTTACCTTGGCGTCATAATCGTAGGCGCCCGCCATGGTGCTCACCTCTTCGCTCACCTTGTAGTCGTAGTTGATCAGCGTGTTGATTTCTTTTGGATAGGTGTAAGGCATCTTGGCTGAGAAGTTGGCGTCACCCGCCAATAGGTTGGCCAAGGCGTCACCACCGTAGTTACCCGGCAGCAGAATATTGACCACGGCCTTGGCCAAGGGCTCTATATCGGCGATGATGCGTGGGCGCCCCTCGTTGAGCACCATTATAATAGGCTTGCCCGTTTGGGCTAACGCCTTGACAAGGTCTTTCTGATTTGTCGAGAGATTGAGGTCAGTGAGGTTGCCCGGCGTCTCACAATAAGAGTTTTCGCCGATACAAGCCACGATAACATCAGCCTGCTGAGCAGCGGCGACGGCCTTGGAGATTTGCGGCGTGTTCTCTTCCCAATAGTTGCCCTGCTCATTGTAGGTAACACCTTGTTCGAGTATCACGTTCTCCTTGCCATACTTGTTACACAGAGCCTCATATATCGTGTTGTACTGTTCGGCCAGGTCTTCCACCTTGGAGCCCTGCCAGCTATAGGTCCATCCACCGTTCAGACAGCGCATCTGGTTGGCGTTGGGCCCGGTAAGCAATATTTTCTTTCCCTTGGCAAGCGGCAGGATATTGCCCTCGTTCTTCAGCAACACCTCGGCTTCCTCGGCGGCACGCAGGGCCTTTTCGGCAAACTCCTTAGAGCCAAACTTCTCATAACCCTTACCGCCGGTGTTGGGATTGTCAAAGAGTCCCAAGCGATACTTCACGCGCAGTATACGGCTCACGGCATCGTCTATACGGCTCTGCTTCACCTTACCCTCCTGTACGAGTTGCTTGAGCAGGACGGCAAAATCGACACTATACGGATCCATGCTCATATCCACGCCAGCGTTGATGGCCATGCGAATGGCGTCTTTCTTGTCCTTGGCCACGCGCTCGCGCTGATAGAGGTTATTGATGTCGGCCCAGTCGGTTACAATCATGCCGTCCCAGTTAAGGTCTTCTTTCAGCCATTGCGTAAGATACTGGTAGCTGGCGTGCATGGGCACCCCGTTGATGCTGGCAGAGTTGACCATGATGGTCAGGGCACCTGCCTGAATAGCAGCCTTGAAAGGCGCGAAATATTTCTCACGCAGCACCTGCGGGGAGAGGTAGGCAGGCGTACGGTCCTTACCCGAGAAGGGGGCGCCGTAGGCAAAATAGTGTTTCACCGACGTTGCCACATGGTATTTACCCAAATGGTTGAGGTCATCACCCTGATAGCCACGTATAGCGGCCTCCACCATTCTGCTGTTGACAACGGCGTCTTCGCCATAGCTCTCCCAGATGCGTGGCCAACGCGGGTCGCGACCAAGGTCGATGGTGGGATTGTACACCCACGGACAGTTAGCCGCGCGACTTTCGTAGGCGGTCACCTGTGCCATGGTTGTGGCCAACGCTGTATTAAACGATGCCGCCAGATTGATGGGCTGAGGGAAGATCGTTCCACCCTGAATATAGGTCACGCCGTGATTATTGTCCAAACCATAAATAGAGGGTATGCCTATGTGCTTCATCGACAGTTTCTGTATAAGTGGTATCCAGGTCTGCCACTGCTTCACCGTGCCGGCACGCGTGGCCGGCGCGTTGAGCACCGACCCTATCTTATACTTGCTGATCGTGGTGTCGAGTTTCTGCTCGTTGATATGCCATACACCGTTAGCGTCGGTTTCTCCAAAAATGTCGATGTTAAGCTCCAGCATCTGACCTATTTTCTCGTCGAGCGACATCTTGCTGAGCATCTTTTGAATGTTCTGCTCAACCGTTGGATCTGCAGGAATAGCTGGCTTCATGACGTTTTGCGCAAAACCGCCGCAAGCCAGCGCGGCAGCCGTCAGTGTTGCAAATAATTTTCTCATGTTGAACGTTAGGGAGTTGTAATGGTTTAAGATCTATCGCATTTGTAACCGGTCTATGGGTTATCATGACCACCCGCTCGGGGTATCGTATGCAAAAATATAAAACTTTTTTCAGAAATTCTATGTATTTATTGTCTTTTAATGGTACAATGTTGACCTTTTAAGTATCAAACAATAACATACACGCCCATCTCACTAACAATGTCGGGACTTTCTGCATTTTGTGGCAAACCATCATCCATGACCGCATGCGGCTGCCCAACGCATGGGTTGCACGGCGGACAAGAGGGCTCCAGACCGTCGACCAACCGATGGCACCGCACCCGCACCGCGATGCGCTACAGATAGAACATATCTCCACGCAACGGCAAACGACGGGCAATAGCAGCCTTCCGCACCAACAAAAAAAACATTCACCCCCACTTCATGCGGAGGCGAATGTTTATATCATGTCACTGATAACAGTCTTACTTGATGATGCCCTCTTCCACAAAGATCTTCTTCATGATCTGCACACCACGTTCCACCTGCTCAATGCTGTGTGAAGCCATCAACGCAAAACGCACGAGGGTGTCTTGTGGGGCACATGCGGGCGGGATTACAGGGTTGATGAAGACACCCGCGTCGAATGCCAGCTTAGTCACCTTAAACGTCTTTTCGACATCACGCACGTAGAGCGGAATGATGGGGCTCTCGGTCTCGCCAATCTCAAAGCCTTCCTCGCGGAAACGCTTCAAGGCATAGCGCGTCACCTCCCACAAACGCTCAATGCGCTCAGGCTCTTGCTGAATAATGTGGAGGGCCTCCATGGCTGCCGCCGTGGCAGCGGGAGTGTCGCTCGCCGAGAAAATATAGGTGCGGCAGGTATGACGCAGGAAATTAATGGTGTCGGCGTCGCCAGCAATGAAGCCGCCGATAGAAGCCAAACTCTTGGAGAAGGTACCCATGATAAGGTCTACCTCATCCTGAAGTCCGAAATGGTGGCACACACCACGGCCATCCTTGCCGAACACGCCCAAACCATGGGCCTCGTCAACCATCACCGAGCAATTGTACTTGTGCTTGAGATTGATGATTTCAGGAAGATTGGCCAAATCGCCCTCCATAGAGAATACACCGTCTACAACGATGAGCTTCACGGCTTCCTGAGGCAGTTTCTGAAGCACACGCTCCAAATCGGCCATGTCATTGTGCTTGTAATGCAACTGCGTCGCAAAACTCAGACGGCGGCCATCAACGATAGAAGCATGGTCACGATCGTCACAGATGATATAGTCACCACGACCTACAACAGCAGGAATCACACCAGAGTTTACGGAGAAGCCCGTAGAGAAACATAAGCAGTCATCCTTTTCTTCAAAGGCCGCCAGTTCTTTCTCCAACTGTACGTGGATGTCAAGCGTACCATTGAGGAATCGGCTGCCGGCACACCCTGAGCCATATTTGACCAGAGCCTCCTTAGCGGCATTGATAACACGGTCGTCACCCGTCAGTCCAGTATAGGCGTTACTGCCAAACATAAGAACGGGGTGGCCACCCATCGTCACCTCAGGTCCTTGCTTACTGGTTATTTCTCTGAAATAGGGGTAAACACCTGCCTCCATATATTCCTGAGGCAACCGATAGCTTTTGTATCTTTCTTGTAACTGTCCCATTTTAAAATAGGTGTAGAAAACTACGATAATTTTTATTTAGGCTGCAAAGTTACTAAAAAGAACTCAGACCGCATACAAAATTGTTAGAAATCGTCAAAAGCAGAAAAATTATGCAGGTAAAATAGTTAATCCATAAAAAAACCATTAATTTTGTACGACAAATGTATGTTGCTATGAAAAGAAGCATCCTCTTCATCATCAACCCTATATCTGGTACATCACGCAAGAGGACTCTCCCCACCGCCATTGATAAATACCTTGATCACAGTCGATTTGACTTTGAGATCAAGGAGACGACGCATGCCGGGCACGCTACAGAACTGGCCCAGCAGGCAGTGGCAAACGGAGCAGACATCGTGGTGGCAGTGGGCGGAGACGGCACGGTGAACGAGGTGGCGCGCGCACTGGTTCATACCAACACTGCCCTCGGCATCATTCCTTGCGGCTCTGGCAATGGCCTTGCTCGGCATCTGCTGCTACCCATGAATATCAGGAAATGCATCGAGGTGCTCAACGAGGCCGACATACAAACCCTCGACTATGGTATCATCAACGACTTTCCGTTTTTCTGCACCTGCGGCATGGGCTTCGACGCCTTTGTCAGCATGAAGTTTGCAGAGGCTGGAAAGCGGGGCGCCATCACCTATCTGCAGAAGATTCTTGAAGAGGGGGTGCGCTATCAACCTGAGACTTACGAGATTCAGACCGATAGCGAGACGTCGCACTACAAAGCTTTCCTCATTTCGTGTGCCAATGCCTCGCAGTATGGCAACAACGCCTACATTGCTCCCCAGGCGTCGATGAGCGACGGACTGATGGATGTCATCATCATGGAACCCTTTGATGTCATCGAAGCGCCAGAGATAGCCATCGATATGTTTAGCAAGACCTTGGACAAAAGTTCAAAGATCAAGTGCTTCAAAACCCAGAGCCTGCACATTCACCGCTCAGGGCCGGGCGTGATCCATTACGACGGAGACCCTGTGATGACGGGCGCCGACATCGACATTCGTATCATCGAGAAGGGCATCAACATCGTGGTCAACCCATTCGGCGACAAGCGCGCACGCAAACCTAACATGATACAGACAGCCGCCGCGGAATTGTTCAACCAGATGACCGAGGTGCGCGACGACTTCTTTAAGCATACCCGCCGGGGTATAGCGCTGACCAAACTCATCCAGAAGAAGATTGAGCAAAACCTGCCGGGCATATCGTAGGCTTTCTCTATCACTATGAACCTGTACCAACAATCTGGCGCCCGCCCAGATTCATGAAGCACCCCATAAATGAAGAAAAAAAACTGTCGGCGAATGACCGAAGCGGGGTGAGCGGGAGCATCGCCCATAGTTTTCTTCACACCACCATGAGGATACTGCCCGCGGCTATCAGCACGGCACCGATCAGTACCTTTATACTCATCTGTTCGTGAAGAAAGACAAAAGCCAACACAAGGGTGAGCACTATGCTGAGCTTATCGACAGAAGCCACCCTGGAGACATCACCCACCTGCAAGGCCTTAAAATAGAACAACCAAGACAGCCCAGTGGAAACTCCTGAGAGCAACAGGAACAGCCAGGTGGCGCGACTCACCTCTCTCAGCTCCGTAGCATGGTTTCCCAATAATACAATAGACCATGTGAGCACCAGAATGATGGTAGTTCGGATGGCAGTGGCCAAATTCGAGTTGACCGTCTGAACGCCCAGCTTAGCGAAGATAGCTGTGGCGGCGGCAAAGAGTGCCGAAAGAAAAGCATAATATTTCCACATCTTCATCGATTTAAGACTACAAAAGTAGTGTCATTTTTCCAAATCGAGATACATTTTTACACGCGATACACGCAAATCCAGATTGTCTCCAATATTTTTATACTCCGTTGACATTTCCTTAACCTTTGCGCATACCAATCTCCAGAATTCATACAAAATCGCTTGATACCTTTGCATCGACATTATAACCAGCACAGGTCATGATATTGAAAGAAGCGATACAACAAGGTAACAGGCTGTTCCGACACTGCGGTTGGGCCTCTTGGTGGTTCCTACTCATTGGAATGGACTTTTTTGCAAGCTCGCCCCATTCTCCCGCAAACAAATGGCGCCTGGGGTTCAACGTCGACGGCTGCAGCCTGAGTCTGTGCCGTCAGGTCTGCGCCAACACGCCATCGTAGCATTGATTGTCTATTCTCCCATTCCAAGTATATGAACAAGACTACGCTAAGGCTCTGTATCATGCTCATGGCATGCCCGACATGGGGACTGGCACAGAAAGCTACCATTGGCCAACCAGACAGTCTGGCTATAGAATACAAGGATTCGCTCTACATGCGTTCGGCCATAGAAAGATTCGCTGATACCCGACTTTTCAAAGCCACTTATCTCGGGGTGCCGCTCATCATTGGTGGACTCATCGAGAAGCATCAGGACAATAAGTTCAGGGCACTGCGCAATGACTTCATGCCATCATTCCATCGCGACATAGACAATTATACCCAGCTGGCGCCGGCCATTGTAATGCTGGGAATGAAGAGTCTTGGCGTGGAGAGCAGAAGTTCATGGAAGCGGATGCTGGTCAGCGACGCTTTCTCTACCTTGTTGATGACCTCCGCCGTGCAAACATTGAAAAGCGCTACCCACGTGACGCGCCCCGACGGCTCTAACCGGCACAGTTTCCCCTCTGGCCATACGGCAACAGCCTTTATGACCGCCACCATGCTGAACAAGGAATACGGACACCTCAGTCCATGGGTCGGCATAGGAGCCTACAGCACAGCCACGGCCACCGGGCTCATGAGAATGGCCAATAACAAACACTGGCTGAGCGATGTCTTGGTGGGAGCAGGAATAGGCATTCTCTCCACCGAGATGGGGTACTGGCTGGCCGATGTACTCTGCAAGGGCAAAGGCATAGACACCACGATAGAGCGGACCGACGCTCCGGCATACCATTGGGAACGACCTTCATTTCTGGGATTGTATATGGGCTTCAATATCCCGCTGAGCAAGTATGACATCGACGACAACACGACCTTCGCCACTTCTACAGGAACGACCGCCGGGCTGGAGGGTGCCTACTTCTTCAGCCGACATATGGGATGGGGAGGAAAAGCCTCGTGCTCTAATCTCCAATACATCATCAACAATACTGAGGCCCCAGAAAATACCTTCAAGTTCTATTCGGTCAGTACTGGGCCTTACATCTCACTGCCACTCTCCTATCGCTGGCGGCTTGGCACCAAACTGGTTGCCGGCGAGGTGTTCTATCCGCACACTGTCATAGGCGGCTTGCAGGTAGAGAAGAGTCATGGATTGACGGTGGGAACAGGCGTTTCGGTAGACTACCAGATTCAGTCGCGCTGCGTGGGCAGTGCATTCATCGACTATCAGCTGCAGTCTGCGCCCAGCGACCTCTCCAAGGAATACATGCACGTGATGACCCTGGGAGCTAAAGTAGCCGTTCGATTATAATCAGATATAATATAATATGAGAAAAATCATGCTTTCACTGTTCCTGTTCTACACAGGACTTCTCACAACAAGGGCGCAACAACGTTCGCTGGATGACTATATTGTCCATGCCCTGAAGTTCAGCCCGCTGATCATCAACAACAAGAACCAGCAACAGCTGAACGATGAAGAACGACTCCGACTCAAAGCGTTCTATACCCATTCGCGCCTCGAACTCAACGCCGACCTGCTCTTCGTGCCTATCATCAGCCGTGACAACGGAAAGACCACCTTTCTGGCAGATGCCCAGAGCGCGGAGCGCTACACAGGGTACGACCTGGGACAAAGCAGCAGCCACCTGCTCACCGGTGTAGATTTCGTACAGCCTCTTACCGGCGCAAGTCTGTACAAAGATGAGAGCAGACGGCTGCAAATAGACAAGGACATCAGCGAGCAACAGATACGCCTTACCGGTCATGACCTGGGACGACAGGTAACCGAACAGTTTCTGCTGTGCCAACTGGATATGGAAAACCAGCGGTCGTGCCAAGAGATTGACAGCATTCTGGCACGACAGATCGCCATGGTCAGAACGCTGGCCACCCACGGCTTGACCAGTCCGGCCGATATTCGACTCATAGAGATAGAACGACAAAGCAACCAGCAGGTTCAACAAGCGGCACTGCAATCTTACCTCACCCATCGTGGGGAACTCAACACGCTCTGCGGAACCGCAGATACCACAGCCATTGCGCCCGTTCATCTGGAGCCTTCTCTGCCCCCTGCACACACATCGGCGTTTCTGGAGACCTATCGGCTTGACAGTCTCAAAAATGAAGCCGACTACATGCATCAGCGAGGATTGTACCGGCCACAACTCTCGTTTTATGCCAACGCAGGCAGTCAGACGGGGCCGTATAAAGATTTTTATAAGCGATGGGGCGTTAGTGCCGGACTGCACCTACACTGGACCTTGGCCGATGGGAAACAACTGAAACACCAACAACGGGAAATGCAAATCAGCCAGGAAAGAACCACACTGCTCAGAGAACGCGATGAAACCGAACGGAAACTCAGACTGGCTCAGCTCGAAGAATTGAGAAAGAGCCAGGACAAACAGATTGACAACTCTGTACAGCTCATTGCCCAATACAGGCAACTCTTGTCTGACTACCAAAAGGAGATCATGGCAGGACAGCGCTCGGTGGTGGATTATGTGAACGCCTTCAAGACCTTCACGGCAGAGAGCCACAACCTCAACACACTCAAGATCAACAAAGAATTACTCATCAACACATATAACTATTGGAATTGGTAAGATGAAAACAATTTTGACTACCCTCACCCTTACACTCGCCATCGTCAGCTGCCAAAACAAAAACCAAGACAGTGGCCCTTCCGCGCCGCCCAAGACGGCCATCACCGTTGCCCGGGTAGAATACGGCAACATCAATGAGCAGCACGAATTTCAAGCCATCACCGACTACCTCAACACGCTGCAAGTCACTGCCCCAATCTCAGGATATATCCTAAAGATGGATCTTCAGGCCGGACAGACGGTGGGTAGAGGAACTGTGCTATTCTCTATGAAGAGTGCCGAACAGCAGGCACTCAACATGGCCGTGGCTCCCACCATCGTCACGGCACGCAGGCCAGGTGTCATCTCTTCGCTTGGCCCACAACCGGGCAGTTTTGTCACCGAGGGGTCAGTGGTCTGCACCATCACCGACCAGACGAGTTTGGTATTCAAGGTGAAAGTGCCCGCGGAAGAGGCGAGTAATATACATCAGGGCACGCACTGTACCCTGATTCTGCCCGGCGGGCGACGACTCGACACGACATTGGGCGCTCCTCTCCCGGAGATGGAATCTACCGACCAGACCATCAACTATGTGGCCCGCGCCAAGACGGGCTTCCTGCCCGCGGGGCTTATAGCCAAAGCCGTGGTGACAACCCAGGGTTCGCGTGCTGCCCAACAGTTGCTTCCAGCCGATGCCGTGCAAAGCGACAACAACCGAACAACCTTCTGGGTAATGCGTCTCAAGACAGACAGCACCGTGGAGAAGATAGCCGTAACCCTGGGAAACCGCAACAAGCGGCAAATGGAGATACTCACCCCTGTCTTTTCGCCAAAAGACAGATTTGTGGCATCAGGAGCCTACGGGCTTACTGAAGATGCCCTCGTAAGCATTCGATGAAATAACACGCTTATGTCAAGTCGCATGAAACCATCCAAACATCAACTCTACATGAAGCCGATCATCCTGACCGGCATCCTGCTCATCGTGGCGGGTATCTATAGCTACCTCACCACGTCGAAGGCACTGTTCCCCGAAGTAGAGTTCCCGCGTATCACACTGATAGCCGACGCTGGCCAGCAGCCCGTCGACAAAATGATGATTACCGTCACCAAACCCTTGGAGAGCGCGGTAAAGAAAGTACCGGGTGTCACCACTGTAAAAAGCAGCACCAGCAGAGGTAGCTGTACCATTGACGTCTATCTCAAATGGGGATTAGACATATACGCCAGCAGAGCACAACTGGAAAGCAGGGTCAACGAAATCAAGAACTTCCTGCCGGCAGGCACCGTCATTTCCACCGAGGTGATGAACCAATCACTGTTTCCCGTCTATGGGTTTACCCTAAAAAGCAAAAACCACAGCAAGATAGAGATGCGTGACGTTGCCAACCTAATGATTCGCCCGCTGTTCTCACAAGTAGACGGAATCAGTAACGTTGTCGTTCATGGTGGAAAGGCCAAGGAGTTTGTCGTCATACCCGACCTGTCCAAGATGGCTGCCCTGAAGATCAGTCCCGCGGACATCAAAACCGCTTTCCAAGGCACCAACTTCATTGAAAGCAACGGACAGGTAGAAGACTTCCACCAGTTATACCTCACCCTTACCGACACCCGACTGCAAACTCTGCAGCAGTTGGAGGGCACCATCATCAGAAACAACGCCAACCGTACGGTGCGGTTGGCTGACATTGCCAAGATAGAGATACATGAACAACAAGAGTTTCTCAAAATCAATGCTGACGGAGACGATGCCGTATTGATCGACTTAGTGAAACAGCCCGGCGTCAATCTGTTAGCCTTCGCCAAAAATGTCACAGAGAAGCAGAAAGAGGTGGAGAAGGTTCTCCCCCCGGGCTACGAGCTTAAGCCATACTACGACCAGAGCGCATTTGTGGGCAATAGCATTTCGAGTGTGGCGCACACCATCTTGGAAGGACTATTCCTGGCCATCCTCATCATGATCATTGCCCTACGATCGTGGCGAACCAGCCTCGCCGTCATCCTGTCCATTCCGGTCACCTTTGGCTTCAGCCTGCTCCTCATGCAGGTCTTCGGCATTACGATCAACGTAATGTCATTGGGCGCCATAGCGGCATCGGTAGGTTTGGTATTAGACGATGCCGTCGTGATCATCGAGCAGATTTACCGTGAACAGGAGGAGAACCCCACCCTTTCGCGCATGCAAGTGGTAGGTCACGCCATACACACGCTGTTGCCGGCCATGATCGCGTCCTCGCTTTCCACCATCGTCATCTACTTTCCATTCCGCCTGATGAGTGGCCTTGCCGGTAAGTTTTTCCAAGATCTCGCCATGACCATGGAGCTGACCCTCATCGCGTCCTTTCTTGTGTCCTGGATTTTCCTGCCCACAACTTACCTGGCGCTGACCCAAAAGACCGTGTTCAAGCCTATGAAGCCCGGATGGGATAAAGAACAACTGGAGAAAAACGCCCTGAGCAAGATTGGCTGGATTACACGCCTCTACAGGCATCCGGTCATTGCTGTGGGTATATTGAGTCTCCTGGCGCTATTGGGATATACGGCTTTCTCACGGCTGCAAACAGGCTTCTTGCCCGATTTGGACGAAGGGTCTATCGTGTTGGATTACCATTCTCCGGCCGGTACCGACATCGAGGAAACAGACCGCCTGTGCAGGCAGATGGAGAAAATCATCATGAGTCATCCCGAGGTACAGACCTATTCCCGGCGAACGGCATTGGGCATGTCGTTTAGCGTCAAGCCGTCTAACTTCGGAGATTACCTCATCCAACTCAAGCCTAACCACAAAGAGACAACGCCACAGGTCATCAGCGATCTCAGAAAATCGATTTCGGCGCAAGTGCCACTGATGACCATCGATTTCGGACAGCGCATCACTGACTTGCTGGGGGACCTGATGAGCACCTCACAACCCATCGAAATCAAAATATTTGGAGACGATTACCAGCAACTGCAACAACTGGCGGCAAAGGCTGAAACGCTGATGCAGAAAACCCCGGGAGTGGTCGACATCGACAACGGGCTTGTGCCGGCCGGATCCTCACTGGTATTTACGCCAAACGCCCAGACGCTAACCCAGTATGGCCTAACCCAAAATGATTTCAGTGAACAACTGTCACTCTACATCGGGGGATTACCACTAAGCCAGAATGCCAACCTCATCGAGCCCGACCCTTCGCAGGCCGCCATGACGGGAGGACTGCAAATTGGGTCGGTTCAAGATGGCGAACAGATGCGCCGTATCTTGTTGAGACGCACGCCGTACGCGCTCAATTCGCCCGACCTCATCGTAAAACAACCCATATTTCTCCCCGATGGAACCACCCGCCCCGTAGGGTACTTCGCTACCTGGAAGACCCTACCGGGAGAGATTGTGCAAAAACGGGAAAACCTCAAGAGCGACATCACCCTTACCGCCCGCCTGGAAGGACGTGACCTGGGGTCTACCGTGAACGAACTCCAAAACACCTTCAAGCAACAACTGCATCTCCCCACTGGATACACACTGCAATATGGAGGAGCGTACGCCGAACAGCAACAGTCATTCCAAGAGCTGGCCACGATTCTCGGACTTGCCATCTTATTGGTCTTCGCGGTATTGATGTTTCTCGTCAAAGAGTGGCTGCTTTCCTTGTCGATACTCGGAATATCGATATTTGGGGTCTGTGGCAGTATGGTAGCCCTGTGGATTACCGGCACACCGCTGAACGTGAGCAGCTATACCGGCATCATCATGGTGGTGGGCATCATCGCCGAGAATGCCATCTTCACCATTCATCAATATCGGCAGAATAGGGAGGCAGGAGGCAATATTCACCAGGCGGTAGACTATGCCATCGCCCTGCGCATCAGACCCAAACTGATGACTGCCATCAGCGCTATACTGGCACTCATGCCTCTGGCCTTGGGCATTGGCTTAGGCGCGCAGATGCAACAGCCACTGGCCATTGCCGTCATTGGCGGATTCTGTGCCGGACTGCCATTGCTGCTGATTGTATTGCCGTCGCTTATTTTGCTGATTAAAGGGAATAGTAATCCATAAAAAACAAGTATCTTTGTGAACAGAAATTACCTGCCACACACATGAAAATACTCATCATCGAGGACGAGAAAAGACTCTCCGACAGCATTCGTGACTATCTGGAGAGCCAGAATTATCTTTGCGAGCAAGCCTTCACCTACGAGGAGGCGCGACTTAAAGTGTCTTTGTACGAATACGAGTGTGTACTCCTTGACCTGATGCTGCCAGGAGGAGATGGCCTTGACATCCTCAGGGAAATCAGGAAAAGCAACAATCCCGTGGGAGTCATCATCATCTCAGCCAAAGACTCGCTGGAGAGCAAGCTCGAAGGACTGGAAATAGGAGCCGACGACTATCTGCCCAAACCCTTCCCCCTGCCCGAGCTCTCCATGAGGGTCTATGCCCTGCTGCGAAGGAATAAGTTTGCAAGCAGCAATCAGGTTTCGTCGGGCAAAGTGACCATTCACCTACTGGAAAGAGAGGTGACCGTTGATGGAAAACCGGTAGAACTGACAAAGACAGAGTTTGAGTTGCTCCTCTTCTTTATCAGTAACAAGGACAGGGCAATCTCCAAGACTGCCATCGCCGAGCATCTCAGTGGTGAGATGGCCGACTTGCTCGACAGTTTCGACTTTATCTACAGTCATATCAAGAACCTCAAGGCCAAACTGGCCAAAAGCGGATGTGACGACTGCATCAAGACCATCTATGGGACCGGATATAAATGGACTGAGTCATGAAAAAAAAGAAACTCATCAACCAACTGCTGTCCCACTTCTCACTCTTCCTGGTTGCAAGCTTGGTGGCAGCAGCACCACTGTTCTATCATATCATTACCCGTTATTATGCAGAAGACCTTATCGAAGTTGCCCGCATGGCGCATATACCCCAATCTCAACTCGACATTGAGAGAGACACCGTCATCGGACTCGCCATCCAATTACTGGCTATCGTGGGGCTCTTCATCCTCTCGTTGCTACTGATGATGAGATTTATACCCATGAAACTGTGGCGTCCGTTCAACGACACGCTCAGTAAGCTGAGGGCATTCAGAGTGGAAGACGGTAAGATTCCCACCTTTACCGAAACCAATATTGAAGAGTTCGCACAGCTTAACCACACGCTGAGCCATATTCTCACCCATAGCGTAAAGAGCTATCAGGTGCAGAAACAATTCACAGAAAACGCCTCGCACGAACTGCAGACACCCCTCGCCATCGTCATGGGGAAACTGGATCTCATGTTACAAACACGAGACGTTACCGAAGAGCAGGCCCAGTTGATGCAAGACATCTATCACGAAGTCAAGAGGATGTCTATGCTCAACAGAAACCTGTTGCTCCTGGCCCGGATCGAGAATGCACAGTATCAGATTGTCAACCACATAGTCCTCGCCAAGAAGATAGAGCGCTTGCTGCCTTCTCTGGAATTACTCACTGAGGGCATACACATCACTACACAGATCAACGACCGGCAGGCTGAAGTGCAATGTAATGAGGTATTGGCAGAATGCCTCATCAACAATCTCATCGTAAATGCCGTCAGGCATAACAAACCGGGCGGAAAGATACTCATCACCGTTGACCGTGACCAATTGAGCATTGCCAATACCGCCGAGGGGAAGCCCCTGGACCACGAACATCTCTTCGAGCGGTTCTACCATTCCATAGACCGGCAGAAAGGCAACGGACTGGGACTGGCCATCGCCAAGTCTATCTGCGATTACCACCATTGGTCTATACTGTATTCCTTCGAAGACCACCTGCATGTCTTCAGGGTATGCTTTTCACCTGTAACCCCCCAACCATTCTAACCCACCAGAGTGTCTCTGCTCAATGCCTGAGCGAAGACGCGTCATGTTTGGCCTCGGCGTATCATTGCGCCAAGAGGATGTATCGGCTTTTTGCCTCGGGAAGCAACGCTCAATGGCTGAGGGCTATCCAAGTACGCTCTGTTTCCTTGGATAGCCCTCAGATGGATGTCGGGGGGGACGATTACACCTCTGGAGGGAGGTGCCCAACACCCGTTAGAGATGACACGCCCCTTGCCTCACCAAGGCAGAAAGCAATCGCGCACCCTCGTGAGCGACCCTCGTGAGCGTAGCCCCACACTGATTCTACTGAACCTTGATTTTACCTATGCGCCTTGCTTGCATGTGTCCGCTTCCACCACATATAAAAGCCCGACAGTGGCAGCGTGGCCCCAATGAGGGCGGCCAACAGGTAGATGACCTTGGAGAGCCACCCTGCCCAGCCACCAAAGTGGAGTGAGGCAATGAGCATCCTGAAGCCGTCACCACCTTGCCGTTCACCAGCCGAGAGGCGTTTCACCTCTACATCTTCGGGGCGCTGCGACACATTGGCTTGAGGTTGTCCATGCCGCATTTCATTCGCCAAATGCGACTCTTTACCCATGCCTTGGCGTTGCTCGCCATGCTTCTGGACGTCCTCACGCTGACCATCTTGCTTGGCAAGCACCGTTTGCGCTGCCGACTTGTACCACGTGAACGACCATGTGGGACCGGTCAACGACATGAGCAGCAGGAACGCACAGGCGTAGATGCCCAATGACACATGACTGTCGTAGACAAAGCGGCGCAGCCCTTTAGAGGTGCTGACCGTCAAACGACTCCTTAGCATCTTGAGCGACTTAGGCCACCAGAGATATATGCCCGTCAGCAAGATGAGCGACATGGCTATTGCCGTCAAGCCCACCACGACACGCCCCACGGAGAGCGAACCCTGATGGGGGTTGTCGGGCTTGTTGAGTAGCCAGCGATGGAGCGACTTTACGGTGTCGAAAAACTTGGTGTAGCGCGGATAACCCAACACCTCGCCCGTATAGGGATTGACAAACAGGTTTCTCCGCCCCATACCCGCAATGTTGGCCTGCGCTGTCTCGCCGGGCTTGTCGCTCACTTGGATGAAGGTAATTGTCTGCCCCTTGTCGAGTTGCGCGAGCACTCTTGCGGCCAGTTCCTTATCGCTCAAATGTTTGGCCCCAGCAGGCACACTGACATGGTAGAGGTCGCTATTGAGCCAGCGCACGATTTCGGACTGAAAGGTGAGCACGGCTCCTGTCAGGCATACTACAAAAATGAAGAAGCCGAACACTATGCCCAGCCATCGGTGGATGAAGAGGAATGTCTTTCTCATTGTTCTAATATTCAGTTTGCGTTATTATCTTTTGTCCCTTTCTGCGGAGTACTCATGGCCTATGGGCAACAGTCTCTACCAAGACAAAACGCATATTTGACTCGATCAGGAACAGAAAGTTTAATCGCCGTTCTGCCCCAACCCGAATTTTCTGTTCCAATATTTTCCTTCACAAGGATACTTCTTTTATGGGTGTAGCTGGCGTTCCTACTATCTCTCAGTTTTACTTCTTTCAAGATTCTGTCAGTTTTAGCTCTTTCATAAGACGTGCTATGGCTGGATTCTCCTCTATGATCCTTCGCGCGATTTTACTTTCTATTTGAAGAGCCGGGGTATAGCATCTTATCAGATGACTTAATTCGCCTTCTATATATTGCAGTACTTCCCTCCGGTCTGAATGCTCGAAGCGATGTGACAAGTGCTTTTGCACCAACTCGTCAAATTGATAGAAGTGTATCAGCAGGTTGCTCTTCCCCAACTTGCCGAGGCTCCAAATCTATTTTCTGGATTGCACATCTATCTTGAATGTTTACTTTCACGATGTGCTCGCCCCTTGAAGCGTGCGTTCTGGCTAAATGAAACGCGCCAAGTCGCAGGATGCTTCAATATAGAATGATATTATGGTTTCATATAGAATCATCGAATGGTTTTATATAGAACTATCGAATGGTTTTATATAGAATTATCGAATGGTTTTATATAGAACTATCGGGCTGTTTGGTGCCAACGGCTGGGCGTAGGCATGGAGATGAGGCGAGGTGCAGGGTGGTAACTGTAGCAAAGAAGGTGGCTTGGGCAAGACGCCACGGATAGCATCTGGATACTGATACATGGGGCTGGTGCCACGGTTTCAAGCTACACTTGGTGCGCAACGACACGGTTGAGTTGACTGCCCCTGCATTCGCCACCACTCCATACATCATTTCATCATGAACCTATGCACGGCTCTCACTGCTACAGCTTCTTTGACAACAAGCCCGAGACACTGCCTGTACATGTGGAAAAGACAAGGCAATTTAAGCTGTTAGCATACTAATCTTATCACGAACTCGCGTACAAATAGCTGTAATGCCCGCATTACCCTTTATATGATTGCGGATGATACTATAAAGTGAACGCACGAAAATATGGAGCACAAACACCAGGTTTATGCCCCGTAAATATACCGTCTATGGGTGCTAAATGCCATGTTTACGCCTGCTTACCATGAGGCTTCAGGCTCAATGTCCACAAGGTATAGACGGCAGGGTGGGAAACGGAGTTTTGCGCAGACGCGCATTCTGCGCAAAACTCAGGGAATAGGTACCCACGAGGGAATGATGTGAGGGGAGGCGAATCAATTTTACAGGAGTGGAAAACGTGTTATAAGACACGATGTGACTGCATCATTCCACTGTTCGACAGGAAGACCAAGATGCTGCGGGTGGCTTCTGAATCAATGCTGTGCACCTGGCCCGGCAATCCTTGTCGTGAAGACGAAAGTGGAGAGAAGCCACTTACCGTTTTCACGAGTGAACATCTGCGTGGTGTAAAACGGATGGCTGGTAGGATTACCTCCCACCACGGCATCAAGGGTGATGGTGCTGTAGACAGCCCAGTTGTCGGCATTGACCTCTTTGACCTGAATGTCGTGTACGGTGGCATGTTTATAATGGATCATGCCATTGCCAATGGTTTGCAGTTCCTGTGGCGTTCCCCAGAATCCACCCATGTGTACGAACATACATGATGGGTGGAAAATATCTTTCAGCGCATCCACATTCTTATCGGCCATAAGCGTCCAGATGTTCTTAGACAAATCTTTGAAGGTCTGCTCACTGGGGGTGGCATCATTGTTTTTCTTTTCGAGCTCATCATTCATCTTCTTCTGCCATGCGTCGTTGCTCTCTTCGCTCTCATCGGGTAGCTGCATCTTGGCAAACTGCCGTGTGGTCTCGATATTGAAGTCATAGAAGCGCTGTTCTTTGTTGAGGGCACGCATCTGGCTCATTTCCTTCTTGGTCAGACTGAAGTTCATGGCCTCGATGTTCTCCTTGATATATCCATGGTCGATGGCTCCGGGAATCACGGAGTGACCCTCTTGAATGTGCCAGCGAATGATGACCTGTGCCGGCGTTACCTTGTGGGCTTTGGCAATGGCCATAATCACGGGGTCTTTGAAGAGTGCCCCGTTGCTGGCCGCCCCACCCAATGGATACCAGCACTCTACCACCATACCGTCTTTTCGAATTTGCTCTTTCTCCTTCAGACGCTGCGCATAGGGGTGACACTCCATTTGCAGCACAACGGGCTTGATCTCCGTGGAGTCGACGCACCACCGATAGATGTCCTCGGCACCCTTCACCTCAAAGTTTGACAGTCCGAGGCACCTCACTTTGCCAGCCTTCACCGCAGCCTCAAGATTTCTCCACGCCGCCTTCACGTCGCCCACAGGCTGATGGGGGTACACGAGATCGACATAATCAAGATGCAGTCGCTTGAGCATGTTGTCGATGGCCTTGGGATTGGCATATTCCGAGGGCCAAAGCTTTGAGGTAATCCAGATTTCTTCGCGAGGCACGCCACTCTCTTTGATAAATTGGTTGACGGCCTCTCCCACACCGGGCTCGTCCATGTAGGCATGCGCCGTGTCGATATGTCGATAACCCAAGCGAAGGGCTGTGAGCACGGCATCCTTGCAGGTGGCATTGTCGGGAATGCGGAAGGTGCCAAGACCGAACTGTGGCATCTTCACTCCGTTGCTGAGGGTGATACTGGGCACGCTCGTCGAGCTAACTTTCTGTGCTGAGGCTGTGGTCAACATCCCCACGAACGCCAGCATTATCATTATCTTTTTCATTGTCATATCGTCTGGTGTTATGCTGCTGGCCTGCCAAGACTTTCAACCCGGCAGGCCGCGGCAAAGAAATTTTCCGATAATCTGTGCTACCTTACCCGTAGTTCTCGATGAGATACTTCACGAAGTTGGGGTCGCCAAAGTTGATGAACCCGCTGTCGGCCTGGTTGAGTGTGGCAATCTGTGCCATGTCGTCGTCGCCCAGGGTGAAGTCGAAGATGTTGAAGTTCTGCTCCATGCGCTCCACGTGCGTGCTCTTCGGGATGGCCACAATGCCCCGCTGGGTGAGCCATCGCAGGGCCACCTGGGCTGCCGTCTTGCCGTATCGCTTGCCGATAGCGGCCAGCACCTCACTCTTGACCACACCGTCGGCTCCCTGTCCGCCCAGCGGTCCCCAGGCCATGGTCTTGGTGCCGGTCTCGGCATGGATGGGTTGGATGTCGTTTTGCTGCGCCAGCACGTTACACTGCAGCTGGTTGACCATGGGCTTCACGTCTACATAGTGTGCAAAGTCGAAGAAGCGACCCGCCTGGAAGTTGCTCACGCCAATGGCACGCACCTTACCAGCTCTGTAGGCTTTCTCCATGGCACGCCATGTGCCGAAGACATCGCCGTAGGCCTGATGGATGAGCAGGAGGTCTACGTAATTGGTGTCGAGCTTGCGCAGACTCTCCTCGATGCTGGCCATGGCTTTCTCCTCACCGGCATTCGAGATCCATACCTTCGTGACGAGGAACAGGTCCTCACGCCTGAGTCCGCTCTTACGCCATGCCTTGCCCACGCCTTCCTCATTGGCATAGGCCTGCGCTGTGTCTATCAGCCGATAGCCCACCTTGAGCGCATCGCTCACACAACGTTCACACTCCTCAGGATTCACCTGAAATACTCCGTATCCTAAAAGCGGCATCTCAACGCCGTTGCTTAACTTGATTGTCTCCATAATGATATGTTACTTGAATGTTTTTTGTCGTTTTCCTTACTTAATGTGTGGCCTTCAGATATTGCAGGTCGCCGTACCAATAAGACGCTGTGCAGCCGCCGTCAATGAGGATGTCGGTTCCGCTGATGAAACGCCCCCGTCTCGATAGCAGAAACTCGGCTAAATCAGCTACCTCGTCAGGCGTCCCCGCACGGTGTGCCGGCATTTCTTTGATCATACGCAAGTATCCATCCTTGCGCGGACCATGCAGCTCATCGTTGGCCAGAGGCGTGATGATGATACCCGGGCTGATGCTGTTGATGGTGGCCCCTCGCTTGCCCCAACGCGCGGCTTCGTACATGACGCGAAGCACATTGCAACGCTTGGAATACTGGTAAGCCTTCAAAGTGTCGTCAATCTCTTTCAGGAAAGGTAACGACAGTAGCTTGTCTGTAGGGGTCATGGCCAAAAGGTCATTCTGCTCTTGTGGCAGCGCGGGCAGACGGTGCCCACTCTGCGAAGAGATGATCACACATGAGCCACCCTCGCTAATCACCTTGCCAAATTCTTCGACCAGCACGCTTGTGCCATAGAGGTCTACACGCAATATCTCCTCTACAGAAGCCTGCGAGGGTGATACCCCCGCGGCGTTCACCACATAGTTGACGCTACCCTTGCCGGCGGCGAAGGCAACAAGTCGCAATATGTCGTCTTTGTCACCAAGGTTACACTGTATGGCCGAGCACTCAAAACCGGCATCTTCCAAAGACTTTGCCGCGCTCTCAGCAATTTCCAGCCGATAGTCGGCCAACACGATATGTCCGCCTGCCGACACACGGCGAATAATGGCAAGGCCTATGCTGCCTGCGCCAACCAATACTGAAACTTGTTTTGTCATTGTTTATTACTGCTGATAGGTTAATATCCAAGCCCTTTAAGCCACGTCTCCACTTTCGCTTTCCCGCTACGCGCCTCATGCCCGTAGATAGAGAAGCCCTCCCCTACATGGGCCTTGGGGAAAGCTTTCTTTACATCACTCACAGTAGAGGCGAGCCCGCTTCCTTCGTGCGTGGTAAACGGTATCACCGTCTTGCCGTCGAGATTGATATCGCGAAAGAGTGTGAACATCACCTGCGGATAGGTGCCCCACCATATCGGTCCGCCAATGAACACCGTGTCATACTGGCTGAGGTCGGGCGCCTCACCCTCGTAAGGTGGCTGTTCTCCCTTTGCTTTTTCCTCCTTGACCATTTCGACAAGAGAGGCATAAGCCATGCCATCGTATTTATGGGTGACTATTTCATACTGTGCCGCGCCTGTCATCTCACTGATGTAGTCGGCCACAATTTTCGTATTCCCCACCTTGATATTCCCCACAGCGTAGTTATCACCCGCATGTGAGAAGAAGATAACGATAGCCCCCCGCATTGAGTCATGATTTCGAGGTTCTACTTCCTGTTTGTTTTGTCCGTGGCAGCCAGTCATTGTCAATATGGCTACAATAGCGGTAAAAATGGATCTGATGTTCATAATTCCTCTTTTTTTAGTGTGTTCTTGCTTTCTGACACACGCATTCATTCTTTTGATTTCACGGTGCAAAGTTAAGAGGTTTCCCGCGCATCGGTGTTTCACTTTTTCCACCAATAATATCACTTTTTCCATAAATTAAAGCCTTGCCACGAAGACGATGCCGCGGACCACTACACCTACACCAAAGACCCCAGGGTGAACCGAAGGCCAGATGGCCGGCGCATACCAGCATAGAGAACAGTCGGGAAATCATCAAAAAAAATACTGTCAGCTTCCGGAACCTACGCCGTCGTGTTGAAAACTACAGGGCAGCCTGTAGGCAGCATCGGACTGATACCCGGCCCGCAAAGTAGTTTACAGCTGCCACCAAATGAGTGTGAGCTGGGCTATTGGATTGGATTGGCTTACCCTATTGGGGTCAGGGACTCATACCCGAGGCGGCAGTGCGCCTGCTGCGTCACGCCTTCGAGAACTTGGCGATGGAAAAGGTGTGGTGTGGCAGCTTTGAAAGCAACACGCCCTCAAGGCGAGTGCAAGAGAGGCGCGGGGGCATCTATCAGTTTTCCAAAACCTACACACCAACGCAGATGAGTGCAAAACAGAAGACCGAACATGTGAGCTGCCTCACAAAAGAGGCATGGCAGGCATACAGGTCCTTGGTTTGAGGCAACAGCTGCAAGCAGTTGTCCCTATTGGTGTTTTAAGAGTAAACCTCGCCGTGTGATGATGACGTTCTTGGAGTGTAGAGACAAGGTTGGCAGCGTTGCACGGCGAGGAAGAAAACAGTCAGCTTATACACCAAATTAAAAAAGACATTGCCACAGTTCGCAATCGCCAACCATTAAGTTCCTAACATCTTTGATTGTATTCCTAAGCGGTTATAGCTGATAAAAATCTTTTATGCGCGAAGGTAATGCGCTGTCTTTCAACAAATAATCATAAGTCAAACACTCTGACACCATGTGAAACACCCCATTCTCACTTAGCTTGTTGATTGCAACTGCAAGTTCTTGATAGGCTTTCCTATATTCTTTGAGACGATTCTTGTTGTCTATTTTATCGGTGAACCTAAACAACACTTCTGCAAGTAACACTTTATTGGGTGTGAAGTCCAGGCTGAAATCCTTCTCATCTTCAGGTTTGTACTCCCGATTCATCAAATTGCGAATTCCCATATAATGCGAAATCAGCTGTTTAATACCGGCACAATATTGATAAGGAGCACACTGTACCAACTCGAATGTATCTTCGTCATCCATGCACTTTGCTTCCATATTGGTGATAGCGCCATCGAATAATCCCAATTTCTCATACGTGTCTTTATACACATTTCTGCTTATGCCAGCGTATTTTCCGGTATTCAGATATTCACTAAACTTACATTCCAGGAACAATACGGTCTTACCATATTTTTCGGAATGGCCTACCAGAACTACATCCATATTAGATTTGTGGGAACCGCAGACAACGGTTTTACATTCAAAGTGAACGTCGGTAAAAGTGTACTTATCTCCATCCAGCACCATACTCATGGGATTGTCGTGAGAAATACCGTGGAAGAACAGCAAGGCAGCAAGGGATGAAGAATGAAGTACGGTTATTTGTTTCTCCTCATGCCCATCGCCAGATACAGCCTCCAGATACTTTCCTTCTAAGTTGTTAATATTGAAAACATGTTGAAGAAGTTCACACTTGTTTCCTTCCCCACAGAATGAGAAAGAGTTCACGGACTCCTTCTTTCTCCATAGAGTAGGCTTAACAACTCCCTCCAGCCATGTCACTTTTGAGAAATGGTACTTGTAGATCAGATTCCCGCTATTCATCATTTTACCACACGTTTGAAATGAACTACTGATTTTTCCAATTTTAATAATGGCTGTCCAAGTCTTGTCGTTACACCTTCATAACGCTCCCTGACCCAATCTACAACCTTGTTTCTGGTATCGTTGTCGTAAAACACTTCTATTTGGAATGGGAGTTCAACATTGCTTGGGGCTGCCAAACACATATCAACACGTTCATGCTCCATGGGATTCTCTTGGCTAATTCCTAATAAGTATGCCATGGGTGAGCCTATCAGCGTACCTCTGTCCGCAATAGGCGCTATTCCACATTCGTTCTTCACATTTTGGATAATGTCGCGCAAACATAGAATATCCTTTTCCAGCCCCAGCCCACATACGGTTTCTATTTCCGCAAGCAGAAACGGACTGTCATTCGGAATATCCGCGGCTCTTTGGTCGCGTCCCCACCACACTTGAAACTTGAAACTTTCTGTAAGGGCTCTCTGTGCGAGTGTTGCCTTACGCTTTGACTGACTGTTCTTTCCCATACCGTTATGCCTTTGTTATTTGGGCATTCATTTCGGGCCCTTTCTGTCTTTTCTCTTTGTAAGTCATATCTATTGATTCTTGTGAGTACATATTATTACTATACGAAAAGAAAATTGAGAGAAAGGGTAAAAAAGGGTATGTAGAGCCGATTAATGTCACGCTTTAGAATTATTTAACCTAAATCGGTCGTTAGCGTCCTTAAAGAGTCAACCAGCAAGTGCAATATTACGAATAATATTTGTAAAACTCGAGCTTTGGCGTAGAGAAAGGGTTAGTCAACTCAACAGTGTCAGTGCATCTTCTCCGTTAGGCTTCAACTTCGGTCGTGGGGGCCCGGAGTTTTTAAA